>CAVVCE010000062.1:0-19279 GCA_963746235.1 uncultured Alphaproteobacteria bacterium
CGCGCTTGAGGAGCCGCGACGATCGGCCGGAGCAGCACGAGCAGCCGGCGCCATGGGAATCGCGCATCGAGGACAGCGTGCGCGGCTGGTCCGCGCTGCGCTCATTGGTGGCGTGCGCAATCCGCGATTGCGCCGACACGGCCGAGCAATGCGGCGCAGTGAGAATGACGCGCGGCGCGCTCGCCTCGCACTTGGGACAATCGAACGGCAGCTCGTATTCCGACATCGAGCGCATCTGCGTGAACGGCCCGCAATCCCTGCAGAGATATTCGTAGACCGGCATGACGTTCTCCTCCAGGACCAGCCAAGATGGCCTGCCAAGATGACCAATTCGTTTTCTTCACGCGGCGGCACTCTCCATGCCGCCGCGTTTCGCGCGTCCCCGTCTACTTGTCGGGCGACGTCGGGATATCGATCCCGCCCTTGATATGCTTGATGGGACCTGATGCGTTCGGCATCACGTCGAAGTCGAAGATGTCGGTCGGAAGCCATAGCGTGGCGCAGGCGTTCGGGATATCGACGACGCCGGAGATGTGGCCCTGCACCGGCGCGGTTCCGAGGATCGCGTAGGCCTGCGCCTTCGAGTATCCGAACTTCGAGAGGTATTCGATCGCATTCAGGCAGGCTTGGCGGTAGGCGACGTGGACATCGAGGTAATGCTGCTTGCCCCACTCGTCGACCGAAATCCCCTCGAAGATGAGGTAGTCGTTGTAGGTGGGGGTGATCGGCGACGGCTTGAAGATCGGGTTCTTGATCCCGTATTTCGCGATGCCGTCCTTGATGATCTCGACCTTGAGGTGCAGCCAGCCGGCCATCTCGATGGCCCCGCAGAAGGTGATCTCGCCATCTCCCTGGCTGAAATGCAGGTCGCCCATGGAGAGGCCGGCGCCTTTCACATAGACCGGGAAGTAGATCTTCGAGCCGCGCGAAAGGTCCTTGATATCGCAATTGCCGCCATGCTCGCGCGGCGGCACGGTGCGGGCGCCCTCGGCCGCGACCTTCGCCTTCGCTTCGCCCTTGGCGGTGCCGGCATGGGCGGTCGCAGCGAACGGCGCAGTGCCGAGCGGCGGGACGCGGTTGGGATCGGTCGCGATGAAATCGATCTCGCGCTTGTTCCAGGTGTCGAGCAACTTCTGGTCCGGCAGGCAGCCGATCAGGCCGGGATGGATCAGGCCTGCGAACTTCACGCCGGGCACATGGCGGGAATGGGTGTAGAGGCCGGAAATGTCCCAGATCGATTTCTGCGCCAACGGAAAGTGATCGGTGAGGAATCCGCCGCCGTTCTTCTTGGAGAAGAACCCGTTGAAGCCCCACAGGCTGTCGGGCGAAGCGCCGACGTCGAGCAGGTCGACCACCAGGAGATCGCCGGGCTCGGCGCCCTCGACGCCGATCGGGCCGGACAGGAAGTGCACGATCGTCAGGTCGATGTCGCGGACGTCATCGGCGAACTCGTTGTTCTTGATGAAGCCGCCGGTCCAATCATAGGTCTCGATGATGAAGTCGTCGCCCGGCTTGACCCACGCGATCATCGGGATGTCAGGGTGCCAGCGGTTGTGGATCATCGGGTTCTTGTAGGGCGATTCCTTGAGGTCGACTTTTACCAGCGTCTTAGGCATTGCCTGCTCCTTCTGCTCGTTCTCTCGGCACTCACGCGACTTTCGCCGGCCCGTGGGAGCACGGGCCGGCGAAAGCAATTTCCTGGTTCACACTGCGAGGAACTGGGCGATTGCCGCCTCGTCGACATGGGCGCGGGTGTCGCTGTGCACGATACGCCCGTTCTCCATGACCAGAATCCGGTCCGCGATCTCGAGGATGAAGCTCAGCACCTGCTCGCAGACCACGATGCAGAGATTGCGCAGCGCCCGGATTTCCTTGAGCAGCTTTGCGATCTCCTTGATGACGGAGGGCTGGATTCCTTCGGTCGGCTCGTCGAGCAGGAGGATTTTCGGATCGCTCGCCAGCGCCCGCGCGATCGCGAGCTGCTGTTGTTGCCCGCCGGAAAGATTGCCGCCGCGGCGACGGTCGAACTCCCGCAGCACCGGAAACAGCGTGTAGATCTCCTCGGGTATCTCGCTCTTGCCGGTGACGACGAGGCCGGTCTCGATATTCTCGCGCACCGTCATGGTGCCGAAGATCTGGCGCCCCTGGGGCACATAGGCGAGGCCGCGCGCCACCCGCGAGTGGCTGGGCATGCCGGTCACGTCGCCGCCGTCGATCAGCACCTGCCCGGACCGCGCCGGCATCACCCCGATCAGCGACTTCATGAGCGTCGATTTGCCCATGCCGTTGCGGCCGACCACGGCGACGATCTCGCCCGGCGTGACGGTGAAGTTGACGCCATGGAGAACCTGGCTCTGGCCATAGGCGACGTTGAGATTGCGCACATCGAGCACGGGCGTGTCCTCCTTGACAGCATGACCCGCAGCGGACCGCAGGATACTGACGCGCGCTGGGATCATGCATGGCGAAAAGGACGGCGAGGCAAGCCTGCCACGCTCATTCGAGACGCCAGCGCTCAGCGGTCCCAGCGGTCTGTGGCTATCGAGTTGTCGAATCGACCCAGCTAGTGGCCGAGATAGACTTCCTTGACCTGCGGGTTGTCCTGGATCGTCGCCATGCTGCCTTCGGCGAGGACCTTGCCCTGGTGAAGCACCGTCACCCGGTCGGCGATGCTTTCGACGAACTTCATGTCGTGCTCGATGACGATGACGGAGCGGCCCTTCGAGACGAGCTCCAGCAGCTCCGCAGTGCGGGCGCGCTCCGACACGCTCATGCCGGCGACCGGCTCGTCGAGCATCAGGAGCTCCGGCTCCTGCACCAGGAGCATGCCGATTTCCAGCCACTGCTTCTGGCCGTGGCTCAGCGTCTCGGCGAGGCGGTCGATCTGCTCCTCGAGGAAGATCATCTTCGCCACCTCGCGCACCTTTTCGATGACCTCCGGCGTGCGCTTCCAGAACAGCGCGCCGGCGACGTCGCGGCCGCGCGGCACCGAGATCTCCAGATTCTCGAACACCGTGAGATCTTCGTAGATCGACGGCGTCTGGAACTTGCGGCCGATGCCGCGGCGCACGATCTGGTGCTCCTTGAGGCCGGTGATCTCCTGATCCTTGAACTTGATCGACCCCTCCGACACCTTGGTGCGGCCGCAGATCAGGTCGAGCACGGTCGTCTTGCCGGCGCCGTTGGGTCCGATGATGACGCGCAGCTCGTTCTTGTCGATGTAGAGATTGAGCGCGTTGACGGCCTTGAATCCGTCGAACGAAACCGTGACGTTTTCGAGCGCGAGCAGGAAGTCGGTGCTGGAGGACATGGCGTTCGTCTCCTATTCGGCGGGGGCGGCGCTGGGGGCGGCTTGCGGATGGACCGGGCGCGCGCCGCGCAGCTTTTCGAGCCAAGGCAGGATCTGATCGGTCATCAGGCCCGCGAGCCCGCGCGGGAAGGCCAGCACGATGGCGATGAACAATCCGCCCATCGCGAACAGCCAGAGTTCCGGAAAGCTTTCGGAGAACAGCGTCTTGCCCCAGTTGACGAGCAGCGTTCCGATCACCGCGCCGACCAGCGAGTGCCGTCCGCCGACGGCGCAGAAGATCACCATGTCGATCGACGGCACGATGCCCACGAAGGAGGGCGACATGAACCCGACCTGGAGGGTGAACATGGCGCCGCCGATCGCGGCGATGCGCGGAGGCGAGGCAGAACACGAATATCTTGAAGTTCGCCACGTCGTAGCCGGAGAACCGCACCCGGTCCTCCTTGTCGCGGACCGCGACCAGGATGCGTCCGAGCTTGCTCTTGATCACCCCGCGCGCGAGCAGCATCGAGGCGAGCAGCAGCCCGGAGCAGACGAAATAGAGCACGAATTTCGCGTGGTCGGTGCGGATGTCCCAGCCGAGCAGCGTGCGCAGGTCGGTGATGCCGTTGATGCCGCCGGTGTAGCCCTGCTGTCCGACGATGAGGATGGTCATCACCGCGGCGAGCGCCTGGGTGATGATGGCGAAGTAGACCCCGCCGACCCGCCGCTTGAACATGGCGACGCTGACGATGAAGGCCATGAGCATGGGTACCGCGACGATGGCGATCAGCGTGAACGGCAGCGACTTGAACGGAACCCAGAAAAACGGCAGCTCGGTGATCTGGTTCCAGTCCATGAAATCGGGAATTCCCGGCGTCGACTGGATCTTGGTGTTTGCGACGCTCGACGCCTCGAGCTTGAGAAACATCGCCATGCAGTAGCCGCCGAGGCCGAAGAACACGCCTTGGCCGAGGCTCAGGATGCCGGTGTAGCCCCAGCACAGCACGAGGCCGACGGCGGCGAAGGCGTAAGTCAGGTACTTGCCGACGAGATTGAGCCGGAAGTTGTCGAGCAGCAGCGGCAACACCACCAGGATCAGCACCGCGATCAGGGCGAAGCCGACGAGCTCGAGATTGCGATTGTTCTTGAGTGCGACCGACATATGCGTTGTCACCTTCTGACCTTGAGGACGAACAGCCCCTGCGGACGCAGCATCAGGAGCCCGATGACGATGAGCAAGGTGAGCACCTTCGCGTTCGATCCCGACATGAAGAACTCCAGCGTCGATTGCGATTGCGAGATGGTGAGCGCCGACGCGATGGTGCCGAGCAGGCTCTGGGCGCCGCCGAACACGACCACCAGGAAGGTGTCGACGATGTAGAGCTGGCCGGCGCTCGGGCTGGTCGATCCGATCATGGTGAAGGCCGAGCCGGCGATGCCGGCGATGCCGCAGCCGAGGCCGAAGGTCAGGCGATCGATGCGGCGGGTGTCGATGCCGACGGCTTCGCTCATGGTGCGGTTGGAGACCACGGCACGCACCTGCAGGCCCCAGCGCGAGCGGAACATCAGCAGCGCCACGATCCCGGTGATGACCAAGCGTGAGCGCCATCACGAACAGGCCGTTGATCTGGACCTCGATGGTGTCGGTGACCGGGAGCGATCCCATCATCCAGGCTCGGCAATTCGACGCCGACCTCGCGCGCCCCGAAGATCGAGCGGAACGCCTGCTGCATGATCAGGCTGAGGCCCCAGGTCGCGAGCAGGGTGTCGAGCGGGCGGGCATAGAGATGGCGTATCAGCAGCCATTCGACCGCGAGCCCGAGCGAGCCGGAGACGATGAACGCCACCACCATCGCGATGAAGAAGTAGCCGACATAGATGCCCGGCGCGTAGGTCTGGACCAGGTGGGAGCACAGATAGGTCATGTAGGCGCCGAGGATCATGAACTCGCCATGGGCCATGTTGATCACGCCCATCTGGCCGAAGATGATCGCAAGCCCCAGCGCCATCAGAAGGAACACCGAAAACAGGATCAGTCCGGCGAAGCCCTGCATCGCCAGGATCGAACCCAGTTCGCCGAACGAATATCCTCCGAGCATTTGCAGCTCCTGCGTGGTTGGTAGTCACCGTCTCCGTGCCCTGCACCTCGCCCCGCTTGCGGGGAGAGGTCGGCGCGCTTCAGCGCGCCGGGTGAGGGGGCCTCGCCTCGAGTTTGAGCGCGTGGATAGGCCCCCTCACCCCGACCCTCTCCCCGCGAGCGGGGAGAGGGAGATGTTGCGGCTCGCCGGTGGGCAATCCGGAAAGCCGCGACATTTCGGGCCAGCGTTACTGGTAGCCCTTCGGGAAGGGATCGGGCTCCATCAGCTCGGCGGTTTCGTAGACGAGGTCGTACTGGCCGTCGGTGCGGGCGCGCCCGACCCGCGTCTTGCTCCACAGGTGATGGTTCTCGTGGATGCGGACATAGCCTTCCGGTGCGCCCTTGAATTCGACGCCCGGCGACGCCGCCGCGACCTTGTCGATGTCGAAGCTGCCGGCCTTCTCGACCGTGAGCTTCCACAGCCAGGGCCCGAGATAGGCGGCCTGGGTCACGTCGCCGATCACGGTCTTGTCGCCCCACATCTTGTGGAACGCCGAGACGAAGGCCTTGTTGTTGTCGTTCTTGAGCGACTCGAAATATTTCATGCAGGCGTAGGCGCCGACGATGTTTTCGCCGCCGATGCCGTCGATCTCGTCCTCGGTGACCGAAATGGTCATCAGGGTCTGCTTGTTGAGGTCGATGCCCGCCGCCTTGAGCTGCTTGTAGAAGGCGACGTTGGAGCCGCCGACGATGATGGCGTAGATCACGTCCGGCTTGGTCAGCTTGATCTTGTTGATGACGGAGTTGAACTGGGTGTTGCCGAGCGGGAAGTATTCTTCGCCGATGACCTTGAGCTTGAGCACGTTCTCGATGTGCTTGCGGGCGATCTTGTTCGACGTCCGCGGCCAGATGTAGTCGGAGCCGAGCAGGTAGAAGCTCTTGGCGCCCTTCTCCTTCTGCACCCAGGTGAGGCCCGCCAGGATCTGCTGGGTGGCTTCCTGGCCGGTGTAGATCACGTTCTTGGACTGCTCGAGGCCTTCATAGAAGGTGGGGTAGTAGAGCATGCCGTTGTACTGCTCGAACACCGGCAGCACCGCCTTGCGCGAGGCCGAGGTCCAGCAGCCCATCACCGACGCGCATTTGTCGTTGACGAGCAGTTTCTTCGCCTTTTCCGCGAAGGTCGGCCAATCGCTGGCGCCGTCCTCCTGGATGAACTTGATCTTGCGCCCGAGCACGCCGCCCTGGGCGTTGATCTGCTCGATCGCGAGCTTTTCCGCCTCGACCGAGCCGGTCTCGGAGATCGCCATGGTGCCGGTGACCGAATGAAGGATGCCGACCGTGACCTCGGTGTCGGTCACTGCAAGCCCGGTCGTGTTCACTTTTGCGGTCGGGAATTGCTGTGCAAGCGCGAAAGGCGGCAACAAGGCTGTCGCCGACAAGGCAGCCGATCCGAGCAGCAAGTTGCGTCGGAACGGGGATTGCGGATCCGTGGGCCGATTTTCTGAAGACATGCGACGCCTCAATTCAGCTGATCGTGGGGAATGGATTCCGGGGAGCCGAGCTGTTCGTGCCCCTCGGCCGGATAGTGAGGCGCGAATGGTGCAATGCAGCATACGTCAATTGACGTATGTCCCTACGCGTTTTTCCCGGTAAAGATGGCTGCGCAGCGTGCGCAAAAGGGGAGGATTTCATCGCCGGCCACAGCTTTGGCAAGTTTATTGCATCATTTTGCAGCGCACATTGCTGGTATTCTTGGCAATATTGCTGGTCGTCTTGAGCGAAATGCTTTGGTAAGACGATGTGGCCCTGGCGATGTGGTGCGGACGCGGAAAAATCGCGAACGATGATTTTGCAACGCAGCGTCGAACGCTGATGAGCGTCGAGCGCTGATGACCGGGATCGCCGGGGAGCCGGTGCAAAGCACTAGATGGAGGAACCGTTCAAGCGAACGCAGTGGACAGGAACGGCAGCATGACTGCTCACCAGCGTATCGTTCGCGTCCGGCGAAATTACAACACGTGGGTCGCCAACCAGACGCTTGAAGATTATGCGCTGCGCTTCACCGCGAAAAGTGCGCGCAAATGGTCGAGCCTGCGGGTCGCCAACACCGCCATCGGGGCGATCTCCTTCCTTGCCCTGGAGGCGATCGGCGGAGCCATCACGGTCAATTACGGCTTCGCCAACGCCACCGGCGCCATTCTCGCGGTCGGCGGATTGATCTTCCTGACGGGGCTCCCGATCGCCTATTACGCCGCGACCTATGGCGTGGATATCGACCTCCTGACCCGCGGGGCCGGCTTCGGCTATATCGGCTCGACCGTCACGTCGCTGATTTATGCCTCCTTCACCTTCCTGTTCTTTGCGATCGAGGCGGCGATCATGTCGCTCGCCCTGGAGCTGTGGTTCCACGTCCCGCTGTTCCTCGGCTACATCGTCAGTTCGGTGGTGGTGATCCCGCTCGTCACCCACGGCATCACCTTCATCAGCCGGCTTCAGCTCTGGACCCAGCCGATCTGGCTCGTCCTGCATATCCTGCCGTTCGTCTTCATCGCCATGTCCGATGCCGGCTCGTTCGAGGGGTGGACGCATTATGGCGGCCGCGCGGGAGCGGAAGGCCAGTCGTTCAACCTGCTCATGTTCGGAGCCGCCTCGACGGTGGTGTTCTCGTTGATCGCGCAGATCGGCGAGCAGGTCGACTTTCTCCGCTTCCTGCCTCCCCGCAGCGCCGGGCGGCCGGTCGCCTGGTGGACCGCCTTCCTCGCGGCCGGTCCGGGATGGATCGTGCCTGGCCTCCTGAAACTCCTGGCGGGCTCGTTCCTCGCCTATCTCGCGGTCCGCCATTTCGTGCCGGTCGAGAAGGCGTCGGAACCGACCCAGATGTATCTGGTCGCCTTCCAGTCGGTGTTTTCCTCGCCCGCCGCTCGCGCTCGCCTTCACCTGCACCTTCGTCATCATTTCGCAGATCAAGATCAACGTGACCAACGCCTATGCGGGCTCGATCGCGTGGTCGAATTTCTTCTCGCGGCTCACCCACAGCCATCCCGGGCGCGTGGTCTGGCTGGTGTTCAATGTGGCGATCGCATTGCTGCTGATGGAGCTCGGAATTTTCCGGGTCCTCGAGCACATTCTCGGGCTGTATTCGATCGTCGCGGTGGCCTGGGTCGGAGCCCTGGTCGCCGACCTCGTCGTCAACAAGCCGCTGGGATTGAGCCCGCCCTTCATCGAATTCAAGCGCGCCCACCTCTACGACATCAATCCGGTCGGCGTCGGCGCGATGATCCTCGCGACCGTGGCAGGGATACTCGGCCTCTCCGGCGTGCTCGGCGCCACCCTGCAGGCGCTCGCGAGCTTCCTCGCCCTGGCGACCGCTTTCGTCGCGGCGCCCGCCATCGCCTTCGTCACCGGCGGCAAATTCTATCTGGCGCGAAAGCCGTGGAAGTTCCCGGCCGCGTCCACGGTGCGCTGCTGCATCTGCGAGATCGCCTTCGAGCCCGAGGACATGGCGCAATGTCCGGCCTATTCCGGCCCGATCTGCTCGCTGTGCTGTTCGCTCGAAACCCGCTGCCACGATTGCTGCAAGCCGGAGGCGAGGCTCGCCAACCAGCTCGGCGGCTGGCTCGAGCGCACCCTGCCGGCGGCGGATCGTCGAAGCGATGAACACCGACATCAGCCAGTATGTCGGCGTGCTCGCTGCTGTTCGCCGCGATCATCGGCGCCGTCCTCAGCTTCGTCTACTTCCAGGTCTCGTTCGAATCGAACGTGCAGCAGGACATCCTGCAAGCTCGACGCTGTGGACGGTGTTCTTCATTCTCTCGATCATCGCCGCCATCGCCGCGTGGGTGTTCGTGCTCGTGCACGAGAGCCGGCGCGTCGCCGAGGAAGAGACGCAGCGCCAGACCGAGCTGCTGATGCAGGAGATCGAGGCGCACAAGCGAACCGACGCGAAGCTGCAGCAGGCCAAGGAATCCGCGGAAGCCGCCAGCAAGGCGAAGAGCCGCTATGTCGTCGGGCTGAGCCACGAGCTGCGCACGCCGCTCAATGCGGTGGTCGGCTATGCCCAGATCCTGGAGCGCGATCCCGCCATCCCGTTGCGGCGCCTCGATGCGATCAGGGTGGTCCGCCGCAACGCCGAATACCTGTCCGGCCTGATCGACGGCCTGCTCGACATCTCCAAGATCGAAGCCGGCCGCTTCCATCTCAACCGCAACGAAGTGCGGCTGCGCGAGTTCCTCGATCAGCTCGTCGACATGTTCCGGCTGCAGGCCGGCGGCAAGGGCATCGAATTCATTTTCCAGGCGTCGGACCGGCTTCCGGTCGCGGTCTATACCGACGAGAACAGGCTGCGGCAGATCCTGATCAACCTGCTTGTCCAACGCGATCAAGTTCACCGATTCCGGCCGCGTCATCATGCGCGTGCTCTACCGCAACCAGGTCGCGCGTTTCGAGGTCGAGGACACCGGCATCGGCATCGCATGCCGGGGACCTCGACCGCATCTTCCAGCCGTTCGAGCGCGCCCATCTCGGCCAGGCCAATGCCGGTTCCAAGACCGGCACCGGGCTGGGTCTCACCATCACCCGGATGCTGGCCGAAACCATGGGCGGCGAAATCACGGTGCGCAGCGAACCCGGCAAAGGCAGCACGTTCCAGGTCAAGCTGCTGCTGTCGGAAGTGCCGCGTCCGCGCACCGCGCCGCCGATCGAGCATCGGGTGCGGGGCTATGAGGGGCCGCGCCAGACCATTCTCGTCGTCGACGACGACCAGGTGCATCGCGATGTCGTGCGCGAACTCCTCGAGCCGCTCGGCTTCACGGTTTTCACAGCGGCGAACGGGGCGGCCTGCCTCGCGCTGGCGAATGAATGCCGGCCCAACCTGATCCTGCTGGATGTCTCCATGCCGGACATGGACGGATGGACCGTCGCGCGCCTGCTGCGTCAATCCAAGCGCGAGCGCCCGGCGATCATCATGCTTTCGGCCATCACCATGGAGAAGGAACGCGAATTCGAACCCGATCGCGTCTATGACGACTACATGATCAAGCCGCTCGACCTGCGGCAGATGCTGGAAAAATTCCACACCCTGCTCGACATCAAGTGGACGACCGGCGCGAGAGCCCGACGCGACGCCGGTGCTGCCTGCGCCGCGCCGCGTCCGCGTCGCCGGCCCTGGCCGGCGCGGGGCCGCCGCCCGGCGATATCGATGCGCTCATCCATCTCGGCCAGATCGGCCATGTCCGCGGCGATCAACGACAAGCTGGCCGAGATCGAGGCGAATTCGCCCGAGCACGGCGCGTTCGTGAAGCGACCTGCGCGTCATCGTCAATTCGTTCAATCTGAGCCGGTTCCTGACCGTGCTGGAGGCGCAGCGTAATCATCATGCGCCCTAGGGATGCCAGCGACATCGTATTGGTCGTGGACGATTCTCCGGACACGCTGCGCATGCTGACCGACGCGCTCGAGGACGCCGGGATGACCGTGCTGGTCGCCCTCGAAGGCGCCCAGGCGCTGCCATCGTCGCCAAGATCACGCCGGACGTCATCCTGATGGATGCGGTGATGCCGAGCATGGACGGCTTCGAAACCACCCGCTCGCTCAGGCGCAACAAGATGCTCACCCACGTGCCCGTCATCTTCATGACCGGGCTCAGCGAGACCCAGGACATCATCAAGGGGCTCGAGGCCGGCGGCGTCGATTATGTCACCAAGCCGATCGTTCCCGACGAACTGCTGGCGCGGATCCGCGTGCATCTCGCCAATGCGCGCCTCGCCCACAGCGCGCGCGCCGCGCTCGACGCCTCCGGGCGCTATCTCCTGGCGACCGACACGTCGGGCGGCGTGCTGTGGTGCACGCCGCAGACCGCAAAGCTGCTCGGTCTCGCCTTCGTCGACTTTAACGGCGAGGGCTATCTGCTGCCGCCGAACGTGCAGGAATGGCTGCAAAACCGCTCCCGCAGCGATTCCAGATCGACCTCCGACCTGGTCGCCCTCGAATCCGGCACCAGCGCCATCAAATTGCAGTTGTCCTATGTGGGGCAGGTCGCGCCCGGCGAAATCCTCCTGCGCCTGCTGGAAGGCGAATTCGAGAACGACAACCTCGTGCTCAAGCGCAAGCTGCAACTGACGCAGCGCGAGTCCGAGGTCCTGATGTGGATCGCGCGGGGCAAATCGAATCGCGACATCGCCGAGATCCTGAGCTTGAGCCCGCGCACGGTGAACAAGCACCTGGAGCAGATCTACTCCAAGCTCGGGGTGGAGAATCGCGCATCCGCGGCGGCTCTCGCGGTGCGGATGCTCGGCCGGTGATCGGCGGGGCGGTTTTGGCGATCAGGCCTGACGGATCGGCCTCACGTATGCGGTTTCGTTCCAGTCTCCCGGAACCATGCGCCTGATCCGATCGCGACCAGCACGATGGCGCCGTGAAGAAACAGGCCGAGTGCGAGCGCTGCGAACAGCCAGCCGAGCGAGCCGGTCAATCGGAGCGCGAGCCAGCCGCCGCCGACCGCAACGAGCATGCGGGCGAACCCCGCAAACAGCGGCCAGAACAGCCGGCCGGCTCCCTGTGAGGCAAAATACAGCGCCAGAGCAAGGCCGAAGAACCCGTAGAAGGGCCCGACGGCGCGCAAATACGTGCTGCCGGTTTCGATCACGTGGGGGTCAGTGCTGAACAGCGTCAGCCAGGCCCTCGGCCAGACCGCCGCGGCGATGCCGATGGCCTCGGTGATGGCGAAGGCGATTGCGCCGCCGATCAGCGCAATGCGCAGCGCACGCTCGCGCTGCCCGGCGCCGATATTGGTGCCGACGAGGGCGACCAGCGGCCCGCCGAGCCCGAACACGAGCGGCACCAGCAGATATTCCAGGCGCGCGCCGGTGCCATAGCCCGCCACCGCATCCGGGCCCGCCACGCCGGCGACCAATGCCGTGGTGAACGCAATGATGACGTTGGTCTGCACGGAGGTGAGCGAGGCCATCGCGCCGACGCCGAGGATGGTGCGGAACAGCGGCCAGCGCAGCCGCGCCGGCCGCAGGCGGGCGAGGTTGCGTCCCGACAGGACATACCAGGCGAGAACGGCGGTCCCGGCGGCGTTGAACAGGACCAGTGCCACGCCGCCGCCGGCAATTCCCAGCGCCGGGATCGGGCCGAAGCCGAAGATCAGGCACGGCGAGAGCGGCACCAGCACCACCACGCCGATGCAGATCACGAACGCCGGCACCAGCATGTTGCCGGTCCCGCGGATGACGCTCGCGAGCCCGTTCATCACCCACAGCAGCACGTTTCCGGCGAACACGACATTGGAGTAGGCGAGGGCCGCGGCGAGTTCGCCGCCACTGCCGCCGAGGGCGCGATAGATCGGCGATCCGAACGCGAGCATGATCACCGAAAATGCAGCACCGAGCGCGACCTGGATGATGAGCGCATGCAGCACGAGCGCATCGGCGTCTTCGCGCCGGCCGGCGCCGAGCGCGCGTGCGATCGCCGAAGAGATGCCGCCGCCCATCGCCCCGGCGGAGATCATCTGCATCAGCATCACGCATGGAAATACCAGCGCCATGCCGGCCAGGGCGTCGGTGCCGAGGCGCGCCACGAAATAGGTTTCGATCAGCCCGGTCGAGGCCTGCGCCACCATCACCAGGACATTCGGCGATGCCAGGCGCAGCAGCGTGGGCACGATCGGCCCGTGCAGCAGCAGGCGCGTGCGCGGGCCGTGCGCGACGGCCGCGACGGCGTCGCGGCCAGGCTTGTCGGGACGGCTGACTGTGAGTTCGAGAGCGGCGGCGCTCATCGGGTGCCCCGCTTTGCGGTCGCATGGCGGCGTTGCGGCTTCTCCGGCGCCGCAGTGGCTCCTGCGGATGCGTACCGCAACCGGGTCCGCGCGGGCGCTGCAGGGCCGGGCGCAAGCCTGTGGCCGGATTCGGTGATTGGCCGGCCGGTGACGCGATCGACCAGGATCGGGTCGGCGACGGCCCCGGTCTCGGCGTCGAGAAGCTGCACGCTCGCTCCCTCCGGCGCAAAGTGGCGATTGCCCCAGGCGAGCAGCGAAAGCAGGACCGGACGGAAGTCGCGTCCGCGGGCGGTCGGAACATATTCGTCGCGCGGCGGGTGCTCGCTGTAGCGGCGCCGTTCCAGCATGCCTGCTTCGACCAAGGCATTGAGCCGCCGCGCCAGCATGTTGGGCGCGATGCCGAGGCTCCCCTGGAACTCGTCGAAGCGCTTCAGCCCGTGGAGGGCGTCGCGCATGATCAACATGCTCCACCACTCGCCCACACGTTCCAGGCTGCGCGCGATCGGGCAGGGCAGGTTGCCAAAGCTCTTGCGTTTCATCGATACGACATAGGGCAGTTACTTTCATTATGCAAGTGACGTGTTGAAAACTTTGTGACGCGCAGACTGGCAGGCTCTTCGAGGCCGGCGAACCATTACCTGCCGAGCCATTACCAGCCGAGCCGTTACCAGCCGAGTCATTACCAGTGATGTCCGACCACCCAGACCGCGGTGCCGATCGACAGCAGCAGCGCCGGCGGAGCGACCACGAGGCCGAGTCGCAGAAAGCCCCATGCGCTGACGTTTTGTCCCTCTCGCCTGAGCGCGACAAGCCACAGGATCGTGGCGAGCGAGCCGGTGATCGACAGGTTCGGCCCGAGGTTCACGCCGATCGCCATCGCGTCCGTCACCTCCGGGGGGAATTGGCCGGTTGCGACGACGGAACCTGCGATGAGACCCACCGGCAGGTTATTCATCAGGTTGCAGGCGATGGCGATCGCGATGCCGGCGCCGAAGGCGGCACCGGCGGCGGAGATATCGACGGCCTGGCTCAGCAGTTCGCTCAGCGCGGCGACCACGCCGGTCCTGTCGAGGCCTTCGACGAGCACGAACAGGCCGGCGACGAGAGGCAGCACGCCCCAGGAAATATCGCGCAGCACCGGCCACGGCGACACTCGGTTGAGCGCGAGGACGATCGCGGCGGTGACGCAGCCGCAGATGAATGTCGGCAAACCCAGTTGCAGGTCGAAGGCGGAGCACAGCAGCAGCGCGATGGCCGTCGCCCCGATGCCATAGGCCGTCATGCGGCCGGTGGCGCCCAGCTCCGGCCGTGCGATGTCGCGCGCGATCTTCTCGCGTTGGAGCGGCTTGTGCTGCGTCACCCGAAGCATCACGTAGGTAACGCCGATCGACACCAGGGAAGGCGGCCCGAACTGCGCCAGCCAGGACAGCAATTGCGGCATGCGGCCGTCGAAAATCACGAGGTTCGCCGGGTTGGAGATCGGCAGCACGAAGCTTGCCGCATTGGCGATGAACGCGCACACGAAGAGATAGGGCAACGGCGTCGCGCCGGCCGCGCGCGTGAGCCGCATATACGGCGGGCGTCAGCACCACGGCGGTGGCGTCATTCGACAGCAGCACGGTCACCACCGTTCCGACGATGTAGACGAGAGCGAACAGGCGCTGCGGCGAGCCGCGGGCGTGCTCCACCGCGAGTGCCGCGAGCCAGTCGAACAATCCCTCCTGCCGGGCCAGTTCGGCCAGCAGCATCATGCCGGTCAGGAAAAGATAGACGTCGAGCCCTTTTCGGATGCCGAGCAAGGCATCCGTCCACGGCAGCAGCCCCGAGCCGACCAGTGCAGCCGCGCCCACCACCGCCCACGTCGCTTCCGGTACGCGCCAGGGACGGATGACGACTCCGGCCGTGGCCAGTCCGGCAATCCCCCACGTCGCAACGGCACTCTGCGTCAGCATCGACACGCTCCTGCCCGGCGCGATGTCAGGCTACTGCGCCGCGGACGGGAGGGACGCGCCCGCGCGCTTTGCGCCGCTTTTGTTGCGCAAGCCGGTGTCCGGCTCAACGGATGATTTGCCTCTTCCGGTTTCCGGCATGGCAAAAAAGAACACCAGCAGCCCGATGGTCGCGACGGCGGCCAGCGTCAGGAACGCTGCACTATATCCGGCATAAACCACGACGGTCCCCGCGAGCGTCGTCGAGAGTGCCGCTCCGATTCCTTGCGCCGTGATCACAGCGCCCTGGGCGACGTTGAAGCGGCCGGTTCCACGCATCAGGTCCGCCACGACGACCGGGAAGATCGCGCCATAAATACCTGCACCCACGCCGTCGAGGAGCTGCACGCCGACCAGCCAAAACCGATCGTCGGACAGCGTGTAGAGAAATCCGCGGATCGGCAGAATCAAAAAGCCGGCCAGGAACAGCGGCTTGCGGCCCCACGCATCTGCCTTGGCCCCCACCAGGAGCGCCATCGGCACCATGACGATCTGAGCGGCGACGATACAGGCCGACATCAGGCTCGTCCCCGAATTCCTGTCTTGCAGCGCGAGCTTCTGGCCGACCAGGGGCAGCATCGCCGCATTCGCCATGTGGAACAGCATTGCGCAGACAGCAAACACCAACAGGGGGCGGCAGGTGATGAGCGTCTGGAAGCCCGAGGGCTGGTCGTCCTTGGTGTTCTCGCGCTTGTCTTGTCCTCCGATTTCGTCGCGAAGGCCACGCGCCAGGTCGTGATCGATGGCCCGTTCGGGGATTGCCAATACGCTCACCAGGCTTGCGACCGAGTTCGCTGCCAGCAGGTAGAAGACGACGGATGGGCCGAAGGAATAAGCTGCGATGCCCGCGACACCTGCCGCGACTGCATTGCCGGCGTGGTTGAAAAACTCATTGCGGCCGACACGCTTGGTAAAGGCCTCGTGCCCGACGATACCCAGGGTGATCGCCGCGAGGGCCGGCGCGAAGATGGCGGCTGCGGCATGGGCGGTGGCCTGCGAAATCGTCACGGCCGGGAAATTCTGCACCCAGGGGAGCAGGAGTGACGCCGCCGTGACCGTGAGCGCCGCAACAGCAACAATGATGCGCTTTGCCCGCGTCGCATCGATAAAAGCTCCGGCCGGAGTTTGCGCGAGAATGCCGGCGGCGGTCGCAATCGACATCACGACGCCGATGCTGGCCTCGTCCCATTTTTGCATGGTCAGGAGATAGATCGCCAAGTAGGGGCCGAGCCCATCGCGCACGTCAGCCAGGAAGAAATTGGCGGCGTCGAGCGCGCGGTTCGCCCGTGTCAAATCTTTTGACACGCGGTTCTCAGGCATTTGTTTGGCCTCCCAATATCGCTTTCACTGAGCAGATCGGAGGCGAGAGCTTGATCGCCTCCGTAAATCGCACGGATCGCAGGTGCGTTTGCGGATAGAATTCGAGCAGCAGGAATCCCGAGATCTCGCGTGCCGGCGAAATCAAATATCGTCGGCCGCCGTACATGATCCCTATTTTTTCTGATGCCTTAGATCGCGAGGAATATATTGCCCCGGGGCAAAACCGCTTCGTGCGCTGTTTTGTTCCAGGCCACGTGCCGCGGATCGGCCACCGAGCCGTCGACGGAACGTCGCAATCGAGCGTGCGTGGCCGTTCCTGCAGTCTCGGTCGGACAAGACAATCGGTTGATTGCGAGGAACGCTCGGAGGGCACCGACGTTGAACCGCCGGGCCGCGAGCAATGGCCCGTACCGCTGCGGGCAAAGTCTCGCCCGGAAACGTGGCGATTCCAACACCGGAAGCGCCGAAGTTGACTTAAGCGGCCAAGTGAAGGGCCAAGTGAAGGGCCAAGTGGGAGGCACACCAATTGAAACCACACCTGCTGTCACGCAATCGGCGTCTGCTACGAAACATGCTCATGTCATGCGCCATGGCCGCTTTGGTGGCGGCAGGAGCCGGCCTGCGCCCGGCGTCTGCGAAGGGGCACCTGGGAAGGGGCACCTTGGACTGACGCGGGGCGATGGGGCCCACCGTGCCGCCGCGATCGGCGATGCCGGCGCCTGGCGTCACGATCGGCAGGGGCGACGCGGGGTGCGTGAAAAGCTGTTCGCGGCGGCGAGGTTGCTGCGGTCGCCGATCGCGCCGCCGGCGGGAGGCGACTCGGGCATCGCTTCGGTCTACGATGGCGATCGGACGGCGAGCGGGGAGCGCATGAAGCCCGGAGCGATGACGGCGGCGCATCGCACGCTGCCGTTCGGCACCGAGGTGACCGTCCTCAATCACCGCAATGGCCGGTCGGCGGTGGTGCGGATCAACGATCGTGGTCCGTTCGTGCGCGGGCGGGTCATCGACCTGAGCCCGGCGGCGGCGCAGGCGCTGGGGGTCGATGGCTTGTCGCCGGTGTCGTTGAGCGTCGGCAAAACCGGCCGCGGCGAGGTCACGGAAGGCGATTTCTGACCGCCGCATCGGTGAGCGGCTGCCGCGCCTTCTTTTTTTGAAAATCCCGCTTTTTTTGAAAATCTCGGGAACCATACCCGAATTCGAGCGTTCCGGGCTGGATGGTGCCGAAGTGCATTATCGCTGAAGTGCATTTGTCGCCAACAAGGTGAGGCGGCGGCGCGGCGCGGCCGCCGGGTTCCTGAAGGCCGCCAACGGCTGGTTTTCAGGGAATTGCGGGCCTTAGCGGTGGGAATCTCGGTGCGGGGACCGGATTTGAGTAACGCGGAGGGAACATGTCAGCGGGTGAGATGATTGGCGACGCCAAAGGCAACGGCGCCGCGGATGTCGCCACGGTACCAGCACGATTGCCCGCCTCCCCATTCGAATACGACCTTCTCCACGCCCTGCAAGCGATGCGGGTCGGCGATTTCTCCGTTCGCATGGCCGGCGACGACGAAGGGGTGCTCGGCAAGATCGCAGACACGTTCAACGAGATCGCCGCGGCCAATCAACGGATTGCCCAGCAGCTGGAGCGCGTCGGCGAGGAGGTCGGGCGCGAAGGCAGGACCCGCCAGCGTGTGAAGTTCGGCAGTTCCAGCGGCGCCTGGGGCGAGATGGAGGATTCCATCAACGTCCTCATCGACGATCTGTTGTGGCCCACCATGGCGGTGACGCGCGCCATCGCCGCGGTCGCCAAGGGCGACCTCCTGCAGACGGTCGCCCTGGACATCGACGGCCGGCCGCTCAAGGGCGAGTTCCTGCAGGCCGCCACCATCGTCAACACGATGATCAAGCAGCTCAGCGTGTTCACTTCCGAGGTCACCCGCGTTGCCCGCGAGGTCGGCACCGAGGGCAAGCTCGGCGGCCAGGCCCAGGTCCGCGAAGTGACGGGCGTCTGGAAGGACCTGACCGAGAGCGTGAACTCGATGGCGAGCAACCTGACCGCCCAGGTCCGCAACATCGCCGACGTGACCATCGCAGTCGCCAACGGCGACCTCTCCAAGAAGATCACCGTGGACGTGCGCGGCGAGATTTTGCAGCTCAAGGAAGCCATCAACACCATGGTCGACCAGCTGCGCTCGTTCGCCTCCGAGGTGACGCGCGTCGCCCGCGAGGTCGGCACCGAAGGCAAGCTCGGCGGCCAGGCGATCGTGCCCGGCGTCGCCGGCACCTGGAAGGATCTGACCGACTAGCGTCAACGCCATGTGCGGCAATCTCACCGACCAGGTCCGCAACATCGCCCAGGTCACGACCGCGGTGGCGCGCGGCGACCTGTCCCGCAAGATCACGGTGGACGTGCGCGGCGAAATCCTGGAGCTCAAGGACACCATCAACACGATGGTGGACCAGCTCAACGCGTTCGCCTCCGAAGTCACCCGCGTGGCCCGCGAGGTCGGCACCGAAGGCAAGCTCGGCGGCCAGGCCCAGGTGTCCGGCGTCGCCGGCACCTGGAAGGACCTCACCGACAACGTCAACTTCATGGCGAGCAACCTCACCGCCCAGGTCCGCAACATCGCCGAGGTGGCGACCGCCATCGCCGGCGGCGATCTGTCGAAGAAGATCACGGTGAATGTGAGCGGCGAGATCCTGCAGCTCAAGGAAACCATGAACACGATGCTCGATCAGCTGAACGTGTTCGCCGGCGAAGTCACCCGCGTCGCCCGCGAGGTCGGCACCGACGGCCGGCTCGGTGGACAGGCCAACGTGCTCGGCGTCGCCGGCGTGCT
>CAVVCE010000063.1:0-9957 GCA_963746235.1 uncultured Alphaproteobacteria bacterium
GTCACATTGCTAGACGTTCCACCTGTTCATCTTGGTTTCGGCGTGCCTCTTGAAGTGTTGGCATTACAATCCACCCCATTTACCCGCCATTATATTTCGGGAGCTTTAGTGACTTCCAGAGGATTGTCGACCTTACCGGTGAGAGAGAAGGTGCTGGGACAGAAACAGGCCACGGAGCAGAGTGGAGCGCACCGCTCCCCCGTTGGAATGCTGCTCCTGAAGGGAAATGCACGTCACGGGGCGAGGCCCAGCGGGAGCAAAGTACCGGGACAAGATTTGCTTGCGCTTGGCCATGCATTGATTCTGGAGGGATGTCTGACGAGGAAAATATTCGAATTTTGACCGCACCGAGCCGGAGGTGATGCGGCCGGTGACGATGCGGCCGAGATAGGGATTGGCCTCGAGAATGGTTCCGAGCATGCGGAACGGGCCATCCTCCACATGGGGCGGCGCGACATGGGCGAGGATGAGGTCGAACAGCGGGGCCATCGATGTTTTCGGGCCCGCGATGCCAGTTGCCATCCAGCCTTCCTTGGCCGAGCCGTACAGCACCGGAAAGTCGAGCTGCTCTTCGGTCGCGTCCAGCGCGGCGAACAGGTCGAACACTTCGCCCGCGACCACCTCCGGGCGGGCGTCGGAGCGGTCCACCTTGTTGATGGCGACGATCGGCCGGAGGCCGATCTTGAGTGCCTTCGACACCACGAACTTGGTCTGGGGCAGCGGACCTTCGGCGGCATCGACGAGCACGATGGCGCCGTCCACCATGTTGAGGATGCGCTCGACCTCCCCGCCGAAATCGGCGTGGCCGGGGGTGTCGACGATGTTGATCCGGGTGCCCTTCCACACGATCGAGGTCGCCTTGGCGAGGATCGTGATGCCGCGCTCGCGCTCGAGGTCGTTGGAGTCCATGGCGCGCTCGGCGACGCGCTGGTTTTCCCGGAACGAGCCCGATTGCTGCAGGAGCCGGTCGACCAGGGTGGTCTTGCCGTGGTCGACATGGGCGATGATCGCGACATTGCGCAGGTTCATGCGGGAATGCTCGTTGGTATGGGAAGAGAATCCGTGGCCGGCCGGAACATGCCGGCCTGCCGGCTCATGTTTCGGGACGATCGGTTCTCGTCGCAAATGGTTCCGGGTCCGGGTTCGGGCTAGCGCACGAACCCCGAAGTGACACCTTATTCTACAGAGCCGCTAATTTTCGCGGAATATAGTGTTTCGCCGCCATTGTGCAACGCGAAAAGTGGCGAAAACCGTCATCTTCGCGTCATTCTGCGGCAGCGATGTGCAGCGGCACCACTTCCGTCGCCGAGGACGTGGGGACGGGCACCACACCCTGGGCCGTCAGCGCGGCGCGGCGCTCGGAAATCGCGCACTGCGCTTGATTGAGTGCGATCGAAAAGGCAACCATCGCGGATTCGTCGAGGTCGTTGCGCTCGACCTGGTGCATCGTGCGCCGCACCAGGTCGTCGACGTCGCAGCGCAGCCTGTCGAGTTGCTCGTGGGTCTCCGCGGAGCGGGCGGTCGTGCCGATGTCGAGCAGGGTTTCGAGGGCCCTGAGCTTGCGGATGCGATCGTCGGCGCGCGAATAGCTCGCGAGCCAGGCGGCGCCGGAGCCGAAGCCGGAAAACACCATGATCCCGAGATAGATGAAATCGCTGTATTTGTCGAAGAAGGTCTTCTGGTCGTCATCGATGAAGGCGGCGGCGCCGGGATGCGCGAGCACGGCGGCATCCTTGTCGGTGTCCGGCTTTGTCATCTGCGCGATCGCCGGATAGTCGGAGGCGAGGCTCTGGCGGACGCCGAACAGGAGCTTGGTGACATCGCCGGCCAGCGCATCGGAAAGCGACTTCCGCGCCACGATGTAGTGGGAGAAGCCGATGGTATCGACTTCGTCCTCGGGCAGCGGCGAGTGCCCGCCGAACACGCCCTTCTTGATCTCGGTGGCCTGGTAGACCGGCAGCCGCTTGGCGATCGCCTCGGCAGCCCCGATCTCCAGGAAGCCCGGCTTGTCGTCGCCCTTGGTGGCGGCGGCGACGGCATCGACGAAGAAGTGGCTCGTCACCGGGCCGGCGCCGAAGATCACGTCGACCGTGTTGCTGCGCAACGCGGCGGCGACATCATCGGGATCGAGCGAGACGACCTTCACCTTGTCGGCCGGAATTTCGTACTGCTTGAGAACGAGGCTGAGGATATCGGTATTCGCCCCGCTGCGGCCGATCACGCCGATTTTGCGCCCGGCGATCTGCTCGACCTTCTCGATCTTTTTCGCCTTCGTCTTGGTGCGCTTGGCCTGCGTCCCGCCGGCCGCGAGCGACCCCGGCGCCGGCACGATCATCACCACGACGTTCTCGCGCAGCACGGCGACCGCCAGGCCTTGCCGGGGATAGGCGCGGTCGCGCCGGATGATGGCGAGGTCGGCCTGGTCGGCATCGAGCGCCGCGGCGCTGTCGGCGGTGTTGTCCTTGAGGATCGGCCGCAGCCGGATGGCCGCGCGGTCGCGCGTCAATTGCTGGGCGATGGCCTGGACCAATTTCGCGTCTTCGCCGTTCGCCGGTCCGACCGCGATCCGCAAGACGGTCGGCTGCGACTCGACGTACAGCGAGGCGCCGACCAGGCTGCCCAGCAACAGCACCACCCCCAGCGTGATCAGCCAGGTCTGCCGCAGCATGATGCGCAGGCGGCGCTGGGTGTCGCGGCTGTTCATCGGACCGAAGATCCGTCGCGTCAGGACGAACCAGGGTATGACGTAGAGTCGGCGCAGCTTCATGGCCTGTCTGTCTCCCCCGCGGCATTCGACCGATGGCGAGCGGTGGTGGACGGGGATCGGCTAGTCGGACGTCTCGATCATAGCACCCACGGGTTGTCGCCTAAATAGCGCAGTCAATTATGGTTATTTGTCCGCGCCCGGCCCGATTTCAACCGGCGGGGCGGGGGTTGGTTCGACGAAAAAGTTGGCGGGGCGGAGGCAAGCCGCACAAAAATTGGACGCGGCCCGTTGCCCGAAGCTAAAACGGAGCTTAATCAATCGCTTGGCTAAGGGCGAAGTGGCAACGAGGAAATCTTTATCAGTCCAAGCGTTGAACTGTCGACGCTCAGTACTCCTGCAGGTAGGTCTCCAGTTCCGCATCGTCGACTTCCGTGAAATCCCCGTGATCGAGCGCCGCGACGCCGGCTTTGACGTGCAGGCGCAGCGTCGTCAATTTCAGTGCATTTTCCCGGCGCCGCTGCAGCGCGCGGAGGCGCATCAAGGAGGTTCCGCGTCGGCATATCCAACGTCTCCCTGGTCGCGCTCTTCACGCAGCCGATCGAATTTCGATCTTCACCGTGAGCCCAGCGCGCGCGGCCAATGTCAATAAGGTGTCGAGCGAGAATTTATTGATCTTTCCGTGCAGCAGGTCGTTGAGCCGAGGTTGCGTGATCCCCAAGCGACGCGCGGCCTTCGCCTGGGTCGTGTTCCAGCGCCGCACGGCGGCGGCGAGCGACGCCATGACGTCGGATCGCATCGTCATGGTGGCAGCGACTTCCGGATCATCTTCCAATGCGTCCCACACATTGGCAAAGGTCTGAGGTTTCATCTCTTGAGTTCCTCTCTTAGATGTCTCAATCGCGCCGAGGCCAAATCGAGGTCTCGCTGCGCTGTCTTTTGAGACTTTTTCTCAAACGCATGCAGTACATGAATGGCGCCTCCTAAACCGGCAATGTAGATGATCCGGTATGCACCGAACGCATCGCGAATTCTGATTTCGCGCACGCCGGCCCCGACTACGGCCAGTGGCTTCCAGTCGCTTGGATCTTCACCCTTCTGCAGCTGGTACAATTCATGTCCCACTTGTCGGCGAACGTCGTCCGGAAAGTCGCGAATTCGGTTGAGCGAGTCGCCGTGAAATGTCGTCGGCTTGAGAGCCATCGTGCAATTATATCATTATTTGTATAAGCCGCAAGTTTCGGCAGAACGGAGTGTCGGCAGAACGGATAATGACAAGATTTCGATTGACCCGTCTCAGTTCCCCCGACCGCCGCAGTCCGCAGCAATCCTATAGGCAGCCCACCCGATCTTGCGCTATGTTCGGCCGGCCGGGGATGGTTGCTCTCTCCGCCGCCTCCGCGCCAGCAATCCGCATTCGAGCGAAGCAAATTCGCCGCACAACTTGCCTTGCGAGGAACGCTCATGGCCAAGCTCAACATCAATGGACGGGTACGGGTGGTGCAGGTCGAGCCGGACACGCCGCTCCTGTGGGTGATCCGCGAGCAAGTCGGTCTCACCGGAACCAAATACGGCTGCGGCATCGCCCAGTGCGGCGCCTGCTCCGTGCACCTCAATGGCGAGGTGACGCGGTCGTGCTCGATCCGGGTCGGCGACGTGAAGCCGGGCGACAAGATCGTCACCATCGAAGGGCTTGTCGGCGACCAGTTCCCATCCGGTGCAGAAGGCCTGGGCGGCGATCGACGTGCCGCAATGCGGCTACTGCCAGTCCGGCCAGATCATGGCCGCCGCCGCGCTCCTCAAGAAGACCCCGAAGCCGACCGACAAGGACATCGACGAAGCGATGACCAACATCTGTCGCTGCGGCACCTATCAGCGCATCCGCACGGCGGTTCACATGGCGGCCGGAATGGGCAATGGCGGCAAATCGGCCGACCACGCCACCACGAAGTCCAAGGTCTGAGGCTCGAGGAGGTCCGCCATGACAAAGAAGAATTCATCCGCAAAGACGTCGTCCGTTCTTGCCGCCAACCTTGCCGCCAAGGTTTCCCGCCGCAGCTTCGTGGTCGGCTCCGCCGCCGCGGGCGGCGGCCTCGCGCTCGGTTTCCACCTGCCGCTCGGTGCCGCCTCGGCGCAGCCGCAGGGCGCCGGCGTCGAGGTCAATGCCTGGGTCGTCGTCAAGCCGGACGACTCCTGCATGATCCGCATCGCGCGCACCGAGATGGGGCAGGGCACCCGCACCGGCCTCGCCCAGCTCGTCGCCGAAGAGCTGCAATGCGATTGGAAGAAGGTTTCGACCGATTCCATCACCCCCGGCCAGAACCTCGCCCGCAAGCGCGTATGGGGCGAAATGGGGACCGGCGGCAGCCGCGGCATCCGCACCTCGGAGGATTATGTCCGCCGCGGCGGCGCCGCCGCGCGCATGATGCTGCTGCAGGCGGCCGCCGATCAATGGAACGTGCCGGTGGGCGATCTCACCGTCGCCGAGGGCGTGATCACCCATGCGGCATCGAAGCGCTCGACGAGCTACGGCAAGGTCGCCGCGGCCGCGTCCAAGGTGACGCCGCCCGACCCCAAGAGCATCAAGCTCCGGGATCCCCGCGACTGGAACATCGCCGGCAAGCCGATGAAGCGGCTGGATACCGCCGACAAGCTCAACGGCAGCAAAGTCTACGCGATCGACCTGAAGCTGCCGGGCATGCTGTGCGCGGCGATCAAGGCGTGCCCGGTGTTCGGCGGCACGGTCAAGAGCTATGACGAGGCCAAAGTCACCGGCCGGCCCGGCATCCGCGGCGTCGTCAAGGTGAAGGACAATGCCGTCGCCGTCGTCGCCGATACCTGGTGGCGGGCGAAGTCCGCGCTCGACGCGCTGCCGATCGTGTGGGACGAAGGGCCGGACGCGGCCCAGTCGAGCGCGACCATCGCGGCCCATCTCGCCGAAGGCTTCGGCGCGGCCGTCAACAACGGCAGCCGCGAGAACGGCGATGCGGTCAAGGCGATCGCGGAGGCCGCGAAAAAGGTCGAGGCGGTCTATACGACGCCGTTCCTCGCCCACGCCACCATGGAGCCGATGAACTGCACGGCGAAAATCTCCGCCGGCAAGGCCGAGGCCTGGGTGCCGTCCCAGAACGCGGAGGCCTCGCTCGCGGCGCTGTCGGAAGCCTCCGGATTGCCGCTCGACAAATGCGAGGTCTATCGGCCCGACATCGGCGGCGGCTTCGGCCGGCGCGGCGGCACCCAGGACTATGTCCACCAGGCCGTCGCCATCGCCAAGAACTTCCCCGACGTTCCGGTCAAGATGATCTGGAGCCGCGAGGAGGACATGGCGCACGACTTCTACCGGCCGATCTCGCAATGCAAGCTGTCGGCCGGCCTCGACGAGAGCGGCAATCTGGTCGGCTTGCACGCGCGCATTTCCGGCCAGTCGATCAACGCCTTTCTCAACCCGGCGCTGATCGCGGGCGGCAAGGATATGCGCCAGCTCCAGGGCTATGACGTAAAGCCCGGCGAGGCCCAGCTCGGCTACGGCGCGCCCAACATGCTGATCGAATACGTGATGCGCAACACCCACGTCCCGGTCGGCCCGTGGCGCGGCGTCAACACCAACCAGAACGCCGTGTACATGGAATGCTTCATGGACGAGGTGGCGCGCGCGGCCGGCAAGGACCCGCTCGCGTTCCGCCGCTCGCTGATGGGCGGTTTCCCCAGCCACCGCGCCTGCCTCGACGCGGTCGCCGAGAAGGCCGAGTGGGACAAGCCGCTGCCGGCGGGGGTTCATCGCGGCATCGCCCAGTTCCACGGCTACGCCACCTATTCGGCGGCGGTCGCCGAGGTCTCCGTGGGCGATGACGGCAAGGTCAAGGTGCATCGCATGGTGCTCGGGGTGAACTGCGGCCACGCCGTCAATCCCGACCAGATCGCCGCCCAGATCGAAGGCTCGGTCGCCTTCGGCCTCACCGCGGCGCTCTACGGCGAGGTGTCGGTCAAGGACGGCCGCATGGTGGAGTCGAATTTCGACACCTACCGAATCCTGCGGATGGACGAGATGCCGAAGGTCGAGACGCTCATCATGCAGACCTACGACTTCTGGGGCGGTATCGGCGAGCCCACCATCTGCGTCGTCACCCCCGCCGTGCTCAATGCGATCTACGCCGCCACCGGCAAGCCGGTGCGCAGCCTGCCGCTCAAGAACGCGAAGCTGGCGTGAGGCATCCACGTGCGGTCATGCGCGGCGTCGCGCGCATGACCGGTTTGGCGCAGCGGTCTTCCTGCCGGAGCCGGCCCCTTAATGCGGCGCCTCCACCCGGTTCCTCCACAGCGCGGCGAGGCGGTCGCGGAACGCCTTGGGCTTTTCGGCGAGCAGCCGGCCGGCGAGGCGCTGGCCCGCCGCGACGTGGGCGGCTTGGCGGTGCGCGATCGGCGCCGCGAGCCGGGAGCGCCAATGCGCGAGCGGCTGGTGCGGCCCGGTGAGCCGCGCCAGCACATGCAGATCCTGGTGGGCGCCGAGCCGGTCGCGCAGCCGCTGCGATTCGGAGACCCAGACCTTGATGAGCTTCGGCCATGTCGGCTCCATCAGTTCCATCTGGTAGCGGTGCTCGACGATGCGCTGGCGCAGCCGGTGCAGGTGCTCCGCCGGCGCCGCGGCCCAGTCCTTGGGCTCGGTGTCGCGGACCCGGCGGTAGGTGGCGGTGAGCTGGCGCGTCGCCTCGTGGCAGTCGAATTGCCCGGTCGGCCAGCGCTCTACCGCGGCGGCCGCCCGGCTCAGGAGGTCGCCGATGCGCAGCTTTAGCGCCGGCGTGAGGATCGCCGCCTCGGCGCTGGCGCCGAGCTGCGCCAGCCTGCCCTGGATGGTCGCACGCGAGCGCGCCGACAGGCCCGGGATCTCGTCGCCGAGGTCGGCCAGCGCCTCCAGCGCCGCCTGGCTGTCGCGTGCCGACGCCATTTCGCGGGCGATGTCGCGGGCCTCGACCCGCAGCGCCTCCGCCTCCTCGCCGATCACCGGGCCGATCAGCCGCATCAGCGCGCGCCAGCGCTTGAATGCCTTGCGGAAATCGTGGATCGCCACCGCATCGGTCATGCCCGGCGTATCGAGCGGCTGGCGGGCGCTTGCGACGATGTCGCGCAACAGCGCCGCCAGCGCGCGCGCTGCGGGGTCTTGATGGGGGGCGGATTTGCGAGCCATGCAGCCGTTCGTGAATTATCAAAACATTATGACAGTTTCCGGCGATCCGGTCTTCCCATCGGCCCCATCGGTTGCTACATACGCGGCGTCGCGGACAGCCCGCGCTCACGGTTTCCGCGGGGTGGAGCAGCCCGGTAGCTCGTCAGGCTCATAACCTGAAGGTCATAGGTTCAAATCCTATCCCCGCAACCAAACTTTCGTAGCATTTTCAATGAATTAGACCCGCCACTGGCGGGCTGATTTCATTTGTGCCGAGTGGTTTGCAACCCGCATCAACCAGACCCTCGTGAAACAGGGTTGGGCTAGGCCCTTTTCATGGAAAAAGCCAATAGCCATGGCCAATAGGCATATTGTTGCCTTTAGGCAAACCTTGTAGCGCTCATTGTTAGCTCAATTTAACGATCATTGACTTTCCGGCTGATTGGCACTGTGTTAGCTCAAGCGATCATTAAATTCGATTACGGTGCCTTGAGGCAACATGAAAGCAAGGAACCCACTCTTGGGAGCACCGCCGTACCAGGTCGAACAGGCCTTGAAGAAACTTGGTGCCGATTTGAAGACGGCTCGCCTGCGTCGTCGCATCTCAAGCGCAGCGGCCGCGCAGAAGATCGGAACCAGCCGATTTGCTGTCGCCGACGCGGAAAAAGGAAAACCTTCGACAAGCGTCGCCGTCTATGCGGCGCTGCTTTGGGCGTACGGCCTGATCGACCGGCTCGTCGGATGCAGCCGACCCCAAGAACGATGAAGAGGGTAGCAGGCTCGCATTCCTCCGCGAGCCGGCGCGCGCGCGCCATAGCCGAAAACTGAACAATGAGTTCTAAGCCAGCACCCACTGAGTGCTACGTCTATATGACCCTGCCCGGCGCGACCGAGGCGGTCACGGCTGCGCGCTTCGAACTCACCACGGATCGGACAGGCGTTCCGCTCGGACGGTTCGTCTATGGCAAGTCCTATCTCGAACGAACCGATGCCGTTCCTTTCGATCCCGTCGAACTCAAACTTGCCGCGCGCAGCTACGAAACGACGGCGATGAAGGGCGTGTTCGGCGTGCTGCGTGACTCGGGGCCGGACTACTGGGGACGGCGTGTCATCGAACGCCATGTCGGGAAGTCGCCTCTAACCGAACTCGATTACCTGCTCGAGTCCTCGGACGACCGTGCCGGCGCGCTGGGCTTCGGGCTCGGCCCCAATCCGCCTGCGCCGAAGCGCAAGTTCAATCAGACCATCGTCCTTGCGAAGTTGCAGGCCATCGCCGACGCCATCGACAACGATAAAGAACTGCCGGGAGACCTGGAGGTCGCTCAAGTCGAAGAACTGCTGCTTGCCGGGACGTCAATGGGCGGCGCGCGCCCCAAAGCGGTCATTGAGGACAACAACGCATTGTGGATCGCCAAATTCGACCGCCCCAAGGATGACAAGTGGAACAACGCGCGCGTCGAACACGCCATGCTGGCATTGGCGCGCACCTGCGGCCTTACAACCGCCGAAAGCAAACTTGTTTCAGTTGGAGGGCGTGACGTTTTGCTCGTCAAGCGCTTCGATCGCGAAAAGGCAGGCAACGGATATCACCGCGCGCGGATGGTCAGCGGCCTGACGCTGCTCGGGACGGAAGATACCCATCAGTCACGCGACAAGTGGTCATACCTCCTGCTTGTCGAGGAACTGCGTCGGGTTAGTGGCGAAGCCAAGAAAGACGCGGTCGAATTGTTCCGGCGCATGTGCTTCAACGCGCTCATTTCCAACACCGACGATCACCCCCGCAATCACGCGATCATCGCCAAGAACCAGGATTGGAAGCTCTCACCGGCCTATGACCTCACGCCGACGCCGCATGTCAGCGAGGAGCGCAGGGATATTGCGATGATCTGCGGCGATCGAGGCCGCTATGCCAATGCGCGCAATCTACTCTCACAGTCAGCGAGATTCTTGCTATCGGCTGACGAGGCAAACCGCATCGTCCAGGCCATGAGGGATGCTGTTAAGGGCAAATGGTACGAGAGCTGCCGAACCGTTGGTGTGTCGGAAAAGGATTGCACAGCTATCGCCCGCGCATTCGCATATCCCGGCTTCG
>CAVVCE010000064.1:0-31890 GCA_963746235.1 uncultured Alphaproteobacteria bacterium
GGAAACATGCTTTTCCTCGGCAAAAGCGGCGCTGCCGCCGGCGTTCCGGCCCGGCATCCCCTTGCGAAGCGCGGCGTGCTGGGGCAGTGAGGAGTCCGGTAGGATGCCGAGAGGGGTGGATACGGTTCGTCATGGCAACGCAGGGCCTGAGCACGACGATGATCCCGCGGGGCGAACGCCGCGGCAGCATCGCGCTGGTCCTGCTGGTTGCGGTCCTCCTGGTCGTCGCCGCCGCCGGTCTCATGATGGTCGGCCGCAACGCAGGCCGGGCCCTATGTGATGATCTTTCTCGCGCTGCTGGCCGTGATCGGGGTGTTCGCGGTGTTCGCGCTCGCCGCCGGGGTGCTGCGGGTCTCGGCCCGGGATTCCGGCAACCCGATGCTCAAAAACGTCATCGACAATGCCCATGACGGCATCGTCGTCACCGACGGCGCCGGGCGGGTGCTGTTCGCCAATGCCGCCTACCGGGTGTTTGCCGATGCCGTCGGGCTGGAGGAGGTGCGTCCGGTCGAGCGCGTCTTCGTCGGCGACCCCGACGTGTCGGAGGCGGTCTATCGCCTGCGCAAGGCGGCCCAGGAGGGGCGGCGGCTGCAGGAGGAAGTGCGGATGTCGGGCCCGCGCGGGGAGCCGGCGCGCTGGCTGCGGCTGCGGGTGCGCCCGCTCGGCGAACCGAACGAGGCCGGAACGGCGGTGTGGACCGTTGCCGACGTCACCCGCGACCGCGAACGCCAGGAGAACGTGTTCCAGGAGCTTCAGCACGCGATCGACTATCTCGATCATGCGCCTGCCGGCTTCTTCTCGGTCGATGGCCATGGCGACATCATCTACCTCAACGCCACCCTGGCCGGTTGGCTCGATTACGATCTTGCCCAGGTCGGATCGGGGGGGCTGCGGCTGTCCGACATCCTGCCCGGCGACAGCACGGCGCTGCTGACCACGCTGTCCGCCCATCCCGGCGAGGTCAAGACCGAGGTGCTCGACCTCGACCTGCGCCGCCGCGACGGCCGCACGCTGCCGGTGCGCCTCCATCACAAGGTCGCGTTCGCCGCCGACGCCACGCCCGGCGCGTCGCGCACGCTCGTGCTCAACCGCGCCGGCGACGACGGCACCGATCCGCAACGCATCGCGGAAGTGCGCTTCATGCGCTTCTTCCACAACACGCCGATGGCGATCGCGACGGTCGACCGGAGCGGGCGCATCGCGCGCACCAACGCGCCGTTCGCCCATCTGGTCCAGAGCATCCACAAGGGCGAGGCGGGCGCTGCCAAGGACCGTTCCATCCTCGGCGTCGTCGCCGCGCGCGACCGCGCCATGATCGAGCACGCCCTCGCCAGGGCGGCGGGCGGCCGCGGCGATGTCGCGCCGGTCGATGCCGCGCTCGCCGGCGAGGGCGAGCGATGGGCGCGGTTCTACGTCACCCCCGTCGAGGATGCGGAGAGCGATTCCGAGGCGGCCATCGTCTACGCCATCGAGACCACCGACCAACGGGTGCTGCAGCGCCAGTTCGACCAGTCGCAGAAAATGGAATCGGTCGGCAAGCTCGCCGGCGGGATCGCCCACGACTTCAACAACGTGCTGTCCGCCATCATGATGGCGACCGACTTCCTGCTCAACGCCCACAAGCCGAGCGATCCGTCGTTCCAGGACATCATGCAGATCAAGCAGAATGCCAACCGGGCGGCGAGCCTGGTGCGGCAGCTGCTCGCGTTCTCGCGCCGCCAGACGCTGCGCCCGCAGGTGCTCGATCTGCGGTGAGGCGCTGTCCGACCTGTCGATGCTGCTGCGCCGGCTGATCGGCGAACGGGTGAGCCTCGATGTCGCCGCACACCCGCGACCTGTGGCCGGTCAAGGCGGACCTGTCGCAGTTCGAGCAGGTGATCGTCAATCTCGCGGTCAACGCCCGCGACGCCATGCCGGACGGCGGCAAGCTGTCGCTGCGGACCGCCAACGTCTCCGCCGCCGAGATGCGAAGCTTCTCACCCTCAAGGGCATGCCGCAGGGCCGAGTATGTCCGCGTCGATGTCGCCGACACCGGCACCGGCATTCCCCCCGACATCATCGACCGCATCTTCGAGCCGTTCTTCTCCACCAAGGAGGTCAACAAGGGCACCGGCCTCGGCCTCTCCACCGTCTACGGCATCATCAAGCAGACCGGCGGATTCATCTATCCGGAGTCGGAGGTCGGCCGCGGCACGACGTTCCACATCTTCCTGCCGCGCCACATTCCCGACCGCCGGAGGAGGTGGCGCCGGTCGCAGAGAAGGAGGCCGCCAAGCCGGTGCCCGCCGACGACACCGGCCACGGCACCATCCTGCTGGTGGAGGACGAGGAGGGCCTGCGCGGCCTCAATGCGCGCGGCCTCGCCTCGCGCGGCTACACGGTGCTGCAGGCCGCCAACGGCGTCGAGGCGCATCGAGGCGATCGACCGCCACTCCGGCAAGATCGATCTCGTGGTGTCGGACGTGGTGATGCCGGAGATGGACGGACCGACGCTGCTCAAGGAATTGCGCGGCCGCGATCCCGGCGTGAAGATCATCTTCGTGTCCGGCTATGCCGAGGAGGCCTTTGCCAAGAACCTGCCGGACGAGGAGAAAGTTCGCTTTCCTCGCCAAGCCGTTCACGCTCAAGCAGTTGGTGGCGGCGGTGAAGGAGACGATCGGCAAGTGGGAATCGGCAAGTAAGAATCGGCAAAGCAAGAACGGCCTCTGTGCGGGTTCTATGCCATGAGCGACCAACGTCCCCGCGGCGACGCGCCGGAAACCGACAGCGAGCGCCGCAACGCCAACCTCATTCTGTTCGCGATCTTCGTCGTCATCGTCGGCGGCGGGCTGTGGCTCGGCAATGCGCTCCTCGAAGCCCGCCGGGCCGACGAATGCATGTCGTCGGGCCGGCGCAACTGCACGCCGGTCTCGGTGCCGGCGCAACCGCAGCGCTGAGTGCCGAGTGGTGCGGCTGTGGCTGCGTCCGCGGCGTCAATACACGCCGTACAAGAACGCCTTGCGCGGGTCATAGTCGCGCGGGAAGTAGCAGCGGAACCCGACATAGTCGCCGTAGCGGCGATGAACGCTGCTGATGACCGCGATCTTGTTGTAGCGCCCGCAATGATAGGCGGCGAGGTCGCGATAAAAGTATTTGACATCGGGAGTCCACTGGATGATCCCGCCGACGTCGTTGCCGGTCAGCCCGGGGGGCACCGTATCTGCATGCGCCGCGAGCGCGAAGGGAACGATGGCGGCTGCGAGCACCCAGCGCATTGGAACAAGCTCCTTTTTTAGCCAGAAAGGCCGGCCGGCCGCACACTCCGATATCGGAACGCGCAATTCAAGTGCGCGCGCCATTCAAGTGCGTGCGAACACTCTTTGATTTGAGCATGATCTCGTCCGAAAAGTCTGTGACATTTCGGGATCATGCCCGGCAAAAAGGCGTCGCGATAAAAACCTCCGGCGGCGTGAACCTGGGGGCGCCCTCAGTCAACAAACATTCATCGACCTTGCGGAGGATCGCGATTGCGCGCTTGGTGCGTTCATCGTAATCCGTGGCGGCATGTCGGGCATGCAGATTCCGCGGCGGCGCGGACTCGGTGTGGGACATTTATGGGGGCTTTGCGTGACAAACCTAAATCCCTGCGACGCCATGCCAACTGCGACGCCATGCACACTTGGCGTGGCCTGCGGCGACCGCTAAACCGCCCCGTTTGCTCCGAATGCTCGCCGTGAGCCGGTCCGGCAGAGAACCGCCATCCTTTGCGACCATGCTCTTTCGGGTCGACCAGCGAGAACATTCATGACATCAGGCATTTCTTCACGGGCTGCGCGGTCGCGGCGTTCCCTTCTCGCCGGATTGGCGGCGGTCGTGGTGTGTCCCGTCCTGTCCGCGGTCCTGCCGGCCGAGGCGGCGGACACGTCGGCCAAGGCGTTCCTGCAGCAGATCTACCAGAGCTACGTCGGCAGCGCGGCCAAGGGCGTGCCGCTCGCCGGCGCGAAAGAGGTGCGCGGCTACTTCACCGTCGGGCTCGCCACGCTCATTCTCGAGGACCGGGCGAGCGCGGCCAAGCGCGGCGAGCCGCCGGCGCTCGACGGCGATCCGTTCGTGGGACACCAGGATTGGGATATCTCCAACCTCGCCATCGAGGTGAAGGACACCGGCGGCGCCAAGGTGATCGGGACCGTCAGTTTCGCCAATTCCGGGAAAGCCGAGAAGGTCGTGGTCGAGCTGCTCCGCTCCGGCAAGGACTGGCGCATCGCCGATATCCGATGGGACGCCTCCAGCCTGCGCGCCCTCTACCGCAAGAAGGCGACCGCGGATGACGCCTATCCCAGCCGCTGACCGGCGGGAGGGTCTCTGAAAAGACCGGGCGCGAGAACGCGCGCCGCGAGCAGGACGCTATCGCTGCCGGGTTTGGCGCCGCCGGGTCTCGCTCCACAGCAGGAACATGCCCGAGCCGACCACGATGGCCGAGCCGGCCAGCAGCATCGCCGAGGGGATGTCGCCCCACACCAGGAAGCCGAGGCAGATCGCCCACACCAGCGAGAAATAGTTGAACGGCACCACCGCCGAGGTGGGAGCGAGATGCAGCGCCCGGGTCCACCAGAATTGGCCGAGCGCATTGCCGAGGCCGTTGAGGATCATGGCGAGGAGGTCGCCCCAGGTCGGGACGACGAAGCCGAACGGCAAGGCGGCAGCGAAGATCGCGGTCAGCACCACCATCTGGTACATGGTGAGGGTCTCGGCGGATTCCGTCGCGGTCATGCCGCGCACCCCGACGGTGACGGTGCCGAACAGCACCGCGTTGCAGAGCGCGAACAGCGAGCCGGTCTGGAACGTGTCGGCGCCGGGGCCCGCGACCAGCAGCACGCCCATGAAACCGACGATCAGGGCGCCCCATCGCACCGCGCCCACGGGCTCCTTGAGGAAGATGACCGCGGCGACCGTCGCGAACAGCGGCGCGGAGAAATTGATCGCCACCGCGCTCGCCAGCGGCATCAGGCTGAACGCGATCAGCAGAAAGGCCTGCGAGCTGCCCTGCGATATGCCGCGCATGAGATGGGCGCGCAGGCGCTGGGTTCGAAACACCGCAAAGCCGGCATAAGGCAGGATCACGAGGCTGGCGCCGACGAGCGACGTCGCCGAGCGCGAGAACAACACTTCGCCGACCGGGTAGGTCGCCACCAGCCATTTCGATGTCGCGCTCGAACCGGCGAACAGGACGGTCGCGGCGATCATGTAGGCGATGCCGAGCGGAATCCGCTCTTCGCGAACCGGGGCTTTCTGCATCACGCGGCGTCGTCCAGCTCCTTGACGGGCGCGAAATCTACAATGTCCCGACGAGTCGCGTGCATGCCTTGACGCCGGTCGCGAGCATGGGAGCATTGCGCACGCGGTCTGGCCCCGACATTTCGGAACCAGATGTCGGGACAAGCCGGCCCGCTCGCTTGGCGCCGTGGCGGGCGCGACCCCGGCGGGGCTTGACGGCGCGGCATCAGTGTCGCACCGCTTGTGGTGGATTTGGTCCTTCGGTCCGTCTTCAATTTCAGCGGGGTCGCCATGCGGTTGAGATATCTGGTGGTCGGCGTGTTGATCGCGGCCGGTTCGGCGTCGGCGCAAACCGCCGCGGCCCAGACCGCTGCTGCCCAGACCGCTCCTCATAACGTCGTGATCTTCGTCGCCGACGGGCTGCGCGCGCGCTCCGTCAACGACGCCACCGCGCCCCACATGGCGGCGCTGGCGCGGGAGGGCGTCGCGCTGATCAATGGCCACTCGCTGTTTCCGACCTTCACCACCGCCAACGCCTCGGCGATCGCGACCGGCCACTATCTCGGCGACACCGGCGATTTCAGCAACACGATCTACACCGGCTGGCCGGTGGCGAGCGCCGGCGGCACGGTGACGCCGTTTCTCGAAAACGATGCGGTCCTGGGCGACATCGACTCCCATTTCGGCGGCAACTACATGGACGAAGTCAGCGTGCTCAGGCTCGCCCATGAAAAGGGCTACAGCACCGCGGCGATCGGCAAGCTCGGTCCCACCTTGATATTCGACCACACCGAGCGCACCGGCGGCGAAACCGTCATCATCGACGATGCCACCGGGAGCGACCGCGGCATTCCGCTCGCGGCCGAGATCGCCGAGCGGATGAAGACCGCGGGCCTGCCGCTGGTCACGCCGGGCCGCGGCGCCAATGGCGCGGCCGGCAACGCCACCACGCCCGGCACCAGGGTCGCCAACACCGTGCAGATGGATTTCTTCGTGGCCGCGACCACGCGCGCGGTGCTGCCGGTGTTCGCGGCGCGCAACAAGCCGTTCCTGCTGGTGTTCTGGTCGCGCGATCCCGACGGCACCCAGCACAATCAGGGCGACAGTTTCCTCAGCGTGACCCCGGGCATCAACGGGCCGACCTCGCTGGCGGCCATCCGCAATGTCGATGACGACCTCGGCCGCATCCGCGCCGCCCTCGCCGAGCTCGGGCTCACCCAGGACACCGACATCATCGTCACCGCCGACCACGGCTTCTCCACCGCCTCCAAGCAGAGCGACACCAGTCCCGCAGCCAGGCAGCTCTATCGCGACGTTCCCCCCGGCTTCCTGCCGCCGGGCTTCCTCGCGCTCGATCTCGCCAAGGCCCTGGGCCTGCCTTTGATCGATCCCGACGACGGCTACAAGCCGGTCGGCGAAGGCGCCCATTCGCGCGCCGGCAACGGCCTGATCGGCGGCGACAAGGATCATCCCAAGGTGGTGGTGGCGGCCAATGGCGGCTCCGACCTCGTCTATATTCCCGACGGCGACCGCGAGACCGCAGCGAGGCTGGTCGATGCGCTCCTTGCGCAGGACTATGTCAGCGGGCTCTTCGTCCACAGCCGGTTCGGCAAGATTCCCGGCACCCTGCCGCTGTCGGACGTGGCGCTCGAAGGAGCGTCGGTGACGCCGGCGCCGGCGATCGTCGTCAATTTCCGTTCGTTCGATACGGTTTGCGGCGAACCGGTGCGCTGCGCCGTCACGGTCGCGGACACCGCGCTGCAGCAGGGCCAGGGCATGCATGGCTCGTTCAGCCGCGCCGACACCTGGAACTTCATGGCGCTCGCCGGCCCCGATTTCCGCTCGGGCTTCGTCGACACCGCGCCGGCCAGCAATGCCGATGTCGGCCGCACCGTCGAGGCGATCATGCGTCTCGATATCAGGGACAAAGGCGTGCTCGCGGGCCGCGTCCTCGGCGAGGCGATGCCGGGCGGGGCGATGCCGGAGGTCAAGAGCTTCACGGTGGTGTCCGATCCTGCCGCGAATGGCCTGCGCACCGTGCTCGACATGCAATCGGTCGGCGATACCAGATATTTCGATGCTGCCGGATTTCCCGGCCGCACCGTCGGATTGTCGCAAAGCCCGGGCCTGCCGGGGAGGTAGCGCCTGATCCCCGCGCCATACACCGCGCAGCATCAGTCCCCGCCGCCCCCACCTCCGTCGCCGCCGCCCCCGTCACCTCCGCCGCCGTCGCCGACCGAGGCATCGAAGCCCGCATCGAAGGATGCCATTCCGGCGTCGAGCGCGTCGAATGCGCCGGCATCGAACGCGCTGAGATCGAGGCTGCCGAAGCTCGCGGCATCGAGGCCCTGAACGGCGTCGGCCGGATGAGCGGCCGGATGACTGGCGCCGGGATCGGGGGCGCTCCAAAACGGGAGCGGGGCGTCGCCGCCGCTCGAATCCAAATAATCGCCTCCGCTGCCCGGCGGGCGCATCACCTCCGAGATCTGGCGGTAATAGGGGCGCAGCTCGCTCACCAGCAGGATGGTGCCGCCGATCGCCAGCACGATCGCAGCGGCCTCGGCGGGGTTGGCGCGGAGCAATTCCGGAATGCTGCGCGCCCGGGCGATGTCGGCTGCGATGCGGCTCTCCTCGGCGTCGCCCGCGGGCGTTCGCTTGTAGTGCCGCACGAACAGGACGCTGTGGTCCTCGATGAGGCCGCGCGACAGCAGCCGCGGAATGATGAAATCGCGATTGAAGCCGTTGAGGCTCGATCCGTAGGCCTGCCGCGCCTGCTTCACCACGTCGGGCATCGAGCCGGTCTCGGCCTGCGCCAAGCGCACCCGGTCGAGCAGGGAGACCGCATGCGCGGGCAGCGCTGCCGGGACCGGGCGCCCGGTCAACCGCACATAGACGGTCTTGCGGGTGCCGATGAAGCGCTCGGTGACCTGTTCCTCGAGCCGCACCATGCCCTGCGCCAGGAGCGACAGCAGCGTCACCTTGACGGTCTCGCGCGGCGGCGTGCGATTCGGCTTGAGCAGGAACAGCGATTCCGCCGGACTGAGTGCCGCCATCGAGCGCCCCCGCGCGTCCCGCCCCAAGTGGCGATCGCGCGCAGGCTACACAGATGCGGATCGAGAGGCTACGCCGGCAGCGTTGCAGCCGCGCGTTGCAACACGTGCGCCGCAACAGGTGCGCCGGCAGTGCGTGCGGCTACTTCACCTCGACGATGCCGACTTGGTTGGCGAGGCTGTTGGCGAGGATCGGATTGCCGTCGCGGCCGACATCCATGTTGCGCACGATGTCGCCGCCGCCGGGGATCGGCCAGCTCTGGAACTGCTCGGTCTTGGGATCGAACCGCACGATGGTGTTCGGCTTGGCGGCGGACTCGCAGTACCAGATGCCGCCCTTGGTCGCCGCGATCCCATAGGGCAGCGACTTCGGCCCGCTCGGTGACGCCCATTCCTTGACTTCGCCGCTCACCGGATCGAGCCGGCCGATATAGCCGCGCGAGAAGTCGGTGTACCAGATCTTGTCGTCCGGCGTGATGGCGATGCGCCGCGGACGCGAGCCCTGATTGAGCAACTGGTACTCGACGATGTGCATGTTGTTGTCGATGGTGGCGATCTTCGGCGCGCCGAACTCGACGAAATAGACCTGGTTCTTCGAATCCACCGCCATGCCGTAAGGCCGCGCATTCGGCGTCGGCGGGGACGCGAGCTTGAACTCCCCGGTCTTGGGATCGAGCCGGCCGACCAGGTTGCCGTTCTGGACCGAGAACCACACGATGCCGGCATGGTCGATGACCAGGGTGTGCGGGTCCTTGGCCTTGGGATCGGGAATCTTGTATTCCTTGATCTCGCCGGTCTTGGTGTCGAGCTTGCCGATGAAGCCGCGGAAGTTGCCGGTGAACCAGACATTGCCGTCCTTGTCCTCGACGAGGCCATGGGGCGCCGACATCGGATTGACCGGATATTCCTTGAACTGCTCGGTCTTGGGATCGAGCCGGCCGAGCTTGTTGGCGAGCTGCCCGGACCACCAGATCGCGCCGTCATGGGCGGCCATCGGATCATGGGGGCGCGAGCCCGGCGTCGGCAGGTCGAACTCCCTGATGGTCGCCTCGACCGGGCCGGAGATCAGCACCGCCGGCGGCCGCGGCTTTTCCGGGAAACTCTTGATCAGATAGGCGGTGACCGCTTCCCATTCATTGTCGGGCACCGGAGCGCCGAAATTGCGCATCATGCGGGTGACGGTGCGCCAGCCTTCCGGCGTATAGCCGGCGGTGAGCCGGTTGATGTCGTGGCAGCCGCCGCATACCCCCGTAACCATCTCCTTGCCGGCGCCATCCGGGAAGTTCTGCCCGGGCTGCTGGGCGGCAGAAGAAAACACCGAGCCGAGCAGGGCGGCGGCAGCGAGCGGCAACAGCGATCTTGACGACATTGAAATCTCTCCCGAAAGGCTGGGTGCGGAACCGGACTGGACGCTACATTGGCTGCGACACCGGTGCCGCGTCAAGCGGGGTGTTGGCTGGTTGGCCGACAACCGGGCGTCATCTCGAGGTCGGCTTCGAGCCCTTCGGGCGTAAAACCGGGAAGCGGCCTGAACAAAACGTCGATGCGCTGCGCGGTCGTGAACAAGAAGGCGGCCGCGCTTCCGACCTCCCCGGCGGCGCGCAAACGTCCTATATCAGTCCCCACGCCGGCTCACCGAACCAGGACGACTGCCCATGAACGCCCCCGTTGCCATTCCGCCCGCCTACCGGCACGCTCCGCTGTTTCCCGCCGGCACGGACACCACGCCCTACCGCAAGCTCAGTGCCGACGGGGTGCGGGTCGAGAAGGTCATGGGCAAGGATGTCGTCGTGGTCGCGCGCGACGCGCTGCGCGCGCTTGCCGAAGCGGCGTTCGCGGACATCAATCATCTGCTGCGGCCGGGGCATCTCAAGCAGCTCCGCGCCATCCTCGACGACCCCCAGGCCTCCGACAATGACCGGTTCGTCGCCTTCGATTTCCTCAAGAACGCCAACATCGCTGCCGGCGGCGTGCTGCCGATGTGCCAGGACACCGGCACCGCCATCATCATGGGCAAGAAGGGCCGCCTGATCTGGACCGACGGCGACGACGAGGCGGCGCTCGCCGAAGGCGCTCGCGACGCCTATCTCAAGCGCAACCTGCGCTATTCCCAGCTCGCGCCGCTCTCGATGTTCGAGGAGAAGAACACCAGCAACAACATGCCGGCCCAGGTCGAGATCTACGCGGAGGGCGAGGATGCCTACAAGCTCCTGTTCATCGCCAAGGGCGGCGGCTCCGCCAACAAGTCGTTCCTGTTCCAGGCGACGCCCGCAATCCTCACCCGCGACCGCATGCTCGCCTTCCTGAAGGAAAAGGTGCTGACGCTCGGCACCGCGGCGTGCCCGCCCTATCACCTCGCCATCGTCATCGGCGGCACCTCGGCGGAACTCACCATGAAGACGGTGAAGCTCGCCTCGACCCGCTATCTCGACACCCTGCCGATCACGGGCTCGGAGGACGGCCATGCCTTCCGCGACCTCGACATGGAGCAGGAGATCCTCAAGATGACCCAGTCGCTGGGGGTGGGCGCGCAGTTCGGCGGCAAATATTTCTGTCACGACGTGCGGGTGATCCGGCTGCCGCGCCACGGCGCGTCGCTCCCCATCGGGCTCGGGGTGTCGTGCTCGGCCGACCGCCAGGCGATGGGCAAGATCACCCGCGACGGCATCTTCCTCGAAGAGCTCGAGCACAATCCCGCGCAGTACCTTCCGGATATCGACGAATCCAGGCTCGGCGGCGCGGTGGTCGCGGTCGATCTCAACCGTCCGATGCCGGAGATTCTCGCGTCTCTCGCCAAGTTTCCCATCAAGACGCGTCTGTCGCTGTCCGGCCCGATGGTGGTGGCGCGCGACCTCGCCCACGCCAAGCTGCGGGAGCGGCTGGAGAAAGGCGAGGGGCTGCCCGACTATTTCAAGAATCATCCGGTTTATTACGCCGGACCGGCAAAGACGCCGGACGGCTACGCCTCCGGCGCGTTCGGTCCGACCACCGCCGGACGGATGGACTCCTTCGTCCACGACTTCCAGGCGGCCGGCGGCTCCATGATCTCGGTCGCCAAGGGCAACCGCTCGCCCCAGGTGCGCGAGGCCTGCAAGACCCATGGCGGCTTCTATTTGGCCTCGATCGGCGGCGCTGCGGCGAACCTCGCCGAGCACTGCATCAAGAAGGTCGAGGTGCTCGAATATCCCGAACTCGGCATGGAAGCGATCTGGCGGATCGAGGTGGAGAACTTCCCCGCCTTCATCGTCATCGACGACAAGGGCAACGACTTCTTCAAGGAGCTGAATTTGGGATGACGGGGCGGATCACCGGGACATCGAGACAGCGGCCCGGCAAGATTGTAATCTCGCCGGAGCAGAGGAGGGGCGCATGGACGACGAACGCGATGGAGACGGGATGAGCCGCCGAACCGTGATCGGAGCCGCCGCGGCGAGCCTCGCTGCCGGCACGGCCTCCGCCGAGCAAACCCCGCCGCATGTAAAGGGGCCGCGGGTCTGGCTCGATTTCGACCAGCAGGAACTCGACGACGCCTACGACCAGTCGAAATACGCGCCCAACCGCGACCAGATGAATCGCCGCCGCGCCTCGATCAGCGAGGAGGTCCGCGCCCGTCTCGGCGCGCCGCGGCGCATTGCCTATGGCGCGGCCCCGATCGAGGGCGTCGATGTCTATGTCGCGCCGAAATCAGATGCGCCAAGGTCGGATGCACAGAGGCCGGATGCGCAGAACGCCGGTGCGCCGATTGCGATCTTCGTGCATGGCGGCGCCTGGCGCGCCGGCACCGCCAGGGACAGCGCCTATGGTGCGGAGCCGTTCATCCGCGCCGGCGCCCATTTCGCGGTGCTCGACTTCGTCAATGTGATCGAGTCCGGCGGCGACCTGATGGCGATGATCTCCGGGGTGCGCCGCGGCATCGCCGCGGTGGCGAACAACGCCGCGAGCTTCGGCGGCGATCCCGGCCGGATCTATCTCATGGGCCATTCCTCCGGCGCCCATCTCGCCGGCTGCGCCCTCATCACCGACTGGGAGAAGGACCACGGCGTGCCCAAGGACGTGATCAAGGGCGCGACGCTGTGCTCCGGCATGTATGACGTGAAACCGGCGCGGCTCTCGGCGCGCTCGAACTACGTGAAGTTCACCGACGCCATGGAGGATGCGCTGAGCGCGCAGCGCCATCTCGACCGCATCGTCTGCCCGGTGACGGTGCTGCACGGCACCCTGGAGACGCCGGAATTCCAGCGCCAGACCCGGGATTTCGCCGCCGCCATGAAGGCGGCGGGCAAGCCGGTCCGGCTCATCGTCGCCAACGGCTACAACCACTTCGAGATCGGGGAAACGCTCAACAATCCCTACGGGCCGTTCGGTCGCGCCGCGCTCGAAACGATGCGGCTCGCGGTGGGGTAGGCGGCACCGCCATGCACCCTGACCGGTGCCGCGCCGGGTCCCGATCGAGAGCGCCGGGACAAGCCCGAGCGCTTACCGCGCGGCCTGCGCCGCCTTAGACGTCACGCTGCCGTTGCGCGTCGGCAATCGGCAGGATCGTGCGGATCAGCGTGGTGCCGCATTGGATGCAGCCGTGGGTGACGTCCTCCAGCTCGGTATTTTCGCCTTCGGCTGCGACCTCGGCCGCGAACATCGTAGGGGTCACCGACGTGACAGCCATGCGATGGCCGCAGAACGGACAGGGCAGCAGAAAGGTGGGAAGTCGTGACGGCGCGACGTTGTGATAGCTCATAAAGCTCTCCCTACACGCCCTTCTATTTCCAGACCGATTTACGAAAGAGTCAAGAAAAATTTGTGCGGCGCACATAATTTTGTCGCATCGCGAGAGGTTTCGCCGCCCCGGGATGCCGGCGGATCGCCGCGCCGGCCGGTGGATCATATCGGAAGGGATGGAATTTAATCCCACGGACCTCATCCTGAGGAGCCGTGCGTAGCGCGGCGTCTCGAAGGATGGCCGTCAGCACGATCTCGCCTGTGGCCGTCCTTCGAGACGCGCGTATCGAAATCGGCTGTTGCCGATTTCGACACCGATGGATACCGAAGTCGGGCAGGCCCGACTTCGGTGCGCGCTCCTCAGGACGAGGTCGAACGGTCATATCGATATGATTCAAACTTCGGAAACGAAGCACAGTGCGCTTCAGCCGGGCACCCGGATGCTCCGGCCGGAGCGGCTCTTGGCCTCGCTCTTGGCCTCTTTGGCCTCGGGCGGAAACGAATTCGGTGGGTCGGCGTCGCTACCCCCGTCGCCCCTGCGGCGCGGCGGTTTCGGGGTTGCATCCGCATCCGAATACGCACTTCGGAAGCTCTTCCGGTAGTCGAGCGGCGTGACCCCCAGGTTGCTGATGAAGACCCGCCGCATGGTGTTGAGATTGCCGAAGCCGCAGGCGCGCGCCACGCGCTGAACCGGCGTTTTGGTGTCCGCGAGCATGCGCCGCGCCGCGTCGATGCGCGCCGTCTTGACGAATCCGGCGGGCGTGAATTTCACGTCCTGCCGGAACACGCGGGCGAAGTTGCGCGTGCTCATTCCGGCACGCTCCGCCAGCAGATCGACCGAGAGGTCCCCCGACAGGTTCTCCAGCACGTATTCCTGCGCCTGCTGGATCTGGCTTTTGGTCGACATCTGCGCGGCCAGATGGGCGCTGAACTGCGACTGGCCGCCGGGCCGCTTGAGGAACATCACCATGTAGCGCGCGACGATGAGTGCAAGCTCGCGTCCGAAATCCTCCTCGACCAGCGCCAATGCGAGGTCCATGCCGGCGGTGACTCCCGCCGTGGTGCAAAGCGCTCCGTCGCGAATGAAGATCTTGCTGTCGTCCACCATCAGGTTGGGGAAGTCGCTCCTCAGTTTGTCGGCGCATTCCCAGTGCGTCGTCACCCGGCGGCCATCGAGCAGGCCGGCGGCGGCCAGGAAGAAAACGCCGGTGCATACCGAACCGTAGCGGCGCACTGACGGCGCCCGCCGGCTGAGCCAGGCGGTGACCGCCGGGTCGATGGCGTCGAAAGCCGGATCGCCGCCGACCAGCAGGGTGTCGATCGGCTGGTCGGGATCGTAGATGGTCGAATCCGCGAGAAAACGCAGGCTGCCGGTTCCGCAGACCGCCCCGGTGGTCGTCCCCATGACCTGAACTTCGTAGGCGGACGGATCGCCAAGCCGACGCGCCGCTTCCCAGAACACCTCCGCCGGACCGACGACATCCAGCGATTGGACCCCAGGGGGCGCAAGAATGACGATGTGCATGTTCGAGACCTCGAACTTTGAGGCCGGCACTCAGACTTGGCGAGCGGTCATCCGGTCCATTCAGACGTTGGCGGCGGCCACCGATCACGCGCGTTGTACCGCCGATCACGGCATTAAGCAACGACCGTGCCATTCAAAGCGCTGGCGGGCCGCGTTTTCGTGTGGTGCGGCGACGAGCTATGCTGGAATGCCGCTGACGCAATCAAGACCGCTGCTTGCCATCAAGACCGCTACTTGCAGCACAGATGCCCCGCCGCCGCATCGGCGCGCGCGGCGATCTCCGCTTCGCTGGCAAGGCCGGCGGCGACGACCAAAGATTCGAGCGCGGCGAGCCATTGGTCGTAGTAGTTCCAGGTGGGATCGTCGATCTCGTGGCGTCCCTCCCAGTCGCCGATGGTCGCGATCAGGCGCTGGCGAAACTCCTCCCACTCGAAATGCCCGTCGCGCGAGAGCGCGAGCGCGACCCCGAATGCGGTGCGTTCCCATTCGTGGGCGAATTTGAGCGCGCCGTCCGCCCGCGGCGGACGCTCGGTCGACCCCATCATGCTGGTGACGGCAAAGTGCTCGAATTCTCGTTTGCATCGGTTTGGTTTCCCTGGATCGGCCCATCCGCAACTGCCGGGCGCGCTTGCGCGCCGCCCGATCGCGCCCGCAACGACGGCGCCCTAGTGCATCGTTTCCGAAGTTCGACTCATATTTCTCAATCGACCTCGTCCTGAGGAGCGCGCACCGAAGTCGGGCCTGCCCGACTTCGGCATCCATTGTGTCGAAATCGGCAACAGCCGATCTCGATCGCGCGTCTCGAAGGACGGTCGCCGGCAAGGCCGTGCCACAGCGTCCATCCTTCGAGACGCCATGCTTCGCATGGCTCCTCAGGATGAGGTCCGTGGGTTAAATTCGACGTTGTGCGGTCTGATCGGTTCATGGAATCGATCCACTACACGCGGGCGACGCCCATCATGCCTTCGGCGGTGATGAGCCGGGCGAGATCCGCCTCGCTCATTGCGTCGGTTCCGGCCGGACGCTCCGGCACCACGAACCAGCGGATCTGCGCGCTGCTGTCCCAGGTCTTGATCTCGACCGAAGCGGGGATGTCGAGCCCGAACTCCTTGAGAACCGCCCGCGGCTCGCGCGCCGCCCGCGCCCGGAACGTCGGATCCTTGTACCAGTAGGGCGGCAGGCCGAGCACCGGCCACGGATAGCAGGAGCACAGCGTGCAGATGATGAGGTTGTGCACGGTCGGCGAGTTGGCGACCGCGCGCATGTGCTCGCCCTCGGCGCCGGCCATGCCCTTCGGCAGATCGAGCCTGGCGATGGCCGCCGGCGTGTCGTCGACCAGCAATTGCTTGAATGCCGGATCGACCCAGGCCCGCGCCACCACCTTGGCGCCGTTGAAGGGACCCATCTGGGTCTCGAAGAACGACAGCACCGTGTTGACGCTGTTGCCGGTGATGATGCCTTTCTCGATCAGCAGCGATTCCAGGGCCAGCGCCCGCGCGGCGCTCTTGACCTCCCGATCGCTCGGATACTCGAAACGCTGCTGCGCGTTCGCCGGCTCGACCACTGCTTTGCCGACCACCGGAGCGGCGGCGGCGGCCGAGCCCGCGAACAGGACGTTGCGGCGGCTGAACCGCGGATTTGCGCCGCCTTGGTCGGCGCCGTGGTCGCCACCCTTGTCGGCACCTTGCGCCGGCGCAATGGAAATCTCTGGACGCGTTGCCATGGAATTGGTCCTTTCACTCTTTGCATTCTCTGCATTCGTCGCGATCGGTCATCGCGTGGTGCTGCGCATCGGGCGCTGCTGGTGGGGCGACGGTCCGACGCCGGGCGCGCCCGTCAGTTGGGCTTTTCGAGATAGGCCTCGAAGAGGTCGGCGTAGATCGTGAGGTTTGGTTCGGTGTTTCCCTTCCACAGATCGCCGGCGTCGAAACGGACGCAGTAGACCGGCATGGCGGGACCCACGCCGTCGGGCCCGGTGGAGGTGAGATAGGTGTAGGTCGCCGGATAGACCGTATCGACGACGCCGGTCCGGGTGCGCAGATATCCCGGCAGGCGCGTATGCTCGATGGTCGGCACGTTCTTGACGAAGACCTTGTCGCCGACCGCAAAGCGCGGCGTCGCTCCCGTATCGCGCTTGGGCGAATCGCCTTCGACGAGGTAGGTGACGATGCGCCGATCGATGGCCGGATCGCCGGCCGGTGCCGCGGCAGGCGCAGAGCGCTGCAGGACTTGCTCGGTTCGCGCCTCCAGCTCGGCTTCGGTGATGTAGCCTTTCGCGACGAAATATCCGGAAATGCCGCCGAGCCATTTTTCGTAGTAGCGGTATTTGATGTAATCCATCGGATTGAGGGATTCCGCGCCCTTGCGCAGGTCCGCCCAGGTCCAGACCGTGTTGAACCGGCTCGGCGTCGGCGGCAGCGCAAGCTGCGAGCTCAGCGCCATCATCGCCACGTGGATGCCGAAGATGCGGCGCTCCCACGGTTCGACGAACACCCGCTTCTCGAACGTCACCGGGCCGAGGCCTTCGATTCCGCCAAGGTAATGTTGCATTTTCATGGCTTGTCCCTCGTGGTCGGAGTTGACGTTTGCGCCCGGCCCGACGGGGCGTCGGGCGCGCGGCGTTCCATTTCAGGAGACCGGTGCCGCTTCGCGCACGCGGCATTCCTCGAAGCCGGCGCGCAGCGCGGCCGCATCGAGGTTGCGGCCGATGAAGACGATCTCGTTCATGCGCTCCTCCCCCGGCTTCCAAGGGCGGCCGGGGCGACCGTCCAGCGTCATGTGGACGCCATGGAACACGAACCGTCGGCTTTGCCCGGCGATGTGGAGAACCCCCTTGAGGCGCAGGAGATCGCGGCCCTGCGCAAACACGAGCGCATTGAGCCAGCGGTTGAAACGGGCGTCATCCATGGCGCCCGAGCAGCGGACCGCGACGCAGCCGATATCGTCGGCGTGCGCGTGCACGTGCTCGTCGAGCAGAGCGGGATCGAGCGCGAGCACGTTCTTGAGATCGAAGGCGTGCACGTCGAGGACCTTGCCGGGCGCGATGTCGCAGCCAAGCGTACGGTGAATGCGGGCGAGCGGATTGAGGCGGCGGATTTCGCCCTCGACGGCGTCGATCCCCGACGGCGGCTCGAGATCGACCTTGTTGAGCAGGATCACGTCGGCGAAGGCGATCTGCTCGCGCGCCTCGTCATGGGCGAGTTGAAGCGCGAGATGGCGGGCATCGACCACGGTGACGATGGCGTCGAGCGCAAAGCGCGCGCGCAACACCTCGTCGAGAATGAACGACTGGATGACCGGCGCGGGATCGGCAAGGCCGCTGGTCTCGATCACCACCCGATCGAAAACGATGCCGGACGTGAGGAGGCCGCCCGAGCGCCGCGATGAGGTCGCCGCGCACGGTGCAGCACACGCAGCCATTGTTGAGCTCGATGATGGTCTCCGCGGTCGGGGTGACGAGCTGGCCGTCGATGCCGACTTCGCCGAACTCGTTGACGACCACCGCGATCCGCCCGGCGCCCCGCTCCGCCAGGATGCGATTGAGCAGGGTGGTCTTGCCGGCCCCGAGAAAGCCCGTCAGCACGGTAGTGGGGATCGCCTGCATCGGTGACATCGAAATCCCGCGAAATGACCGGACGCTGCTCCTCCATGGATCGCCTGGGAGGCTTGGGATCGCCTGCTTGCAGCGCCTCACTGCCAGGGAGTTAAACACGGCCATTTCGCTCGTTTCGGCCAAACAGGACTACAAATTCGGACAAAGTTGCCTGGCAAATCGGCTTGCCTGTTATTTGGGCAGATTCGCGTTTTTCGTCGCGGCCGTTGGTTTGATTCTGCGCCGCGCCCGACATGAGCGTCCGAGATGAGCGTGCCGGGGGTGCCCTCCGCCGCGGGCTGGAGCGCGCAAAAAACCTCGGCGGGTTTCCCCGCCGAGGCAGATACGTCATTCCAAAGTTTATCAGATCATCGCCCCCGATGGTCTTGGCTCCGAACATTACCAAATTGTAATTTATGGTCAATCCTTGAGCAGTTTGGCAGGTTGGGTTCGATGAGGCGTCCGCTGCCCGCCAAGGGAGCTTGCAAGGGTGGGAGCCTGCAAGGATGGGAAGCTTGCATGGGGGCGGCCGCGCCTGCCGGTGCGACAGGAGACGATGGGTCTTCTTGCCGACAAAGGGCCGAGGAATTTGAGCGCCGGAGCAATTGAGGCACCGGAATCCTGGCGGCGGCGGATAAGGATGAGGCCGCCAACCGAGGCGGCCCAAACGGGAAACCCCAGCCGAACGGGAGGTTCTGGCTGGGGTCCCGGTACAGGGCCCTTCCGTCGGGGAAGTGTGACGAAAGCACCGCGAATCAATTTATCGAAAATCAATTTATGAAGAATGACAATTTTGTCAGGCTCAAAAAAATTTGAATTTTTCCGGTGGATAAGTGGCGAATGAGCAACACCTGGAACCTGGAAAAAGACCGGTTCACCGGGGCCGGGCACGTGCGCTCAACGAATAACGTGCTCAGCGAACAAATTGCTTCGGCGACAATCGCAACGCGCTGCAAGAGCCTGTTAAATCCGGCCTGTTGAATTCGGCCTGTTGAATCCGGTTCAATTGAATTGGTCTGGTTATTGACTTGGTCTGGTTGAGGTTATCCGCGTCACAAATGCGTGGAAATCTTTGCGGCGGCCACCTCGATAGACGTCAACGAGCCTGGCGATAGATAACAAGGCAATAGGCGATCACGACCAGAAGCGGCAGCGCGAGCAAATCCCGACCGTCCATGCCCGCCTGGTAGCTTATTGCCAGGGTGATGGCCGCGACGAAAGTTGCTCCGAAGGTCTTGGTATCGAAAAAAGCCAGCATGATCACGTCCACCTGGGTTACGATACTATCCCCCACTATAGTTCGACGGCATCCGGTTGGCTAGAGCCAAGGAGGGGAGCCGCGCGAATTCAAGGAACATATTGCGAACCTGAGAACAAATCATGTACGGTGCGTCGACTTCATCCCGGCAGAGGCTAGGTGCGTTTGCCGGTCCGGCGAATCCCGGTCATAAGGAGGGGCACATGGCCCAGAATGCGTTGCGAGTGGTCGAAGGGGGAGCGGTGGACAAGACGAAGGCGCTCGATGCCGCGCTGTCGCAGATCGAACGGGCCTTCGGCAAGGGTTCGATCATGCGGCTCGGCAAGGGCGGCAAGCCGATCGAGATCGAGACCATTTCGAGCGGCTCGCTCGGCCTCGACATCGCGCTCGGCATCGGCGGCCTGCCGCGCGGCCGGGTGGTCGAGATTTATGGGCCGGAATCCTCCGGCAAGACGACGCTCGCGCTGCATTGCGTCGCCGAGGCCCAGAAGCGCGCCGGCATCTGCGCCTTTATCGATGCCGAGCATGCGCTCGATCCGACCTATGCGCGCAAGCTCGGCGTCAATATCGACGATCTCCTGATCTCCCAGCCCGACACCGGGGAGCAGGCGCTGGAGATCGCCGATACGCTGGTGCGCTCCGGCGCGGTCGAGGTGCTGGTGATCGATTCGGTCGCGGCATTGGTGCCGCGCGCCGAGCTCGAGGGCGAGATGGGCGATGCCCAGCCCGGCATGCAGGCGCGCCTGATGAGCCAGGCGCTGCGCAAGCTCACGGCCTCGATCAGCCGCTCCAACACCATGGTCATCTTCATCAACCAGATCCGCATGAAGATCGGCGTGATGTATGGCAGCCCGGAAACCACGACCGGCGGCAATGCGCTGAAATTCTACGCGTCGGTGCGCCTCGACATCCGCCGCATCGGCGTCATCAAGGACCGCGACGAGGTGGTCGGCAACCAGACCCGCGTCAAGGTGGTGAAGAACAAGCTGGCGCCGCCGTTCAAGCAGGTCGAGTTCGACATCATGTACGGCGAGGGCGTCTCCAAGCTGGGCGAGATCATCGATCTCGGCGTCAAGGCCGGCATCGTCGAGAAGTCGGGCTCCTGGTTCTCCTATGACAGCCAGCGGATCGGCCAGGGCCGCGAGAACGCCAAGACCTTCCTGCGCAACAACCCCGACATGGCCGGCAAGATCGAAGCCGCGATCCGGCAGAATTCCGGGCTGATCGCCGAGCAGAATCCTCGCCGGCGAAAGCGAGCCCGGCGACGCCGAGGCGGAGGAATAGGCGCGGTCATTCCGGCGCGCTTCTGCTCCCCTTCTCCCCGAGGGGAGGGGACGGGCGCCGCAGCGCGGGGAGCGGTCGCGGCCCCACCGCTAAGCCGTTTTGTGAATCCGATAGCCCGCATGCGGGGGAGGGAGTTCGGGCTCTCCGCTTGTGACAAGTCAATCGCGCGGGTCCGCCCCCGACTTGCCCCGAGTCCGGTTGCCCCCGTCCCGCGCCTGCCGGCGACACGCCGGCCCGGCCGCGGCGTTCAGGCGCCGCGGCCGCTTTGCGCATCACGGCACCGGCGCGCCGAGGTCGAGCGCACCGGCGAGGCCGTCGAGCACGGCGCCGACATCGGCGTCGACCGCGTCCACGGTCGTGCCCAGCACGCGATAGTCGCGCGCTGCGAGCCATGAACGCCGCTCGGCGCGGGCCTTGCCGGCCTCGGCGCTTTCGTCGGCCGGCACCAGCTCGATGACGGCGCGCAGCGGGAACGACACCACATCGACGATGTGGCGGCCGATCGGCACCTGGCGCTTGAAGCCGCGGCCGGCGAAGCGGCGGTCCCTGGTCAGCGCCTCCCACAAGGTCCGCTCGGCATCGGTGGGATTGCGGCGCAGCAGCCGCGACAGGCCGCGCACCGGGCCACGCTCGTTGGGCACGATGCCGCCGCCGTGCTCGGCGAGGAGGGTGCGCAGCAGGCTGGCCTGCTCGCCGTCGAGGATGCCCCCCTTGGCCGGGCCCTTGCGGCCTTCCACCAGCGCCGTGACGACGCCGTGCAGGGTCTGGACATCCTGCTGCGACGGATCCATGCGGGTGAAGATGTTGCGCAGATTGATGGTCATGGTGTCGCGCTTTTCCGGCGGGCGGAAGAACTCGACCTTCTCCAGCTCGTGTTCGAGCGTGGCGAAGAAGGCGAACAACTGCTCCTTGCCGGCCGGCGCCGAGCGCTGCGGCATCCGGAACGGCAGCGCGGCGTCGCTCGCGCGTTTGAACCACTCATAGGCGATGATCAGCACCGCCTGGGCGAGGTTGAGCGAGGCGAAGGCGGGATTGACGGGGAAGGTGACGATGCGGTCGGCGAGCCCGACCTCGTCGTTCTCCAGCCCCCAGCGCTCGCGGCCGAACATCACCGCGACGGTGTCCCCGCCGGCGAGCAGCGGCGCCATCTGTGCCGCCGCCTCGGCCGGGCCGATGACGGGCTTGGCCTGGTCATGGGCGCGCGCGGTTGTCGCCAGCACGAAGCTGCAATCGGCGATGGCCGCCTCCAGGGTGTCGAACAGCTCGGCGCCGTCCAGCACCATGTCGGCGCCCGACGCCGCGCGGCGGGCATGGACGTTGGGCCAGGCGTCGCGGGGCCGGACCAGCCGCAGCCGGGTCAGCCCGAAATTCGCCATGGCGCGGGCGGCGGTGCCGATGTTCTCGCCGAGCTGCGGCTCGACCAGGACGACGACCGGCCCCGCCAGCGCGGCCCATTGCTTGGTGTGGTCGGTTCCGGATCCGGGCATCGGCGCTGTTTAATCAACAACAGCGCCGGCCGCGCAATCGAATTCGCCGGGGTCGGCCCCCAAAGGAGAGCAGTGGGGGAGCAGGGCCGGCTCCGGACCGGCCCTTGAGCCCTCCCCCTTTTGGCGGCGGACGTCGGGGGGTACGTCGGGCGCCCGCGATTGCATTCCGCCGCCAAGCGGGATAGTTGAGCCGGCACCCGCCGCCCGCCGTCCGCCGCCCATTGTCCATCGCCCGCCGCACCAGCCGAGAGGGGTCCGTTGCCAGCCACCGTGTCCACGGTATCCGCCGATGCGCGCCGCCTCGTGCTCGGCGCCGCCATCGGCTTCGACGTGGAGCAGGTCCGCGTCTTCGTCGAGTCGCTGCGCGCCAGCGGCTATGGCGGCGACGTGATGATGCTGATCCGGTGGCCCGGCCTGCGGGTCGGCCGCTACCTCAAGAGCCGCGGCGTCGACGTCATCCGCGTGTTCCAGACCCGCTCGTTCAGCCGCTCGGTGCATGCCCGGCGCTATGCGATCTATCTCGAATATCTCAAGGCGCGCGCCGGCCACTACGACCAGGCGATGATGGCGGACGTGCGCGACGTGGTGTTCCAGGGCAATCCGTTCACCGGCATCGACAATCCGAAATGTCATTTCTACCTGGAGAGCGCCTCGCGCACCATCGGCGCCGATCCCACCAATTCGCGCTGGGTGCGCGGCTGCTTCACGGCGGCGGAGGCCGAGGCGCTCGCTCCCCACCGCATCAGCTGCAGCGGCATCACCATCGGCGGCACCGCGGAGATCATCGCCTATCTCGAACACATGGTGGCGAAGATCGCCGCCATGCCGCTGCGCATCTACCGCACCATCGGCCACGGCTACGACCAGGCGATCCACAATTATCTCGTCTATCTCGCCCCCGACATCGACGGCATCGTGGAGGAGAACAACGGCCACATCGCCACCATGGCGCTGGAGCCGCGCGAATTCTATCGGCTCGACGAGGCCGCGCGCATCCATGGGCCCGACGGCCGCCTCTATCCGATCTGCCACCAGTATGACCGCTTTGCCGACATCCGCGCCGCCGTCGAGGCGCGCTAGCGAGCAAGCCGGCGCGGCATGATGAGCGCCCTTGTTCGGCTGCCCGGCTTTGCGTTGTCCCGGTAGCCCGGGTCGAGCGAAGCGAAAACCCGGGAGCGGCGGTGCGGTGGGCGGAGGCCGCCCGGGTCGCTGCGCTCGCCCGGGCTACGAACTGAGTGAGCACTGCGGCATGATATGTGCTTGCTGCGGGCATTGGCGTGTCCACGCGCTTTCGCCGCCGCGGCAGCGATGCTATAGCCACGCCGCCGGATCGGGGGCACGGCGCAGTCGCGAGCGCGCGCCGGCCGGTCGTCCCTGAAGTCATTCTCGAGCGCTCGAAAAAGGTCGCGGAATCAATGGCCAAGATCAAAGTTGCAAACCCGGTCGTCGAACTCGACGGCGACGAGATGACCCGGATCATCTGGAAATACATCAAGGACAAGCTGATCCATCCCTATCTCGATATCGAGCTCCTCTATTACGATCTCGGCGTCGAATACCGCGACGAGACCAACGATCAGGTCACCGTCGACGCGGCGGAAATGATCAAGAAGGTCGGCGTCGGCGTGAAATGCGCGACCATCACGCCCGACGAAGGGCGGGTGAAGGAATTCAATCTCAAGGCGATGTACCGCTCGCCCAACGGCACCATCCGCAACATCCTCGGCGGGGTGATCTTCCGCGAGCCGATCATCTGCAAGAACGTGCCGCGCCTGGTGCCGGGCTGGACCAAGCCGATCATCATCGGCCGCCACGCCTATGCCGACCAGTACCGCGCCACCGATTTCCGCTTCCCCGGCCGCGGCACGCTGACGATGAAATTCACCGGCGAGGACGGCAAGGTGATCGAGCGCGAGGTGTTCCGTCTCCCCGGGCGCGGGCATCGCGCTCGCCATGTACAATCTCGACGATTCCATCCGCGATTTCGCGCGCGCCTCGTTGAACTTCGGGCTGGCGCGGAACTATCCGGTCTATCTCTCCACCAAGAACACCATCCTCAAGGTCTATGACGGACGCTTCAAGGACATCTTCCAGGAGGTGTTCGACACCGAGTTCAAGGCCGAATTCGAAAAGCACAAGATCACCTACGAGCATCGCCTGATCGACGACATGGTGGCGGCGGCGCTCAAATGGTCCGGCGGCTATGTCTGGGCGTGCAAGAACTACGACGGCGACGTGCAGTCCGACACCGTCGCCCAGGGCTACGGCTCGCTCGGGCTCATGACCTCGGTGCTGATGACGCCGGACGGCAAGGTGGTCGAGGCCGAAGCCGCCCACGGCACGGTGACGCGCCACTACCGCGAGCACCAGAAGGGCCGCGAGACCTCGACCAATTCGGTCGCGTCGATTTTCGCCTGGACGCAGGGGACTGGCCCACCGCGCCAAGCTCGACAACAATCCCGCGCTCGCCAAGTTCGCGCAGACCCTGGAGAAGGTCTGCGTCGACACCGTCGAGTCCGGTTACATGACCAAGGATCTCGCGCTGCTGATCGGCGCCGACCAGAAGTGGCTCTCCACCACCGCCTTCCTCGACAAGGTGTCGGAGAACCTGCGCACCACTATGGGCATGTAGTTTCTGGGATGTCGTTTCTGTGCTTCTTTCCTCCCCGTTTTCGGCTATCGTATTCACGCCTTGCGGCGCCAACCTCTTCCCGCGTGCGGGGAGAGGTTGGCGCGCTCTTGCGTGCCGGGTGAGGGGGCCTTGCCGCGAATCTGAGCTTACGGGTGGCCAATCGATAGCCGAAGACGGGAGGAGAATTGCTTATCTCGTTGGAGATCGGTTTCATGGCGACAGTTCGAATCTTCACCGCGATCGCGGCCGCAGCCTTGCTCGGCATGGCCGGCCGTGCCGCGCTTGCGCAGACGCCCGATGCCATCGCCGCCAAGGGCGAGACGGTGGTGCTGACCGTCCATGCCGAGGGCGCCCAGGTCTACGAATGCAAGGCCGACCAGAACGGCAAGCTGGCGTGGCAGTTCCGCGAGCCGATCGCGACGCTGATGGCGGACGGCAAGACCGTCGGCCGCCATTATGCCGGGCCGACCTGGGAGCATGTGGACGGCAGCCGCGTGCAGGGCAAGCCGGCCGGCCGCGCGCCCGGCGCCACCGCCGCTGACATCCCCTGGCTCAAGCTCGAAGCGGTCGAGCCGCGCGGCCCCGGCGTGCTCGCCGGCATCGCCACGATCCAGCGCCTCAACACCAGCGGCGGACAATTCGAGGGCGCCTGCGACCGGGCCGGCGCGACCCACGCCGCGCCCTATGCCGCGGATTACGTGTTCCTGCGCAAATAGGACACCGTTTCCGAAGTTCGAATCATATCGATATCATCAATCAACCTCGTCCTGAGGAGCGCGCTCTTGCGCGCGTCTCGAAGGACGGTCGCAGGCAAGGCCGTGCCACAGCGTCCATCCTTCGAGACGCCATGCTTCGCATGGCTCCTCAGGATGAGGTCCGTGGGATTAAATTCGACGTTGTGCGATCCCGAAAAGCGGCGGTCGCCGGCCGCGCAAGGCGACGGATGTCACGCCCGGCGGCGGCTGCGTTCGGCTTCGCTCAGGGTGTAGTGGCCGTGGGCCTGGGACGACAGCCGGCCCGCATGCACCATCCGGTGCAGGCGCACCACCAGGGTCTTGCGCTTGATCTCGAGCTGGGCCTCGTCGAGATTGTCGACGATGTCCTGGACCGACAGGCCCAACGGATTCTCGGCGAGAATGTCGAGGATGAAATCCTCGATGTCGTCGGCGCCGCCGCCGCGCACCGCGACGACGACAGGCGCGGCACGGCGCGGATCGCGCCCGCGGTCTTGCGCCTCGACGGCGGGTTCGGCCGCGCGTCCGAGCCGCGATGATATCTCGGCGAGGAGCTCGGCCGCCCGCTCGGGCGAGGCCGACGTGAGGCCCTTGAGGCCCATGGCGAGCATGTCGGCCTTCTGCAACAGCTCCTGCTCATAGGCCCGGACCGCATCCGGCAACATCGTCATTCACGCTCTCCGCGAAATTACGCCACGGTTCGCCGCTCAACGGTTTGGTAAGACTGCGTGAGGGGCATGATATCCAAAGTTACATTCCGCGCAAGAGTTCGGCGGGCTTTCCGAGAATCACGGTTACCTTCGTAAACATGGTTAATATTGCAATACCATATTTGACAGGATTATCATGATGTGTAATCTTTAGTTACAAGGGGATGCCGGAGGATGGGGACTGCAGGAGGGATTGGGGCTGCGGGAGGGGATGCGGGGATGCGGGGGTGCGGCGGCGAACAGGCGGCCAAGTCAGGCCGCCTGTTCCAGCCCGGCCCGGATCGCATCGCTTTCAAGCTCCGCCCCCAAGCCCTGCCCCCAAGTCCCGCCCGACGGCCGGTCCGAGCGACCGTCCCCGCTTCTGGTTCCGAGTAACTCGTGTGCGGAGTAGCCCATGCCCTTCGACATCACGCTGCCGATCTACCTGGTTTCCGTGTTCGCACTGGTCGCGGCCTTGATCTGCGCGAGCCGGCTGGCACAGGTGCCGCGCATCCGGGTGCCGCGTATCCAGGTGCGGGCGCAGAACGAAAAGCACGGCGCGCTGCGCGTCATCGAACTGGCGCTGGTGCTGTCGCCGGGCCGCAAGCCGGCGCGGGGCACCGAGTTCGTGGTCTACATCACCCTGAAGACCTGTAATCCATAGCTGCGGCGCGCTTCAGGTGCTCTGCCTCCAGGACGCCGGACGTGCATCCGCGCTTACTCGTCGGGCGTGCTGATCTCTTCCAGTGTCTCGTCGGCCGTGCCGATCTCTTCGGTCACCATGTCGCCGCGTGGCGTCACGATCTCGCGGCCGATGCGGTCGCGCACGACCGAGTGGACGCGCTCGGCGATGCGCGGCTCCTGCTCCATCAGGATGTGGAAATCCGACGCGTCGAGCACCAAAAGGTTGGTCCGTGTCGTCGCCCGCACGGTGGCGGAGCGGCGCGCCCGGCGCAGCACCGCGATCTCGCCGAAGAACTGGCCGACGCCGAGGGCGACGTGCTTGCCGTCGAACTCGACGCCGACTTCGCCGCTAGCGATGAAATACATGGAATGGGCGGTGTCGCCGCGGCGCACGATGATGTCGCCGGCGTCCGCCGTCTGCGCCCGCAACAGGCGCATGATCTGGGCGATCGCGGCGGCGTCGAGCCCGTTGAACAGCGGCACCCGCGCCACCATGCCCCAGGTCACCACGAAATCCCGGCGGTGGATCTGGTCCGAGAACGCGGTGGCGATGATGCCGACCGGCAGCGCGATCATGACGATGCGCGCACATGATGGTCACCGCGGCTATCGACCTTGCCGAGCGGGGTGACCGGCACCGCGTCGCCATAGCCGATGGTGCCGAGGGTGACGATCGCCCACCACATGGCATCGGGAATGGTGCCGAACTTGTCGGGCTGCGCCTCGCGCTCGGCGAGATGGATGAACGACGCCGTGATCAGCGTCGCCCCGAACAGGATGACGATGCAGCCGAACAATGCGCGGCGCTCGGCATAGAGGGCTTCGAGCAGCGAGCGTATCGCCGGCGAATAGCGGGCGAGCTTGAGGAAGCGCACGACCCGCAGCATCAGGATGACGCGAAACTCGAAAGGCACCACGAAGGCGAGCCAGAACGGCAACACCGAGACGAGATCGATCAGGCCGTCGGTGGAGAGGACGTAGCGCAGCCGCGCCCGCGTCGCCGTCATCTGGCGGTATGGCGCATGCTCCGCCGCCGCCCAGATGCGCAGCGCATATTCCAGCGTGAAGGCGATGATCGAAACGATCTCGATGGCGGTGAAGACGCCCGCATAGGCGGCTTCGTAGCGGGGGACCGATTCCAGCACGACCGCGGACACGTTGACGAGGACGAGCAGGATCAGCAGCCGGCTCGCGCTCCGCATGGAACGGTCGCCCACCGGACCGTGCTCGATGATCTCATAGGCGCGGTGGCGCCACCTCATCATGCGCGTTTGCATTGTTGCGAGCTCATCGTTGCGCCCTGATCCCTGGCTCCGGAACGGGATCGCAAAAAAGACGTGGCGCCCGGTTGCGACCGTACGATCCGGTGTGGTCCGGGAAAGTCGCAGACTGTTTCGACAAGATCATGCGCAAAGTCAAAAACTCCGCAGGGGCGGCTCCCTCTCCCGCTCGCGGGGGAGGGTCGGGGGAGGGCGGCGCGTGCGCAATCCAAGCCGGGGTCGCGGAGCAGGGGTGTGCAGGGATTGATCAGGGGCCGCGCGGCGGGGCAAGATGCGGATTGCGATCCACCGCGCCCGTCGGGCGGCACAGGGGGCAGGATGAGCGGCACGCGTCGGGAGTTCTTGCAGCAGGTCGGCAGCGTCGGCGGATACCGCGCGACCTATCTCACCATGCAGGCGATGGGCCTTTTGAGCACCGCCGCGATGGCGGAGCCGCTGACGCTGCAAAGAGGCGAGGCGCACGGCACCAAGGTCGTCATCCTCGGCGCCGGGATCGCGGGACTGTCGGCTGCCTATGAACTCGGCAAGGCCGGCTACGATTGCACCATCCTGGAAGCGCGCGACCGCGTCGGCGGCCGCAACTGGAGCATCAGGCGCGGCACCCGGCTCGACATGACCGACGGCACCCGGCAGGTGTGCGAATTCGATCCCGAGATGTACTGGAATTCCGGCCCGGCGCGGATCCCGAGCGCCCATCAGGCGGTGCTCGGCTATTGCAAGGAACTCGGCGTCGCGCTCGAAGTGGAGATCAACACCAGCCGCGGTGCGCGGCTCTACAATCCCGCCGCCAATGGCGGCAAGCCGGTCGAGATGCGCCAGGCCCACAACGACGTGCGCGGCGAGATCTCCGAACTGCTCGGCAAGGCGCTCAATCGCGGCGCGCTCGATGAGGAGCTGACCGCGACCGACAAGGAGCGCATGATCGCGTTCCTGCGGACCTACGGGGATCTGACGCCCGACCTGCTGTTCAAGGGCTCGACGCGATCCGGCTACAAGCAGCCTGCCGGCCGCGGGCGATCAGGCCGGCGACGCGGCGCGATCCGATGCCGCTCGGCACGCTCCTCGACATCGACCTCTGGGGCGCCGTGATGTTCGAGGAGGGATTCGACTTCCAGGCCACCATGTTCCAGCCGGTCGGCGGCATGGACCACATCCCGGCGGCGTTTGCCAGGAAGCTCGGTCCGGTGGTGCGCCTGGCGAGCGAGGTGACCGCCATAAAGCGCCGCAATGACGGGGTCACCATCGCCTACACCGACAAGCGGTCGGGCAAGCGCAACGCGATCGAGGCCGCCTACTGCATCGTGACGATACCGCTCAAGGTTCTCGAGCCGATCGAAAACGACTTCTCATCCCCCTGCAGGGCGGCCATCCGCGGCATCGAATACGGCAACGCCATCAAGATCGCGTGGCAGTCGCGCCGGTTCTGGGAAATCGACGACCAGATTTACGGCGGGATTTCCTGGGTGAAAGGTCCGACCGCGCTGGTCTGGTACCCGAGCGACCGGCTGTTCTCGCAAAAAGGCATCCTGCTCGGCGCCTATGTCAGCCGCGTCCAGGGGGACGAACTCGCCGCCAAGCCGTTGCGCGAGCAGTTCGAGCTGAGCCGCGCCGCCATCGAAGGCCTGCATCCCGGCCACGGCCGCGAACTCGAGAAGCCGATGGCGATCGCGTGGTCGAAGGTGCCCTACAGCCTCGGCATCGGAGCGCGCTACCAGACCGACCATGACTCCGAATTATCAGGCTGCTCGGCGAGCCGGACGGCCCGTTCTACTTCGCCGGCGAGCATCTGAGCCATATCGGCGCCTGGCAGGAGGGCGCGATGCTGTCGGCGCGGCGCGCCATCAACATGATGGACAAGCACCGGCGCGCCCGGCACGCGTGATCACATCGTTTCGCACGTCTGGCCGGGGTCGCTCATCGGCGGATTTTCAGTTTCATCCCCTCGCCCGCTTGCGGGGGAGGGTCAGGGAGGGGGCGATTTCGGGCGCGGAACCGCTGCGAGAGCCCCCTCCCCAACCTCCCCCGCAAGCGGGAGAGGGAGCAAAAAAGCCGTTCGATCACGCGAATTGAGTGATAATTCACCGACGAGTCCTAAACGGGGATTGCTCATCGGGCGCCGCGGCGGCAGCGGGCTTCGGCGCGCAATTGCCGATCGTCCGAGGCCCCAGCGCCGGGAGCGCCGGCGTTTTCAGGGGGACAATTCCGCCGCGCCTCCCGGACCGCATCCGGCCGGTTCGTATCGCCGCCGGTGAAGACGAGCGATTGCTGGAAGCGGATGGCGTAGGACGCCGCATCGTTGCCCGCCGCCTGCGCTTTCCCCTCAATCTGGTAGAGCCGCGCCTTGTGATAGAACACGGCGACCGACGAATGGCTGCCGTCCGCTCCCACGATGCTCAACTGACGGCCGTAAACCCGGTTGATGCGGGCGGGAATGTTGACTTTGATCTCGCCCCCTTGGGACAGCGTCTTGATCGCGTGGTCGATCACGGCGCTTTCCTCCATCGCGGCATGCGACAGGTCGGCGACGGTCATCTTGAACACGGCGCCGTCCTGCATGACGGAATAGACCTTCGCCTGGACCGCGTTGCCGTCGGCGGCTTGATAGGTCGTGGTCTCGATCCGAGGGGCGGCGGGAAACGAGACCGTAAACCCGTTGCCGGGGTCGGCGTATTCCTTCCAGCCCTGCGCGGCGGCGGGAACGCTGACCACGAGCACCGTGAGGACGCAGGCGAGCAGGCGCATTTCGGCCCCTTCTTCGGCGAGATTGTCCCGAGATCGTCCCGAGATCGTCCCGAGATCGTCTAATGACCTTCGGGCAAAGGCTATCCGGCCGAACATTACGAGCCGATGTCCGGTGTATTACGGATTGATCCCGCGCGCGTGCGGGCAAGCCCGCGCCGCGTTTTTCATTCCGGCATCAACGCAAACGTCCACAGCGAGCCGCCGGTCGGAACCTGGCCCGCGGCGAAACGCGGGATGACGGCGCCGCCCAGGCCCGACGCGATCGACACGAATTGCCGACCCTTGTGGGTGTAGGTGATCGCGGTGGAATTGACGCTCGAGCTCACCTTGAACTGCCACAGCGTCGCGCCGGTGTCGGCGTCGAGCGCAATGAATTCGCCGGTCAACTTGCCGGTGAATATCAGCCCGCCGTCGGTCGCCAGCATGCCCGCCGCACTCGGCAGGTCGATCAATGGCGCCTCCCATTTCTTCTCGCCGGTGACGGGATTGATCGCCGCGAAGTTGCCCACCACCTCGCCGGGCTTGAAGGTCGGGTTGCGGGCGACGACGCCGGTGGACACCGACCCCGGGGTTTGCGGATTCTGCGGGGCGAGCTTCTGCAGGCGCGGAACGCTCCACGTGTTCACGTAGACGAGCCCGGTGTTCGGATTGAATGCGATCGGCACCGCGTTGGTACCGCGCGACGGCCAGATTTCGACCTCCTGGCCCGCCAGGAAATCCTTGTAGACGCCGGTCAGGACCGGGCGGCCGCTGTCCTTGTCGATGTGCGTCGCCCAGTTACCTTGACATACGGAGTTGGGCGGCGACCGGTTTGCAATTGGTGCGGTCCAGCACGTACATGAAGCCGTTCTTGTTGGCCTGGATCATCACCTTGCGGGTCTGTCCGCCGATCGCGATGTCGGCGAGCACGGGTTCGTCGGTGCCGTCCACGTCGTACACGTCATTGGGCGTGTATTGATAATAG
>CAVVCE010000065.1:0-3954 GCA_963746235.1 uncultured Alphaproteobacteria bacterium
CCAGGAAAGGCGTGTTTCGCGAGGAAAGGCTTGCCGCAGGCCGAAGGCGGTCAGCCGCCAGCGCTCCGGCCCGCAAATCACCGCCGGTTCGACGCCGCACTGTGGATGGCGAGAACTCCTTGTATGATGATCGCCGGGGACACAACACCGCGGTGCCATCATTTCGCCATTAAACCCAACTTCGGGAGAATCTGCCAATTTTTCAGGGATTTCTTGGCACGAATCCCACTGACTTGTTGAAGTCGTGGGGCGACTTGTCCAAACAGATGGGAACTTGTCTGTTTGGGCCGCACCGCGGGGGAAAGGGAGCACTGCGATGGAATTCTTCAACGACCTGTCGGTTCTGATGAAGTTCCTGGTCGCCTTCGTCATCGTGTTGGCGGTGCTCGGTGCGGGCGGATACCTGTGGCGGCGGTTGTTAGCGGAGGCAATCTCGTGGCCCTGGGCCCGCGCGGGCGGCAGCCGCGTCTCGCGGTGATCGATGCCGCCAGCGTCGACGGCCGCCGGCGCCTGGTGCTGGTCCGGCGCGACAATGTGGAACATCTGCTTTTGATCGGCGGTCCGACCGATGTCGTGGTCGAGCCGAACATCGACCGCACCGGGGCGGTCGCGACGGCTCCCGCGCCGGTGCGGGACACCAAGGCGAGCGCGACATTGGAGCCGCTGCCGCGCCAGACCATGTCCCTGGAGGGGTCGGGTTGGCCGCCCAGCGAGCCGGTTCATGCCGAGCCACCGCGTCCGGTTCGCGAAGCGACGGCGCGCGAGCAGTTGACCCGTGAGCCGATGCCCCGCGAAGCGATAGCCCGCGAGGGAGAGGGAGCGATCACCCGCGAGGCGATGGCCTGGGAGCCGATGCCCCGCGAGGCGATGACACGCGAAGCGATGGTCCGTGAGCCGATGCCCCGCGAGGCGATGACCCGCGAGGCGATGGTCCGCCCGCCGCCGATGCCGATCGAACGCCAGCGGCTGGAAAGCCTCATCGAGGACGCCGGCGCTCCGCCCCTGCTGCCGACCCCGCCGGAGCCCGGACCGGCGTTCTACCCCCCGCCGGTTCCGCCTTCGTTCGAACCGGTGGCCCATCAGGCGGCCCATGCCGCGCCGCCGTTCGAGCCGGTGTTTCAAATTCCGCCCGCGCCGGAACCGAAACGCATGCCCGCGGCGCCGCCGCTGCCGCCGCGGCCGGCGCAGAGCGAGGAATCCAACCTCGCCGAAATGGCGCAGCGGCTGGAAGCCGCGCTGCGGCGTCCGATCAAACCGGTCGAGCCGGTGTTGGCGCCGCCGCCCCCCGGGCCCCGCTTCACCTCGGCGCCGGCTCCGCTTCCGACATCACCGGCCCGGCCGGCACCGCTGCGCGAGGTCGCCTCGCCGCCTGCACCGCCGGCCACCGCCCGCGAGCCTGCCGCGCCGGCGTTCCCCAGGGAGCCGGTGCCCGAGCTGAAGGTGGTTCCGGCCGACATGAAAGCACGGCCGACCCCGGCGTTCACCAGCATCGAGGAGGAAATGGCGAGCCTGCTCGGCCGTTCGACAGGAAAGCCATGACGCGGCCGCCGACCGGCAGCCCCGTCGCCGCGGTGGCGGGCACCGGGACGTGACGGCGTCCCGGTCGCGCACGGCAGCGTTGCCGCGGGCGTGGCAGCGGATGCTGTCGGGCCGCCGGCTCGACCTCCTCGACCCTACCCCGCTCGACATCGAAATCGAGGACATCGCCCACGGCCTCGCGCGGGTTGCGCGCTGGAACGGCCAGACCATGGGCGATCACATTTTCTCGGTGGCGCAGCACACCCTCCTGGTGGGGGAGATCGCGCGCCGGCAAACCAGCACCATCGATCGCCGGCTCGGCCTCGCCATGCTGCTCCATGATGCGCCGGAATATGTGATCGGCGACATGATCTCTCCGTTCAAGGTCGTCATCGGCGGCTCCTACAAGGCCGTGGAGCAGCGCCTCCTGACCGCGATCCATGTCCGGTTCGGATTGCCGCCGGCGCTTCCGGCCGAGATTCTCGCCATCATCAAGGCGGCCGATCACGGCTCGGCGTTCTTGGAAGCAACCATTCTCGCCGGCTTCAGCGTCGCCGAGGCGCGCCGCTTGTTCGGCCCGCGGCCGGCCTTGCCTGCCGCGGTCGAGAAGGATTATCTCACCCCGTGGCCGGCCGAGACCGCCAAGCGCCGCTTCCTCGAGCGCTTCGCCGCGCTCGCCGAGGAATGACCCCGGCGGCCGGTTTGCGAATCCAGATCCGGGTCCGCGATTCGAGGTTCGAGTCGGTTCGATGATCCAGGTGAATCGATGATCCATGTGTGTTCGCTGGCGCTGCTCCACGATACCGTCGCCGCGACCGGTGCGCGCCACGTCGTCTCGCTGCTCGGGAGCGAGGACAATCTGATGCGCCCGCTCGGCATCGCGCCGGGCAATCACCTGTGGCTGCAGCTTCATGACATCAGCGAGCCGCGCGACGGCCACGTCCATCCCGCCAGCGCGCATGTGGAGCAGCTCGTCGGGTTCGTGGAACGCTGGGAGCGCGTGAGCCCGCTGGTGGTTCACTGCTATGCGGGGGTGAGCCGCTCGACCGCCGCGGCTTTCGTGACGGTGTGCACGCTGAACCCCGGCCGCAGCGAAGCGTCGATCGCGCAAGCGCTGCGCCGGGCGTCGCCGACCGCGACGCCCAACATCCGAATCGTCGCGCTGGCCGACGACATGCTCGGCCGCAATGGCCGCATGGTCGATGCGATTACCGCGATCGGACCGGGCGCGCTCGCCGAGGCATTTCCGTTCCGGCTCGACCTCCACGGCCATTAACCCGGCGGCAAGCTTAATCAGTCACAAATTTTCGGCTGGGCTGTGCACGGCCTCATTCCTGCCGTGCTCTCATTGATTATGGGGTTGGGGATACCGCTTGGGGCGGGGGGATTGTGACGTTTCATCGACGTGGCCAACGGCATTCACGTGGGCGGATCAGGCTGGCCCTTGCGCGAGCGAGGGTAGCTCCTGCCGCCATCGGCGTCACTTCCTTCATCATGGCGTCGTTGCCGGCTCCGATCGGTTATCAGGATTTGGCCGCCTTCATCGCCCGTCAGCCCGCCATCGGGGAGCACCTGCGCAGGCATCTGATCGCGTCGCCATTCGGCACCATCCATGCCGCGACCTTCAGTTTGCCCCAGCCGGTCGGCACCGGCATTCCAACCGGCGGCGCCGTCCAATTGGTGAATTTCGATCCCAATGCCGACATCACCGGAGTCGATCTCGCCGCGTGTCCTCATGGAGGGATCGAGTCACGAATTGCGGCAGGCCTCGCCGGCCTATCCCGCGGTCAACCGCACATTGAAAGGGGCCCGGCTGGTCCCGCAAGATCCGGCCGGATTTCGATTCGCCCGATCCGACCACGGAGAGCCCTGCCCCGCCGGTGCCGGTCGCGGAAGGTCAGAAGATACCCGGTAGCCAGCCCCGGATAGCGCGGGCCGCGCCGGTACCGCCCACATACGCGCAACCCATAGATGCACAATCAGCGCCCGCGCAACCGGCACAACCCGCTATCGCGCAGGCCGCTTTGGAGCAGGCCGCGCCGCAACAGACCGGCCCGCGCGAAGATATGGACGTCGCCGAAATCGATCCGTCGGAGCCTCGCTCTTCGCCGCTGGATCCAAATCCGCCGGCGGTTCGTGCAGCGCGCATCTATTTCGGCGCCGATCCCATGGGCGGAACACTCGCCGCCCTCGAGCCGTGGGGCCCCGACCAGAAGCCGGTGTTCGAAACCGACGACGAGCCGGTCGCCGCCGCGCCGCCAGCCGAATCCTCTCCCAACGAGACGATCGCCCGAAAAGGCCAGGTCAACATCGACGCCCACGCCCTCGTGAGCCCCGCCGAACGGCTCGGTCTGGTCGACGGCGAGGAGCGCACCAAGCACGAGAAGTGCCTCACCGAGGCGATCTATTTCGAAGCCCGGGGCGAACCCGTGCGCG
>CAVVCE010000066.1:0-14718 GCA_963746235.1 uncultured Alphaproteobacteria bacterium
CATTTCATTGTGTGCCAGGCACGGCTTTGATGCCGGAGGTGGAAGTCCCGCTTGGCCTCTCTGGGCAAACCGGAGCAGGATGCGACGCGGCTGCGCGCGGATCACTCGATATCGATGCGGACCACGTCTCGCACCGATCGACCGCCGCGCCGGTCGCCGGGGACGATGAGACGAAGGGCGTGATCCGGTAAAGACACGCCGTTCATGCGGTCGGCGACCTGAATCGGCCGGCCGGCGAATTGCGGGGCGATCTCGGCCAGAGCGACGACCGCGGCATATCCGTCCGCGCCGGTGACGCGGACCGAGAGATGAACCTGCTCGGCGACCTTTGCCGGATCGATCGCGCCGGAGGCGACGAGCACATCCCACAGCAGCGGTCCCGTCCATTCGCTCTGCTGTTCACCGCGGCCGGTCGTGAAGCCGACGCGCTGGGTGAGCGGCGGCAGCATGGCAATGCGCTCCGGGGACACGATGTGCGAAGCTTGGCCGGCGCGCTGCACGAGAAGTCCGGGCGATGGCGGGACGGGTTCGACCAGGGCCACGGGATCGAAACCGTGCGCCTTCAATACGGCTTGGCCCGCCTCGGACATGACGAAGGTCGCAAAGCGCGACGCCACCGGCTTGGCGTCGAGCACCACCATGCCGTAGGCCGGTCCGACGGCGAGTTCCGGCGGGAGCGGCACAATGGCGAGGCCGGGCACTTTGCCGGCGATGCCGGCTGCGCCGCTGCAATAGGCGAGGGTCACGTCGGCCCGGTCGGCGAGGAATATCCCTTCGACCGCGCCTTCGCCGGGAACGAGGGGGGGCGTCTTGGCCCCGCCGCCGTAGAGCTTCTGTGCCTTGGCCTCGAGCGCCGCGCGGGCGCCGGCGCGCACGGCCTCGGCGCGGGCGAAGACCGCCCAGGCATAGTCGCCGGAGGGATCGCTGCCCGGCGTGGAAGTGGCAAGGCGTATCGCCGGATCGAGCAGGCGATCCAGCATGTTGGCGGCGGTGAGGCCGACCGCGCTCCGCGCCACGGCGCAGAGGCGGTTGCGGGTGAAATTGATCACGAAGCGCTCGGGATGGCCGGCGGCAAGGCGCCGTGCGTGCTCCATGTCGGCGGACGCAAACAGGTCGGCATCGGCCCCGGCTTCGATCTTCTCGCGCATGAGGCCGGAGGCCCCGAATTCAGGCGCTACGACCGTATCAGGGCCCGCCGGAAAGCGGCGGAGCAGATCGGTGAAGGCGGCGGCCAGGCTGCCGGCCCCGATCACGCGCAACGTGTCCGCCAACGCCGGAGGCGCGAGCAAAATCGCCGGAGGTGCAAGCAGAATCAGGGAAATCAGGCAGGCGGCAAGGCGATAAAGCATAAGTTTCCTCCGCACGAGCCGCTGTAGCCTCAAGTATATAACGATGCTGCATGAAATCAAACCCGGGCCTGCTGGACCTTGCAAAACCCGGCCGGCAGGCTCGCGACTTCACGATCTATTCATTTGTATATGGCGGTCTCACGCAACACGTTTGATGGGGCCGTGCATGCTGCGGATGCAAGGTGTGTCGGATGCAAGGTGTCGTCGAACCGCGTCGCTTGCTGTAAGCTCGTATGAAATCTGACGGCCGGCGCCGGCCGCAGAGCCGGGGTCAGCCGCAACTGGAGGGACGCAACAATGGCAGCTCACAGGATATCTCAGCTTTCCCGCAGAAGTGCCGGAATGGCGTGCGGCTATGGCGCAATGATGCTGTTCGTGCTGGGCGCTCACGTTTTCTGGGGCCATGGTCGGGCGCAGGCGGCCGAGGGTGCGAACCTTATCCCGCCTCCCGCCGCGGAAGAGCCGGCACCTGCCGGCGGCGCCTTGCAAAGCGTGGTGCTCGCCGGTGGATGCTTTTGGGGCGTTCAGGCGGTCTACCAGCATGTCGAAGGCGTCCATCAGGCGGTGTCGGGATATGCGGGCGGGACCGGCGTCAATCCCAGCTACGAGCAGGTCAGCAGCGGGCGAACCGGTCACGCCGAAGCGGTTCAGGTGACGTTCGACCCGCACAAGGTCTCGCTCGGGAAAATCCTGCAGATCTTCTTCTCGGTCGCGCATGATCCGACCCAGCTCAATCGGCAGGGACCGGATTTCGGAACGCAATACCGCTCGGCGATCTTCGTTTCGGACGAATCCGGGAAGCACGTCGCGCAGTCCTACGTCACGCAGTTGGACCGCGCGACCGTGTTCCGCCGCCCGATCGTGACGCGGATCGATCCGCTGACGAAGTTCTATCCCGCGGAAGCCTACCATCAGAACTACGCGCTCACCCATCCCCACAATGCATATATCGTGATCAACGACCTGCCCAAGGTCGACAATCTCAAGCAGATGTTTCCCGACGTCTACCGCGAACAGCCGGTAACCGTCGCAACAATGGCCGGAAAGCCCTGAGAGGGCCGTTTCGGCAGTTCCTCAGCGGGATGGTTCGACCAGACAGCGACCGGCGATCGAAGCCGGTCGCGGCGCTGCGATGCGCTGCGCGGGGTTGATCTGCCTCGACGTTCGGGTATTGGTCCAGGCGCCGCACGCTCCAGGCCGAGGTGAAGCATTGCCCGGTCGAGGTGAAGCATCGCGCGCGGATCGAGGAGGCCGCAGGTGACCGATCATCGCGTTACGAAACAGCGCAGGCTGGGGTCGACGGAGGTCTCGGCGATCGGCCTCGGCTGCATGTCCCTGTCCAATGTCTACGGCGCCAGTGATGACGGCAAAGCCGTCGACCTCGTTCGCGAAGCGCTCGACCTCGGCGTCACGCTGCTCGACACCTCCGATGCTTACGGCAACGGCCACAATGAAGAACTGGTCGGCCGGGCGATCGCCGGCCGGCGTTCCCAGGTCTTCCTGGCGACCAAGTTCGGCAATCTCGGCGGCCGCGGCGGAAAGTACGCGGACGGGCGGCCCGAATTCGTGCTGAGCTCCTGCGATGCAAGTCTCGCGCGCCTCGGCGTCGAGGTGATCGATCTCTACTATCAGCACCGCATCGACCCCACGGTTCCGATCGAAGATACGGTCGGCGCCATGGCGCAGCTCGTGGAGCAGGGCAAGGTCCGTTTTCTCGGGCTCTCCGAGGCCCGACCGGAGACCATCCGGCGCGCCAACCGGGTTCATCGGATCGCCGCGATACAGAACGAATATTCGCTGCTCTACCGGGTCGAGGCGGAGGAGACGCTGCGCACGACGCGCGAACTCGGCATAGCCTTCGTGGCCTATGCGCCGCTCGGCCGTGGCCTGCTGACCGCCAAGATCGACGAGCCGTCCAGTCTCGCCGAGACCGATACCCGGCGGCGGCAGCCGCGTTTCGCAGCCGGCAATCTCGCGCACAATATCGAGCTGGCGCAACGGATCGAAGCGATCGCCAAACGCAAGGGCTGCAGTCCGGGTCAGCTCGCGCTCGCGTGGCTGCTCGCGCAGGGGCCGGACATCATCCCGATCCCGGGGACCAAGCGCAAGGAACGGCTGTTGGAAAACCTCGGCGCGCTTTCGGTCGATTTGAGCGAAAGCGACATCGGCGAGATTTCCGCTGCGATACCGGTGGGATCGGCGGCGGGCACGCGCTATCCGGAGCCGCAGATGAAGAGCTTGTATTTGTAGCCAGAGGTAGCGTCCAACGTCGCCGTCATTCCGGGGCGCGCATCTTCCGCCACTGTGTCACAAGCGGGCAGCCCGGGACTCCCTCTCCCGCTTGCGGGGGAAGGTTGGGGAGGGGGCTTTCGCGGGTACAAACCGGGCTGAGTTCCTGACAGTTTAGACCGGGTTGATTCCTGACAGGCAAGCTTCGTCTGATTCGAAGGAGGATTGGACGATGCCTTTCAGGGAGAGCGGTCCTGTGGAGGAGCGTATCGCGTTGTTTCGGGAGACGGCACGTTGATCACCAGTTGATCGGTGCAGACTTGGTCGAGAGGATTGCCGTAGTCGTTTGTGGCGCGGCCGTTGCCCCCTCCCCAACCCTCCCCCGCAAGCGGGAGAGGGAGGCCAAGCCCCTCACTTGTGGCACAGTAGTGGCTTGCGCGAACGCGTAATGATGTCGTCGAATGGACACCGGAAAATCATGACCATACCCGCTATCGAAGCCAACGGCGCGCGCATCCCCGCGATCGGGCTCGGCACCTGGGACCTGCGCGGGCGCACCTGCGCGCGGATGGTCGAGCAGGCGCTGCGGCTCGGCTACCGCCACGTCGACACCGCGGAAATGTACGGCAATGAGAGCGAGGTCGGCGACGGCCTGCGCGCCTGCGGGATTGCGCGCCGGGAGGTGTTCATCACCACCAAAGTCTGGCAGGACCATCTCGCGCCGCGTGCGTTCGAGCGTGCCACCAGGGACAGCCTCGCGAAGCTGCGCCTCTCCGAGGTCGACCTCTTGCTGATCCACTGGCCGAACCCGCGCATTCCGCTCGCCGACACCATCGGCGCGCTGTGCAAGATGAAACGGGAAGGCCTCACCCGCCATGTCGGAATCTCGAACTTCACCGTCGACCTCGTCGCCGCGGCGGTAAAGCTCGCCACCGAGCCGCTGGTCACCAACCAGATCGAGTGGCATCCTTATATCGATCAGTCGAAGGTGATCGGCGCGAGCCGCCGGCACGGTCTCTCGGTGACCGCCTACAGCCCGATCGCCCGCGGCCGGGCGGTCGATGACGACACCCTCCAGGCGATCGGACTGCGTCACCGCAAGTCCGCCGGGCAAGTCTGCCTGCGGTTTCTGATCCAGGAGGGCGCGATCGTCATTCCCCGCACCTCCAAGCCCGAGCGCCTCGCGGAGAACATGGCGATTTTCGATTTCGAGCTCGCGCCGGCCGAGATGGAGGAGGTCCGCAGGCTCGCCAATCCGCGTGGACGGATCGTGAACTGGTCGGGCTCGCCGAACTGGGATTGATGTTCTTCTCCCTCTCCCCGCGGGCAGGGAGAGGTGGTATGCGAGGCCTCGGTCAAATGCGACTGCCCTCGGATCGAGACGGGCTTGCGTATTGCGCCGGGTAGTTTCCAACGACGAGGTCTGCGATGAATTCCGCCGTATTTGACGTTCTGCGCAAGGTCACGACCGCCACCATCTGCACGATGCTGCTCAAGAAGGGCATCAGGCGCTGCTGGATGAACGGACCCAAGCCGCTGGTGCCCGGCGGCGAACGGCTGATCGGCCCCGCCTTCACGCTGCGGTTCGTGCCGGCGCGGGAGGACCTCGCGACGCCGGAAAGCTGGAGCAAGCCGATCTCCACCCGCTCCGCCATCGAAGCGATGCCGGAGGGCGTGATCGTGGTCGCCGATGCCATGGGGGTGTCGGGCGCCGGCATCTTCGGCGACATCCTGTGCGCCCGCATGAAGAAGCGCGAAGTCGCCGCGCTGGTCACCGACGGGGTGTTGCGCGACCGCGCCGGCGTGCTCGCGAGCGGCCTGCCGGTGTGGTGCGCCGGCATGGCGGCGCCGGCCTCGGTCAACGGACTTACCTTTGTCGGCTGGAACGAGCCGGTCGGCTGCGGCGGCGTCGCCATCTTCCCCGACGACTTCATCGTCGTCGACGATGACGGCGCGGTGGTGATCCCCAAGGATCTCATCGAGTTCGTCGCCCATGAAGGCGCCGAGCACGAGCTTTATGAGAGCTGGGTGTTCACCGAGGTGGAGAAGGGCGTCCGGCTGCCGGGCCTTTATCCGCCCAATGAAGAGTCCAAGGCGCGCTATCAGGAGTGGCGCCACAGTCTCGATTGACCGGCGCGTGTTCTTCGTCCTTTCCAAGCTGCTCGCGTTCTTTACCCAGCCGTCTAACCTCATCGTGTTGCTCGGGCTCGTCGGCCTCGTGCTGACGCGCACGCGGTTCGCCCGCGCGGGGTGGCGGCTTGCGGCGGGATCGCTCGTCCTGATCGGATTGATCGGCTTCCTGCCGCTCGGCAGGGCGCTGTCCATACCGCTGGAAAATCGGTTTTCGCGGTGGGACCCGACCGGCGCGCCGCCGGCCGGCATCATCGTGCTCGGCGGCGCCGTCAGTGCGAACAAGGTGGCGACACGCGGGGAGGTCGGCGTCAACGAGGCTGCCGAACGGGTCATCGCAGTCCCGGCGCTGGCGAAACGATATCCGGCGGCGCGGATCATCTATAGCGGCGGCGATCCCGGCCTGTTCGTCCACCACGGCAGCGAAGCGGATGTCGTCACCGACCTGTTCGCAAGCCTCGGCGTGCCCGCGAGCCGGCTCACCCTCGAAGGCCGGTCGCGCAACACCATCGAGAATGCCGTCTATTCGAAGGCGCTTGCCCAGCCCAAGCCGGGCGAACGCTGGCTTCTCGTCACCTCCGCCCTCCATATGCCGCGCGCGATGGGTGCATTCCGGCAGGCCGGGTTTGCGGTCGAGGCCTATCCCGTCGATTACCAGACCAACGGCTGGCACGACATGCTGGACGTGATCGGCGGCGTTTCCAGGGGGCTCGCCCGCACCGACGACGCATTGCACGAATGGATCGGGCTGATCGCCTATCGGGTCACGGGGAGGACTTCGGAGCTGCTTCCGGGACCTCGGCAATGAGAGCTTGCTGGGCGGCCGAGGCGAACTGACGACGCCACATCACGATGACCACCGCCGTCGTCGACACGAACAGGGGCCACGGACCGGCGAACCATCCGAGGTAACCGAGCGCGAAGAAGAACGCGCGCTGGCCGCGGTTGAAATGCCGCCCGGCCGACTGGAACAGCTTGGTCGTGCGCAGGACGTGGCGCTCGGCCTCCTTCGTCGTGCGCTCGCTCGCCGGCGGCATCGCGCCGAGCATGATCGCGACATAATTGAACAGCCGGTAGGACCACGCGAACTTGAAGAAGGCGTAAACGAAAATGAGGATGAGTCCGCCGGCCTTGACCTCCCACTGCGCGGTGGTCGGCGCCTCGCCCAATGGCAGGTTCGATATCACGGTGTGGATTTCATTGGTGGCGCGCAGCATGGTCAAGCTGCCGCCGATCGCAATCAACGAGGTCGAGGCGAAGAACGCGGTGCCGTTCTGCAGCGCCGCCATGATCTGGGCGTCGAACATGCGCAGTTCGCGGGTGAGCGCGCGCCGCATCCATATCTCTCGATAGCCGTGGATGCGTGCATTGAGCCCGCCGAGATGCCCCGGTCCCCATTCAACCGCGATGGCGTAGCCGCCCCAGGCCAGGAGAAAGAACGTGAGCGCGGCGATGTCGAGCGGGGGCAGGATGTTCATCGGCGATATCGATCCATCTGGGACGGCCGCCGGCCGGCGCCGGCGCGGCCGGGATGCTGCCCCGCGCCGGCGCGGCACGCAACCGGAGCAAAAGCGGTGGGCTTGACCGCGCCCGCGTCTCTGCCACCATTGCGGCGCAACAGGAGAGCCGGATGGCGCGTCATGCGCTCGATCCGGCGGGAGATGCGCGTATGGCGCTCAAGCTCATTCTCGGCAGCAGGAATTATTCGTCCTGGTCGTTCCGGCCGTGGCTCGCGATGACGGTAGCGGGCATTGCGTTCGAGGAGACGGTGCTGCCGATCTACACGCCCGGCGCGCGCGAAAAAATCCTCGCATATTCGCCGTCCGGAAAAGTGCCGGTGCTGATCGACGATGACGTCCGGGTGTGGGAATCCCTCGCGATCATCGAATATGCCGCGGAGAAATTTCCCGCGGCCGGCTTGTGGCCGCAGCCGGGCGAGGCGCGCGCCCATGCCCGCGCCATCGCCCACGAGATGCATGGCGGCTTCCTGCCGCTGCGGCGGAATTGCCCGATGAACATGCGCCGGCCGCCCGGCGCGGTCGACCTGCCGGCCGATGCGCTCGCCAATGTCGCACGCATCGACGAGATATGGACGGATTGCCGGGCGCGCTACGGCGGGCCGTTCCTGTTCGGCGCCTTTGGCGCGGCCGACGCCATGTATGCACCGGTGGTGTCGCGCTTTCACACTTATGGCGTCGCGGTCGGGCCGATCGCGCGCGCTCTACATGGATGCGATCATGGCCTTGCCTGCATGGTCGGCCTGGCACGCACAGGCGGCGGAAGAAAGCTGGGTGTTGCCGGAATTCGAAATTGCGTGAGAGTGGGCATGGAAATCGACCGCGTTTGGGCGCGGCCAGGGAGTGTGAAAATGACCGAGCATGAATTCGAGCACCCGGCCCAATCGGGCGTGAGCCGCCGCGGCCTTGTTGCAGCGATGGCCGCCGGCGCCGCGGCGTCGGCCGCATTCGCCTCGCCGGCGCGGGCACAGGTGCTGGAGACGGCCACGGCCGCAGATTATGTCCGCGACCCCACGCGGTGGGGGCGCCCGGCGGTGGCGGCGTTGTTTCCCGGATTCCAGCATCTGGACATGCGCACCGGCGGAGCCACGATCCGGTTGCGTCATGGCGGCTCCGGTCCACCGCTGTTGCTGCTTCACGGCAATCCGGAGAACCACGTCTGTTGGCACAAGGTCGCCGCGCGCCTCGCCGAGCACTATCACGTGGTGCTGCCGGACTTGCGCGGCTATGGCGACAGCTCGCTGCCGGACCCCGGGCCCAACCACATCAATTACACCTTCCGCGCCATGGCCCAGGACATGGTCGAGGTCATGGAGCAGCTCGGCTATTCGCGCTACTTCGTGGCCGGCCACGACCGCGGCGCCCGCGCCGCCCACCGCATGGGCCTCGATCATCCGGACCGGGTGATGAAGCTGTGCCTCCTCGACGTGGTGCCGAGCTATCACGTGTGGACGCACACGACCAAGAACTGGGCGATCGGCTCCTGGCACTGGTCGTTCATGGCGCAGCCGTCGCCGTTTCCGGAACGTCTCATCAGTTCGGTGCCGGCCGAGTTCTTCCTCACGAGCCGGATGGTGATCCGCGGCGGCACCGGCCTCGGATTTCTGACCCAGACGGCGCTCGACGAATACGTGCGCTGCTACACATCGAAGACGATCACCGGCTCCTGCCACGACTTCCGGGCCTCGCCGACCAGCGACTTCGAGATCGATGCCGCCGACAAGGACAAGCAGATCACGATGCCGACCCTCATCCTGTGGGGCGCGCGCGGGCAGACGCCGGAACGCACGCAGGAGTTCGCGGAGGTCTGGCACAAATACGCGAGCAACGTGGTCGACACCGACGCGATGCAATGCGGTCACTACATCGCGGAGGAAATGCCGGACCACGTCTACGAACGCTTCATCGCGTTCTTCAAGGCTTGAGGCCGCTCGCCTCCGAGGCCGCATGTTTGTCGCAAAGCAACCGTAGGTTCGGCTGGCAGCCGGACCTGTGTTCCCCGGCGCTTTGGAAAGGCAACCATGCCGCCTCGTATTGCAGCCGAGATCGCGGGACCGGCGATGCGCCGTGTGGCGATTGCTTTGCTATCGCTTCTCATCTTCGGCGACGCAGCCGTCGCTCAGCAGCCGGCCAAGCCGAAAGCCCCGGCTGCCGTTGCGCCGCAGCCCGCCAAGCCGGGTGCCGCCGATAACGGGAAGTGCATCGGCGTCGTTTCGGCGATCGGCGACACGCTGTTCTTGAGAAAGATAGGAATCACGATTTTCGGCAATGAGCAGAACACCGCTCCCGTCAATTCCTGGCATATCGACGACGTGGTCGTCAGCAAGATCAGCGCCTTCCTGAGCAAGAGCTGGACGGTACGGCGCATCAATTATCCGAAGGGAGCGTTCGCTTCGCTCGATGGGACGCATGCGCTCTTCTACAACTACAACGACGAACTCCAAGGGATCGTCCGGCGGGTCGCGTCCTCGACGAGATGCGACCATTACGTCGTGGTCGTGAAAGGGGGCAGCAACTTCGGCACCTCCAATCAGTCGATCTATGGCCTCGGGATCGTCGAGGCGACCTCGATACTGGGGGCAAGCGATTACATCCACGCGCTCTTTACGATCAGGATCTACGACGGGCAGACCTTCGCGATGTTGAGCCAGCGGGGGGCTTCTATCGAGAAATGGAACCTGCTGTCGGATTTCAAAGGGCCTGGCATTGGCGGGCCTTATCGTGCCGTCGACAATTCCTTGTGGCCGCAGTCGGACGCTGCGCAAAGCACGAAGCTGAGGGACGGCATTCGGTCGCTCGTCGAGCAAGCGCTCGACGCGACGATGCCCGACGTCTTGCGGGTGCAATAGCGTCTGTCCACGACACCGAACAAATCCGCGTCGAAACTCAGTCGCAAAATGTCTTTGATCGCAATTCAGCCCACGTCGAGCCCTCGTCAAGGCCCGTCACGGCACCGGCGAACGCCCGCCATCGACATTGATGGCGGTGCCGGTGATGTAGGACGCCGCGTCGGAGGCGAGAAAGCAGGCTAGGTTGGCGAATTCCTGCGCGGTGCCGACGCGCCCGAGCGGTATGTCCTTGCCCATGTTGGCCAGGACATCGCGCAACGGCACGCCGGTCGCCTGCGCCCGGCGCACCCATTGATCGCTCTCGATCAGGCCGACGAGCATCGCGTTGACCAGAATCCCATGGGCGGCGCCTTCGCCGGCGAGGACCTTGGTCAGCGCCATCCCGGCTGCGCGTGTCACCGAGGTCGGCGCGCTGGCGGGCCGCGGCGCCTTGGCGCCGGTGTTGAGCACGTTGATGATGCGCCCCCATCCCTGCTGCTTCATCTGCGGCCAGGCCAGGCGGGTCAGGCGGATCGCGGCGTACAGCTTGAGATCGAGGTCTTCCTGCCACTGGGCATCGGTGACCTCTTCGAACGGCGCGGCATTCGACATGCCGGCATTGTTGACGAGGATATCGATATGTCCGAACGCTGCGGCGACCTCCGCATATCCCCGCTTTACGTCGTCGGCACGCGCAACATCGCAGACGACCGGCAACACCCGCTGTCCCGGTGCTTTGTCAATGGCCGCGGCCGCCTCATCGAGGGGGCCGCGCCGCCGCGCCATGATCGCAACATCGGCACCGGCTTCGGCAAACTGCCGGGCGATCGCAAAGCCCAGCCCCAGACTTCCGCCGGTCACCAGCGCTTTGCGGCCTTTGAGGGTGATTTGCATGGGTGATTTCATGCCGTGATTTCATGGGCGTGTGATTTTGCGTCCGGATAGGCCAGCGATAACGCCGTGTGCGGGTGGCCGGCGTGAACCTTCCCATACCCGATTGCCGGGCGGCGGGGTAGCGGTTAGATCAGAGCCATGAATCCGCGTCCGCTCGATCGCCTTGCGGTCGCCATCGCCCAGCTCAACCCGATCGTCGGCGACATCGCCGGCAATGCCGACAAGGCGCGGCGTGCCCGCGCCAAAGCGGCGGGCGACGGTGCCGATCTCGTCGTGTTCTCCGAGCTGTTCATCTGCGGCTATCCGCCCGAGGATCTCGTCCTCAAGCCGGCGCTCCAAGTGGCGTGCCGCAGCGCGGTCGAAGCGCTCGCTGCCGAGACCGCCGATGGCGGGCCCGCGATGCTGGTCGGCACGCCCTGGGCCGAGGACGGCAAGCTCTACAATGCCGTGGCTTTGCTCGACGGCGGCCGCGTCGCCGGCCTGCGCTTCAAGGTCGATCTGCCGAACTACGGCGTGTTCGACGAAAAGCGGGTGTTCGCGCCGGGACCGATGCCCGGACCGGTCAATTTCCGCGGCGTGCGTCTGGGCGTGCCCATCTGCGAGGACATCTGGGGTCCCGAGCCGGTCGAATGCATCAGCGAGACCGGCGGCGAGATTTTGCTGGTGCCCAACGGCTCGCCGTACCGCCGCAGCGTGATCGACGAGCGGCTCAACGTGGCGGTGGCGCGGGTCAAGGACGCCGGCATGCCGCTGGTCTATGTCAATCAGGTCGGCGGCCAGGACGAATTGGTGTTCGAGGGCGCCTCGTTCGTGCTCAACGCGGATTTGACCTTCGGCGCCCAGCTCCCGTCGTTTCGCGAGGCGGTCGTGACGGTGGTGTTCGAGCGCGCCGCCGGCGGCTGGCATTGCCGCGGCGGTCCCACCGCGCCGCAGGAGAGCGGCGACGAGGCCGACTATGCCGCCTGCGTGCTGGGCGTGCGCGACTACGTAGACAAAAACGGCTTTCCCGGCGTCGTCATCGGCCTGTCCGGCGGCGTCAACTCGGCGCTGTGCGCGGCGATTTCCGTCGATGCTCTCGGCGCTGGTCGGGTCCGCTGCGTGATGCTGCCTTACCGCTTCACCTCGCAGCAATCCCTCGAACGATGCCGCGCAGATCGCGACCGCGCTCGGCGTGCATTACGACATCGTTCCCATTGCGAGCGCCATCGACGGGGCTGGAGAAGGCGCTGGCGCCGCTCATGGCCGGCCTCGAGCGCGACGTGACCGAGGAGAATCTCCAGGCCCGGGCGCGCGGCACCATGCTGATGGCGGTCTCCAACAAGTTCGGCCTGATGGTGGTGACGACCGGCAACAAGTCGGAAATGTCGGCGGGCTATGCGACGCTCTACGGCGACATGAATGGCGGCTTCAATCCGGTCAAGGACCTCTACAAGACCGAGGTCTACCGCCTCTCCCGCCTGCGCAATGGCTGGAGGCCGCGAGGGCGCGCTCGGCCCGTCCGGCCGGGTGATCCCGGAAAACGTCATCGTCCGCGCTCCCACCGCGGAACTGCGCGAGAACCAGACCGACCAGGACTCGCTGCCGCCCTACGACGTGCTCGACGCAATTCTCGAGCGGCTGGTGGAGCGCGAGGAGCCGATCTCGGCCATCGTCGCCGCCGGGTTCGACCGCGAACTCGTCCAGCGCATCGAGCGCATGCTCAATATCGCCGAATACAAGCGCCGCCAGGCATGCCCCGGCGTCAAGGTCACGCTGCGCAGCTTCGGCCGCGACCGCCGCTATCCCATCACCAACCGGTTTCGCGATCCCGGCATCGCCGTGTCCGCCGCAACGACCACGGCCAAGGGCGTGGCGGCGAAGAGCGAATTGATCGATTTCTAAGCCTTGATCAGAAACGAGGCGTCGCGGGAGTTTCGAACCGGCAGCGGCCGTCACCGCGTCGGAATGAATGTCGGTCCGACCGCCCGTACGCTCCGCTTGGCCTGATCGGAATCGGGCGGCGTATCCGCCTGGGCCGCCGCGGCCGGCGTAGGGTACCGGCGTTGCCGGGGCGGCGCGGCGGGTGTCGGGTCGCGCCGATGCCGCGGGGGTGCGGCCGGAGGGATCGTTGCCGCGCGGCTGATTCATCGCCTTGGATTTCTCTTCGGTCACGACGATATCGCCGCGTTCCACCGTGGAATCCTTGATCTGTCCGAGCGCGTCGGCCCAGCTCTGTCCGGGCAGGCGGCAACCGCAGGTGGCAACGAATTCACGCCGGTAGCGGAACGCGTTGGGCATATCCTTGTAGGTCCGCCCATTATTGGCGACCGCCTGGGCCACGTCCTCGCCGGGATTGCGGTGGGAATACAGCACCGCCTCGGCGGCCGGGCACAGCTTCTGGCAGGTCTGCTCGTCCTCGGCGAACCGGGTCGAGGAGGTCGAATTGGAGATCGGGAAATAGTAGCCGTCGCAGGTCCGCACACAAAGGGTTCGGTATCCGCCGGCGCCGACCTGGGGATAGTCGCCGGGTGGGGGCGGCGCGATATTGGTGTTGGGGCCGCCGAACAGGGTTTCGAAGAAGCCGCGCTGCTGGGGCACCGCAGCGGCCGCCGCGCGGTATTGCGCGCCGCAATTGTTCTGGGCCAGCGCCCCGATCACCGCCTGGCGCTGCATGTCGTCATCGCCGCCCCGGCGGGTGCGCTGGAGGTCGGCGAGGGTGCGGTCGATATTGCCGCGCATCTGCTGGATCTGCCCGTTGAGCGCGCCGCATTGCGGCGCCTGGGTCACGAAAATGGAGAACAGGGTGGTCGGCTGGCAGCCGAGCCGCTGGTATTGCGACTGGACGCGATCGAGGTCGGACTGCTGCTTGCTGAGCGATTCGTCGATGCGGCGGGCCTGCTCGGCGCGCGCAGGGTCGGCGCCGGCGCGATCGATGGAGGCAAGCTGGCCTTCGAGCCGCACGCAGACGGGGTTTCCGGACGCGCCGGGCTGCTGCGGCATGCCCTGTGCCGCCGCCGCGGCCGGCAGCCCGAACAGCGCCAATGCAACCCAAGCCATCCGCCGGTAGCAGCTTGAATTCATATCAATTTCGCCTCATCAGGCCGTTCGCTGCTTCCCGGTTCCCGTTAAGCCGCTAAAAGGTGACCAAATTAGGTACCCGGAAGCACGATCCCCAGAAGTTGTCGATGTTTGGACGGGTTCTCCTGTGAAATCAAAGACTTGAACGCGTTTCCTAATTCGAATCGAAACCGTGGCACGCACTAGCTGCTGCGTTATTCGGCGTCCGGCTGGCATTCCGGGCGGGCGGCGTCGAAGGCGGGAAGCTTCATCAGGGCGGCATCGACCGCGACGATACCCGGGAAGCGATCGAGCGGCACCTTGAAGCGGCGGGCATTGTAGACCTGGGGGACGAGGCAGATGTCCGCCACCGTTACCCGCGGGCCAAACGCATAAGGGCCGGGCCGGATCAGCGCCTCGACGGCCTCGAAGCCGGCGATGACCCAATGCCAGTACCAGGCTTCGACGGCGGCCTTGTCGGCCTTGAGCACGTTGCGAAGGTAGTTGAGCGGGGCGACATTGTTGAGGGGGTGGATGTCGCAGGCGATGATCTGGGCCACCGCGCGCACCTTGGCCCGGTCGATGGCGTCCGCCGGCAGCAGCGGCGGGTCGGGATAGACCTCGTCGAGATACTCGATGATGGCGAGGGATTGCAGCAGCACGTCCCCGGACAGCGCCAGCGCCGGCACCCGTTTCTGCGGGTTGACGGCGCTAAACTCCGCGGCGTGCTGGCGG
>CAVVCE010000067.1:0-58072 GCA_963746235.1 uncultured Alphaproteobacteria bacterium
GTCGAACAGCTTTCCACCGCGATTATCGACGATCGCACCATTCTTCCAGCTTACATCGATCGTGCAAAGCTCCGCGGCGTGGCGGAAAGCAGATAGCCCATGTCGACCTACGACGTCATCATCATCGGCGGCGGCCCCGGCGGCTACAACGCGCGATCCGCGCGGCGCAGCTGGGCCTGAAGGTCGCCTGCGTGGAGAAGCGCGCGACCCTGGGCGGCACCTGCCTCAACGTCGGCTGCATCCCGTCCAAGGCGCTGCTGCACGCCTCCGAGCTGTTCGAGGAGGCCGGCAAGGCTTCGCGAAGATGGGCATCGAGCGTCGGCACGCCGAAGCTCGACCTCGCCGCGATGATGAAGCACAAGGACGAGGGCGTCGACGGCCAACTCAAGGGCGTCGAGTTCCTGTTCAAGAAGAACAAGGTCGACTGGATCAAGGGCGCCGGCACGCATCGCCGGGCCCGGCAAGGTCGAGGTCACGGCCGCCGACGGCGCGACGCAGCACGCTCGAGGCGAAGAACATCGTCATCGCCACCGGCTCGGACGTCGCGCCGCTGCCGGGCGTCGACGGTCGACCAGAAGCGCATCGTCGTCTCCACCGGCGCGCTCGCGCTCGCGCGGTCCGCAAGCAGCTGATCGTCATCGGCGCCGGCATCATCGGGCTGGAGCTGGGCTCGGTGTGGCGCCGGCTGGGCGCCGAGGTGACGGTGGTCGAGTTCCTCGACCGCATCACGCCCGGCATGGACGACGAGATCGCCAAGACGTTCCAGCGCGCCCTGGCCAAGCAGGGCATCGACCTTCAAGCTCGGCACCAAGGTGACCGGCGCGACGCGCGGGCAAGCGCGTGCGAGCTGACCGTCGAGCCGGTCGCCGGCGGCGCGGCCGAGACGCTCAAGGCCGACTACGTGCTGTCGCCATCGGCCGGCGGCCCTACACCGACGGCCTGGGCCTGGAGAGCGTCGGCGTCGACGCCCGACAAGCGCGGCTTCATCGAGACCGACCACTATTCGCACCAGCGTCGCCGGCGTCTGGGCGATCGGCGACGTCATCGACGGGCCGATGCTGGCGCACAAGGCCGAGGACGAGGCGGTCGCCTGCATCGAGATCATCGCCGGCAAGGCCGGCCACGTGAACTACGACGTGATCCCGAGCGTGGTCTACACCTTCCCGGAGGTGGCCTCGGTCGGCAAGACCGAGGAGGAGCTGAAGGCCGCCGGCGTCGCCTACAAGGTCGGCAAGTTCCCGTTCACCGCCAACGCCCGCGCCAAGGTCAACCACGAGACCGAGGGCTTCGTGAAGGTGCTGGCCGACGCCAAGACCGACCGCGTGCTGGGCGTGCACATGATCGGCGCCGACGTCGGCGAACATGATCGCCGAAGCTGCGTGGCGATGGAGTTCGGCGCCGCCTCCGAGGACATCGCCCGCACCTGCCACCCGCACCCGACCCTGAGCGAAGCCGTCAAGGAAGCGGCGCTGGCGGTCGACAAGCGCGCGATCAGCATGTGACGGTGGAGCCATGCAGCCGAACGCGCCGACGGAATCCTGCGCAAGGTCACCCGGATCTTCTGGGTCGTGCTCGCGCTGATCTTCCTGATCGAGGCGTGGCTGTGGGATCACCTCGAGCCGATCGTCGCGCGCATCGTCGCTCTCATTCCGTCTGCAGGCGTTCAAGGCGGCTGGTCGCGGCTCATCGCGCGGCTTGTCGCCGCCGGCGACGCTCGTCGTCTTCGTCATCCCGTTCCTGCTTCTGTTGCCGCTGAAGTTTCTCGAGGTTTGGCTGATCGTCACGCAGCAATGGATCGGCGCCATCATCGTGCTGGTTTTCGCCAAGCTCGTCGGTCTCGGCGATCACCGCCTTCATCTTCGAGGTGACGCGCGAGAAGCTGATGCAGATGGCGTGGTTCCGGCGGCTCTACGGGTTCTTCATCTGGCTGCGCGCCTGGGCGAATCAGAAGGTCGATCCGATCAAGCGCCGGCTGCGCAAATGCGTCATGTGTTGCGGCCCCGGTCCGGGCGGTTCTTCACGCCACCTGATGCGGGTGCGCCGCCGGATGCGGGCGGCGGCGTCCTGAGCGGCGGTGTGGCAGGCTCAGCCGAGATGGAGCAGGTGGGGCGCGAACAATCCGAGCCCCATCATGCCGACGCCGACCACGGCGATGCCGCCGGCGAGCCAGGCGAGGATCGACCATGCCGGTGATGACGGCCGCCGAGCACAGCACGATGCCGATCTGGAACGCCGCGGAGGCGAGCTCGTAATTGTGGTATTGCGCGAGCTTGGTGTCGCGTTCGTGCTCGGCCTCCTTGGCGCGCTCGGCAAGCTCGACCGTGCCTTCCCGCGTCTCCGGCTCCGAGCGGTAGCGGGCCGCGGTCTTCTGCCATTCCGCGATCTGCTTCGCGATCGGCTGCTTGGCCTCGGCGTCGGCGATTGCCGTCGCTTCCGCGATCTTCGCCTCGGCGGCGGTGAGCACCACGGTCCGCCGGATCGTCTTGGCCTGGAAGAAATTCCACAGGTCCGAGGCCTTGATGTTGAGCGTCATCGCCTCGGTCTGCGCGCTCTTGCCGAGCGTCTCGGAGAACGCGAGGCACAAGCGCCATCACTGCGATCAGAGGGCGATCTTCTTGTTCGATCCGGCGGCATGCTCGATGTGCTCGGCATGTTCGACCTGCTCGTGGGCTTCAGCCATCGTGCGCTCCCGGCGGTTTCATGGGGAGGCCGAACATGCCGCGAAGGGCGCACGCCGCGCAAGTGGGCAGGCAGGAATGTGGCGCAGGTTCACGCCCGCGGATGGGCGCTGCGGTAGACCTCGAGCAGGCGCTCGGTGTCGACCGCGGTGTAGATCTGCGTCGTCGACAGCGAGGCATGGCCGAGCAGCTCCTGGATCGCGCGCAGATCGCCGCCGCGGCCGAGGAGATGCGTCGCGAAGGAGTGCCGCAGCGCATGCGGCGTCGCGGTCTCGGGCAGACCGAGCGCGCCGCGCAGCCGCTCCATGACGAGCTGGATGATGCGCGGCGACAGCGGCCCGCCCTTGGCGCCGACGAACAGCGGCGCCGTCCGGCGGCGAGCCCGTAGGGGCAGAGCGCGACGTATTCGGCGATCGAGGGTCAGGACCGGTTGCAGCACCGGCACCATGCGCGCCTTGCGGCCCTTGCCGATCACGGTGATGGAATCGCCGCTGCCCGGCGCCGGCACGTCCTTCGTCTTGAGGCCGAGCGCCTCGGAGATGCGCAGGCCCGAGCCGTAGAGCAGCGCCAGCACGGCGGCGTCGCGCGCCAGCACCCAGGGCTCGCGCTCCTCGCCGGCCCGCAGGTCGGTGTCGGCGAGCCGCTTGGCCGGCGCACAGCGATCGGCTTCGGCAGCGTCTTCTCGATCTTCGGCGCCCGGATCGCGGACAGCGCCCCGACCTTGCCTTTGCCCTGGCGCTCCAGGAAGCGCGCGAACGAGCGCGCGCCCGCGAGCGCGCGCATCAGCGAGCGGCCGCCGATGCCGTCGCCGCGCCGCCGCGCCATGAATGCGCGCACGTCGCGCGGCGCGAGGTCCCGCAGCATCGCAAGGGTGACGCGGCGCCCGAAATGATCGGCCAGGAAATCGAGGAACTGGCGCACGTCGCGGCTGATAGGCCTCGACCGTCTCCGGCGACATGCGCCGCTCGGCGCCGAGATGGATGATCCATTGGGCCATCTCGCGGGCGGTCTCGGGCGCCGCGGACGGCAGCGCCGCCTCATCCGTGCTGCCTGTTTCGAACCGGCCTTGCCCATCGTCCCCTGCGATTCTCGGCAGCGAATCACCGCCGAAATATTGCAGTCTTTTCGGACCGGATGATGCTCAAAGAGGGCTTCGAAGGCCATCCACTCGGCCGGCTGCCATGGCGCGGCCTGAAACGATGGCGCTCGAGCCCCCATATTGGTTATCTCACCGCTTCGTGTGAGCTTCCTTAAGACCTCGGGACCCGGCCACCCCAATGGCAAAGCGCATTGTCGACGTGCTGGTGCCGGTCGCCCTCGATCAGGCCTATTCCTATCGGGTGCCGCCGGAGCTCGAGCTCGCGCCCGGCGATCTCGTGCGGGTGCCGCTCGGCGCCCGCGAATGCACGGCGGTGGTGTGGGCGGAAAACGCCACGCCCAACCCGCGCCTCGACAACCGCCTGAAGGATGTCGCCGAAAAGCTCGACGTTCCCCCGCTCAAGCCGGAGCTGCGAAGTTCGTCGAATGGGTATCGGGCTACACGCTCAGCCCGCGCGGCATGGTGCTGCGCATGGCGTTGCGCATGGGCGAGCATCTCGGGCCGGAGCGGGTGCGGGTCGGCGTGCGCCTGGCGGGACCGGCCCCGCAGCGGATGACGGCCGCCCGTGCGCGCGTGCTGGCGCTGCTCGCGGACGGCCTTGCGCGGGGCAAGGGCGATGCGGCGCGGGAAGCCGGGGTGTCGGTCGGCGTGATCGACGGGCTGATCGACGAAGGCACGCTGGAGGCGATGCCGCTGCCGCCGGACATGGTGCGGCCAGCCCGACCCGGACTACGCCGTGCCCGACTTCTCGCCGGCGCAGGCCGCGGCCGGCGCGGCGTTGCGCGAGCGGGTGCGAACCGGCGGCTATTCGGTGACGCTGCTCGACGGGGTGACCGGCTCGGGCAAGACCGAGGTCTATTTCGAGGCGGTCGCCGAAGCGATCGCACGCGGGCGCCAGAGCTCTGATCCTGATGCCGGAAATCGCGCTCACCGCGCAATCCCTCGATCGCTTCGCCGCGCGATTCGGCGTGCGCCCGGCGGAATGGCATTCGGAGCTGAGCCCGCGCCTGCGCGCCCGCACCTGGCAGGGCGTGGCGAGCGGCGAGGTCAGCGTCGTCGCCGGGGCGCGCTCGGCGCTGTTCCTGCCCTATGCGGACCTCGGCCTGATCATCGTCGATGAGGAGCACGACGCGGTCTACAAGCAGGAGGACGGCGTGCATTACCATGCCCGCGACATGGCGGTGGTGCGCGGGCACATCGCCAAGTTCCCGGTGGTGCTGGCGTCGGCGACGCCGTCGATCGAGACCGAGGTCAATGCGCGGCGCGGCCGCTACCACCGCCTGCAATTGCCGGAGCGGTTCGGCGGCCAGCACCTGCCCGTCGTCGAAGCGATCGACCTGACCCGCGAGGGCCCGCCGCGCGGCCGCTATGTCGCGCCGCGGCTCGCCGAGGCGGTCAAGATCGCGCTCGAGCGCGGCGAGCAGGCGCTGCTGTTCCTCAACCGGCGCGGCTATGCGCCGCTCACGCTCTGCCGCGCCTGCGGCTTCCGCTTTGCCTGCCCGAACTGCGACGCCTGGCTGGTCGATCATCGTTCAAGCGCCAGCTCGTCTGCCATCACTGCGGCTTCTTCACCCCGCGCCCGGCGGTGTGCCCGAAGTGCCAAGCGAGCGACAGCTTCGTCGCCTGCGGCCCGGGCGTCGAACGCCTGGAGGAGGAGGCGGCGCGCGCTGTTTCCGCACAAGCGCATCATGGTGCTGTCAAGCGACCTGATCGCGACCGCCGAGCGCATGCGCGAGGAGTTCAAGGAGATCGAGGAGGGCCACGTCGACATCATCATCGGCACCCAGCTGGTGGCGAAGGGCCATCATTTTCCGAAACTCAACCTGGTCGGGATCATCGATGCCGATCTCGGCCTGAGCAACGGCGACCCGCGGGCGGCGGAGCGGACCTTCCAGCTTCTGCACCAGGTGGTCGGGGCGCGCGGGGCGCGAATCCGGCCGCGGCTACGGCTACCTGCAGACCCATCAGCCCGATCATCCGGTGATGCGGGCGCTGATCGCCTGCGACCGCGAAGCCTTCTATGCCAGCGAGATCGAGGTGCGCGAGCGCAGCCACTATCCGCCGTTCGGGCGGCTCGCGAGCCTCGTGGTGTCCGGGCCGGACCGTCCCTCGACCGAGGGCTTTGCGCGCCGCCTCTGCGCGGCCGCGCCTCATGTCGACGAGGTCCGGGTTCTCGGGCCCGCCGAGGCGCCGATTGCGGTGGTGCGCGGACGCCATCGCTTCCGGGTCCTGATCAAGGCGCCGCGCGCCTACGATCTCTCGGCCTACATGCGGGACTGGCTGCGGCAGGCGCCCAAGACGGAAACCAAGCCGGGGGCCGGCATCAAGGTCGAAGTCGACATCGATCCCATGAGCTTCTTGTGAAGAAGGGCCTTTGTGAGACCGCTTCCTGTGAGGTTGTTGTGTCACCGCACCCCATTTCAGTGTCATGCCCCGCGAAAGCGGGGCATCCAGTAACCCCCGCGCAATGTCGATAGGACGCAGCCTGTGCCGCAAACAAATTCAGGTGGGTACTGGATCGCCCGGTCAAGCCGGGCGATGACCGCTGAGTTTGCGAAAAGGGCGTGCGACGCTTTGCAGACCGGGCAATAAGACGAATGGCCGACCTCGCCGCCGCCCATCACCTGCTGCGCAGCGTGTTCGGCTTCCCGTCGTTCCGCGAGGGGCAGGCGGAGATCGTCGAGACGATCCTCGCCGGCGGGGATGTGCTCGCGATCATGCCGACCGGCAGCGGCAAGTCGCTGTGCTACCAGCTTCCGGCGCTGCTCCGCGGCGGGCTCACCGTCGTCGTCTCGCCGCTGATCGCGCTGATGCGCGACCAGGTGCGCGCAGTCTGCGCCGGCTCGGCGTCGCCGCCGCAGCCTCAATTCCGCGCAACGAGTCCTCCGAGAACGCGCGACGTCGCCCGAGCAGATCGCCCGCGGCGAATTGCGGCTCGCTCTACGTCGCTCCGGAGCGGCTCGCCAAGCCCGACATCGTGGAGATGCTGGCGCGCGCGAAGGTCGCGATGCTGGCGATCGACGAGGCGCATTGCGTCTCGCAATGGGGCCATGACTTCCGGCCCGAGTACCTGAAGCTCGCAGCCCTGCGCGCGGCGCTCGGCGGCGCCGCAGACGCATGGCGTTCACCGCCACCGCCGACGCGCCGACCCGCGGCGACATCGTCGAGCGGCTCTTCGACCGCGCCGCCGGCAGGTGTTCGTCCACAGCTTCGACCGGCCGAACCTGCGTCTCGCCTTGAGCCCGCGCACGCGACGGCCGGCGGCCAGCTCCTGGCCTTCGTCGCGAGCGCATGAAGGCGACAGCGGCATCGTCTATTGCACCTCGCGCAAGGCCACCGAGGAACTCGCCGTCCTTCTTGCGCGGCGACGGCGTCAAGGCGCTGCCCTATCATGCCGGCCTGGAGCCGACGCAGCGCTCGCGCAACCAGGACGTCTTCCTGCAGGAGGACGGCGTGGTGATGGTCGCGACCATCGCCTTCGGCATGGGCATCGACAAGCCCGACGTGCGCTTCGTCTGCCACGCCGACATGCCGGGCACCATCGAGGCCTATTACCAGGAGATCGGCCGCGCCGGGCGCGACGGCCTGCCCGCCGACACGCTGACGCTCTACGGCCTCGGCGACATCACGCTGCGCCGCCGCCAGATCGAGGACGGCGATTCGTCGGACGAGCAGAAGCGGGTCGAGCGCATGCGGCTCAACGCGCTGGTCTCGCTGTGCGAGGCGCCGGGCTGCCGGCGCCAGGTCCTGCTGCGCTATTTCGGCGAGACGGTCGGCCCTGCGGCAATTGCGACGTGTGCGCCGGGGGCGTCGCGATGGTCGACGGCACCATCGACGCGCAGAAGGCGATGTCGGCGATCCTGCGCACCGGCGAGCGGTTCGGCAGCGAGCACCTGATCGACATCCTCATCGGCGAGGACACCGAGGCGATCCGCAAGTTCGGCCACGACCGGCTGCCGACCTTCGGCGTCGGCAAGGAGAACAACCGCAACCAGTGGCGCTCGATCTTCCGCCAGCTCTATGCCACCGGCATCCTGTCGCTCGACATCACCGGCTATGGGCGCTGGACCGTGCTGCCGGCCGGCCGCGCCGTGCTCACCGGCAAGACCAAGCTCGAGCTGCGCCGCGACGCCGTCGCCGAAGGCAAGAAAGAAGGACGCAAGGCCGCCCGCAAGGCGGCCGCGGCGGCGGAGGCGGGCGACGCCGATCAGGACCTGTTCCAGGCGCTGCGGGCGCGGCGCTCCGCGCTCGCCAAGGCACAGGCCGTGCCCGCCTACGTGATCCTCCCCGACCGCAGCCTCATCGACATGGCCCGCCGCAAACCCGCGACCCCGGCCGAGATGGCCGAGGTCCACGGCGTCGGCGAGGCCAAGCTCGCCCGCTACGGCGCAGCGTTTCTCGAGGTGATTCGCGAGCACGGGGCTGGCGGGTGAGGACGAGGCCGCGCGGGACAGAGTTCCCTATAGGACTTCGGCCGTATTGCACCGCACCCCCCGCTGTGATAGCACACGCGCGGTTTTGCCGGGGCGCGCCATGGCGTGTGTCTGCTCGATCCAAGTCCTCCATCAATTCCAAGGGCTTGCGTCTCTTCTCGGGCACTTTCGCGCCGGGATTGGGCCGAGCCAAACATTGAGCGCAACCGTGGCTGGGAAAGATCCGAACGTTTCCGGAGTGGCAGGACGCTACGCGACCGCCTTGTTCGAGCTCGCGCTTGAATCGAAAGCCGTCGATTCGGTCCGCGCCGACCTCGCCAAATTTCAGGGCCTGATGGCCGACAGCCCGGACCTGACCCGGCTGGTGCGCAGCCCCGTCCATACCGCCGAGGTGCAGGAGAAGGCGCTCGCCGCCGTGCTCAAGGCCGCCGGGATCGGTGGGATCGCGGCTAACTTCCTGCGGTTCGTGGCAAAGAACCGCCGGCTGTTCGCGGTCGCCGACATCATCCGCGGCTTCGACGCCCTGGTGGCGCGCCACAAGGGCGAGGTCAGCGCGCAGGTGACGGTGGCAGAGCCGTTGTCCGCCGCGCGCCTTGCCGAAGTGCAGGCCGCGCTCAACCAGGTCACCGGTAAGGACGTCAAGGTCGACGTCACGGTCGATCCGTCGATCATCGGCGGGCTTGTCGTCAAGCTCGGCAGCCGCATGATCGACAGTTCGCTCCGCACCAAGCTTTACGCACTCAAGAACGCGATGAAAGAGGTCGGCTGATGGATATCCGCGCCGCAGAAATCTCCTCGATCCTCAAGGAGCAGATCAAGAATTTCGGCCAGGAGGCCGAGGTCTCGGAGGTCGGCCAGGTGCTGTCGGTCGGCGACGGCATCGCCCGCGCCTACGGCCTCGACAATGTGCAGGCCGGCGAGATGGTCGAGTTCGAGAACGGCGTCCGCGGCATGGCGCTCAATCTCGAAGTCGACAATGTCGGCATCGTGATCTTCGGCAACGACCGCGAGATCAAGGAAGGCCAGACCGTCAAGCGCACCGGCGCCATCGTCGACGTTCCCGTCGGCAAGGGCCTGCTCGGCCGCGTGGTCGACGCGCTCGGCAATCCGATCGACGACAAGGGGCCGATCCCGGGCGAGCGCAAGCGGGTCGACGTCAAGGCGCCCGGCATCATCCCGCGCAAATCGGTGCACGAGCCGATGGCGACCGGCCTCAAGGCGATCGACGCGCTGATCCCGATCGGCCGCGGCCAGCGCGAGCTGATCATCGGCGACCGCCAGACCGGCAAGACCGCGATCGCGCTCGACACCATCCTCAACCAGAAGCCGCTCAACGCCACCGGCAACGAGAAGATCAAGCTCTATTGCGTCTATGTCGCGGTCGGGCAGAAGCGCTCCACGGTGGCCCAGTTCGTCAAGGTGCTGGAGGAGCAGGGCGCGCTCGAATACTCCATCATCGTCGCCGCGACCGCGTCCGATCCGGCGCCGATGCAGTTCCTGGCGCCGTTCGCCGGCTGCACCATGGGCGAATATTTCCGCGACAACGGCATGCACGCCGTCATCATCTATGACGACCTGTCCAAGCAGGCGGTGGCGTATCGCCAGATGTCGCTGTTGCTGCGCCGTCCGCCCGGCCGCGAGGCCTATCCCGGCGACGTGTTCTACCTGCATTCGCGCCTGCTGGAGCGCGCGGCGAAGATGAACGACGCGTGCGGCAGCGGATCGCTCACCGCCCTTCCGGTGATCGAGACCCAGGCCAATGACGTGTCGGCCTATATCCCGACCAACGTGATTTCCATCACCGACGGCCAGATCTTCCTGGAAACCGACCTGTTCTATCAAGGCATCCGTCCGGCGGTGAACGTCGGCCTGTCGGTGTCGCGGGTCGGCTCCTCGGCGCAGACCAAGGCGATGAAGAAGGTGGCCGGCCGCATCAAGGGCGAGCTCGCGCAATACCGGGAAATGGCGGCCTTCGCCCAGTTCGGCTCCGACCTCGATGCCACCACCCAGCGCCTGCTCAACCGCGGCGCGCGCCTGACCGAGCTCCTGAAGCAGCCGCAGTTCTCGCCGCTCAAGATGGAGGAGCAGGTCTGCGTCATCTATGCCGGCGTCAACGGCTATCTCGATCCTCTGCCGGTGGCGCGGGTGAAGGCCTTCGAGGAGGGACTGCTGTCGCTGCTGCGCGGCCAGCAGGGCGATCTCCTCAAGACCATCCGCGACTCCGGCGATCTCAACGATGCCACCGCCGCCAAGCTCAAGAGCGTGGTCGACGCCTATGCCAAGACCTTTGCGTAACAAGATGTCCGATCGCTCAACGCCGATGTCCGAACCGAGCCGTAGCGCTCCTCCCTCTCCCGCTTGCGGGGGAGGGGTGGGGAGGGGGCGCTTGCCCCGCGCACCGACTTCTCGAAGTGACGAGGAACAACTCGGCGTGATCGCAACGATCGCTGCGGCGATTGGGACGTCAAAGAGCCCCCTCCCTAACCCTCCCCCGCAAGCGGGAGAGGGGAGTGCGCCCAATGATGGCCGTCATCTGACGGCAGCTCCGGTTTCGCTGTCTTCGGTGGCGTGGGAGCCAGAACTCGCGAGCGTTGAAGGGTAGCCATGGCCAGCCTCAAGGACATGCGCGTCCGCATTGCCGCGACCAAGGCGACGCAGAAGATCACCAAGGCCATGCAGATGGTCGCGGCCTCGAAGCTGCGTCGCGCGCAGGTGGCGGCCGAGGCGGCGCGGCCCTATGCCGAGCGCATGGAGAAGGTGCTCGGCAACATCGCGGCTTCGGTCGGAACCAATCCCGGCGCGCCGCGGCTGCTCGCCGGCACCGGCGACAACCGGGTCCATCTCCTGCTCGTCTGCACCGCCGAGCGCGGGCTGTGCGGGCCGTTCAATTCCGCGATCGTGCGGCTCGCCCGCGAGCGCGCCAATGCGCCTCATCGCCGACGGCAAGGAGGTCAAGTTCTTCTGCGTCGGGCGCAAGGGCCTGGAGCAGTTGCGGCGCCTCTACGAAGGCCGCATCATCGAAACCGTCGACCTGCGCTCGGTGCGCCAGATCAGGTTCGAGAATGCCGACGAGATCGGCCGCAAGGTCGTGGCGCTGTTCAATGCCGGCCAGTTCGACGTCTGCACGCTGTTCTTCTCGCGGTTCCGGTCGGTGATCGCCCAGATCCCGACGGCGCAGCAGCTCATCCCGGCGGTGTTTCCGGCGGCCGCGGCAAGCAGCGGCGGCGCGGCCTACGAATACGAGCCCGACGAGGAGGACATCCTCGCCGAGCTGCTGCCGCGCAACATCTCGGTGCAGGTGTTCCGCGCGCTGATGGAGAACAACGCCTCCTTCTACGGCGCCCAGATGAGCGCGATGGACAACGCCACCCGCAACGCCGGCGACATGATCCGCAAGCAGACCCTGACCTACAACCGAACCCGCCAGGCGATGATCACCAAGGAGCTGATCGAGATCATCTCCGGCGCCGAGGCGGTGTAGGCGGGCGCAGACATCAGGAACGAGGACGATATGGCCAAAGCAGTCGGACGCATCTCCCAGATCATCGGGGCCGTGGTCGACGTCAAGTTCGACGGCCACCTGCCGGCGATCCTGAACGCGCTCGAGACCGACAACCATGGCAACCGCCTGGTGCTCGAAGTTGCCCAGCATCTCGGCGAGGCGACGGTACGCACCATCGCCATGGACATCACGGAGGGCCTGGTGCGCGGCCAGGAGGTCATCGACACCGGCATACCGATCGCGGTGCCGGTCGGCGACGGCACCCTCGGGCGCATCATGAACGTGATCGGCCAGCCGGTCGACGAAGCGGGGCCGATTCGCCACCAGGAGACGCGCCCCATTCACGCGCCTGCTCCGAGCTTCACGGATCAATCGACCGAGGCCGATATTCTCATCACCGGCATCAAGGTGGTGGATCTGCTCGCCCCTTATGCCAAGGGCGGCAAGGTCGGCCTGTTCGGCGGCGCCGGCGTCGGCAAGACCGTGCTGATCCAGGAGCTCATCAACAACATCGCCAAGGCCCATGGCGGCTATTCGGTGTTCGCCGGCGTCGGCGAGCGCACCCGCGAGGGCAACGACCTCTATCACGAGTTCATCGAGTCCAAGGTCAATGCCGATCCGCACGACCCGAAATCCGAGGTCAAGTCGAAATGCGCGCTGGTGTATGGCCAGATGAACGAGCCGCCCGGCGCCCGCGCGCGGGTCGGCCTGTCCGGCCTCACCGTCGCGGAGTATTTCCGCGACCAGGGCCAGGACGTGCTGTTCTTCGTCGACAACATCTTCCGCTTCACCCAGGCGGGCTCCGAGGTGTCGGCGCTGCTCGGACGCATTCCCTCCGCGGTGGGCTATCAGCCGACGCTCGCCACCGACATGGGCGCGCTGCAGGAACGCATCACCACCACCACCAAGGGCTCGATCACCTCGGTGCAGGCGATCTACGTGCCGGCCGACGACTTGACCGATCCGGCGCCCGCCACCTCGTTCGCGCATCTGGACGCCACCACGGTGCTGTCGCGCGGCATCGCCGAAAAGGGCATCTATCCCGCGGTCGACCCGCTCGATTCGACCTCGCGCATGCTGTCGCCCCTCGTGGTCGGCGACGAGCATTACGCGGTGGCGCGCCAGGTCCAGCAGGTGCTGCAGCGCTACAAGGCGCTCCAGGACATCATCGCCATTCTCGGCATGGACGAATTGTCGGAAGAGGACAAGATCGCGGTCGCCCGCGCCCGCAAGATCGAGCGCTTCCTGTCGCAGCCCTTCTTCGTCGCCGAAGTCTTCACCGGCTCGCCCGGCAAGTTCGTCGATCTCGCCGACACCATCCGCGGCTTCAAGGGGTTGTGCGAAGGCAAATACGACCATTTGCCGGAGGCTGCCTTCTACATGGTCGGCGCCATCGAGGAAGCCGTCGAGAAGGGCAAGCGCCTCGCCGCCGAAGCGTAATCGTCTGGTACGGCCCACCGGGTTAATGGACAGGTAGCATGGCCACTTTCCACTTCGAGCTTGTGTCGCCCGAGCGGCTGGTTTTCGCCGGCGAGGTCAATCAGGTCGACGTCCCCGGCGAGGAAGGCGAGTTCGGCGTGCTTGCCGGTCATGCGCCCTATGTCGCGACGCTCAAGCCCGGCATGCTGAAGATTTACGGCGCCTCCGGCGCCCCGCAGCGCATCGTGGTGCAAGGCGGCTTTGCCGAGGTCTGCGCGACCGGGCTGACGGTGCTCGCGGAGCAGGCGACGCCGGCGGAGGAGTTCGATCCCGCCACGATCGCCGCGGCGATCAAGGACGCCGAGGAGGATGTCGCCGACGCCAAATCCGATGTGGTGCGCGACAAGGCCCGCCAGCGGCTGGAGCAGTTGCAGACGCTGGGGCACGTGCTGGCGCAGTAGCGGTCACAGATGTGTAGGAGGGTAGAGCCCTTCGCGAAACCCATCATGGACCGCGCGTCGGTGGAGTGATGGGTTTCGCAAGAGCTCTACCCATCCTACGGATCGCCTCAGTCGCAACAGCGATTTTGTTGCACCGGCGGACACGGCACCGACCCATAGGAACAGAACACGCAACAGTCGCCCGCCTTCGGCTTGAGCCGTTCGCCGCAGCCCTTGCAGTGATAGAAGAATTGGCAGGCGTCGGCGGGCATCTGCTCCACGGCCCGATGGCCGCATTGCGGACAGGTGATCGCCAATTCGAGGATCATGCGGGCCTCCCGCCTAACCAGCGCCGCAGCGCGACCAGCGACCAGATCGCTTCGACGACGCCGAACGGCCAGGCACCTTGCAGGAAACCGTAGGTGGAAGCCAGTACGCAGGTTCCGGCAAAGGCCAGCACGAACCAATGGCTGCGGCTTTCCAGCGCGTAGCAGATCATCATCGAGGCGACGGCAAACAATCCGAACAGCGTCAGGCTATCCACGGTCGGGAATTCTCCACAGCCATCGTCCCAGGATCACGGCCACGATCATTCCCGCGAGCTGTGCCGCGATGAAGGCGGCGACGCCGGCCGGAGCGATGCCGGCGAAGGTGTCGGACAGCGAGCGCGCGATCGTCACCGCCGGATTGGCGAACGAGGTCGAAGCCGTGAACCAATAGGCGGAAGTGATGTAGAGGCCGACGGCGTAAGGCGCAGCTGCCGGCGTACGCGCCACGCAGCCGAAAATGGTCAGCAGCAGGCCGAAGGTCGCGACCGCTTCCGCCAGCCATTGGCCGGGCCCGGTTCGCGTCGTGGCGGAGAATTGCCACAGCGGCAGTTCGAACATCAGGTGCGCGGTCCACACGCCGATCATGGCGCCGACGATCTGCGCGGCGATGTAGACGCCAGCCTGCGGCCACGGCAGCTCCCGGCGCAGCGCAAAGGCGATGCTGACCGCCGGATTGAAGTGCGCGCCCGAGAGCGGACCGAAGATCAGGATCAGCACCGCGAGCATCGCTCCGGTCGGCAGCGTGTTGCCGAGCAGCGCCAGCGCGACGTTTCCGCCTGCGAGCTTTTGCGCCATGATTCCGGAGCCGACCACGGCCGCGAGCAGAAAGGCCGTTCCCAGCCCTTCACAGAAGACACGCCGGACCAGGCAAGGCATCACGCGGTTTCGGCGGTCTTGGTCGCGCCCTGCATGCGGCCGATGTCCGTCAGGCGATGCTGCAGGCTGAGCCGGTCGAGGCTTTGGATCGGCAGCGCTGCGAACAGCCCGATGCGCCGGTTGAGCATCCGATAGGCATCCTTGAATGCGAGCGCGATTTCCGCCGGCGTGCCCCGCGCTTGCGCCGGGTCGGGGATTCCCCAATGGGCGGTCATCGGTTGACCGGGCCACACCGGGCAGGCCTCGGCGGCGGCGTTGTCGCAGACGGTGAACACGAAATCGAATGCCGGCGCCCCGGACTTGGTGAACTCGTCCCACGATTTCGAGCGGAAGCCGGAGGTGTGGTAGCCGAGCCCGTCGAGGAGCTGCAGCGTGTGAGGGTCGACCTGTCCCTTCGGCTGGCTTCCGGCACTGAAGGCGCGAAATCTCCCGGCGCCGTGCCGGTTCAGGATCGCCTCGGCGATGATCGAGCGCGCCGAATTTCCGGTGCAGAGAAACAGCACGTTGAACGGAGGGTTCGTCATGGTGTGACTCCTGCCGTGCGGTTGACGACGACGTGGGGATGCAACCGGGTCACGCCGTCACCTTTTTTGGCTCGGACGTGCGGCCGGGATCGCAAATGGCGGGAGCGCAGGATTCCGGCGCACCCTTGCAGCAGTTCTCGGTGAGATAGGCGAGCAGCGCATTCATGGTCTCGAACCGTGCCGCGTAGATCATCGAGCGGCCGTCGCGCCGCACCGTGACGAGCCCTGCCGACCTCAACCGGTCAAAATGAAACGTGAGGGTGTTGGGCGCGAGGTCGAGCGCGCCCGCCACCTGCCCCGCGGGCAGCCCTTCGGGCCCGGCCTGCACCAGCAGCCGAAACACGTCCAGGCGGTTGTCCTGGGCCAGCGCGGCCAGGGCGATGACGGCTTCGGTGTTTTCCATATTTCGACGAATATGGAAATGATGGCGATGAGTCAAACATTATTTCGATAAAGACTGAAATGAGGGATGGGAGACGGCGCCGAATCCCCTCTCGCAGTCATCACCGGGCTCGTCCCGGCGATCTCGAATTCAGTGGACACGGCGTTTGCCATCGCGGATCGAACGCTGTGCCTTGGTTAGCGAGATAGCCGGGACAAGCCCGGCTATGACGGAATGTAATGGGATACGTTCGGTAAAAGCGAAGGTCGTCCTACCCCTTCGCGAACCGGCCGAATTCGCGCACCACGCGCTCGTAGACCGGCCGCTTGAACGGCACCACCAGATCGGGAAGCCGTTCCATCGGCTCCCATCTCCAGGCGATGAATTCTGGCTTGTGGGCGCCGCCGCCGGGCGTTGCGATATCGATCTCGCGGTCGTCCCCGGTGAAGCGCAGCGCATACCATTTTTGGGTCTGGCCGCGGTATTTGCCGCCCCAGGCCTGGCCGACGATATCGCGCGGGATGTCGTAGGTGAGCCAGTCGGCGATTTCGCCCAGCCGCTCGGCCGAACGGATGCTGGTCTCCTCATAGAGTTCGCGCAGGCCCGCCGGCCACGGATCCTCGCCGGCATCGATGCCGCCTTGCGGCATCTGCCAGACGTGGGTCTCGTCGATGTGCTCGGGTCCTTCGGAACGGCGGCCGATGAAGACATGGCCGGCCGGATTGATGACCGTGAGCCCGACGCAGGGACGGTAAGGGAGGTCTTCGAAACGGCTCATCGATGCACGCTGTGATCCGACATCGTCAACTCGGCTTGCCGCGCGCCGCGGCCGCGGTGATCGGCACCAGCGAGAAGCCGCGGCCTTCCACGGTCTTCGACCACCGCACGACGCGCTCGATCACCACCGGCCATGCCGTAGCGAAGCCCACGGCCATGCCGTTCTGGCGCGCGAGACCTTCGAGCTTTGCCAGCGCACGGTCGACCTCGACGGCCGAGGGCACGGCATCCAGCACCAGGTTCGCCCTGGCAAAGCCGGAACCGCCGGCGCCGGCGATCCGGCCGGCGAGGCTCCTCGGTGAAGTACCGTCATCCACATAGATCAGCCCGCGATTGCCGATCTCGCGCAGGATCGGCGCAAACGCCGCTTCCGAGGCGGTCAGGCGGTCTCCCGCCTGGTTGGCGACGCCTACATAGCCTTGGAACCGGCTCATCAGCCAGTGCAGCCGCTCCAGGTTCTGCTCCGGCGAAAGCGAGGTCAGCAGCGCTTGCGGCGCGGCTTCTTTGTCGGGCGACTCCGGCGGCTCCATCGGCACTTGCAGCAGCAACTCGTGCCCCAGGCTCCGCGCCTTACCGGCCAGGCGCTCCAGATCGCTGCCGCCGGGTGCGAGGGCGAAGGTCACGGCGGACGGCAGCTTGTTCAATGCCTCGGCGGCGGTCGCATTGGAGACGCCGAGGCCGGTGATGACGATGGCGATCTGCGGCCCGGGCTTGGCGCCGGCCGGCTGGGCAAAGGCCTGGGCCGCCCGCAATCCGTTGGCGCCGATCCGTGGAATCGGCCCGTCGCGCGTGATCTCGACGAGTTCTGCATCGATTCCTTGGGAGATTGCGGTCTCCGCCGGTGCGGGGATCTTCACCTCCTGCCGGGCGCCGTTCCTGCCGTCGATGATGGTGACGATCTGCTCGCCGCGGTCGGCCGCGGCCAGGTCCAGGGCTTTCTCCTTGGCGCGTTCCTGCGCCTTGAGGTGCGCGATTTCCTCGGCCGGGCTGATGGCGCCGGTGATCTCGGGCGGCGCCGTCTCCGACGGCCGAAGCGCGCCCGCATTGCCGGTTCCCGCCGCGCCCAGATTGGCTTTGGCGACCGCCATCGGCTCGCCGCCGAAGGGATCGTGGCCGACCATGACCCAGACCGCGAAGGTGGCGAGCGCGAGCCCGAGCAGACCGGCGGCCACGGGATAGACGGAAGGGGTCAGGCGCGTGCGCGCAGGCTTCTTGTCCAGGCCCAGCGGGGCAAAAAGATCATCTGTCGCCACGGCGCACCGCCTCGCGAATCACCGCGCCACTTTAGCACGGCGAAACGTCAACGGCTTCGCGCCGCCCGGTTCGCCGCCCCGGTTCGCCGCCCCGGTTCGCAATGCATCCGAGGAGGCCCAAAAAAGCGACCGGCGGCACCATGGCCGCCGGTCCTCAACCCAGAAGGGAAAGCGTCGTCAGTTCGGCAGGGTTGCCGACTTCGGGTTCGGCGGGAACGCCGGATTGATCTTGGTGCCGCGGATGAGTTCCAGCGCCATGCTGAGCGCCTTGTCGTCCTTGGCCTCGGGTGGGACGTAGGATTGCGAGCCGCCCTGCTCGTCGCCTTCGGCCTTGAGGTGGCCGCGCAGCGAAGATTCGCCCTTGGTCTCGGTTACCGCCGCCCGCGCCTGGATCTCCTCCGGAACGTCCTGCAGCACTTCGATATCAGGTGAAATGCCCTTGGCCTGGATCGAGCGGCCGGACGGAGTGAAGTAGCGCGCCGTGGTCAGCCGCAGCGCGCCGTTGCCGGAGCCGAGCGGGATGATGGTCTGCACCGAGCCCTTGCCGAACGAACGGGTGCCCACCAACGTCGCCCGCCGGTGATCCTGCAGCGCGCCGGCGACGATTTCGGATGCCGAGGCCGAGCCGCCATTGATCAGGAGGATGACCGGCTTGCCCTTGGTGAGGTCGCCCGGCCGGGCACTGAAGCGCTGGGTCTCCTCGGGGTCGCGGCCGCGGGTCGAGACGATCTCGCCGCGTTCGAGGAAGGCGTCGGACACCGAGATCGCCTGGTCGAGCAGCCCGCCCGGATTGTTGCGCAGGTCGATCACGTAGCCCTTGATTTTGTCGCTGCCGAGCTGGCTGCTGATGTCGGCGATCGACTTCTTCAGGCCGTCGGTGGTCTGCTCGTTGAACTGGGTGATGCGGACATAGCCGACATCATCGCCTTCGGTGTGGCTGCGCACCGAGCGCACCTTGATGGTGTCGCGGACGATCGCGATATCGAGCGGCTTGTCGAGGCCCTTGCGCAGGATCTTGAGGCGGATCTTGGAGTTCACCGCCCCGCGCATCTTCTCGACGGCTTGGTTGAGGGTGAGGCCCTGCACCGCTTCGTCGTCGATATGGGTGATGATGTCGCCGGCCCGGACATCGGCCTTGGCCGCCGGGGTGTCGTCGATCGGCGCCACCACCTTGACGAGGCCGTCCTCCATCGTAACTTCGATGCCGAGCCCGCCGAACTCGCCATGGGTCTGCACCTGCATGTCGCGGAAGCCCTTGGGGTCCATGTAGCTCGAATGGGGGTCGAGCCCGTTGAGCATGCCGCTGATCGCAGCTTCGACCAACTTGCTGTCATCGGGCTTCTCGACGTAATGCGAGCGCACCCGCTCGAAAATGTCGCCGAACAGGTTGAGCTGGCGGTAGGTGTCGGCGGCTGCGGCACGCGCGCTCGTCCCGATCAGCAGCCGGGACGGCTGCACCGCAACGAGCGTCAATGCGGCACCCGCGACCGCGCCCATGAGGACCAGAGAAGTCTTGCGCATCATCCACGAACCTTTTCGCTGTTGGTTGCCGCCCACTTGGGCGCCGGGCCTTCCCGGAATTCGAAGCATTCGAAGCAAAGGACCGAAACCCTGTCAGTTCGGCAGAGTTGCAGATTTTGAACTCGGCGGGAACGCCGGATTGATCTTGGTGCCGCGGATGAGTTCCAGCGCCATGCTGAGCGCCTTGTCGTCCTTGGCCTCGGGTGGGACGTAGGATTGCGAGCCGCCCTGCTCGTCGCCTTCGGCCTTGAGGTGGCCGCGCAGCGAGGATTCGCCCTTGGTCTCGGTTACCGCCGCCCGTGCCTGGACCTCCTCCGGAACGTCCTGCAGCACTTCGATATCCGGTGAAATGCCCTTGGCCTGGATCGAGCGGCCGGACGGCGTGAAGTAGCGCGCCGTGGTCAGCCGCAGCGCGCCGTTGCCGGAGCCGAGCGGAATGATGGTCTGCACCGAGCCCTTGCCGAACGAACGGGTGCCCACCAGCGTCGCCCGCCGGTGATCCTGCAGCGCGCCGGCGACGATTTCGGATGCCGAGGCCGAGCCGCCATTGATCAGGAGGATGACCGGCTTGCCCTTGGTGAGGTCGCCCGGCCGGGCGCTGAAGCGCTGGGTCTCCTCGGGGTCGCGGCCCCGGGTCGAGACGATCTCGCCGCGTTCGAGGAAAGCGTCGGACACCGAGATCGCCTGGTCGAGCAGCCCGCCCGGATTGTTGCGCAGGTCGATCACGTAGCCCTTGATTTTGTCGCTGCCGAGCTGGCTGCTGATGTCGGCGATCGACTTCTTCAGGCCGTCGGTGGTCTGCTCGTTGAACTGGGTGATGCGGACATAGCCGACGTCGTCGCCTTCGGTGTGGCTGCGCACCGAGCGCACCCTTATGGTGTCACGGACGATCGCCATGTCGAGCGGCTTGTCGAGGCCCTTGCGCAGGATCTTGAGGCGGATCTTGGAGTTCACCGCCCCGCGCATCTTCTCGACGGCCTGGTTGAGGGTGAGGCCCTGCACCGCTTCGTCGTCGATATGGGTGATGATGTCGCCGGCGCGGACGCCGGCTTTGGCAGCCGGGGTGTCGTCGATCGGCGCCACCACCTTGACGAGGCCGTCTTCCATGGTGACTTCGATGCCGAGCCCGCCGAACGCGCCGCTGGTCTGCTCCCGCATGTCGCGGAAGCTCTTGGGGTCCATGTAGCTCGAATGGGGGTCGAGCCCGTTGAGCATGCCGCTGATCGCAGCTTCGACCAGCTTGCTGTCATCGGGCTTCTCGACGTAATGCGAGCGCACCCGCTCGAAAATGTCGCCGAACAGGTTGAGCTGGCGGTAGGTGTCGGCGGCTGCGGCACGCGCGCTCGTCCCGACCAGCAGCCGGGACGGCTGCACCACGACGAGCGTCAATGCGGCACCCGCGACCGCGCCCATGAGGACCAGAGAAGTCTTGCGCATCATCCGCGAACCTTTTCACTGTTGGTTGCCGCCCACCAGGGTGCCGGATCGACGGGGGTGCCGTCTTTCCGGAATTCTATGTAGAGGACCGGCCGGGTCGTACCAGCCATCGGTAACCCGGAAGTCGGCGAACCAGAATCGGAAGCAATCGTCATCTTCGTCAAAGGATTCGTCGAGGCAGATATATTCGTCGAAGCAGGGGTCGTAGAAGCAGGGGTCGTAGAAGCAGTGGCCGTCGAAGCAACTTGGGTCGTCGAAGCAACGGTCGTAGAAGCAACTTGCGTGCCGTTTCCCATCACCGCAATGGGCTCGCCGGTGAGAACGAATTGGCCGAGATCGACGGTGATCCTTTCCATTCCCGCCAGCAGCACATGATATCCACCACCGACGTTCAGGATCAAGAGTTGACCGTAAGATCGGTAGGGCGCTGCGTAGACCACCCAACCGTCACTCGGCGCGGTGACCTGAGCGCCGGCCCGCGTCGCGATGGAGATGCCCTTTTCGGTGCCGCCAGCGCGATCGGTGGCCCCAAACTCCTTCAATTTAACACCGTTGGCGGGCAATAACAGCGTTCCTTTGGCCGCAGCGAAGGCGACAAGCGGCGCCAGCCCGGTCGGCTCCTTGGCTGCGGCAGGGCCGGACTTGGCGTCGGAAGGCTTTCGATTCCTCTGGCGGACGGGCGGCGAAGCGCGCCGCCTGCCTGGCGCTGTCGACGCCCTGCTCGAGCTTGGCGATCAAATCTTTGAGATTATCGGCCTGGCGCGCCAAAGCGAGCACGCGCTGGCGCTCTCCGTCCATGGCATGTTCGACCTCCGCCTGGCGCTTCTGGCGCTCTTCGACGAGCGCCGACATGCGCTTCTGCGCCGCGCCGAGCTCGGCGATCTCGCTCGCCTGGCGGTCGCGCTCGACCGCCAAATCCTGACGCACGTGAACCAATCCGGCAAGCTCGGTCATCAGGGTCTCGGTCTCGACCCGCATCTCCGGCAGCACGGCGCCGAGCGACATCGCGGTGCGGATCGACTCGAGTGCGTCCTGGGCTCCCGCGAACACCGCCGGCGGCGGGTGGTGGCCGATCCGCTGAAGCGCCGCCAACACTTCGGCGATCACGGCGCGGCGGCCCGTCAGCGATTTGCGGATGGCCGCTTCGCTGCCTTCCAATTCATGCATGCGGGTTTCCGCGGCCGTCACCCGCTCTTCGTCGGTGCGAATGCGGGCGGCGCCTTCGACCAGCGATGCCGTGAGCTTGCGCCGGTCGTCGGAGAGCATCTCATTTTCAGCGGCGAGCTTCTGCTCGGCCTCGGCCGCCTGCTGCTGCTCGGCGCGCAGCGAATCGAGTTCCTGCTCGCGCTGCTTGATGACCTCGGCGGAGGCCGGTTGCTGCGCCGCCTTGTCGGCCTTGTGCGGCGATTCGACGTTCTGTTCGCGTTGCTTGGCGACGTCGGCCGGCGGCGCCGGTTTCCTTAACGGCCTAGTCTGCGCCGAAACGATCCCGACGGCCAGGACGAGGCAGGCCGCGACTGCGATGCGGCTTCGAAAAACCGATGCAGTCGGGGCAGGCAACATCGGGGCGGACAACGTCATCGGCGCCAGACCATCTTCGCCAATTCCAGGTTTCGCCAATTTGGGTTCCGCTGATATTCCAGCACAACTTTATGACAAATAGCGGCCAATTGGGGCAGGATCACGCCGTCAGCAAGCTCGCAATCATGCGCCACGACGACAAAGCTGCGGCTGCTCCCGGACCCGCCATCCCGCCGCCTTCCCGCCAACGTCACTCGCGATGGTAGGGGTGTCCGGACAGGATCGTAAAGGCCCGATAAATCTGCTCCAGCAGCATGATTTGCACAAGTTGATGGGGCCAGGTCGCGGTGCCGAAGGCGAGACTCAGGTCGGCGCGCTGGCGCAGCACCTCGCCGAGGCCGTCGGCGCCGCCGATGGCGAAGAAGACGTTGGCGCGGCCGGCATCGTTCCAGGCGCGCAGCCGGCCGGCGAAGGACTCGCTGGACGCGCTGTCGCCGCGCCCGTCCAGGGTGACGGTGATGGCGCCGTCCGGAATCACGCTGGCGAGCGCGATCGATTCTTCGAGAATGCGGCGTTCAGGTTCGCGGGCGCGGCTGTCCCTGACCTCGATGACCTCGATGTCGCGGATTCCGAGAGCGCGGCCGGTCTTGGCCGCCCGATCACGGTAACGCCCGGCAAGCTCGCGTTCGGCCCCGGCCTTGAGCCGGCCGACCGCGGCAACCACGATCCGCATGGCCCAGACTCGACTTCCCCGACCACGCCGGCACGCGGCGCGATCGGCGCTACAAATTGTCCCACCGGCGCCCGCGACGCCGACACGATCGCAGCCCGAGCCTGCTAGCTCGCGCGTCCCGCATTCCGCCCGCGCGTCCACAATCTCTCGAGATTGTAGAAGGTGCGCACTTCCGGCCGGAAGACGTGGACGACCACGTCGCCTGCGTCGATCAGGACCCAATCGCAATGGGGCATGCCTTCGACCCGCAGACCGGTCAGCCCGGCTTCGCGCAGATCTTCGAGCACGCGATCCGCCACCGATCCCACATGGCGATTGGACCTCGCGGAGGTCACGACCATGTAGTCGGCGATGGCGGAATCATTGCGCAGGTCGATGGTGGTGGTGTCCTCGGCCTTCATCTCGTCGAGACGCGCGAGGACGATGCGGAGCGTCTCGTCGGCGTCAGGTCGCGCCTTGGAGACGATGTCGGGGCGGTCGGTGCCGGCCCGCAAGATTGCAACTGTGGACAGAGGTTCCTTCCCTTTCCGTTCCACTGTGCCGGGCACCCTGCCCGGGGCCACAATCGTAAGATAAGTGCAACTCGTTAACGGATTCAAGGGTCGTGTGTTCCCAAACACCGATTCGCGCTTGCCTGTGCCGGAATGGCAACGCCTCATATTGCGCCGCTTCAACGACTCTTTTGCGACTGGCGCATCGCCCGCAATGCCGTCGAGGACAGCGGCGACTTCAGCCCATGCAGGAACACCCAGGCCGGCGGCCGGTGGCCAGGCAGCAGCGCTGCCGCCCGTTCGGGAATGCGGAAGCGGCCAAGGGCCTGCGCGGTGACGCTGCCCATGGCATAAAGGCTCGGCCCGCGGCGATCGACCACGACGATCGGCACCAGCGCGGCGATGCGACGCCAATTCTGCCAGCGGTGGAAGGTGCGGAGGTTGTCGGCGCCCATGATCCAGACGAATCGGACCCCGGGGCAACGCACCACCAGGTGATGGATCGTGTCGTAGGTGAAACGCACCCCAATTCCCGCCTCCAACCCGGTCACGACGATGCGGGGGTGGCGGGCGAGCACGCGCGCCGCGGCGATCCGTTGGTCGAGCGGGGCGAGGCCGCGGGTATCCTTGAGCGGGTTGCCGGGCGTGACGAGCCACCACACCCGGTCCAAGTGCAGCCGCTTCATCGCCAGCAGGCAGGCGCTGAGATGGGCTTCATGGGGCGGATCGAAGGTTCCGCCGAACAGACCGATGCGCTGGCCGGCCGCGAACGGCGGAATGCGATAGGTCGGAGGGAGCGGGGCGGCTTCGTCGGTCCCGCAGGTTCCGGGTGCGCGGCACGGTGTCGGCATCGAAATTCGGGAACCCTCGCGCACGCGACTTAGGCGCCGGAATACGGACGGTGCGTCTTCCCGCCGCAGGCCCTGCTGAGGCCTCTACTCGTCATGGACGCGTCTGACCGCAACCGTGGACGCGATATTTGAAGGTGGTGAGCTGCTCGACGCCGACCGGGCCGCGCGCATGCAGCCGTCCGGTGGCGATGCCGATCTCGGCGCCGAACCCGAACTCGCCGCCGTCGGCGAACTGGGTCGAGGCGTTGTGCAGCACGATGGCCGAATCGACCTCGCGCAGGAATCGGTCGGCCGCTGCCGGATCGGCAGTGACGATGGCGTCGGTGTGATGGGAGCCGAAGCGCTCGACATGGGCGATCGCCTCGCCGACCCCGTCGACGACCTTGGCGGCGATGATGGCGTCGAGATATTCCGTGCTCCAGTCGTCGGCGGTGGCGGCTGTCACCCGCGGATCGGCAGCCTGGACATCGCGATCGCCGCGCACCGCGCAGCCGGCATCGAGCAGCATGCGGACGAGGGGGACGAGATGGGTCGCGGCGGCGGCACGGTCCACCAGCAAGGTTTCGGCGGCGCCGCAGACTCCCGTCCGGCGCATCTTGGCATTGAGAACGATCGCCTGAGCCATGGCGGGATCGGCCGCCCGGTCCACATAGACGTGGCAATTGCCGTCGAGATGGGCAAACACCGGCAGGCGGGCCTCCGCCTGCACCCGGGCGACGAGACCCTTGCCGCCGCGCGGCACGATCACGTCGATCATGCCGTCGAGCCCGGCCAGCATCAGCCCGACCGCATCGCGGTCGCGGGTCGGCACCAACTGGATCGCGGTGTCCGGCAGGCCGGCCTCGCCCAGGCCGACGGCCAGCGCAGCATGAATGGCGCGCGACGAGCGAAAACTGTCGGAGCCGCCGCGCAGGATCACCGCATTGCCGGCCTTGAGGCAAAGCGCTCCGGCGTCTGCGGTCACGTTGGGCCGGCTCTCGTAAATGACGCCGACGACGCCGAGCGGCACCCGCACCCGTTCGATGCGCATGCCATTCGGCCGGTCCCAGGCGGCGGCAATGGTTCCGACCGGGTCAGCGACCGCGGCGATGGCGTCGAGACCGGCGGCGATCGCGGCGACCCGTTTTTCGTCGAGCCCGAGCCGGTCGAGATAGGCCGCGGTAGCGCCGGCCTTGCGGGCCTCCGCGAGGTCGTCGCTATTGGCGGCGAGAATCGCCGGCGCGGCGCGGCGCACCGCCTGCGCCATGGCACCGAGCGCGCGATCTTTCTCCGCCGGCGCGGCCAGGGCGAGGCGGCGCGCCGCAGCGCGCGCCTGGGCGCCCATGGCATGCATCATCGCGGCGATGTCGCCCGACCCGTCGATGGTTTTCAGTGGCGCATTCATCGGGCGCATTCATGCCGACATTCACCTGTCACGAAGCTTTCCTACCATGTTCCCCGAGAGGCCGCGAGGCCGCCTGCAAATGCACATATTTGATATTTCTGGCGCGGAACCCCCGGTCCGGAAGAATGTTTAGCTTACCGGCGGGCTCGTGGTTCCTGGCAAGATTGTGCCGAGCGGCCTGGCAAGATCAGCGACGGAGAACTCATCATGGCTACGCAGCAGCCTCGGCTCCCGGCGCGGTTCCCGGTCGGCACCCGCTACATCGTGGAAGGCGAACCCGCAAAAGGCGGCAAGATGCGGATCGTGTCGCGTTATCTGGTGATGCCGAGCGGCGTACGCTATGATCTCATGAATACGCCCGAGCCCGGCAGCAAGCCCGGTCTCGCCCGCAAGAGCCGGCTTCGCTCCACCCAGCGCCGCGCGGGATAGTTTCTCTGCTTGGGATCGTGCTGCGCTTGGGATCGTGCTGCCCGGTCTATCCGGCACCGTTCCAGCCCGCATGCGGATCGCTGGAGCGTCCGTTTTCCCGTTGGGATAACGGCGTCGCCGCCGACTTCGCTCGCCCACTGCATGATCCCGACTTCTCGGACAAGATCATGCTCAAAATCAAAGATTTCAGAGCGCTACCCGGTCCAACCTGAAACGGATAGCGCTCGTCAACTGATCGCACACAAGAAAAATGCCCGGCCAAAGGCCGGGCATTCCTGGAAACGGGCCGGGTCACCGACCCGGCCGATCTCTCCCTTACCGCGCAAGCGGGTCAGGACGGATTTGGAACTTGCTGAGCTTCGGCAATGTTCCCTTGCCGGTTTCGCGATGGAACGGCGTCCGGTTGCCGTCGGTCGCCCACAGCGCGCGGCCCTTCCAGCCGGTATTCGGATCGTCGATGCGGCCATCCATCCATTTGGCGAAGAAGCCGAGCGGATAGGGAACCCGCATGTTGACCCACTTGCCGTCCACCAGCGCCATCAACGACTCGTTGGCGTTGCCGGTTGCGAGCGGGACGTTGTTGCCGAGGCCGGCGGTGTTTTGCTGGTCGACCCAGGTGTAATAGCTCGCCTCCGCGCTGCCGTTTTCGGCGATGTCGCGGAACTGCGGGCCGGGGAACGCCGTCAGGGTCCAACCTTCCGGACACAGCTTGCCTTCGGCGGCCTGCGGTCCATTGAGCGGGCCCTTGCACTTGCGGCGGTCGAATGCGGCGAGGTGACCGCTCGACAGCGGCATATAGGCGATGCCGTTGCGGTCGATGTCGAAGCCACGCGGCCCGAAGCCCGGGAACGGCGGCTCGTAGATCTCCGACAGCTTGGTCTTGGGATCAAACCGAAGCACATAGCCCGGATATCCGAGCACCGCGCCCCAGACCGTCCCATCGGCCGGGTTTACGCCGACCCCGTAGAGGCCCGCATTGAGCCGCTTGTCCTTGGTGGCATCGACGGCCTGGTTCGGCTGCACGTAGTCGTCGAGCTTGCCGTTGCCGTTGGTGTCGATGACCACCGGAGCCCAGCCCTGGGCCTTTGCCTCGTCGCCGGTCTCCTCCCACACGCGGCGATTCACCCAGCCGATGGCACCTTGCTGCGGTCCGCCGGCGCTGACCCACAGCGTATTGTCGGCGTCTTCCGCCAACACGACATGGTGGGTGTTGAAGCAGGTCCGGAGCAGCTTGGTGGTGTTCGTCTTGGGATCGTACATCGCCAGGTGGCGGGTGGATTCCTTGATCGGGAACGCCTTGGCGGACGGATGATCCGAGCCGGCCTTGCAGAACGCCGGGTTGTCGGGATTGCCGACCCGCGAGGTGAACCAGACGTCTCCACGCTCGTCCATGATCAGGCTGTGGATGCTGACCTGGCTGTCCCAGATCGCCTCTTCGCCCCAGTAGGCCGACGGCGCCATGGTGTTGGTCTTGGTCGATTCCATGTCGGCGTCGCGCATCGGCATGGTGACCTGGGTCGGCTGATTGGTCGCCGGATCGAACACCGGGAACCAGTTCGCGCTTTCCTCGGTCGCGCCGAAATGCTTGCCGTTGGCATTGACGGTCGGCTTGCGCTTATCGGTCGAGACCTGGTCGTGCAGGTAGGTCTTTTCCGTGCCCCAATCCCACTGGGTGATCACGACATTGCGCTCGATGCCTTGCGGGCGTTCCGGCTTGGCGAAAGGCAGTTCGCCTGCCGCAATCCGGTCGGTCCAATTGGCGAGGTTCGCAATCGAGGTCTTGGGCTCCTGGCGGCCGAGGGCGGCGGCCATGCCGGTCATCGCCTGTCCGGATTGGACGCGGCGTTCCCAGGCCTCGACCGAATTCTTGAAGCTGCCGAGTTCCTTCGGAATTTCACGGGTGGCCTTGTTGCCAAGCTGATGGCAGGCATAGCAGCCATTGGTCTTGACTTGGTCGGCCCACTGCAACTGGCTCTTCATGGTGGTCGGCATGCCGTTGCCGTTGGCTCCCGTGCCGGTGCCGGGGAACTTGCTCTTCTCCGGGATATGAAGCATCGAGAACCAATAGATCGCCGGATAGTATTGGGCCGCGGCCGCTTCGGTCGGGGCCGGAATTGCCGTGATGTTCACGATCTTGCCCGGCTCGCTCTGCGCCTTTGCGGAATCGACGAGGCCGTAGCCGCGCGCCCACACCGTGTAATTCGCCTTGGGCAGATCCGGGATCACGTAACGGCCCTGATCGTCGGTCACCACGGTCTTGTTCATCTTGGTCGGGAGATCAGTGGTCTCGGCGATCACCCACACGCCGGCTTCCGGTCCATTGGGGCCGGTGACGACGCCACCGATGTCGGTGGTGCCGATGCTCACCGCCGCCGAGTTCTGCGCGCTTGCCGGCGTCGCGGCGACGCCGAAAGCGAGAGCGATGGCGACCGCCGCCACGCCCAGATACAACCCGCGTTTCGTCCTCATGTAAGTCCTCCACTTCATACGTCTACTTCTAGGGGAAGCTCTTCAGGCCTTCGGCCAAATTGGATCGCCTCAGCAATCGACGGTTCGGTCCCGTTCTTGTGAGCCATACTGACGCATATTTCATCCCGGCCCGCAAAGCAACTCACATGGAAGTGGTCGATTCCGATTTTCTCTATTTGCATTTTGCGGGAGGTACGGGCTTGTGAGAAAAATCCTACCGGACAGCCGCCTTGCCGGCGGCATCGGATACGATCAATCTGCCGCAAAACGAGGCATTTGTGCGTGGGCAGCAATGGCGGCAGGCAATGGCGGGCAGGCAATGGCAGGAACGGAAATCGCGATGACGAGGGATCGTTTGGAAACCGGCCCGGCACGCGCGCTCGCCGCTGCCGCGCGGGTCGTCCTGGCGTGCGGTGTCCTGGCATCCGGTCTCTTGGCGTGCGGCGTACTGGCGTGCGGCGTCACGGCGCAGGCGCAGGTCGCCATCCGCGTCGGCAAGGCCCAGGCGCAGAACTTCGCCTTCATGGCGGCCGATGTCGGCGTCGCCGCCGGCATCTTCAAGGCGCACGGCATCGATCTCGAGATCGCCAATTTCGGCGGCGATGCGCGGCTGGTGCAGGCGCTCTCCGCCAATGCCATCGATTTTGCGCTCGGCGGTGGCCCCACCATCGCCTTCGAGGTCAAGGGCGCGCCGATGCTCGCCGTTGCGGCGATGGCCGACCGGCCCCGCACCATCATGATGGTGGTGGCCAAGGACGGCCCGGTGAAGACCGAGGACGACCTCAAAGGCCGCACGGTGAGCGTCTCGACCACGGGATCGCTGACCTACTGGCTCGCCCAGGAATTGTCGCGCTCCCACGGCTGGGGCTCGGACGGCATCAAGATCGCGCCGCTCGGCACCACGACCGCCCAGGCGGCCGCGCTCAAAACCCGCCAGATCGACGGCGTGGTGACCGAATCGAGCACGGTGCTGCGGCTGGTCGAGGAAGGCACCGGCCGCATCCTGGTGCGGTTCGGCGACCGCATCCCGGATTTTCATGTGCACGTGATTTTCGCGCGCAAGGGCTTGGTCGACGGCAATCCCGAGGCGGTCCGCAAATTTCTCGCGGCGTGGTTCGAGAGCGTTCAATACATGCGCGACCACCGCGACGAGACGATCGCCATCGCAATGCGCGTCGCCGAGGTCTCGAAGTCGGTCGCCACCGCGAACTACGACGAATTGATGCCGGTGTTCAACAGGACCGGGCGGTTCGACGCCAAGGCGCTCGACGTGCTGGCGCGCTCCTTCGTCGAGATGGGCGCGCTTCCCGAGAAGCCCGATACGAGCAAGCTTTACACCGAGGCCTTCCTGCCGAAGAATTGACGCGCTATCGCTCGATTGGAAAGCACTTTGCGCGGGCTTGTCCCGCGCAACCCGTTTAATGCCGCGGACATACCGCGCCGCCACGCAAATCGGACAAGGTGTCGGGATGGTCTCGGAGGAAGTCGCGATCAGGGTGCGCGGCGTTTCCCATCAGTTCGGCGAGGCGGGCGAGCAGCGCTTCGTGCGCGCGCTGCTCGATACCTCGCTCGTGGTGTCGCGCGGCGAACTGCTGTGCCTGATCGGGCCGAGCGGCTGCGGCAAGAGCACGCTCCTCAACGTGATCGGCGGATTGGCACAGCCGAGCGCCGGGAGCGTCGACGTGCTGGGCCGGCCGGTGCGCGGGCCGCGCCCGCGCGACATCGCCTTCGTGTTCCAGGAGAACGCGCTGTTTCCGTGGAACACAGTGATCGAGAACATCGAGCTCGGCATGACCTTCCAGGGCGTGCCGAAATCGCAACGCAGCGGCGCGGGCGAGGCAGTCGCTCGCCGCGGTGGGGCTCGCCGAGTTCGCCGCGCATTATCCGGCGCAATTGTCCGGCGGCATGCGCCAGCGCGCGGCGCTCGCCCGTGCGCTCTCCCTGGAGACGCCGATCCTGCTGATGGACGAGCCGTTCGGCGCGCTCGACGAGCAGACCCGCATGATCCTCGGCGAGGACCTCTCCGTGCTGCTGGCGCGCAGCGGCAAGACCATCGTGTTCGTCACCCACAGCCTGGGCGAGGCGGTGTTTCTCGCCGACCGGGTCGCGGTGTTTTCGGCGCGTCCCGGCACCATCAAGGAGATCATCGCGGTCGACGAGCCGCATCCGCGCCGACCGGAATTCGTCACCTCGGAGAAATTCGCCGTGCTTCGCAACCGGCTCTACGGCCTGCTGCATGAGGAGATCCGCAAGGCGGTGCTGCAATCGGGCCTCGCATCCGCGCCGGCGCCGTCGGGACCGCTGTGATGGCGCCGCGATCCCGCGATGCCTGGCTCGGCCGTCTCGTGCAGGCGGCGTTCCTCGCCGGCCTGATCGCGCTGTGGTATCTCGCCGCGACGCGCTGGGGCGTGAACCGGCTGCTGCTGCCCAATCCGGTCGCGGTGTTCCATGATCTCGTCGAGATCTTGCGAACCGGCGAATATGTCGACGATCTCAAGATCACGCTCGGCGAGCTGGCGGCGGCGTTTTCCATCGCGGTCGCCGGCGGCCTGACCACCGGCTATCTCATCAGCCGCTCGCCCTACCTGACCAAGGTGTTCGAGCCGCTGTTCGCCGGTCTTTATGCGATCCCGATCATTCTGTTCCTGCCGCTGTTCGTATTGTTCTTCGGCCTCGGCCCGGCCTCCAAGATCGCGATCGGCGCGACCATCAGCTTCTTTCCGATCACGCTCAACACCATCGCCGGCTTCGGCGGCGTCGATCGCCTCTACGTCACCGCGGCACGCTCCATGGGGGCGTCGGACCACCATCTGTTCCGCTTCGTGCTGCTGCCGGCGGCGCTGCCGGTGATTCTCACCGGCCTGCGGATGGGCTTCACCACGGCGCTGCTGTCGATCATCGGCAGCGAAACGCTGGCTTCGCTCGGCGGCCTCGGCCACCGGATCGTGTCGCTCGCGGAGTCGATGGAGATGGCGCCGATGTTCGCCTACATCGTGTTCGTGATCGCGATCGCGGCGGTCCTCAACGCCATCGTCTCGACCCTCGAAGCGCGGGGGAAATGGAATTGACGAAGCGCGCCCAGCCATCCCTGTGGACCGGTCTCGTGCGCTATCTCGCGCGGCGCCCGGGGCTCGCCCGGCTCCTCGTCATCGCGGCGCTGGTCGCGGTTTGGGAAATCGCCGCCCGCTGGTTCGTCGATCCGCTGTTCCTGAGCCCGCCTTCGAAGGTGATCGCTGGCCTTTGCGGTACCTTTCCCGTGAGCCTCGGCCCGCCCTTCCTCGTACCCTGTCGACCTGGCACGTTATTCAGTACCGCTGGCGTCCCGGCGGCGCTGCAGATCACCTTGTTCGAGCTCGCCGTCGCCTTCGTCATCGCGGTCGCGGTCGGCCTCGCGCTCGGCCTTGCCATCGGGCTGCAGCCGTTCGTGCGGCTCAGCGTGTTTCCGATCGTGCTGCTGCTCTACGGCATGCCGCAGATCACCATCCTGCCGCTGTTCATCCTGTATTTCGGCATCGGCGCCGCATCGAAGATCGCGTTCGGCGTCACCCATGGCGTGTTTCCCGTGGTGGTCACGGTGGTGGCGGGCGTGCAGAACCTCAAACCGATCCTGATGACCAGCGCGCGCTCCATGGGGGCCAGCCGCTGGCAGATGTTCCGCCACGTGATCTTCCCGCACATGGTGCCGAGCTTCTTCGCCGGCATGCGGCTCGGCATGAGCGGGGTCCTGCTCGGCGTGCTGCTCGCCGAACTCTACGTGTCGATCGCCGGGATCGGTTATTTCACCACGCTGTTCACCCAGAATTTCGAGCCGGCCAAGCTGTTCGGGTTGGTCGGCATGCTGGCGGCCATGGCGATATTCCTCAACGCGCTGGTGCGCCGCGCCGAGACCCATTTCGGCAAATGGCGCACGGGGTAGAGAGAACGGCCGTTTGCCGGAACGCGTCAGCCGGCTCCCGCCAGGGCTTGCTCGAGATCTCCGATCAGATCGGCAGGGTCCTCAATTCCTGCCGATAGCCGCAGCAGGTCGGGTGGCGCGGGCGATCCGGGACCTTCGATGGAGGCGCGGTGCTCGACGAGGCTCTCGACGCCCCCGAGGGAAGTCGCCCGCTTCCACACTTTCACCCGCGCGGCCGCCGCGATCGCCGCATTCTCCCCGCCGGCGACGCGAATGCTGAGCATTCCGCCGAAGCCGCCTAGCATCTGGCGCGCCGCGACGGCGTGACCGGGATGATCGGGCAAGCCGGGATAGAGCGAAGCGACGATGCGGCGATGGCCGGCAAAATGTTCGGCGATCGCCTGCGCCGTGCGGCAGCAGCGTTCCACGCGCAAATACAGCGGTGCGCATGCCGCGGAGCAGCAGCCAAGCCTCGAAGGAGCCGAGGATCGCACCATTGCCGGTGCGGATGGCCGCGATCCGCTCCCAGAATTCATCATCGCGCGCGGCAACCAGCGCCCCGGCCACAACGTCGCTATGGCCGTTCAAATATTTCGTGGCCGAATGCATGACGATGTCGGCGCCGAGCTCGATCGGCCGCGTCAGGACCGGCGTGGCGACCGTGCTGTCGACGGCAAGGCGCGCACCGGCGCCGTGGGCAATCTCGGCGGCGGCGGCAATGTCGGTGATCGCCCAAGTCGGATTGGCCGGGCTCTCGATCCAAATCAGCTTGGTCCGGCCGGGCTGCACCGCTGCCGCGAGCGCGTCGGTCGCGCTGGCGTCGACAAAATCGACGACCACGCCCCGATCCGCTGCGTAACTCCTCAGCCAGTTCCGCAGCCCCCAATACATGACCTGCGGCGCGACGGCGTGATCGCCGGGCTTGAGCGCCAAAAATACCGCCGTCGCTGCCGCCATTCCCGATGCAAAGGTGAGGCAGGCCGCCCCGCCCTCCAGCCCGTCAACAGCGCTTCCGGCACGACGAATGTCGGGTTTGTCGACCGGCCGTAGGAATAGCCGGCCCGGTATTGGTTGTCGGGATCGCGAATGAAAGTCGTGGCCGGATGCACCGGGGGAATGAGCGCCTTGGTCTGCTCGTCGACCCATCCGAGCGCCTGCGCGGCCATTGTCGCTGGGTGGCGGGACTCCACGATCTGCTCTTCTTGGTTCTTGGCGTTCGTTTTTGCGCGTTGGTCTTGGCATGTGTCTTGGCGCGGGATCATCGTTCGCTTCGGCGGTCGCCGCGCATGACCGGAGCGCGGGGCACCGGCCTGCGGCCGGCCCCTGGAATGACCACAGGGAAAGTTCCGGCAGGCGACCGGCGTCAGGCGCCGACCGAGTCGGTGACGCACTTCTTGGTGAAGCTGGTCTTCGCTGCGCCGTTGAGCTTCTTTTCCGTGGCCGCGATGCCGCAGGACTTCGACGCGTCCTTCTCGCACTTCGTCATGAAGCTCTTGAGTGCGGCGCCGGCGAGCTTCTTTTCGTCGGCCTGCGCCTTGCAGGTCGGGCCTTGCGCATAGGCGGTCGCGGCGAAGCTCGAAATGAGCGCGGCAAGGATCAATCTCTTCATGAGGTCCCTCCTCTGTGGCCCGGACAGGCGCGGGCGTGCGGTGGCAGCCTCGTTATATCCGCGAGGAGGTGAAAAACCTAGGCAGGCTGTGGAGGGCAGGCTGTGGAGGGACCGTGCCCTAACGCGCCGTTCCCGGCTTGGTGTGCAGGCCGCACTCCTTCTTGCTTTCGTCTTCCCACCACCAGCGTCCCGCCCGTTCCGGCTCGCCGGGGCGGATCGCGCGGGTGCAGGGGGCGCAGCCGATCGAGGCGAAGCCCTTCTCGTGCAGCGGATTGGCCGGCACCCGGTGGGCGCCCGCGAAGGTCGCCACCATCTCGCGGGTCCAGTCGTGGAGCGGGCTGAGCTTGAGGAGGCCGCGGCCGGGATCGGCGGCGACGAGGCCGATCGCCTCGCGATGGGCCGACTGGTCGGCGCGCAGGCCGGTGATCCAGCCGGCGGCGCCGGCCAGCGCGCGGTTGAGTGGCTCGACCTTGCGAATGTCGCAGCAGGCGGTCCGGGCCTCGCGGGACGTGTAGAAGCCGTTGATGCCCTGCGCGGCGACCAGGGCTTCGAGCGCGGTGTGCCGGGGGTAGATCGCCCGGATGCGGCGGCCATAGCGCTGCTCGGTCTCTTCCCAGGTCGCGTAGGTTTCCGCGAACAGCCGCCCGGTGTCGAGCGTGACGAGATCGATGTCGAGCCCGGCCTCGCAGATGTGATGCAGGATGACCTGGTCCTCGAGCCCGAAGCTGGTGGTGAACGCGATCGGGCCTTCGACCTCGCGGCGGAACGCCGACAGGCGCCCGGTCACGTCGAGGCCTGCAAGCGTGCGGCCGAGAGTGGTGGCGCGCGCCTGGAGCGCCGCGACGGCGGCCGGCGCGTCGGTGGTTTTCGCCTCGCCGAGCAGCGCCAGCACCAGTCCGCCGCCGGCGATGCGTCCGCCATACTCGAGCACCACCCGGCCGGTGCGCGGGTTGTTCTCGTAGAGGTCGACGGCCAACGGCGCGGCAAGCGCGATCTCGATGTCGCCCACATGGTTCTGCCCCACCGTCTCGGCATGGGTGACCGCGACCTCGCCGGGATCGACCGAATTCTTTATCGCCGTGACGGTCCCACGCCCCTCGGCGGTGCCGACCCGCACCGTGACCATGGCGCCGGCCGCCAGCGGCTCGCCATGGAGCCAGAAGATGCGCGCCTCGAGCCGCTGCGCCGTCGGCGCGCGCGACGCAGCCGAGGCGATGACATCGCCGCGCGCGACGAACAGTTCGCGATCGAGCGTGATGCCGACCGAGCGGCCGGCGCTCGCTTCCACGGGCAGGTTGCCGGTGTCGGTGGCGGGCCACGCTTCGATGGAGCGGACCCTGGCGCGCTTGCCCGACGGCGCCACCGCGATCTCGTCGCCGATCGCGATCGTCCCGCTTTCGATGCGCCCCGCCACGATGCGGCGATCGTCGAACTTGTAGACCGCCTGCACCGGCAGGCGCAGCGGTAGCGCGGTCGCCGGCTGCGCCGGCAGGAATCGGTCGAGCGCTTCGATGACGGTCGGGCCGTCATACCAGTCGATCGCCGCGGTGCGCGCGATGACGCCGTCGCCGTGGCGCGCCGAAATCGGGATCACTGCGGCGGGCTTGACCCCGAAGCCGCCGAGGTGGGCGCTGATCTCGGCGTCGATCTCGCGGAACCGGCTGTCGTCATAGCCCACGCGATCCATCTTGTTGATGACGACGATGACCTGGCGCACGCCGAGCAGATGCAGGAGATAGCCGTGCCGCCTGGTCTGCTCGCGCACGCCTTCGGCCGCGTCGACGATCAGCACGGCGGCATCGGCCTGGGAGGCGCCGGTGATCATGTTGCGCAGGAACTCGGTGTGGCCGGGCGCGTCGATCAGGACGAAATCCCGCGACGGGGTGCGGAAGCGGATCTGGCTGGTGTCGATGGTGATGCCCTGGTCGCGCTCGGTCTGCAGCGCATCGAGCAGGAACGACAGTTCGAACGGCATGCCGCGCCGCGCGCTGACCGCCTTGAGCTGCTCGAGCTTGCCGTCGGGCAGGCTGCCGGTCTCCGCCAGCAGGCGTCCGATCAGGGTCGATTTGCCGTGGTCGACATGGCCGACGATGACGATGCGCACCAGCGGACGCGAGAACGCGGCGTTGACGTCGAGGTCGGGCGAAACGCGGGCATTCATGACGCTGCTTCCTTACAAATAGCCGGAGACGCGAAGGCGCTCGAAGGCGTCCTCGGACTCGTGATCCATGGCGCGGCCGGAGCGCTCGGGCGTCTTGGTGATGTCGAGCTCGGCGATGATCTCGTCGATGGTGCGCGCCTGCGAGGGCACCGGAGAGGTGATGTCGGCGTCGCCGAGCGAGCGGTAACGCATGCCGTTCCTGGCGAGATAAAGCGGGATGATCGGAATGCCTTCGCGGCGCGTGTAGGTCCAGATGTCGGTCTCGGTCCAATGCAGGATCGGATGGACGCGCAGATGCGCGCCGGCCGGCAGCCTGGCGCTGAAATGGTCCCAGAATTCCGGCGGCTGGTCGCGGACATCCCAGTTGCCTTCGAGGCCGCGCGGGGAGAACACCCGCTCCTTGGCGCGCGTCGCCTCCTCGTCGCGGCGGATGCCGGCGATCAGCCCGTCGAAGCCGTACTTGGCCAGTGCCAGCTTGAGCCCTTCGGTCTTGCGCGCCGCCGAGCGGGCGGCGGGCGGCAGCGTCGGGTCGATCCCTTCCAGCGGCGGGCATTGCTCGACGATCAGGTCGAGGTTCCATTCGCCGGCGTAGCGGTCGCGGAACGCATACATTTCGGGGAACTTCTTGCCGGTGTCCACATGCATGGCGGGAAACGGCAAATGGCCGAAGAAGGCCTTGCGCGCGAGCCAGATCATCACGTTGGAATCCTTGCCGAGCGACCACAGCAAGGCGAGCTTCTTCATGCGGGCGAACGCTTCGCGGAAGATGAAGATGCTCTGGGCTTCGAGTTCGTCGAGGCGGTCCATGGCGCTCACTCCCGTTCCGAACCCGGCGCCAGCCGGACCTTCAAGCCGCTGATGCCGGGCGACATCAGGATCTGGCACGAGAGCCGCGACGACGGCTCCACCGCCAGCGCCTCGTCGAGACGGTCCTCCTCCTCGGCGGTCGGCGGTTGCAGGCGCTCGACCCAGGGCTCGTCCACATAGACGTGGCACGAGGCGCATGCGCAGGCGCCCCCGCACGCCGCCTTGACCGAGATGCCCCAGTCGCGGATCACCTCCATCACGCGCCAGCCGTCGAGGGCAGGGAGCGCATGCTCGCGGCCATGATGATCGACGACGAGGAGAATGATCTCTTTTTGGGCAGGTTCAGAGGCGAGTTGTTCCAAGGCGGGTCTCATCTGTAGAAGAAATTTTTTCTATTTGAAGCACTGTTTCTCTATCTATATAGAAATATATTCTCGTCAACGAGGAAATTTCGGCGATGCGTTTCTTGCCCGTGTTTTTGGACGTGAGTGCTGGGACGGTCGCGCTGATCGGCGCCGGCCCTGCCGCGCTCAACAAGCTGCGGCTGCTGCGGGCCGCCGGCGCCGATGTCTGCTGGTATTCCGATGACGTTGACGTGGCGGAGGAGATGTTGCTCGCGAGCGCGCCTCCGGGGCGGCTCGAACTCGCTTTGTCGGACCCGCTGCAGGCGAATTTCCGCGGCTTCAGGATGGTGGTCGCGGCGACCGGCACCAAGCTCGACGATGCCGTCGCGGCACTGGCCCGTGCCAGCAATGTTCCGGTCAATGTGGTGGACCGGCCGGAGCTGTCGAGCTTCATCTTTCCAGCCATCATCGATCGCGGCGAGGTGGTCGTCGCCATCGGCACCGGCGGTGCCTCGCCGGTCCTGGCGCGGCGCCTGCGCGAGCGCATCGAGGCGCTGCTGCCGGCGCGCATCGGCGAGCTTGCGGCCCTGCTGCGCCGCTATCGCGGCCGCCTTGCCGACGGCCGCCACGGTGCCCACGCGGTGCGTCGCTTCTGGGAGCGGGCCGTCGATGGGCGCATCGGCGCCGCGGTGGTGGCGGGCCGCGGACGCGAGGCGGAAGCCGCCCTCATTCGCGACATCGCGAACCTCGGCAAGGCGAACCTCGGCAACGAAAATCGTCCGACCGGCATGGTGCATCTGGTCGGCGCCGGTCCCGGCGACCCCGACCTACTGACCTTGCGTGCGCTGCATGCGCTGCAGGGCGCCGATGTCGTCTTCTATGACGAACTCGTCACGCCTGGCATTCTCGATCGCGCACGGCGCGATGCCGAGCGGGTCTTCGTCGGCAAGCGGCGCGGCGTGCCCGGCCTTGGCCAGGACGAGATCAATCGACGCCTGCGCGACGCCGCCCGCGACGGCCGCAACGTCGTGCGACTCAAGGGCGGCGATCCCTTCGTGTTCGGCCGCGGCGGCGAGGAACTCGATTACCTCAGGCGCAACGACGTGCCGGTGATCGTCGTTCCCGGCATCACCGCGGCGCTCGGCTGCGCGGCGCAAGCCGGCTTACCGCTCACGCTCCGCAACGAGGCGACGCGGCTGAGCCTGGTTACGGCGCATCGTGCCGACCAGGCGTTGGCGACCGACTGGTCGGGGCTTGCCGATCCCCACACGACGGTCGTCGTCTATATGGGCCTCGCCGCCGCGTCGGCGGTTCGCGACGGGCTGATCGCCGCCGGGCGCGATCCGCGGACGCCGGTCGCGGTGCTGGCGCGCGGCACCCGTGCCGATGCCGCGAGCGCCACCGGCTGCCTCGAAGCGCTCGAGGCGCTCGCTGCCGACGTCGGCGAGGGTCCCGCCCTCATCGTCGTCGGCGAGGTCGTCGCCCATTCCGATCTATGGCTGGCTGCGCTCGCCGCGCGTATGACCCAAGAGATTGCGGCTTGAACCAGATTGCCGCATGAAGGAGATTGCCGCATGACATCCCCGTTGCAGCAGAAGCTCAAGATCACCGGCCCGGTGGTCGTCACCGCCAACCGGCTGGGTGATGGCGCCGTGGTCTACCGCACCCTCAACGGCAACTGGTCGACCACGCTGGCCCAGGCCGCGGTGGTCGACACCGCGCCGGCGGCGACGACGTTGCTCGCGGCCGCCATTGCCGACGATATCGGCGCGGTCGGCGCCTATGTGGCGCCGGTGCGCCTGGGCGCCGACGGCCGCCCCGAGCCGGGCAATCTGCGCGAGCGCATCAGGCTCACCGGCCCGACCATCGACCTGCCGCTCACCTTCGGAATCTGATCGCGGAATCTGATCGCGGGATCTGACATGTATCTCTATGACGATTTCGATCGCACCCTCGTCGCCGAGCGCGTCGCGGAGTTCCGCGACCAGGTCCACCGGCGGATGTCGGGCGAATTGACCGAGGAAGAATTCAAGCCGCTGCGGCTGATGAACGGGATCTACCTGCAGCTCCACGCCTACATGGCGCGGATCTCGATACCCTATGGCACCCTGTCGTCCGACCAGCTCCGCATGCTCGCCCATGTCGGGCGCCGCTACGACCGCGGTTACGGTCATTTCACCACCCGCCAGAACATCCAGTTCAACTGGATCAAGCTCGAAAGCCTCCCCGACGCCATGGCCGACCTCGGCCGCGCCGGCCTGCACGGCATGCAGACCAGCGGCAATTGCGTGCGCAACATCAGCACCGACCAATGGGCCGGTGTCGCCGCCGGCGAGATCGAAGATCCCCGCATCTGGGCGGAAATCCTTCGCCAGCACTGCACCATGCATCCGGAATTCACCTTCCTGCCGCGCAAGTTCAAGATCGCGCTCACGGCTTCGAGCCATGACCGCGCCGCCATCAAGGTCCACGACATCGGCCTGCGGCTGCATCGCAACGGCGCCGGCGAGGTCGGCTTCGAGGTGATCGTCGGCGGCGGGCTCGGACGCACGCCGTTCATCGGCAAGACCATCAAGCCGTTCCTGCCCAAGCGCGATATCGTGAGCTATGTCGAGGCGATCCTGCGCGTCTACAACCAGGCCGCCCGGCGCGACAACATCTACAAGGCGCGCATCAAGATCCTGGTCCACGACCTCGGCGCCGACGCCTTCGCCAAACAGGTGGAAGCGGAGTGGCTGCCGATCAAGGACGGTGCGCTGGCGCTCGATCCCGCCGTCGTCGCCGACATCGCGGCGCGGTTCCGCTATCCCGACTATGCGCGGCTCGCCGACGATCCGCCGGAGCTTTCGCGCCTGCGCAAGGCGGACCGGCGGTTCGACGCCTGGCTCGACAATTCCGTCACCAATCACAAGGTGCCGGGCCATGCCATCGTCACGGCGTCGCTCAAGCCCGAGGGCGGCGCGCCCGGCGACGCCACGTCGGAGCAGATGGACGCCATCGCCGATCTCGCCGACCGCTATTCGTTCGGCGAGATCCGGGTCTGCCATGAGCAGAACCTGGTGCTGCCCCATGTCGCCCAGCGCGACCTGCCGGCGCTGTGGCGCGCGCTCGACGCCGTCGGCGTCGCCACGCCCAATGTCGGCCTCGTCTCCGACATCATCGCCTGCCCCGGCCTCGATTATTGCAGCCTCGCCAATACGCGGTCGATCCCGGTCGCCCAGGAATTGACCAGCCGGTTCCGCGATCTCGAACTCGCGCGCGGTCTCGGCCGGCTGCACATCAACATCTCCGGCTGCATCAATGCCTGCGGCCATCACCATGTCGGCCACATCGGAATCCTCGGCGTCGAGAAGAACGGCGAGGAGTTCTTCCAGATCACCCTCGGCGGCCGCGCCGACGAGAAGGCCGAGATCGGGGCCCTGCTCGGCCCTGCGGTGCCCTATGCCCAAGTGGCCGATGTCGTCGAGGACATCGTGGCCGCCTATGTGGAGTTGCGCGAACGGCCCGACGAGAGCTTCCTGCAGACGGTGAAGCGGCTCGGGGTCGAACCCTTCAAGGAGCGTGTTTATGCCACTCATTAAGAACGGCCGGTTGACGGAAGAGCGCTATGTGCGCGTGCTCGACGATGCGCCGATCCCCGACGGCGTTCCGGTCATCGTTCCGGCGGCGCGCTTCCTCGCCGACGCCGACGAGATGCTGCGCCGCGACGCGCCGACCGGCGTGGAATGGCCGAACAACCGCGCGGTCGCCGAGCTCGAGCCTTACCTCGGCCGTCTCGCAGTCATCGTCCTGACATTCCCGAATTTCAAGGACGGGCGCGGCTACACCCAGGCCCGGCTGTTGCGGGAGCGCTATGGGTTTGTCGGCGAGTTGCGCGCCGCGGGGCAGATCCTGCGCGACCAGTTCCTGTTTCTGGTGCGCGCCGGCTTCGATGCGCTGGAAGTCGTGAAGCAGAGCGATGCGGAAGCCTTTGCCGCCACGCTCGCGCGGTACACGGTGTTCTACCAGGATGCGGGCGACGATCGCGTTTCGGCGATGCGCCGACGGCTTGCGCGCATCGCGACCCCCGTGCCGCGCGAGATGGCGCGTTGAGCCTGCGGAACCGACCTGGATCGCTTGAACGACACCGATCATTTTGCGCGGCCGCCAGATCGAGAGAACGGCTGATCCGTTGCGCCGCGAAATATGAAATTCGCTTTCATTGACGAATGCGCGCAAGGCGCTGTTGATTGGAACCTTGAAGCAGGAATGGTTCCTGGCAAGGAGATATGATCGTGATCAAAGCAATTTCGAAACAAGCGGTGCTCGGCGCTCTCGTCGGTGCGCATGTCGGTGCCGCCATGATCGGTGCGGCCGCCGCCGCCGACGTGACGCTGCTCAACGTTTCCTACGATCCGACCCGCGAGCTCTATGCCGACATCAACAAGGCCTTCGCCAAGGAGTTTGCCGCCGCCACCGGCAAGACCATCGAGATCAAGCAATCCCACGGCGGCTCCGGCACGCAGGCGCGTTCGGTGATCGACGGGCTGCCCGCGGATGTCGTCACCCTCGCGCTCGCCTACGACATCGATGCGATCTCCGACCGCGGGCTCATCGCCGCAGGATGGGCGCAAAAGCTTCCGAACAATGCCGCGCCCTTCACCTCGACGATCGTGTTCGTGGTCCGCAAGGGCAACCCCAAGGCGATCAAGGACTGGGACGATCTCGTCAGGTCCGGCGTCAAGGTGGTCACCCCCAATCCGAAGACCTCGGGCGGGGCGCGCTGGAACTATCTCGCGGCCTGGGGCTATGCGCAGAAGAAATTCGGCTCGGAGGCCAAGGCGAAGGATTTCGTCAAGGCGTTGTACGCCAATGTCCCCGTGCTCGACACCGGCGCGCGCGGCTCCACGGTGTCGTTCGCCACGCGCGGCGTCGGCGACGTGCTGATCGCCTGGGAGAACGAGGCCTTCCTGTCGCTGAAGGAATTCGGCGAGGACAAGTTCGAGATCGTGGTGCCGTCGCTGTCGATCCTCGCCGAGCCGCCGGTGGCGGTGGTCGACAAGGTGGTGGAACGCAAGGGCACCCGTGCCGCCGCCGAGGCTTATCTGAAGTTCCTCTACGGCAAGCAGGCCCAGGAAATCGCGGCGCGGCAGTTCTACCGGCCCAGCGATCCGGAGGTCGCAAGGAATTTCGCGGGTCGCTTTCCGAAGCTGCAACTCATCACCGTCGACGACGTTTTCGGCGGATGGCGCAATGCGCAGAAGACCCATTTCGGCGACAAGGGCGTGTTCGACGAGATTTCTAGTCAATGAGCCTCGAGGCCGTTATTCTCCCGCGCCAAATGGGGCGCCAGACTTCGATTTCGCCGGTCCGTCGTTTGCGGCGGTCTCGGCTGCGGTGGTCTCGGCCGAGCGTGATCCCGGGCTTTGGGATCACGCTCGGCCTCACCCTGACCTGGCTTGCCCTCATCGTTCTCATTCCGCTCGGCGCCTTGTTTCTCAGGTCTGCGGAACTCGGCCCTGCCGAATTCATGGCGGTCGTCACCAGCCGTCGCACGCTCAATGCACTGAAATTGAGCTTCGGCATTTCCTTGCTGGCGGCGTTCATCAATCTCGTGTTCGGAACGCTCGTGGCGTGGGTGCTGGTGCGCTACGATTTCCCGCTGCGGCGGCTGTTCGACGCCATGGTCGACATCCCCTTCGCGCTGCCGACCGCGGTCGCCGGCATCGCCCTGACCGCGCTGTATGCGCCGACAACGGGCTGGTCGGGCAGCTGCTCGCGCCGCTCGGGATCAAGGTCGCCTACACGCCGCTCGGCATCCTCATCGCGCTGGTCTTCATCGGCCTGCCGTTCGTCGTGCGCACGGTGCAGCCGGTGCTGCGCCGATCTCGAGGCCGAGCTCGAGGAAGCCGCCGCGACGCCTGGGCGCCAGCGCTGGCAGATCGCGACGCGGGTGATCCTGCCGGCGATCTTGCCGGCCGCTGCTGACCGGCTTCGCGCTCGCCTTCGCGCGCGGCGTCGGCGAATACGGCTCGGTGATCTTCATCGCCGGCAACATGCCCAATGTGTCCGAGATCGCGCCGCTGCTGATCGTCATCAAGCTGGAGCAGTTCGACTATGCGGGCGCGACCGCGATCGCGGTGGTGATGCTGGTCGCTCGTTTGCGGTCCTGTTGCTGGTCAATCGCCTGCAGCGCTGGTCGGCGAACCGCACCGGAGGCCGGTGAGCGATGTCGGTCGCGATCGCCACCATGCTGGCGCGGCGCCCCGCCGGGGCGCGCCCGGGACGCAGCGAGTCCGCGCTCGTGCGCGGGCTCCTGATCGGCGTCGCCGTCGCCTTTCTCACCGTGTTCCTGGTGCTGCCGCTGGTCACCGTGTTCGCCGAGGCGTTCTCGCAAGCGGCGTGTGGCGCTTACCTCGCGGCGCTCGCCGATCCCGACGCCGTCGCCGCGATCCGGCTGACGCTGCTGGTGGCCGCGATCGCGGTGCCGCTCAACCTCGTGTTCGGCCTCATCGCCGCCTGGGCGATCGCCAAGTTCGAATTCCGCGGCAAGAGCCTGCTGATCACCCTGATCGACCTGCCGTTCTCGGTGTCGCCGGTGATCGCGGGCCTGGTCTACGTGCTGCTGTTCGGCGCGCAAGGCTGGTTCGGCGCCGTGGCTCGCAGGCCCACGACATCCAGATCATCTTCGCCTGCCCGGCATCGTGCTGGCGACGTTCTTCGTCACCTTTCCCTTCGTCGCGCGCGAGCTGATTCCGCTGATGCAGGAGCAGGGCACGGAGGAGGAGGAGGCGGCGCTCGTCGCTCGGCGCCTGCGGCTGGCCGACCTTCTTGCGGGTGACGCTGCCGAACGTCCGCTGGGGGCTGCTCTACGGCGTGCTGCTCTGCAATGCGCGGGCGATGGGCGAGTTCGGCGCGGTGTCGGTGGTGTCCGGCCATATCCGCGGCCTGACCAACACCATGCCGCTGCATGTCGAGATCCTCTACAACGAATACGATCTCGCGGCCGCGTTCGCGGTGGCGTCGCTGCTGGCGCTGCTGGCCCTGGTGACGCTGGTCGCCAAGACCGTGCTGGAGCGCCGCGTCGGCGCCGACCACTGAAGTCATGCGGCCAATGAAGATGATGGACCATGAAGATCGGCGTCCACAACGTCACCAAGCGGTTCGGCGCCTTCGCCGCGCTCGACGGGGTCGACGCTCGAAGTCGGCTCGGGCGAGCTGCTGGCGCTGCTGGGCCCGTCCGGCTCCGGCAAGACCACCCTGCTGCGCATCATCGCCGGGCTCGAATTGCCCGACGCAGGGCGAGATCTTCTTCGACGGCGAGGACGCGCTGGCGCGCAGCGTCGGCGCGCCGCAGTCGGCTTCGTGTTCCAGCACTACGCGCTGTTCCGCCACATGACGGTGTTCGAGAACATCGCCTTCGGCCTGCGGGTGCGCCCGCGCCGGCAGCGCCCGACCGAGGCCGAGATCCGCGCGCGGGTCGGACGCCTGCTCGAACTGGTCCAGCTCGCCTGGCTGGCGGACCGCTATCCCGAGCCAGCTCTCCGGCGGCCAGCGCCAGCGCGTCGCGCTGGCCCGCGCGCTGGCCATCGAGCCGCGCGTGCTGCTGCTCGACGAGCCGTTCGGCGCGCTCGACGCCAAGGTGCGCAAGGAGCTGCGCCGCTGGCTGCGCAACCTGCACGAGGAGATCCACGTCACCACCGTGTTCGTCACCCACGACCAGGAGGAGGCGCTCGAACTCGCCGACCGCGTCGTCGTCATGGACAATGGCCGGATCGAGCAGATCGGCACGCCGCAGGAGGTCTATGAGCGGCCGGCGACCGCCTTCGTCCACGAATTCATCGGCGAATCCATCGTCCTTCCGATCACCGTCGCGGACGGCGTCGCCAGCTTCGGCGGCGCGCCGACCGGTCTCGATCCCCAGGGCCTGAGAAGCGGCGACGGCAGGCTGTTCGTGCGCCCTTACGACATGGCCGTCGTGCCGATCGCCGGCGCGGCGTTCGAGGGCCGGGTGACGCGCATCCACGGGCTCGGGCCGGCGCGGCGGATCGAGGTGGCGCTCCGCTCGCAAGCCAGCGCCGTGATCGAGATCGACGTGCCGCGTTCGGGCGAACTCGCGCCCGGCCAGACGGTCGGGCTGAAGCCGCGGACCTACCGGATTTTCGCGGCCGCGCAATAGGCTCGCAGGAGTTTCCCGCAGGTCTACGCCGCCCGGAACGATTTGTGCCGGCCGACCAGGCTTCGCTGCGGGATACGAACCTTCTTGTCGGAGTCGGCGACCGCATGGCCGATCTTCTCCGCGTCGCGGCCATGCTTTTTCAGGATCGACAAGACGAGATCGGCGCTGGCCGGGGCGACGACGTAGCAGAAGCCTATGCCCATGTTGAAGACCTCGTACATCTCGCTGTCGGCGACGCCGGCGAAGCGCTGGATCAGCGCGAAGATCGGATGCGGCTCGATCAGCCGGTCGATCTCGAAGCCTACGGGAGCGTCGACCCTCGTCAGGTTGAGCAGGCCGTCGCTGGTGATGTTGATGAGCGCCTTGACGCCTCCGACGTTCTCCAGGATCTCCATCGCCTCCGCGACATAGATGTCGGTCGGCCGCAGCAGCTCCTCGCCGAGCGTGGCAGCGAGCTCGTCGAACTGGTGGTCGATGCGGAATTTTCCGCTCTCGAAGAAGGCGCGCCGCGCCAATGACAGGCCGTTGCTGTGAATGCCGCTGCTGCGCACGCCGATGACTACATCGCCGGCGCGCACGTCGTTGCCGCAGATCACCTTGTCGAGGTCGACGCGGCCGATCGCCATGCCGACGAGGTCGAAGCCCCGCACGATGTCCTTGAGCTGCGCGGTCTCGCCGCCCGAAATGGAGACCCCGGCCATGTGTGCGCCGTCGCACAGCCCGACCCCGATGGCGTCGAGCATGGCGGCATCGGCGTGGTCGATGGCGATGTAGTCGACCAGCGAGAGCGGCCTCGCGCCGACGCAGATCATGTCATTGACGTTCATGGCGACGCAGTCGATGCCGATGGTGTCGTATTTGCGCATCATCGTCGCGATGATGGTCTTGGAGCCGACGCCGTCGGTGCACAACGCGATGCCGGTGCCGTCCATCTCCACGACATTGGCGAAATATCCGATCGGCAGCACGACGCGCCCCATGCCGTGGCGCGGCCAGGTGCCCTGCACGCGCCGCACGATGTGGCTGAGCCCTTTGTCGGCTTCGGCGGTGTCGACGCCGGAGTCGCGGTAAACTCTTGTTGGCGTGAAACCTCTTGGCGTGCGTCCATGGGCCCGTCTTGTGCTCGATCCCAATTCAATCGCGAGTGTCCTTATCATGCCCGCCATGCCGGCTGCCACGGGCGGGCCGGTTGCCACCGGCCGGCGGGACAATGGCGCGTGTTTAGCAGATCGCGCCGCCGTGTCACGCCCGGCATGGACGGCACTTGGATCGCACTTGGATGGTACTTGGATGGCACAAGCCGTTGACGGAATTGCCTATTGAGCCATCGGCGGCCGCGGCATGGCGGTTGCCGCTCCGGGTCGAGGATCGGCCCAATACATCGTTAACCACCGATTGTTTGTCTAAAATTTTCGGCAATCGAATTAACTGCGTGGCAAGGGCTGCCCGCTAGGTTGGCATCAGGTTCATTTGACCGGGGCGACGAACAGCGCCGGCGGGGACCGGGCTAGAACAGCGATAGCTGAGACACAGGAGCACACCATGACCAACCTCATCGAGCGTTTTGCCAAGGATGAATCCGGCGCGACCGCAATCGAATACGGCCTGATCGCGGCCGGCATTTCCGTTGCCATCATCACCGTCGTCAACACGCTCGGTTCGCAGTTGAAGGCCACCTTCACCAACATTTCCTCGCAGCTCGCCACCGCCGGCAAATAACCGGTGCAGTCGGCCGAAAGCAAAGCCCTGGCCGCAAGGCCGGGGCTTTGATGCTTGGGCAATCCGGGTCCCGCGTCGCGCAGCGCCTCATGCGGGGGCGCCAAGCCCGACGGGTATTTTGCATTTGGCTGTGGCCTTGGGGGCACAGCCTTTCCCGGGGGGCGATGCTAATTTGTGCGCCCTGCGGGTCCTGCCCGTCGCGTGCGAGCAATCCGCGGAAGCGTCGTGCCGGAAATCTGCCGGCGTCGTGTGCAACCGGTGAGCCCGATATGGAACGGCTATTGCTCGCAAGCGCGGCGCTGCTGGCGCTGACCGGACTAGACGCTGCGCGGGCGGCGGACGTGATGCCCCCGGTGATCTACCCGGCGGCGTACCCCGGGGCCACCCCGGGCTTCACCTTCACGGGCTTCTATGTCGGCGGCACGATCGGCGGCGCATTGGGAAGCTCGAAATACAGCGAGAGCCCGGCGGCTTCTCGGGCGCCGGCCCAAATCTCGCCGCCGTGGGAACGAGTTCGGCGGCGCCCAGAGGGGTCATCGGCGGCGCCGAAGTCGGGTACAATTGGCAAGTCGGCCACTTCGTGCTGGGCTTCGAGACCGACTTCAGCGGCTGGGACATGTCGGCCAATTCGGGGGTGACCGGGAGCGGAATTCCGCTGGCCACATCGTTCAGCTCCTCCACAACGGTCAGCTCGAACTGGCTGTTCACCGCGCGCCCGCGCCTCGGCTTCGCCAACGGCAACATGCTGACCTACGTGACCGGCGGCCTTGCGGTCGCCAACTTCGACTTTTCGCAATCCATCCTCATCGGTACATCGGGCCGCGCCCTGACCGGAGCGACCTCGAGCACCGAGGCGGGCTGGACCGCCGGCTTGGGGATCGAATACGCGGTGACGCGGAACTGGTGGATCAAGGGCGAGTATCTCTACGTCAGCTTCCCCAACCAGAGCGCATCCCAGGCCGGGCCGGGGCTCACCGGTACGGCCACCGGCAACCTGACCGGCTCCATCGTCCGCGCCGGCGCCGACTACCGATTCTGATCGGCATCGACATGTCCAAGGGGGCGGATGGTTGCTGAAGGACGCCACCCGCCGGAGGCATGCGCGCCGAGCACACGAAGTGGGATGCCATGATGAGGGATGCCGGTATCCGGGTCGAACGACCTGGATGAGCGGGCTTCTCACAAGCAGCGATCACCAATGCCTTAAGGGTCGGAATGATGTACTATCCTCGCCAAGCTCAAACTGGGGAGGAACTCCATGAGGCATCTCATTTCGGCATCGTTATTCGTGCTCGCTTGCGCGCTGGCGCAGCCTGCGTTCGCCCAGCTCCAGGACAAGCCGGTGCCCATGGACAAGGCTCCGTTCCACATCCCGGTCTTTTCCAACGACTACCTCATCTTGCTGAACGTCAATATTCCACCCGGGCGCAACACCGGCTACCACATCCATTACGCCAACTCCGTGTCGGTGAACCTGACGCCGGCTTCACAGACAAACCAGAATTACGGCTCGTCCGAAGTGAGCGCGCCTGGTACGGGCGGCGACGGCGAACCGGGCCGTACGACGTTTACGAATGTGACCAAGGATGGCCCACGTACGCACAAGGCGACCAATGTCGGTCCGACGCCATTCCATAACATCTCCTTCATCCTGAAAAATCGCGAGCCGGCCGGAACCACCGTGTCGGACCGCTCGGGTGTCGCCGGCTACACCCAGATCATGGATAACCCGCGCATACGGGCTTGGCGTGTCGTTCTGAAACCGGGAGAGGCGACCGGGCAGATCACGCAAACGGCAGCGGGGCTAAGGGTCTACGTCCACGGCGGCGTAGTAGCCGAAATGGTGCCCGGATCGGCCGATCGTGGCATGGCTCCGTACGAAGGCGATTTCATCTGGCAGGATGCCGGGCAGACGAGGGCGGTGAAGAACACCGGTACCGCACTCATCGAATTCGTCGAGTTCGAGCTGAAATAGGGCCGCCATCCCATCACCCGGTCGCCGTCCCGGCAGGTCAGGAAGTTCGCGAGGACCGCCCGCGAGCGGATCAAGGATCGAGGGCGGCGGCTGACCGCCGCAGTCACTTGCAGGGCGGGTCGGAGTGGCGGAGGGCGAGGTTCGCATCACGGGTTCGAAGGGCGGTCCGCTCCGAACACTTGCCGCCGCCTCCGGCGTAAAATCAGCAGCCCTATGGTCGGCGGGTCCGAGGGAGCGTGATCGCCAATCCCAATTGAACTGCGACGCCGTGCAGTCTCTTGTCGTTCGTCCACAGTTCTGTTCCTGCCGTCAGTTGCACCGCGGCGAGCAGGTGAGCGTCGATATATCCGATCCCGCGCCCGAACAACGCATGGCGCTCGATGAAATGAAGGACCTCCGCGTCTGTCGCGACACTGGCATGGGGTAGGTCCGCCAGCGCCGTCAGCACGATTTCGCGCTGACGCAAGTTGCCCAAAGCAAGTTCGCCGATGACAAAGGGGTGCGCCAGAACCATCCCCGCGTCCAGCAGCGCGACGAGTGCTTTGCCGCTCGCCCGCAGATGGTCGACCCAGACGGACGTATCGGCCAGGATCACGCCGCGCTCGACCGTCGCCGTGGCGGCGCCTTCAGACCAGGCTCGCTCCCGCCCAAACGTGCCAATCGCCGCGCGCTCTCGCGCTCGATGAGGGCCTTGAGCGCCTCACGGACCAGGCTCGACTTCTCCTTCAAGCCGGTGAACGCCTCGGCCTTGGCAACGAGTTCATCGTCCAAGGCAAGGGTTGTGCGCATCTGCCGACCTCCATCGCGAGGCACGAAGTTATCATCAAATGATGCCATATTCAATGCCGGCGTCCCTGTACCAGCCGACCGGAGGGATGGAGGATGGCAACGCAATGGCTAGGGGCCACGAACGACGATGCCGGACGACGAGCATTATAGCGTCTACGAAACACGATGCAGGACGTCGCGATTGCGATTTGTACCGACGAGTGGTACATAGACACAATACGGAGCCGCCGGATGATCGTGAGCTTTCGGGACGAGTGGCTGCGCGCGTTCTTCGTCGAGGACACGCGGTCGCGGCACATCCCGTCCGATCTCGAAAGCCGGCTCTTCCGCAAGCTCCAGATGATCGACGACGCGACGACCGATCAGGACTTGCGGGTGCCGCCCAGCAATCACTTCGAGAAGCTGCGCGGCAATCTGGCAGGGTTCCACTCGATCCGCGTCAACAGGCAATGGCGGCTGGTTTTCCGTTGGGATGGCAGCCGCGGCGAGGCGGAAGGCGTCTATCTCGACGACCACAGCTACAGATGAGGCGAACCATGCTGACGACGAAGCGCAAGCCGGCCACGGTCGGCGAAATCCTGGTGGAAGAGTTCATGCAGCCGATGGGGCTGACCCAGGCCGCGTTGGCGGAGGCGATGGGCGTTCAGCGCAAGCATGTCAACGAGCTGTGCAACGACCGCCGGAACGTGACGGCGGCGACCGCGCTCATCCTCGCGCGCGTGTTCGGCAACAGTCCCGACTTCTGGCTCAACGTCCAGCGGCGCAGCGATCTGTGGGAAGCGATGAACACCCCCCGCGAGCGCGAGCGGATCGAGCGCGCCAAGCCGCTCGGTACCGCAGCGTGATCCCGGAAAGGTGAAGGATGCGCTGGCGTAGAAATCGGCCGTTCCGCTCCCGGAGGCTTCGCGCGATCCTGGTCAGTTGTCTTGCTCGGATCTAATAGGGAGCAAAAAGTTGTAAGCTTATAGTGGCTTATAAAGTTCTTTGGCGGAGAGGGAGGGGATTCGAACCCCCGATACGGTTGCCCGTATGCCGCATTTCGAGTGCGGTGCTTTCAACCACTCAGCCACCTCTCCGATGTGCCGGAAAACGACGCATTTCCTCGTGGCGTGCGGAGTTGTAACGAAGCCGGCGCGGTGAAACAAGGGCAAGCTGGCCCCGGCGGCGGCAGGAAAACCGACGTGAAACAGACGCGAAACCGATGCGATTGCGCTCGCCGATGTCCGTCGCATGATCGGCGGTCGCAGGCTTTGCATGGCGGACATAGCGGCGCGGGCGGCCGCAGCGGCCCGGCCTGCGGCGCTTGTGGCGTGCCCCGATCGGGCCTATTTGAGGGCTACGCGCGCAGCGCGGCGGGGATCGCCGTGCGCGTGCGATCAAACCCGGGAACACCCGGTGAGCGAACGCCCGATGAGCGAGGACCAATGAGCGCACGTCTGCCCCGGCTGCTTCTCGTTTTCACGGCCTTCCTGGCCGGGCTCGGAGTGTGTCTCGGCGCCATCTTGTATTTCAGCCCGCGCGGTCCCGGGGCCGGACCCATCAGCATCCCGGCCGCAGCGATCGGCGGGCCGTTCCGGCTGCTGGATCAGAACGGGGCGCCGTTCAGCGACCAGGATTCTCAAAGGCAAGACGTTCCTCGTCTTCTTCGGCTTCACCCATTGCCCCGACGTGTGCCCGACCACGCTGTTCGAGATGTCGGAGATCATGCACAAGCTCGGCAACGATGCCGACCGCACGGCGGTGCTGTTCATCACCGTCGATCCCGAGCGCGACACGCCGGAAAGCATGAAGGATTATCTCGCGAGCTTCGACCCGCACATCCGCGGCCTCACCGGCGATCCGGCGGCGGTCGCCGCGGTTGCCAAGGCCTACCGCGTCTACTTCAAGAAGGTGCCGCTCGAAGGCGGCGACTACACCATGGACCACACCGCGATCGTGTATCTCATGGACAAGGACGGGCGTTTCCTCAGCCCCTTCAACATGAAGCGCACCGCCGACGTCGCCGCGGCCGACCTGCGCAAATATCTTTGACATCGCCCGATCCGGGACGTGGTCGGTTCACCTCGCCCCTGCGTGCAGCCATCGAATTCACACCTCGGTCGACTATCATTTCATTTGGCACGGCGCCTCTTCTCCCTCGCCCCGCAAGAAGGGAGATGTATTTCCGAGCTGACCCTGCGACATGTGAATCCGGTCGCGCGGGGAGAAGCACGGCTTTCCTTTTCACGGCTTCCCTTTTTCTGGCCGGTGCGGCATTTTCGTCTATAACCGGCTGTCGTCGCCACATGGCTGCGCTGCCGATGGCTGCGCCGCCGCAGAGATTGTGTCGAAATCAAGAATCAGCACCAAGGCTCCCGTCGATCGAGAAACCCCGATGCCGCGTTCATTCCTCTCCGTGTCGGTTCGCGCGTCTAGTAGTGCAAGGCGCTGGCTGGCGCCGGCGCTGGCGGTGCTCCTCGGCGTTGCCGGGCTGGTCTGCGAACGCGCCCCGGCCGTGGCACAGGCGCGGGCGACGATCCGCCCGGCGTCACCCGCGGTGGTGCCCGGCTTCTGGGACCCGCGGCGGCGCCCGGAGCGGCCCGATACCGCGCGCATGAGCGTCATCCGCTTCATGACCGAGGTCGACTATCCGCCGTTCAATTTCGCCGGGCCGGACGGCAACCCCGCCGGCTTCAACGTCGATCTCGCCCGCATGATCTGCGAGGAGCTCAAGGTGAGCTGCACGGTGCAGATGCGCCGCTTCGATACCTTGTTCGATGCCCTCAACGAAAATCGAGGCGATGCCGCCATCGCCTCCATCGCGGTGTCGGAACAGACGCGCAGGCGCGCCGATTTCACGGATCCCTATTACCGTCCCTCGGCGCGCTTCGCCGCCCGTGCCGACAGCGCGATCCTCGAGGTGACGCCGGAGAAACTGGAAGGCAAGAAGATCGCGGTCGTCGCGGGTTCCTCCCATGAACAGTATCTGCGCACCCTCTTCACCGAGGCGGAGCTGCGCCTGTTCCGCGACACCGACGGTGCGCGCGAAGCACTGCGGCGCGGCGACGTCGATCTCCTGTTCGGCGACGGCTACGGGCTGTCGTTCTGGCTCAATGGCGCGAGCTCCGGCGGCTGCTGCGTCTTCGTCGGCGGTCCGTTCGTCGAAAGCCGCTATTTCGGCGAAGGCATCGGTGTCGGAGTCAAGCGCGGCAACGACACGCTGCGGCTCGCCATCAACTGGGCGCTGTTTCAAATCTGGGAGACCGGGCGGTTTACCGATCTGTGGCTGCGCTATTTTCCGATCAGCCCGTTTTGACGCCGCAGGTCGTGTCGGCATATACGGTCGGATCGGACGTCAGGCCAATTCGTAGCCCGGATGGAGCGCAGCGACATCCGGGGACGCCGGTCCCGCATTTCGCCGCGCCTCATGCGGGCTGCGCGCTGCGATATTCTCCGATCAGCCCACTTTGACGCCTTGGCGTGGGTCCGCGCCGGGAGAATGCGATGTCCGATATCATGATCCCCCCTGTCGCCGCGCTGCGGGCCCTCGCCGAGCAGTGCAATGCGTGGCCGTTCGAAGAGGCGCGCAAGATCGTCGCCCGCCTCCAGCGGCATCCCAAGGACGAGGTGATCTTCGAGACCGGCTACGGCCCCTCGGGCCTGCCCCATATCGGCACCTTCGGCGAGGTCGCCCGCACCACCATGGTGCGTCACGCCTTTCGCACCCTGACCGAGGACAAGGTCAAGACCCGGCTGATCGCGTTTTCCGACGACATGGACGGGCTGCGCAAGGTGCCCGACAACATTCCCAACAAGGAGCTGGTGGGCCGCCATCTCGGCAAGCCGCTGACCCAGGTGCCCGATCCGTTCGAGACCCATCCGAGCTTCGGCGCCCACAACAATGCGCGGCTGCGCGCCTTCCTCGACGCCTTCGGCTTCGAATACGAATTCCTGTCGGCGACGCAGTGCTACACGTCCGGGCGGTTCGATGCGGCGCTGCGCACCGTGCTTGCCCGCTACGATGCGGTGATGGCGATCATGCTGCCGTCGCTGCGGGCGGAGCGCGCGCAATCCTATTCGCCGTTCCTGCCGATCTCGCCGCGCACCGGCGTGGTGCTCCAGGTCCCGATCCTCGCCCATGACGTGGCCGCCGGCACCATCTCCTATGACGATCCCGACACCGGCGAGCGCATGACGACGCCGGTCACCGGCGGCCGCTGCAAGCTGCAATGGAAGCCCGACTGGGCGATGCGCTGGGTGGCGCTCGGCGTCGACTACGAGATGGCCGGCAAGGACCTCATCGATTCGGTCAAGCTGTCCGGAGAAATCTGCCGCGCGCTCGGCGGCACTCCGCCGGAGGGCTTCAACTACGAATTGTTCCTCGATGAAAACGGCCAGAAGATTTCCAAATCGCGCGGCAACGGCCTCACCATCGACGAATGGCTGCGCTACGCCAGTCCCGAAAGCCTGTCGCTGTTCATGTATCGCGAGCCGAAGGCGGCGAAGCGGCTCTATTTCGACGTGATCCCGCGGCATGTGGACGAGTACCAGCAATTCCTGGAGGGCTATCAGCGCCAGGATGAAAAGCAGCGCCTCACCAATCCGGTGTGGCACATCCATGCCGGGACGCCGCCCAAGCCGGAGGTGCCGGTCTCCTTCACGCTGCTGCTCAATCTCGTATCGGCATCCAATGCGGAGAATGCCGAGACGCTGTGGGGCTTCATCGGCCGTTACTGGCCGGGGGTGACGCCGCAAAGCCATCCCGAGCTCGACCATATGGTCGGCTATGCGATCCACTACTTCCGCGATTTCGTGCTGCCGGCCAAAACCTTCCGCATCGCCGGCGAGACCGAGCGCGCGGCGCTGACCGACCTGCGCGATGCGCTGTCGCAACTGCCGCCCGACACCCCGGCGGAGAAAATCCAGGAGGTCGTCTACGAGGTCGGGCGCCGGCCGCCGTTCCTCGACACCACCGGCAAGATCAAGACCAAGGACGGCAAGCCCGGCGTGTCGCTGGAGTGGTTCAACATGCTCTACCAGGTGCTGCTCGGCCAGGAAAAGGGCCCGCGCTTCGGCTCTTTCGCCGCGGTCTACGGCCTCGCCAACACCGTCGAGATGATCGACGGCGCGCTGGCGCGGTCGGCGTAGGCCGTCTGATCGCATGATCGCGAAGCGTCAGCGCGTAGCCCGCATGAAGCGCAGCGAAATGCGGGACGGGCGTCCCCGGATTTTCGCTGCGCTCCATCCGGGCTACTGCGCCAAGTCTGACTGTGCGACCGCTTTGCCCCCGGCACCAGCTTCCTTTGGAATGACATGCCCCTCAGCACGCTGGCCCTGATCGGCGCCACCATTCTCGTTTCGTCATTCGTGTCGGGCGTGTTCGGGATGGCCGGCGGCATGATCCTGCTCGGCGTGCTGCTGGTCTATTACGACGTCACCACCGCCATGATCCTGTTCTCCATCATCCAGTTCGCCGCCAATGGCTGGCGCGCATTGCTGTGGTATCGCTACGTCCGCTGGCCGATCTTTTTCCACTACGTGGTCGGCGCGATGGTCGCGTTCGCCGCCTTGCGCGTGGTCGCCTATGTGCCGGACAAGGCGACGGTGTATCTGCTGCTCGGGGTGATGCCGTTCCTGGTGGAGCTGCTGCCCAGGCGCGCCCATCCCAGCATCGAATGGCCCGGCATGCCGTTCGTCTCGGGGGCGCTGACGACGGTGGTGCAATTCATGTCTGGGGTCGGCGGCGTCTTCCTCGACGTTTTCTTCCAGAAGAGCATGCTCGACCGCAAAACCACGGTCGCGACCAAGGCGGTGACCCAGACCTTCAGCCACGTCCTGCGCGCGGTCTATTTCGGCTCGCTCGGCGGCCTCGGCAGCGTGATGACATGGGCGACGCTCGGCGCGGTGGCGCTCGCCATCGCCGCGACCTCGGTGACGCCTTATGTGATCGAGCGCATGACCGACCATGGCTTTCGCCAATGGACCCGCGTCGTCATCTACGCGATCTGCGGGATCTATCTCGTCCGCGCTGGCGTTCTGCTGTGGCGGTGATTGCTGTCACTGCTTGGCCGCCGCCTGAAATGACCGCGTCGCCTCTTTTCGCTCTATTGGCTCGCCCACACGATGCGCGCCACCCACACCACGTCTTCCGAGGCCAGCATGCGGTCGGGATGCTCGGGATTGAGCGACTTCAATTCCAGCGACTTCGTCGTCTTGCGCTTCAATTCCTTGGCGATCACCTCGCCGTCCTTGGTCTTGACGACGACGCGATCGCCGCGGCGGATCGGTGCGGCGGGCGACACGATGACGACGGTGCCGTCGCGGTAGGCCGGGTGCATCAACTCGCCGGAAATCTCCAGGGCATAGACATGCTCGTCATTGACGGCGGGAAACGCAATCTCGTCCCAGCCCTTGCCGTTGGGAAAGCCCTCATCGTCGAAATAGCCGCCGACCCGCCTGGGCAAAACCGATCAGCGGCACCGCCTCGGCGGGCGGATGGGCCGATTCGGAAATCAGGGCGACGAACTGATCCAGGCTCGCCCCGGTGGCCGCGAGCGACTTCGCCACCAATTCCGTCGAGGGCCAGCGCGCCCGACCGTCGGGCGTGATGCGTTTCGACTTGTTGAAGGTGGTCGGGTCCAACCCCGCGCGCTTGGCGAGGCCGGAGGGGGACAGCCCGGATCGCCTTGCAAGCCCGTCGATCGCCGACCAAATCTGAGCATGCGTCAGCATTCATGGCCTCCCCGCTAGGACCATATAGGAATTATAACCTGCCGGTGGCCCCGTCTAGGTGGCCAGAGCGCCATTGTGGAAATTTATTGTGGAGTGCCCCGGTGGCATGCTCCGCGCAAGTGCGGGCCGCAGGTCCGTAGGATGGGTCGAGCGCAGCGATACCCATCATCGAACCATCGAACCGGCCGATGATGGGTTTCGCAAGCAAGAGCTCAACCGACGACGATTCAGGCGCGGCCCGCGGTCCCGCGCGCTAGGCGCACCAGCAGCCAGATCGGCACCACCAGCACGGCGCCGAGCAGGAAGTAGCGCCAGACCCACCGCACGGCGTCGAAGCCCATGTCCCAAATCTCGCGAATCAGCCTTTCGACGCTGCGCATGATGTTCCAGGGATCGAGACCGATCGCCGAGAGAACGACGCCGACGAGGACCGACAACAGCACCAGGCGCGCCAGCACCGACAATGGCGGGCCGCCAAAGAACCGGTTGACCAGATCATTCGCCATTAGATCCCTCCGACTGATTTCCACGTCATTTTACCACATTGCCGGCCGGCAAAATGAGGGGAGAGTGGGAGGTGCGCGCCTTCCTCCCGCAAGCGGAATCGGCCTCGGTGATATGCAATGGCGGATTCCCGGCCGCTATGGAGAAACTCCATCCCGACGGCTTCTTCTGCGCATTGCTGCCGGGGGCTCCGGCTGCTTATACCATTCGCGCGCGCCTGTGGGACGCCGCGAAATCGACATCGACGACCCCTACCGATACGGGCCGCAGATTTCCGATTCCGACCTCTACCTCCATACCGAGGGCACGCTGTTCGAAGCCTACCGCACGCTGGGCTCGCACGTGGTCGAAGGCGGCGTCCGCTTCGCCGTTTGGGCGCCGAACGCGATCAATGTCACGGTCGCGGGCGAATTCAACGATTGGGACATCCGCCGCCATCCGATGCGGTGGCGCAACGGCGGCGTGTGGGAATTGTTCATCCCCGGGCTCGGCGAAGGCACGGCTTACAAGTATCACGTCCGCTCAAAGATCGGCGGATATCAGCAACTCAAGGCCGACCCTTACGCGTTCCTTTGCGAGGCGCCGCCAAAATCGGCGTCGGTGGTATGGAAGTGCGAGAAAGTATCAATGGGGCGACGCGGCGTGGATGGAAGCGCGCGGCGCCAAGGATTGGCTCAAGTCGCCGATGTCGGTGTACGAAGTTCATGCCGGCTCCTGGCTGCGCGGATTGAGCTATCGCGAAATGGCCGTGAAGCTGGTGGAGTACGTGAAGCTGATGGGCTATACGCACATCGAGTTTCTGCCCATCATGGAGCATCCGTTCACGGGTTCGTGGGGCTACCAGGTGATCGG
>CAVVCE010000068.1:0-8510 GCA_963746235.1 uncultured Alphaproteobacteria bacterium
TCCGAGGGAATGCGGCCACCGATCCGACGAAAAGCGGCGACAATTTGATCGAAAGCGGCCACCTGATCCGAATCAAGGCGGTGATCGTGTTGACAGGTGGGCGGGGAGCGTGTCGGCGACTGAGCAGGGCAAGGTCCTCCTTTTGCGATCGCGCAACTGGAGGTCCGATGCCCGCCGAGAGATCGTCGATGCGGAAGGTTCGAGAAGTTCTGCGACTGAAGTACGCCTGTGGGGCGAGCGAGCGTGAGATCGCCCGATCGGTCGGGATCGGCCGCACGGCGATCGGTGAATACTTCGCCGCGCCGCCGTGATCGGCATCACCTGGCCGGTGCCCGAAGAGCTGGACGATGCGGCGCTGGAACGCAAGCTGTTCGCGCCTGCGGGATACAACCCTCCGCGATCGAAGCCGCTGCCGGAATGGGGGCATATCCATAACGAGTTGCGCCGCCGCGGCGTGACGCTGGCGCTGCTGTGGGAGGAATACCGGGGCCGATCATCCTGACGGCTACGGCTACAGCCGGTTCTGCGACCTCTACGTCGAATGGCGCCACGGCATCACCGCGACCATGCGGCAGACTCACGCGGCCGGCGAGAAGCTGTTCGTGGACTTCGCTGGCGATACCGTGCCGGTGTTCGATGGGCTCACCGGGGAGGCGCGTGTTGCCAAGATCTTCGTCGCGGTCCTGGGGGCATCGAACTACACCTTCGCCCAAGCCCGCTTCAGCGAGGCGCTGCCCGATTGGATCGGCGCCCATGTCGATGCGCTCGCCTTCCTGGGCGGGGTGCCGAAGGCGCTCGTCTGCGACAATCTCAAGGCCGGGGTCACCGTGGCGAGCCGCTACGAGCCGGGTGTCAACCGGACCTACCAGGACCTTGCCGCCCATTACGGCACCACCATCATGCCGGCGCGGCCACGCAAGCCGCGTGACAAGGCCAAGGTGGAGACGGCGGTTCTGATCGTCCAACGGTGGGTATTGGCGCGGCTGCGCAACCGCCGCTTCTTCTCGCTCGCCGAGTTGAACGTCGCCATCCGCACGCTGGTCGACGAACTCAACGCCCGCCTGATGCGCAGGCTCGGTGCCAGCCGCCGCGAGTTCTTCGATACCATCGACCGGCCTGCCCTGATGCCGCTGCCGGCCGAGCCCTACCAGTATGCCGAATGGCGTCGAGCCCGCGTGGCGCCGGATTACCATGTCGAAGTTGCGGGCCACTTCTACTCCGTGCCGTCCCGCATGATCCGCCAGGTCGTCGAGGTGCGGGCCACCGAGGCCACCATCGAGGTGTTCCATCGCGGTAGCCGCATCGCGAGCCACGCGCGCTCTGCCGTGAAGCGCCGCCACACTACGATCCCCGAGCACATGCCGAGCGCGCATCGCCGATACGCCTTCTGGACGCCGGCCCGTCTGCTGGCCGCCGCCGAGAAGATCGGCCCGTCCACGGTCGCGCTGTGCGAGACGATCATGCGGACAAAGCCCCATCCCGAGCAGGGCTTCCGATCCTGCCTCGGCATTCTGCGGATGGAGAAGACCTATGGGGCGCAGCGCCTCGAAGCTGCATGTCGCCGTGGCATCAGCATTGGCGCAGCGAGCTATCGGTCGATCGCTTCGATCCTCCAGACCGGCCTCGACAAGGCCTTCCTGCCCGACACCAGCCCCGACGCCGAGCCCATCCGGCACGGCAACATCCGTGGCCGCAGCTACTACCACTGACCACCAAGAAGGAGATCCTATGCTCATCAATCATACCCAAGAACGTCTCGTCGCCCTGGGGCTCGCCGGCATGGCCAAGGCCTTCGACGACCAGCAACGTCAACCCGACGTCACCGCGCTCACCTTTGAGCAGCGGCTCGGCCTGATGATCGATCGCGAAGCGACCGAGCGGGAGAACAAACGGCTCGTCGTGCGCCTGAAGTTCGCCTCACTGCGCCAAGCTGCAATCGTCGAAGATGCCGATCTGCGCGCTCCCCGGGGCATCGATCGTGCCTTCTTCGCCAAGCTCGTCGATGGCGATTGGATCGGTCGCAAGCAAAACTTGCTCATCACCGGCCCAACCGGCGTCGGCAAGAGTTGGATCGCCTGCGCGCTCGGCCACAAGGCATGCCGCGACAACCGTTCCGTCCTCTACCATCGGCTGCCACGGCTGTTCGAAGCTCTGGCGCTCGCCCGCGGCGATGGACGCTATGCACGGCTCCTCAAGATGCTGTCGAGGGTCGACCTGCTCATCCTCGACGACTGGGGCCTTGCCCCGCTCACCGGCGACCAGCGTCGCGATCTCCTCGAAGTCGTCGACGATCGCCACCAGCGCGGATCGACCATCATCACCAGTCAGGTGCCGATCGAGCATTGGCACGAGGTCATCGCCGACCCCACCATCGCCGACGCCGTCCTGGACCGCCTCGTCCATAACGCCCACCGCCTCGCCCTCAAGGGAGACAGCATGCGAAAGATCGCCGCCCAACGTTCCAATCTTGACGCCACCAAGAAAACCTGAATCAACTCACCATGCCGGCAACCACACCCCGGCCGCCTTCGTCGGAACAGGTGGCCGCCTTCGATCGGAACGCGTGGCCGCGTTCAATCGGAATCCCTGGCCGCAATCGTCGGAATCCGCACTCGATGAACTGCACCGCACCAATTATCAGCGCCGCGGTGCCGCCGAGCAGTTGTTGGGGGGTAGCGCACGCCCGAGGAGCGTCACGAGGATTAGCTGGGGTCCATGCCCTTCTGCTTTAACACCGTCACGGCCGCCGCTGAAGTGAGGAACTTCACCAGCGCCTTGGCAGCTTCGACGCCATGGGCTTCGGCCGGCACGCCCGCCACGTAGGCGATGGTCTTCTGCATATCGCCCGGCAGCGGACCGAGGATATCGATGCCGGGAACCGGAAGCAGCTCGGCGACCTGCTGGACGCCGATCTCGGCTTCGCCCGCCGCCACCGCCTCGCCGACCGGCTTGCCCTGGACGATGACGGACTTCGGCCCAACCGTGTTGGCGAGCTTGAGGCGCGAGATCATGGAAACGAAATGCCGGCCGCTCGAATCCTGGCCGTAGGCGACGGACTTCGCCGCAGTGAGCGCGGCCTTGAGAGCGTCGGCTGTGCCGATGTCCGGCTTCGGCGCGCCGGCACGCACTGCGATGTCCACTCGCGAGAGCATAATCTTGGAATTGTCGGCGATATCGCCGCGTTTTACGAGTTCCTGAATCACGTCTTCATCCGCGATGACGAGATCGAGGTCGGCGCCCTCCTTGAGCAGGGCATAGATTTGGGGCACGCCCTCGAACTTGATCGTGACCTTGTTCCCGGTTGCACGCTCGAAAATCGGAATGAGCGCGCCCATCACGATCGGCATAGGCCCCGCTGTACTGACGACGGTGATCTCTCGGGCTATTGCACCGCTTCCTGCGAACAGCGCCCCCAGAAAGACCGAACCGATGTAGATGCTCATGGCAATTGCGATTGAGAGTTGCTTCTTGCCCATAACCCCGACCCTCGATGATCGACAATCCACCAATAGGTCTCGATGGCCGGTCGGAAAGTTCATCCCATAAGCAGAAACCGCGTGCCCGGCCTCCGCGGAGAGGGGGGCTGCAGCGCGGCGTGGACCGCCAGACCCTCGGCGCCCCTTGCGGAAGTCGACGGGCTTCGTCGCCACCATCACACGCACCGCGCCCGTCGGGCCGATCACGTGCCAGCCTTCCCTGCTCGAAGCACCGCCGCTACCGTTTTCGCGTCGGCGCCGCGACCGATCCGAACCGTCACCTCGTCGATCTCCACTTGGCAACTGTCTCGCGGACGGCGATGTTCATGGCCTCTTCGCCTGGGAGCGACCAGCCGAAACACCCGCTTAATTCCCCGCCTTCAGCTTCACCGCCGCCATTTCGCCATTGATCTCAACGTTTGTTCCAAAGGGCCGCGACAGATCGGCCAACCGCTGCAGGATCGCGTAAGCCTGCTCGCCTGTGGCCACTCTGGGCAGGCCGCTTGTCTGCAAAAGTAGATTGTTCGCGCGGGTGCCCAGGGTATTTATTTGGCTCTCGCCAACTTTGTTCACCGCTATGGGACGGAAGTTAATAGATTTAAGTGTATTTGCCTCGAAATCGACATAGGCAACCACGCTTTCCCATGCGTTCGGTTCCCAGACATTAGCTAACGCCGTCTGGAAGATAAAATTACCCAGGTCAAAAAAGATCGGCCGGTCACGATAAATCTCCACGCCATGGAGGAGCGGCGCCCCGTGCATCACGATGATATCCGCACCTGCATCTACCTCGGCGTGCGTCCATTTTACCAACCAGTCGGGAGGCACCAGCCGTTCCGGCAATCTTTCCCGCATCATTGTGCCGAAAGGCTTGTCGAACGAGTGGTTGTGCTGGTACACGATGACGAGATCAGCTCTCCGCTTCGCATTTCGGATGCTCTGAAGAATGCGTTGCGCATCATCGGGATTGAGAGCGTTCCCCTCGATACGCAGCTCGTTCACACCCGGCCGGGCTGCGGCGGCCGATGCTCCGTCGGCAATAAGACCCGATGCCATAGCCACGAGAGCCACAGTGCCTTTGGGGGTACGCAGGTAACCGGGCGCAGCAGCTTCCTCGACCGTTTGCCCGATGCCGGCATGAACCAAATCCAGACGCTTCACGTGCTCCAGCGTGTTCTCAATGCCCGGGACCTTGAAGTCCCACGAGTGGTTATTGGGTAGCGACAACAGATTGAAGCCAAATTTTTTCAGGGATTCGAGCGCTTCAGGGGAAACGACCGCGCCGTCTGTTGGCATTTGGCCTTTTCTTGGATCGAAGACGGTCGCCTCGAAGTTGGTAAACACCGCGTCGCCCTTCAACAGCGATGTTATGGTCGGAGCAGCAGTAGGAAGACCCCAGCGAAGCAACGATTGCCCGGTCAAGACAATGCTGAGCGTGGGGGACTGAGCTTGTGTCGCAGCCGCCATGCAGAGCAGAAGCCCGAGAGAAGCTGCAAACTGCTGGAGCCGAGCACGTCTCGATATTGTTTCCATCTGCGATCTCTCCCTGGATAGCGCCCGATAACAGGCGCTCGTTATCGATCTTTCATTCGATTGGGCCGCTCCATAGCTCATGAGGCGGCCGGCCCTAACAAACTCAGGTGAGGCGGGAGGTCCGATTGCAGCGATGCCCCGGCGAATTACAAAATCGGCAGTCTGTTTGAGTCTCCGCACCAAAAACAGGTTGGCGACAACGACGAGCCCGCCGGATCGCGATTGGCACCGCCGCCTGTTGTCCCCGCGCCGCCATCGGCCACGCCGCCGCGCCTGCCAGTCCCGCGATGAACTCCCGCCGTCGCATCCGTCATCCTCCTGGCCTTGTACCGGCAGCCTATCAACGCCGAGGATGCAGGGGAACCGTCTGCAACGCGGCTGACGCCCGCGGGGAAGTGGGCGGGAGCGGCTCCGTCAGCCGCCACCGGCCGTGGTCACCACCGGCCGTGCCACTGCCGGCCGGTCACCATCGGCCTTCCCGATGTCGCACCATCGCAGGGCTGTCGGGGGTCTTCACCTTGATCCAGTTCCGCGACGGTCCCGACCGATAAGCGCGGCCTCGCCCTCATCGCAACCGAACTCGGCATCCACCCGCCGCAGGAACTCGAAACGCTCGGCGAGCGCCTCGACGGCACGGCGCTCGGTCGGGCGAGCCGGCTGGTGGCCAAGGTCGACGGCGCCGCCGTGCAGGACGGCTTCGACCCTTATCTTCACGGCTTCTTCGTCACCGACGACGGCAAATGGACGGTGGTGCAGCAGGGCATGAACGGCGAAAAAGGCCACGCCCGCCGCTATCACTGGCACTCCGGCTGACGAGCTTCGTTGAAGCGCCCCGCAGCGCCATCGACGGCCCGGTGCAGGGTGAGATCGTCAACCGGATCCGCCCGCCGGCCAGGGTGACTTCCGAGTCGGGCCAACTCCGGTTGTGGTAGGATGACCGCCGTCACTCCGGCTTCGGATGCCGGATGTCCTCCCGGGGTAACTCGCGGATTGGGTGCCCTGCTGGGGCTTGGCACCTAAATCACCAAAAGGAGTTGTGCAATGCACAGGCGGCGGGATTTCCTTTTATTGGCAACGTTGGCGGCAGCGGCGACGACCCCTGCCTTGGGGCAAGATGCAGCTCCGGCCGCAAGCGCAGCGAGCACCGCTGCCCAAAGCGCGGCATCTGTCCCGGATTTCTCCCGGCTGTGGTCGAATACGCTCGGCCCGGGCTTCTCGCCGCCGGCATCCGGACCCGGTCCCGTGTTGAACAAGGCGCGCCAGAGGGCAGTCGTCGATATCTTCGGCAAGCCCATCAGCGCCGCGAACGCTCCCATTGTCAGCGTGGGCGGCCGCCGGGTTGGCGACCACACTGCTCCAATTCTGCAGCCCTGGGCGGCGGACGTCGTGAAGGCGCACGCCGAAAAAGAGGTACGCGACGGTCCCGCTCCGAATCCGATCAATCAATGCAGGCCCAGTGGGCTGCCTTTCGTCCTCTATAACCTCGGCATGGAGATGCTCCAGCAGCCGAACAGCATCACCTTCCTGTATGTCTTCGATCATGAAGTCCGCCAGGTGCGCCTGAATCAGACTCATCCCGCCCAACTGACACCGTCCTGGTTTGGAGATTCCGTCGGCCATTACGAGGGCGATACGCTGGTGATCGATACCGTTGCCATCAAGACGGGCCCGTACACCATGGTCGACCAATTCGGAACTCCACACACGGAAGGCTTGCACGTGATCGAACGATACCGGCTCATCCCCTTCGAAGCCGCGAAGCAGGCACTGGAGCGAGGCGCGAAGGAGAACGCGAGCTTCATCGGAAATGACTCCGGAGTACGCCCCGATTTGAACTCCAACGCAAAGCACCTTGAGCTCGATTTCACGGTCGAGGATGAAGGCGCGTTCACGACGCCATGGTCGGCGACCGTCATCTATCGGCCCGGTATGAACGGATGGTCGTCGAGCGAATTTCCGGAAGCTGTCTGCGCCGAAAATCCGCATGAATTAGCCCGGCAGGCGGCAGTGCCGTCTGCGGACAAGCCGGATTTCTAACCGCGAGCCGAACGAGCACGGGCAGAAGATGAACAGGTTGCCGCGTCCGGTTGGGTGTCAACGCGGCTCCCCGCTGTGCCAGGGCAATCGGGTGAATGATCTGGGAGCCATCGGCACCGTTGCGCGGCCTGCTCAGGACGCATGGCATCAATTACGGTGATTGTGTCGCCGGCGGAAGTCTCGCGCGTCGGTGGGCGCTATTTCTTCGCTTCTGCCTCGCGGACCTTTTCTGTGAAGTTCTTTTCCGACTTGGCCACCATGTCCGTAAATGCTTTGGCGTCCATGCAGGTATCGCACCGCGGATCGACGGGAAGCGCGGCATCCAAAGGACGCCCGAGGTTCTGGTGATGGTTGTGAAGGAAGAGGTCTGGGGGTTTAAGCGCCTTCAATCTTTGAAGCGTCATCCGGGTGTCTTCAATGACTGTCGGATGGCGAGGATTGTTGATGAGCGGAACGCCATCATTCGGGATTTCGCCGCCGCGGAACGCGACGGAGTAGGTCTTTCCACCTTCCTGAACACTCGTCATCCACACAGTAGCGCCTTGCGTGTGTCCGGGCGTCCAAAAGGCGCGTAGCGTCGTTCCGCCCAATGAGACGGTGTCGCCATCTTTGATCACACGATCCACCTGCACGGCGATCATGCCGGGAAACCCTCCGGCCGAATTGTCCTGACCAGCTTTCAGCGCGGCAGCGTCGCCGCCGAGCGCCACCACCTGCGCTCCCGTCAACTTCTTCATTGCCGCATGTCCCTGGACGTGATCCCAATGCGCGTGGCTCGAGATCATGATTTTGATGTCCTCGACTTTGAAACCGAGCTTCTTCACGTTCGAAACGATCACATCGTGCATTTCGGTCGAGCCCGTATCGAGCAGAATGTGGCCTTGCGGCGTGGTGATCAGATAGGAGCCATACTCGCCGCCCACCCAATAAATGTTGCCGATGACTCGGAACGCTTCTGGAAAGGAGTTCTGCCCTTGCAGGGCGGCCGCGGGTTGCGCTGTGATGACCGTCACCAAGAACAGAATTGCTGCACTCAGCAGCGCCCGCACATTGATCCGGCGCATAAGGTCTCCTTAATCTGACTGAGGCAGCATATTCCCCGCTCTCGGGCGAGTCCAGGTTCAAGGTTTTTGTGCATTTTGCGGCTGCCGTCCGATCATTGCATCACCTCGTCGGCGGTGGCCGTCGCGAAGCTTGGCGTATCGAGAAGCGGAGGGCTGCATGATCGCTTCTCAAAATGCGCGATGGAGAACGACCGCCCGGCCGATGCTGCGAAGGTTCCGAAAGTCGAGACGCCGTTTGCAGCTGCGCCGGACTGACCCGACGAGCACGTCGTGCTGGCTGGCAGCTGCTCAGCGCAGTCCAGAGCCGGTGCGCATAGCTTCCAGCGAGCCGGGCCATGGCTCGAGGCAACCCGCAGGCCGTGGCAGATCAGCTCTACCAGGCACGCCGAAGCTCGGCGAC
>CAVVCE010000069.1:0-3036 GCA_963746235.1 uncultured Alphaproteobacteria bacterium
ACGGCGTCGTCCGGCACGTGCTCAGCGCAATGAATCCGCAGGGAACATCGATGTTCGCATTCAAGCAGCCGAGCAAGGAAGAGGCTGCGCACGATTTTCTCTGGCGCGCCCACCTCCATGCGCCGGGCAAGGGCGAGGTGGTCATCTTCAACCGTTCGCATTACGAGGATGTGCTGGTGGTGCGCGTGCACAAGCTCGTCCCACGTTCGGTGTGGTCGAAACGCTACGACATGATCAACGACTTCGAGAGGCTGCTGGCGGCCAGCGGCACGCGCATCCTGAAGTTCTTCCTCCACATCAGCCCGCAGGAGCAGTTGTCCCGCTTCGCCCAGCAGGCTCGACGATCCGTCGCGGAATTGGAAGATCAGCGAAAGCGACTACTCCGACCGCGAGTTGTGGCCGCAATACATGGATGCATATGAGGACGCCATGGCGTTGACGAGCACCAAGCGCGCGCCCTGGTATGTCATTCCGGCGAACCACAAATGGTTCCGCGACCTTGCGGTGTCGCAGATCATCGTCGATACCATGGACGAGATGGGCTTGAAGCTGCCGCCGGCCCGCGTGGACATCGCGGACATCCGCCGCAAGTACCATGCGGCGAAACGCGAGGAGAAGAATGGCGGGACACGTCGGACCAAAGCCTCCAAGAAGTCGCGATAGCGGCCAAAGCTGATGCTGCCAAGACTGATGCGCCAAGACTGATGCCGGCCTGGTTCTTTTCATCGCTGCAAGGCTATCAGATCGAATGGCTGCCGCGCGACCTGGTCGCCGGGCTGATGCTGGCGGCGATCGCGATCCCCGGGCAACTCGCGACCGCGCGGCTCGCGGGCATGCCGCCCGAGACCGGGCTCTATGCCTTTGCCGCCGGCTCGCTCGCCTTCGCCGCCTTCGGTGCCAACCGCTTCATGTCGGTCGCGGCGGACTCGACCATCGCGCCGATCTTCGCCGGCGGGCTGTCTTCGATCGCCGCCATCGGCACCGCCCATTATACCGATCTGGCCACGCTGCTGGCCGTTATGGTCGGGATCGTCCTTGTCGCCGTCGGCCTGCTGCGGGCCGGTTGGCTCGCCACCCTGCTCTCGATTCCCGTCACCACGGGCTTCCTCGCCGGCATCTCCATCCACATCATCGTCGGCGAGTTGCCGGCCCTGTTGGGCGTGCCCGAGACACCGGGGCATATGCTGGTGCGCCTCGTCCATATCCTCGGCCGACTCGGAGACGCCAATCCGTACACGCTGGCGCTGGGTGTCGGCGTCCTGATCGTGACGATCGTCACGGCCCGGATCAGCCACCGGGTCCCCGGCGCGCTGATCGGCCTGGTCGGCGCGGGCCTGGCCGTGGCCCTGTTCCACCTGGACGCCCGCGGCGTCAGCGTGGTCGGTGCGCTGGCGGTGCCGTTGCCGCGCCTCGCGGTGCCGGTCCTGCCCGATATCGGGGAACTGACGCAACTGGTGCCGCTGGCGCTGGTGGTCGCCATGGTCTGCATCATGCAGACGGCGGCGGTGGCAGGCACGTTTCCATCCGACGACGACAAGCCCGACAATGTCAGCCGGGACTTCGCCGGGGTCGGCGCCGGCAGCCTGCTGGCCGGGCTGATCGGCTCCTTTGCCGTCGAATTCCAGTCCGCCCAGCACCGCCATCATCCACAATTCCGGCGGGCGCTCCCAGATCGCCTCACTCGCGGCCGTCGCCCTGATGATCGCACTGGCGGTTCTGGCGTCGGGCCTCATGGCCTACGTGCCCCGCGCGGCGCTGTCCGGCATTCTCGTCTATATCGCGATCAAGATTTTCCGCGTCGGCGAGATGATCCGCATTTACCACCGCGGCGGCCGCGAGATCCTGCTGGTGGCGGCGAGCGGCGGCCTCGTCGTGGTGCTGCCGATCGAGAGCGGCATGCTGCTGGCGATCGTGCTGTCCTTCGTGCACAGCCTCTATATCGTCGCCCGGCCCTATTGCGCGGAACTGGCTCGGGTACCGGGGAGCACCGTGTGGTGGCCGCCGGGTGCGAGCGACCGGGTCGAACAGGTGCCCGGAGTGCTGGTGTTCGCCCCGGCCGCACCGCTCAATTTCACCAATGCGCAAGGCATCGGCGACAGGATCAAGGCGGCCATCGCCGCCCGGCATCCGCCCGTGAAGCTGTTGGTCATCGAGGCCAGCGGCATCATCGACATCGACTATACGGGCTCGCAGATCCTGCAGCGCGAGATCGCCGATCTCCGCGCGAAGGGCATCACGGTCGCCATCGCCCGGCTTTCCCATGAACAGGCCCAGCGCGAGGCCGGCAGCTCCGGCCTGGTCGAAAGCGTCGGCAAGGACCACGTGTTCATGTCGGTCGAGGAAGCCGTGCGAAGGCTCGGACCCGGGAGCCACGCCGGGGCTTGACCGCGGCCGAAAGGCGAGCGGACGGCGATCCCTTCATCGGTGCCGGTGCGCGCAGTTGCGGTCGCGCGTGATGCGGCTGTCGAGGACCCGGGACTATGCCCGGGTCCGGTTGCAGGCCGCACCGGCCAGCCGGTCATTGATGATCGTATGAAGCACCTCGAAATCGACCGGTTTGACGACGTAATCGTCTGCGCCCAGGCGTCGCCCGCGCAACTCATTCTCCCGATCGGTCATCGCGGTCAGGAACACGAACGGTATGCGCCGCAATCGCGGTGCGAACGCGTTCAGCCGCTCCAGCACTTCAAATCCCGACATGACCGGCATGTTGACGTCGCACAGCACCAGATCGGGCATGTGTTCCAGGATCGCGTCGAAGCCGGCCTGCCCATCATGGGCGGCGATCAACTCGAAGCCTTGATCGGCAAGTTCCTCGACGATCAGCGCGGCGGCCTCACGATCGTCCTCGATGCACAGGATCTTCTTGCGTGCTTCGACCATCGGGCTTCGCCTTCTTGCGAACAACGACCGTAAATGGTTACGCGCGGGGGAGGAAGCTGGGATTAATCACAGCGTGTGGACGGCGGAAGGTAACGGCGCTCCGCCTGGGCGGAGCGCCCGGAGATCGAACGGCCGCCCTCAGCCCGAGTAATA
>CAVVCE010000070.1:0-12229 GCA_963746235.1 uncultured Alphaproteobacteria bacterium
GTCGTTGGAATGGCGTTCTTCCGTCGCGCGAGCTTTTGGCCCGCGCTCGCCGGAGACGACAGAGCATGTCACAAGGAATCCGAGATCGTTCGGTCAGGCGTTTCACGTTGACGTGTTTAGGGCAGGACCTTCAGGTACTGTAGAAAGACGGCTGGGGTACAAGGTTTCGGAGCAGGCCGTTGGTGCGCACCGTCATTATTGGCGGGCTGATCTTGGCCCAAATTTCGACCTTCGCCATGGCGGAGCCGCTCGCCGTCAAGATCGGCTATCTCGGCCGCGGCGAGACGAAGGCAACCATTTCGCTGATCGACTTTCCGCCGAACAATGACGGGGTCGCAGGCGTGCGCCTCGCGCTGGACGACAACAACACGACGGGAAAATTTCTCAACCAGCATTTCGCTCTGGAAGAGGTGCGCATCAAGGAAGGCGACGATCCCGTCGAATCCATCTCGCAGCTCGCAGATCGCGGCATTTCGTTTTTCATCGTCGATCTTCCCGCCGAGGCGCTGCTCAAGGTGGCCGACGCCGGACGGCCGCGCGGCCTCGTGTTCTTCAACGTCGGCGCGATCGACGACCGCCTGCGCGAGGAGGACTGCCGGCCAAACGTGATCCACACCGCGCCGACGCGGTCGATGCTGGCCGACGGCCTCGCACAGTATCTCGTCGTCAAGCGGTGGCGGCGATGGCTGCTCGTCGTCGGCTCCCATGACCCGGACAAGCTCTATGCGGACGCGCTGCGGCGGGCTGCCGCGCGGTTCGGCGCCAAGATCGTGCAGGAGCGGGTAGTTCGAGGACACCGGCGGCGCGCGGCGTACCGACAGCGGCCTCGTTCTGATCCAGCGCCAGATGCCGCTGTTCCTGCAGGGCGCCCCGGACTACGACGTGCTGGTTGCTGCCGACGAAAGCGAGGTGTTCGCATCCTACCTGCCGTATCGCACGCGTGACCCGCGACCGGTGGCAGGCTCGGCCGGCCTCATCCCGAAGAGCTGGGACGCCGCGCATGACCAATGGGGCGCCAACCAGCTCCAGAACCGTTTCATGGGGATGTTCTCGCGCCGGATGACCGCGCTCGATGGGCAGGCCTGGACCGCGGGGCGCATGATCGGCGAAGCCGCCTCGCGGGTGGCTTCGGCCGATCCGAAGGCCATGTTCGCGTACCTGAAGGGGCCCGACTTCGCGCTGGCCGCGTTCAAGGGGCAAAAGCTGACGCTGCGCGACTGGAACCTGCAGCTTCGCCAGCCCATCCTGCTCGCCGACGGCCGCACCATCGCGTCGGTATCGCCGCAGGAGGGGTTCCTGCACCAGTTCTCCGAGCTCGACACATTGGGCTTCGACCGGCCCGAAACCAAATGCCGGCTCAAATGACCAGCGGAGAGCACGCGGCCATATGCCGCCGCATGATCTCCGGCATGATCTTGGGCATATGCTTTGCGCTCGCGCCCGTCGCCGAGGCCGGCGCCTACAAGGCCTATGTTTCGAACGAGAAAGGCAACACGATTTCGGTGATCGACACCAGCGCATGGAAGGTGGTCGAGACCATCAAGGTCGGCCAGCGGCCGCGCGGCATCGCTCTCACCAAGGATCAGAAATACGTCCTGGTGGCGGTCGGCGACGACGACACCATCCAGATGATCGACACCACCAGCAACAAGGTCGTCGATACGCTGCCATCGGGCCCCGACCCCGAACTGTTCGTCGACGACCCCACCGGCAAGATCCTCTACGTGGCGAACGAGAACGACAACACCGTGACCATCATCGACATCGAGAGGCGGGCGCGGCTGGGCGAGGTCGAGGTCGGCGTCGAGCCGGAAGGCATGGGCCTGAGCCCGGACGGGAAGATACTCGTGAACACCTCCGAGACCACCAACATGGCGCATTTCATCGACACCGCTTCCCGCCAGGTGGTGGCCAATGTCCTGGTCGACGCCCGTCCGCGCTTTGCTCAGTTCAAGGACGACGGTTCGGAATTGTGGGTGTCGTCGGAAATCGGCGGTACGGTGAGCGTCATCGACCCGATCAAGCACGAGGTAAGGACGAAGGTCGTCTTTTCGATCCCCGGCATGCGGGGCGAAGCGATACAGCCGGTCGGCATCAACCTCACGCGGAACGGCAAGACGGGATTCGTGGCGCTCGGGCCGGCCAATCGCATCGCGGTGGTCGATGGAACCACCCATCAGGTCCAGAAATATCTGCTGGTCGGCCAGCGCGTGTGGCACATGGCATTCACGCCGGACGAGAAATATCTCCTGACCACCAACGGTGTTTCGAACGACATTTCGGTGATCGACGTCGCGGCGCTCAAGGTCATCGACACCATTCAGGTCGGCGAACTGCCCTGGGGCATCGCCATCTCGCAACGCTGATGTCGCGTAACGATTCGGCGCGCAGCGTGGAAGGAACGCAGGTGACACGCCTTGGATGTCGTTTTGCGGCGGCCCTCGTATTGTGCGCCGGATTGCCGTCAGTCTCCCTTGCCGCCGACGCTCGCTATCCCGACTGGCCGTGCGTGCAAGCCAAGGTGCCGGAGATCTCCGTGGCCGCCGTTTGGGACGGCCCGCCGATCGAACCGACGGCAGATGCCTGGCGGAGCGAGCCTGAGATCAAGGACCTTGTCGCGCGGCTGGCGGCGCGACGCACGTCGATGGAGGAAGCGCACGAGAGCATCGCCCAATTCCTGGCCGGCGATGGGGCAGTCCGGGCCGACAAGGGCAAGCGACTGTTTGCCGGATTGCTCGCGACGCTCAACAATGAGCGCTCCGAGATCATGAACGGGCTCGAGCGGTTGGCGCGCAAGCGAGAAGGAACTCGCGGAGCGGATACGGGCGGATACCATGGCGTTGTACGAATTGCAGGACAAATCGCCGTCGGACCGATCAAAGATCGATGAACTGGCCGCCAAAATCGAATGGAGCACGCGCATTTTCGAGGACCGGCGCAAATCGATCCGATACGCCTGCGAAGTGCCCGTCATCATCGAAAAGCGGCTGTTTGCGCTCAGCCGCACAATTCAACAGACCGTGGAGTGACGATCGGCCGGCGCAGCGAGGAAAATATCAGTCGCCCGGCGCCGGCTGCGCCTCGGCGACGGGTAGGAGCATGTCGGTCCAGCCGTCGGTGCCGTCGGGATACCAGGCGACGTTGGCGTAGCCCATCGAAAGAATGCGCTTGGCGGCGTTCCACGACATCCAGCAATCGCGCAGACAGTAGATCACCAGCAGTTTTGCACGGTCGCCGCCGGTGGCCCGCTCGAGGTTCTTGCGCAGGTAATCCTCGGTGGCCGGGGCGAGCGCGCCGTATCCGGTGTCGGGAAGCCAGATGCTTCCGGGAATATTCAGTCGCGGCTTGTCGCGCCAGATCGTCCCGGGCGGCAGATTTGTCGGCCGCGGCGCGCGGGGCAGCACATCGACGAACACAGCCGATTTGTCTTGCCACAGCCGCTCCGTCTCGGCCGTGGAGACGATGCGGGCGCCCGCGAGCCCGGCCGGCGTCGGCGCGCGATAGTCCTTGGTGCGATATTCCGCCGGCTCGGGCGCCCGATCCTCGCCGCGGACGTCGCCGGCGATCAGAACGGCGAGGCCTGACATGAGCGCCCAAGAGGATGCCAAACCCGTTCATCGCGGCCGCGCATCAACCGTGATGGGCCGATTCCTCTCGTCGAGCAGCGGCACCCCGAAGTCGAGCAACAGCCGGTTGATTTCGGTCTGGTTCTCGGCGATCAGCTTGTTGAGCTGCCGCTTCCAGTTCTGATCGGCCGCGCGAACGCCCATGGCGATCCGAAATGCGAGCGGCGGGCCGCCGGTTTCCTTCAGCAGAAGCACGACCCGCATGGGCGGGTTCGCTTGCTTCGCGTAGTAGCCGGCCAAAGGTCCCCACAGCACGCCGACGTCGATCTCGCCGCTGGCGAGGTCGCGCATCATCGCCTGCGCCGATGAATTGACGCGGGTGTCGATGACCAGCGGATAGGGCTTCGCTTTGGGCATCAGGCCATTGACGGCGAGATAGGTAGCCGGCGGCGTGCCGGCCACGATGCCGATGCGCTTCGCCTTGAGGCGCGGATCGGTGAGCGCATCGAGATCGTCGAGCCCGGTGTCCGGTCTGATGACGAGCGCATAGGCCGTGCGATAGTACGGGTTGGTGCTCTGCACGAGTTCGTCGCCCTGGGGAAATCCCGGGATGAGGTCGCAGCGATGGGCGCCGAGCGTATTGCGCACGAACCCCGTCGCCTGAGGATACCAGACATAGGCGAGCTTCTTGTCGAGCTTCGCGGCGAGCAGTTCCGCGATCTTGTTCTCGAATCCTTCGCCTTTTTCGTTGGAGAACGGAAGGTTTCTGGGGTCGGCGCAGACTCTCAGCACCTTGGGATCGACGAGTTCGAACTCCGCATCGAGCCCTGCGCCCTGGGCGCGCGACCGCTCGACACCCGCAGCAACGAGGGCCACGCAGAGCACTGCCGAGCCCAGCAACATGCAGCCGCCGTTCGCCGCCATCGTCATGCGTGCTCCCTACTTGCCCATGCAGGCACCTTCGGCCTTGGCGAATGCCTCCGGCCGCTCGTCGTGCTTCTCGGGTCGCACGCGTCCGACGGCGTCGTTGGCGCGGGCGCGCAGGTAAATGTAGATGTCGTCGACGTAGCACATCACATTCGGATTGTTGCCGAACGCCGGCATGACGTTCTCTTGCGCGGTGGTCACATTCTTGCGGCCAGCCGCGACGATGCCGAGGAAATCGCTGAAGCTGATCCGCTTGAGCGAATCCTTCAACGCCGGCGCAAAGCTCGATCCGTCGCCGGCGGGACCGTGACAGACGTGGCAGTCCGAGTGATAGCGACGAAATCCGGAATAGGTATACCAGTCGACAGTGCCGTCCTGCAGAATCCTGTAGGTCGGATCGCCGTCCTTGTCGAAGAACTTGCCGTCCTCAGACTTGACGGCGGCGGGTTCGCCGGCGCCGTCGGCGCGCACCGGGGCGGTGCAAAGAGCAAGCGCGCATGCGCCGAGCGCGATTGGGACTATCAGTTTTCTCACGGGCTTTCCTTCACGGCATGGCTGCGGCCGGTCCTGCGACCCGACTGCCGGCGCGCCACGAGGCGCGCCGGCAGCCGTTGACTCGCAAGGCCTCAGGGCACCGCGAAGACGGTGAGCTGGCCGCCGAGCGCCGTATAGCTGCTGAGCGCCGCATAGCCGCCCACCGCACCCAATCCATCGGTCGGATTCGTGAGCCCTGCCGCGAGGCCGATGCCGGCCCAGCCGCCGACGCCGGACATCACCGCGACGTACTGCTTGCCGCGATGTTCATAGGTCATCACGTTGCCGATGATTCCGGACGGCGTCTTGAACTTGTAGAGTTCCTTGCCGGTCTTGGCGTCGACGGCCTTGAGATAGCCTTCCAGCGTTCCGTAGAACACAAGGCCGCCCGCGGTCGAGAGCGCTCCGGACCACACGGAGAACTGCTCCTTGTTCGACCACACGATCTTGCCGGTTTTGCCGTCCCAGGCGATGAAGTTGCCCATGTGGGTCTCGCCCTGCGGCGGGAACATGGAGAGCGTCGCCCCGACATAGGGCTGCCCCGCCGTGTAGCTCACCTTGAACGGCTCGTAATCCATGCAGACGTGATTGGTCGGCACGTAGAACAGGCCGGTATCCGGCGAGTAGGCCGCCGGTTGCTCGTCTTTCGTACCGAGCGCCGCCGGGCAGATGCCCTTCGAGTTCACGTCCTCGCCATTGTGCTCGGTCGAATACTGCGGAACCACCGCAGGCCGGCCATAAGTCGGCGAATTCTTGTTCATGTCGACGCCGGTGGTCCAATTGACCTTCGGATCGAACTTCTCCGCGACCAGGAGTTCGCCGGTCACGCGGTCGAGCGTGTAGCCCAGTCCATTGCGGTCGAAATGGACCAGCGTCTTGCGGGATTGGCCGCCGATCTGCTGGTCGGCGAGAATCATTTCATTGACGCCGTCATAGTCCCACTCGTCATGGGGCGTCATCTGGTAGACCCACCGCACCGCGCCAGTGTCGGCGTCGCGCGCCCAGATGGCCATTGACCACTTGTTGTCGCCGGGCCGCTGCTTCGGGTTCCAGGTGGAGGGGTTGCCCGAGCCGTAATACACCAGGTTCAACTGAGGATCGTAGGAGTACCAGCCCCACGTGGCGCCGCCGCCGATCTTCCACTGATCGCCCTGCCACGTGCTGAGGCTGGAATTGGGACCGACCGGCTTGCCGAGCGAGGTGGTCTTGACCGGATCGATCAGCGTGTCGCTGTCGGGGCCCATGGAATAGCCGCGCCACACCTGCTTGCCGGACGTCATGTCGTAGGCGGTCACCGAACCGCGAATGCCGAACTCGCCGCCGGAGATGCCGACCAGGACCTTGTCCTTGATCACATGCGGCGCGCCGGTGGAGGTCTCGCCCTTGCTCGGATCGCCGTTCTTCTGTGACCAGAGAACCTTGCCGGTCTTGGCGTCGAGCGCCACCAGCGTCGTGTCGGCCTGGCTCAGGAAGATCTTGCCGTCGGCATAGGACAGCCCGCGGTTGACGGTATCGCAGCACATGACCGGAATCACGCTCGGGTCCTGCACCGGCTGGTATTTCCAGACGATCTTGTTCTCATCGGCCAGGTTCAATGCGTAGACCGGATTGGGGAACGGCCCATGAAGGTACATCATGTCGCCGATCACCAGCGGCGCGCCCTCGTGACCGCGCAATACTCCAGTCGAGAACGTCCACGCCACCTGCAGCTTGCCGACATTTGCGGCCGTGATCTGCTTGAGCTCCGAATGACGCGTATTGGCATAGTTTCCTGCCGGCATGACCCATTGCTTGGCGTCCTGCGACAGCTTGATCAGTTCCTCGTTTGCATAGGTCGACCCCGCGGCGAATACCGCCGCTGCGCTCAGACAGGTACTAAAAAGAAAACTACGCATCGTGTTTCCTCCCTGCGACGTCATTCGTCGGGGTGCACCAATGCGGACAAACCCAAGCGTGCCCGATATCGGCACAAACCCTTAACCCGGGGAAGGATTTCCGGCAGCGTGTCACGGCCATTGTGGGTCGCAAAACTTTTTAGAGCGGCAAGAATCGTTCGAAGAACTCTTGTTATTGTTCTTTGGAACCCACTCAAGCCTTCGAGCAAACGCCGACGCTCCCTAACCGTCGACGCCCTTGAAGCCGGAAGCCTATCAAAATAGTATGCTCGCAATTGTGAGCGCGCAATAACAATCGATGAATACCGTGCTGCACACGTCCCACACTTTACGCCGCGATTTCGTCGCGATATGGCGATGGGCAGCAATCCGATTTTGCGCCCACGTCTTTTGCGCCCACGTCTTTTGCGCCCACGTCGGAGGGCCGGCGCGCGATCGTTCGAGCGCGACGTTGGCTTGCTTCGTCGTCGCGGTACTGAGCATGACCGCAGTGGTGTCTTCGGCGGGCGCCGTCCCGCTGGAAATGCCTCTGCCAGTGCGCGAAGTGGCGGCCGGCGTCTTCGTTCACTTCGGCGTGAACCAGCCGATGACCGCCGAAAACCAAGGCGCGATCGCCAACATCGGCTTCGTGGTCGGCGATGACGCGGTCGCCGTGATCGACACGGGTGGCAGCGCGCGCGAAGGCCGCCGGTTGCTCGCGGCGATCCGCAACGTCACCGCAAGCCGATCCGTTACGTGATCAATACCCATGCCCATCCAGATCACGTATTCGGCAATGCAGCATTTGCCGGGGAGGGCGCAATTTTCGTCGGCCATCGCAACATGCCGCATGCGTTGGCGCTGCGCGGCCCTTATTATCTCGAGGCATTTCGGCGCAGCATGGGCGACGCGCTCGACGGGGTCACGCTTATCGCACCGCAGCGATTGATCGACGACGACGTGGAACTCGATCTCGGCAACCGTCCGCTCACACTTCAAGCGTGGGCGCCGGCCCACTCCGACAACGATCTCACAGTATTGGACGATACCACCCGGACGCTGTTTGCCGGGGACCTCGTCTTCCTCCGGCACATCCCGGTGGTGGACGCGAGCCTGCGCGGCTGGCTCGCTGCGACCGATGTGCTCTCCCGGGTTCCGGCGAAGCAGGTCGTGCCGGGGCACGGACCATTGGCCGAATGGCCGCTCGCGCTCGCGGATGAACAGCGCTACCTTGAGCGCCTGGCGCACGATTGCCGCGCCCTGATCGCGAGCGGCGCGTCGCTTGCGCAGGCCGCGGCGACGGCCGGCCTTGCAGAAAAGCCTCAATGGGAGCTGTTCGAAGAGTATAATGCCCGCAATGCGACGGCGGCTTTCGCGGAACTCGAATGGGAGTAGGCTCATGATTGGCGAGTTGGCGTACCAGCAGGTTCGGCTTACCAGCGCGGAGTGCGATCGATGATTGGACTCGGCATGAAAACCCTCTGGGCGACGGCGATTGCGGTGGCGCTCGGTTGCAGCGCAGTGCGCCCCATGGCGGCGGCGGAGCCCGCGGACCCCTGGCCCGAATTGGCGCGCGACATCTTCAACGGACGCTCCCTTGCCGATGGCGCCGGTCTGATCGCGATCGACATGCCATATCGCGCCGAGGATGCCGCCATCGTGCCGGTGACGCTGCATGCGACGCTCCCGCAAGGCGATACCCGCACGGTCAAGGCGATGACCCTCGTGATCGACCAGAATCCCGCGCCGGTCGCCGCCACCTTCGAGGTCGGCGCCGGGGTAACGATGATTTCGACGCGGGTTCGCATCGATTCCTATACCAACGTGCACGCGGTGGCCGAACTGAGCGACGGCAAGCTCTATGCCTCGGCCACCTTTGTGAAGGCTTCGGGCGGCTGCTCGGCGCCGACCGGCAAGAACGCGGAACAGGCCAACGCAAATGTCGGGCAGATGCGATTTCGCCAATTCGCCAAATCGAGCGACGGTCCCGTGAGCGGCCCGCGCGAAGCGCAGATCATGATCCGCCATCCGAACAATTCGGGTCTGCAGCGCGATCAGGTGACGCTGCTCTACACTCCCGCATTTTTCATCAAGGAATTGCGGATCCGTCAGGGCGACCAGTTGGTGCTGGCGATGCAGAGCGGCATTTCGATTTCGGAAGACCCCAATATCCGCTTCAGCTACCTGCCGAACGGCGCCTCGACCTTCCAGGTCGAGGCGGTCGACACCAACGGCCATGTATTCAAGGGCGAATGGCCGGCCGCGCCAGTGATGTGATCGTCAGAAGCAGTCCAGGTCACAAGCAGCGCACTCAGAAGCAGCGCACCTCGGCCTCCGCCTGGGCGCGGCGCAGTTCGTCGACCGCAACCTTCGCATATTCGCTCGAGCGGAACTGGCTGCCGAGCGCTCCCGGCACCTGCACCATGCTGAGCACGGTCTCGGCGGTGACGTAGCGCTCGTAAGGCACGATGGACGCGATCACGTCGATCGAGCACGAACATTGTTCCAGTGCCTGCCGCGTTTCGCCATTCGCCTTCATGCAACCGAATACGTAGTCGGCCCGCACCGCGGTCGGATAATCGTTGAGGTCGTCGGCCCATGCCGGCGACGCCGGTTTGGAGGCCAGCATCAACATGCCAAGACATAGGGTTGGCAAGACGGGTTTCATGCCGACAGCTCCGTTGCGGAAACCGATCACCGCCCCGAACCACTCTCCGTGCGACGATCCATTTGGCCTGGATGAGATCGACCAAAAGAAATCGGCCAGAAGAAATCAGCCAAGCGTCGACCGGGGATCAGACTTTGAGCGCGCCCGATGCCTTGGCGATATGGGTGGCGATGAAATCCATCAGCCCCGGCGACAGGCAGTCATAGGGCTCGAGATGCAGTTCCTTCAGCCGTGACCGGACCGCGCCCATTTGATCGGGAGGGGTTCCGGACTCGATGATCGAGGAGACGAACGCGGCGAACTCCGGGGGCGCCCAGCCCTGCTCCTTCGACAGCTCGGTGTGGAAGAAATCGAACCCGTAGAATGGATGTTTCGTGTTCTCGATGCGGCCATACATGTGCACCCCGCAACCGGTGCACGCGTGCCGCTGAATGGTCGCATTGGCGTCCACGACCTTGAGCTTCTCGGCATTCTTGGGCACCTGGAGCTTGTCGCGCGATACGACGGCGACTTGCGAGAACGTCGCGCCGGCGGGCTTCCAGCACTTGGTGCATCCGCACACGTGGTTAAACGCGCAATTGGCGGTGATCGTCACCTCGACGGGATTGCTCGCGCATTTGCACTGCAGCGTCCCGCCCGCGAAATTCGGCGAGCCGGATGGCACGCCATTGTCCACTGCCGGATGAATTGAGACTTTTGCCATGGCATATCCTCCCAATTTTTGTTTTGGTATTGCGCGCTCGTAGTTTCGGTCAAGCTTCTCTTGTGTAATCCCTTTCAGTCGATACTAGAAGTATTTTCGAAGTGGGAACGCGCTCGGTGCAGAGGCAGGGACCCATGCGAGCGACCTGACGTGCCGTTGGGACGTGCCGGTGGGAACCTGTATGAGGACATTGCCGCTGCCGTTCTTGCTTGCATGATTCCACTCCCGGCGTTTTTAGTGCATCCTCCCACTTCGGGCCTACCACAGTAACAGCGAGGAAATGCCGCCATGAAGACCCGAGCTGCCGTCGCCCTGGAGAAGGCCAAGCCGCTGGTGATCGCGGAGGTCGACCTGGAGGGGCCGAAAGCCGGCGAGGTGCTGGTCGAGGTGAAAGCCACCGGCATCTGCCACACCGACGAGTTCACGCTCTCCGGCGCGGACCCCGAAGGGCTGTTTCCGGCCATCCTCGGCCACGAGGGTGCCGGCATCGTCGTCGATGTCGGGCCGGGCGTGACCAGCGTGAAAAAGGGCGACCACGTCATTCCGCTCTACACGCCTGAATGTCGGCAATGCCCGTCATGCCTGTCGCGCAAGACCAATCTCTGCACCGCCATTCGCGCGACCCAGGGGCAGGGCGTCATGCCCGATGGCACCTCGCGCTTCTCGCTCGACGGCAAGAAGCTGCACCACTACATGGGCACTTCGACATTCGCGAATTTCACGGTGCTGCCCGAGATCGCCGTCGCCAAGATTCGCGAGGACGCTCCGTTCGACAAGGTCTGCTACATCGGCTGCGGCGTCACCACCGGCATCGGCGCCGTCCTCAACACCGCGAAAGTGGAGCCCGGCTGCCAAGTGCGTGGTGTTCGGGCTGGGCGGCATCGGCCTCAATGTGATCCAGGGGCTGCGCCTCGCCAGCGCCGACATGATCATCGGCGTCGACATCAACAACGCCGAAAGGAATGGGGCGAGCGCTTCGGCATGACCCACTTCGTCAATCCGAAGGAGGTCGGCGGCGATGTGGTCGCACACCTCGTCAACATGACGAAGCGCGGCGCGGATCAGATCGGCGGCGCCGACTACACCTTCGACTGCACCGGCAACGTCACCGTGATGCGGCAGGCGCTCGAGGCCTGCCACCGCGGCTGGGGCCAATCGATCATCATCGGCGTCGCTGCTGCCGGCGCGGAGATCGCGACGCGTCCGTTTCAACTGGTCACCGGGCGCGTGTGGAAGGGCACCGCCTTCGGCGGCGCGCGGGGCCGCACCGACGTGCCCAAAATCGTCGATTGGTACATGGAGGGCAAGATCGAGATCGACCCGATGATCACCCACACCATGCCGCTCGAGGACATCAACAAGGGATTCGACCTGATGCATGAAGGCAAGAGCATCAGGAGCGTGGTGGTGTACTGAGCGGCCGGGATTGAGCCTGGTTGATGCGATGCGCGCTGGTGATTATCACCGCTCATGGGACCTTTTCGCAGATGAGGCAGGAAGATGAAAACATTGGCCGCCGGATTGCTCGTCGTGTCGAGCGTGCTCGTCGCGCCGGGTGCAATTGCGCAGCAAGGCATCAACGCTCCACCCGATGCCATCTTCTACAATGGCAAGATCATCACGGTTGATTCCGGCTTCACGATTGCGCAGGCGTTTGCCGTCAGGGGCGGTGAATATGTCGCCGTGGGAACGGATGCTGCAATCCGTCCGCTCGCAGGCGCGAATACCCGTTTGATCGATCTCAAGGGCTCCGCGGTCACACCCGGCCTGTCGGATAACCACGACCATCTCTACAACAGCGCGAAGGTGATGCGCGGGATCGATCTGGTCGGCGCGACTTCGACCGCGGAGGTCGTCAGGCGACTTCGCAATGGGTTCGCCAAAGCCAAGCCGGCTGAAACCGTTTTCGGAAGCGTCGGGTGGAGGGCGCCCCTGACCAGGAACGATCTCGACCAAA
>CAVVCE010000071.1:0-5759 GCA_963746235.1 uncultured Alphaproteobacteria bacterium
CCCTATGGTCGGCGCGCCGCCCGCTGGTGGTCACCGGGCGCGGCGCCAGGAACGCCGGCCCCGAGATCGTGCGCTTGCTCGACGCCAGCGGCGCGCTCTATCTCGACACCCAGGAGAGCCGCGGCTTGGTGCCCGCCGATCATCCCGCCGTGGTCGGCGCCGTCAGGGCCGCCGCGATGACCGACGCCGACGTGGTGCTGCTGATCGGGCGCAAGCTCGACTACCAGCTCGGCTATGGTTCGCCGGCGGTATTTCCCCACGCCAGGTTCATCCGCATCGCCGACAACGCCGGCGAGCTGATCGACAACCGCCGCGGCCAGCCGGAGATGATGGCCTCCCCCGTCCTCGCATTGCGGGCCATGGTAGAGGTCGCCGGCAACCGCCGCCCCGGTGTCGACGCCGCCTGGGCGGACGGGCTGCGCCAAAAGCATCGCGCGCGCATGGCGGCGTCCGGCAAGGCCGAGGAGACCGTGGGCGCCGACGGCAAGATTCATCCCCGCGCGATTTTCGATGCGATCGCCGCCGTCGCCGATCCCGATCACATCGCCGTCGCCGATGGCGGCGATCTCCTGAGCTTCGCCCGCGTCGGGCTTGGGGCGCGCACTTATATGGATGCCGGCGCGTTCGGCTGCCTCGGCGTCGGCGTGCCGTTTGCGATCGCGGCGGCGCTCGCCTGTCCCGGGCGGCAGGTGATTTCCGTCAACGGCGACGGCGCCTTCGGCATCAATGCCATGGAGATCGACACCGCCGTGCGCCATGGCGCCAAGGCGGTGTTCATCGTCTCCAACAATGCCGCCTGGAACATCGAGCGCTACGACCAGGAGGCCAATTACGGCGGGCGCGTGGTCGGAACGACGCTGCGCCATTCGGACTATGCCGCCATGGCGCGCGCGCTCGGCGCCCATGGCGAGCGGGTCGAGGACCCCGCGAGGCTCGCCGATGCGCTCCGCCGCGCGCTGGCGAATGCGCCGGCGCTCGTCGATGTCGTCACCTCGCAATCGGCGGTCTCGTCCGATGCGCGCAAGGGCTTGGGCTTCGTTCCGGATTTCCAGCCGCTGACGGCCTGGGACGACGCGGAACGCAAGCGGCGGGAATGAAGTAGCTCGCCCGCATCCGCCGCGACCAATGGCGATGTCCGGCTTCCCGGGCCGCCCGTGGAAAGGATAACCACTTGCTTACCATGATAGATTTTCCGACGGAAAATTAGGATTGCGGCAACGCACCATCGCTAGTTTTTGCGCACCGATCAGCGAGCCCACCGCTCGCGCCGACGGCTGGGCGAGTCAGGGGATCCAATTCATGACCAATCTGGTGAAGCGTTTTGTGAATGACGAATCCGGTGCCACTGCGATCGAATACGGCCTGATCGCGGCCGGCATTTCGGTGGCCATCATCACCGTCGTCAACACGCTCGGTTCGCAGCTCAAGGCCACGTTCACCAACGTGTCCTCGCAGCTCGCCACTGCCGGCAAATAGGCCGTTCGCGCGGCGATTGCCAAAAACCCCGGCCTAAAGGCCGGGGTTTTCGAATTCCGGAGCACGCGTTTTTCCTGCGTTGCGTCGGGCGCAAACCGCGACCTTGCGGATCATGCGCCCGACGCGACCGTGCCTCAGTGAAGCGCGAGCTTCTGCACGCGCAGATTGCCGAGCTCGCCGACCAAGAGCGCGTTCTCGCTGCGGCAGTCGATGGCGTTGACGAAGTTGAACTCCTTCGGCAACCGGCCGGCCCTGCCGAACTTTCCGATCACCGTCCCGTCCAGCTTCAGCTTGTAGATTTCGCCGCCGGTGTCGATGTCGTTCGGGCGGATTCGAATTCGAGCTGTAGAGGACCTGATTCGGGCCCGGCGTCATGCAAAGTGCCTGCGGCGAGCCGACATTGGTGATCTGCGTCTTGAAGGTCCCGTTGTTGTCGAACACCTGGATGCGCTTGTTCGGGGCATCGGCGACGTAGACATTGCCCTGCGCGTCAACGGCGATGGCGCGGGCGGTGCCGAACTGGCCGGGCTCGGTTCCTTTCGAGCCCCAGGACTTGATGAACACGCCGTTCTTGTCGAACTTGGCGACCCTCTGATTGCCGACGCCGTCGGCGACGAAGATGTTTCCGGCGCTGTCCCAGGCGACGTCGGTCGGGCGATTGAAGACGTCGGTCGGCGCGCCGGCACCGGCAACCTGGCCGGCGGCCGCTGCTGCCGCCGCCCGCACCGGAACGTTGACGGCTTCCGGTTTGCGGCCGAGGACCATCGCGACCCGGCCCTCGGGATCGAACTTGAGGACCGTGTTGGTCATCTGGTCGACGATCCAGATGTTGTCCTGCGGATCGATGCGCACCTGCTGGGCGAACACGAAGGCATAGCTGTCCTTTCCGATCTCGCGAACGAACTTGCCGTTGCGATCGAACTGGAACAGCCGCGAGCCGCCATGGACGAAGCCGCGCGCGGCACCGATCGCCAGGGTCGGATGGCCGGTGCGGGTGTAGACGAAGATATCGCCCTTGGAATTCGTCGCCACGCCCGCGGCTTCGCCGAGATAGATGTCGTCGGGCAGCGTCAAGGCATTGGCGGCGGAGTCGAAGGCGATCTCGGGCACCTGGGCAGCCGCCGGCAACGCGCCGAGGCAGGTCGCGGCCAGCAAGAGCGGCAAAAAGCGTTTCATATGGAATGTCCTCCTGGATTTCTCTTTTGTCGGCCTTATTGCGCGGTCGAGGCCTTTTTCATGGACTGGGGCTGCAGGATGAGCTTCTGCACCCGCCAGGATTCGATTTCGCCGACGATGATCTCATCCGGATTGCGGCAATCCATCATGTGGACGACCTGGAAGCCGCCGAATTCCTTGCTGGCATGGCCGAACTTGCCGATGATCGTTCCGTCCAGCTCCATCTTGTAGATTTCGCCGGTGATCGCCCAACTGCCCGGCATGTTGCCGTTCGGATTGGAGTTGGAAGCGAACAGGTACTGATGCGGGCCCTGCGATACGCACGCGGTCCAGCCGACGCCGACCTGGTCGTAGATCGCCTTCGGCTTGAGGTTGTTGTCGAGAACCTGATAGCGGAAGTTGGTGCGGTCGGCGACGTAGACATCGCCCTGCCGGTCGACCTGGAGGCCGTGCGGCAAGTTGAATTCGCCGGGCTCCTTGCCGGCCTTTTCGGTGCCGACCTGGGCGAGGAAGCGGCCGTCCTTGTCGAACTTCACGACGCGGTTGTTGCAGTAGCCGTCCGACACGAAGATGTTGCCCTGCGGATCCCAGCCGACATCGGTCGGGCGGCAGAAAATGTATTTCTGCGCGGGCTGGTTGGCGCCGGTGGGCGTCGCCACCACGCCATCGACGGCCGGCGGCCGGCGGCCGAGCACCATCAGGACCTTGCCCTCGGGGCTGAACTTGGTGACCATGTTGGTCCCCTCGTCGACCGTCCAGATATTGTCCTGCGGATCGACGCGCACGGAATGCGCGAATTCGAAGCCGTAATAGCCCTTGCCGATCTCTTTGAGGAAATTGCCGTTCTCGTCGAACTCGAACAGGCGCGTGTTGGCGCTGCGGTGATAGACGAAGACGTGTCCCTTGGAATTCGTTGCCACGGCAACGGATTCGCCGAGGTACTCGCCGGCCGGGAGCTTGAGGAAATTCGGCACCGAAGTGTAGGGAATTTCCGGCACGTTTTGGGCCTTGGCCTTCTGTTGTGCCATGGCGGGGGCGGCGCACAGCACCAGGGCGGCGGCGCAAACGGACGTAAGACTGCGTTTCATTGAATCCTCCCGAAGATTTCCGATGAATTTTACCATTTGGGCGGTGGCATCCGGGCAAATCTATGCCAATAGTCCGGCGGCCTCAACCGAAACGAGACCCCAATGACGTAAAAGTCGCAGATCGGTTGGTCATGCCGGAACCCGGCCAAATTGCGGGAGCCTCACGCGTTATTCAATGTGCTTGTGGCGGCTTTCGCGCTATGGTGTTGCAGTGGCGACGCGAAACAGGCAGTCTGCGTCGGCGCTGTCTTTTTTAACAGGCTTGGAGAATCTTGATGTCTATCGGAACTGTGAAATGGTTCAACGCCACCAAGGGCTACGGCTTCATTCAGCCGCAAGGTGGCGGCCAGGACGTGTTTGTTCACATCTCGGCTGTAGAGCGCGCAGGGCTCAGCACACTCAATGAAGGCCAGCAGGTGGAGTACGAGGTCGTCAGCAACCGCGGCAAATCCTCGGCAGAGAACCTGAAAGTGAAATGAGGCGTTGCGGGCGCATCGAGCGAACAGAACGGGCCGCTGTCTCAAGCGCCCCGCTTGCCATAGCGAGCCCGATCCTGCGAGCGCACCGCCTACTTATTTCCTCGCGCAATATTCTTCGCGCCATCAACGGAACCGCGGCCCAATAGCTACATCAGCTTGAGCCGCGCCACTTGGGCGCATTCATCCGATACCTTGAAATAGCGCGCCACCGCGTCACGTCCGAGGTCGAACGGATGCGGCTCCCCCGGCTTGCGCGCGGCGAGCATCTTTATCTTGGTGACGGCATTGTCGAATTCCGAGTGGTTCGACATGAGGATGACGGCGTTCGCGGCAGCGGCCAGCGCCGCCATTTTGCGCTGTGAATTGATATAGGTCTCGAAGTGCGGCACGTCGTTGGGAAAGTTGAACGCGGTGCCGCCCGAATAGGCCACCATGAACGGTGTCCCTTTATCCCTGACCTCGAATAGCATCGAAACCGTGCCCGGCGTATGGCCGGGCGTGAGCACCAGCGTCACGCTCGCATCCCCGAGCGTGACCTTCTGGCCATCCGTGGCGACGATGTCGCGCTTGGGCTTTCCGTTCGGATATTGATTGACGGACTTTTCGATCGAATCCCAATCCGGCGCGCCCATGACGATGCGGGAACCGAAGCGATCCTGCATCAGCTTGGCGCCGCCGACGTGATCCCCATGGGCATGGGTGATGATGACATATTTGACCGTCGCGGGATCGAGGCCGAGCTTCCTCAAGCCTGCGACGATCGCTTCCTCGGACGCATATTCGTACAGCGTGTCGATCAGAATGATCCCCTCGCTGGTGGTCAGCGCCCAGGACGAGTAAATCTCAGTGCCGACGAAGTAGAGATTATCGAACACCTTGGCCGGCTCGGTGAACCAGGTCGCCCGGTCGGGCGCGGGACCCGGCGCCACGTCGGCACCCGGACCCGTCTGCGGCGCTACGCAGATGCGCGCCAAGGTCCCAGTAAAATCAAATCCGGCCGCCGCCTTGGCCGCCGCCAGATGGGCGTCGATCCCGTTCGCCGCCGGTTGCGCCGATGCGCCGGAAACGCCCAGCCCGGCCGCAATGACCGCCGCACGAATATCGAACTTCATGGTCGCCTCCCAAGCCCGCGCTGCATGATTGTGATTGTGGGCAAGTGCGCCTGCAGCCGCGCGATGTCCGGCAGGTTGGACCGGCGTCAGGCGGTGGTCAAGTTGCGTAAATCCGACCTCTGATCGGCATCGGCGGGCGCAGGGGGCAACGATATCGAATATCCGCCGGTCCGATTTCACTGCCCGTCAAGGTGTCGTCTGCGGTGCGGTTCTGGAAATCTGCGCTCGCGGCCGCGCGGCGGATCGTTGCGAACGGGGCGGCGCCGAGGCGTTCGCGGCGAAAGGACTCGGCGATGTGACGGGGCGGCGCGAGGGCTCCGGGATCGCTGGGGGGGCGCGAACGGCGGTTCGAAGAGGCCGGCGCGGCAGCGGTATGCGAATTTTCGGCAGCGTCGATTTGAGCTCGCCCACCGAGGGATCGACGGTCG
>CAVVCE010000072.1:0-8041 GCA_963746235.1 uncultured Alphaproteobacteria bacterium
GCCAGCCGCATGATGGACGAAACGCGCGGAGGAACCCCATGCTCGCCACGGCGCCTCGATGGCGGTTGCGATGATGCACGCGGCCGGCCGATGCGTCCTCGGCTTGGCTGGTGGCTTGGCTGGTGGCCTGCTGGTCGCGGCGGCGCCGCTGGGCGCCGAGCCGGTCGAGAGCTACCCTTCGCGGCCGATTCACATCGTCTTGCCGTTCACGCCGGGCGGCGGCACCGATGTCATCGCGCGCACGCTCGCGCCCGGCATGCAGCAGCGCCTGGGGCAGTCGGTCGTCATCGAGAACAGGCCCGGCGGCAATGCCCGCATCGGCGCCAACTTCGTCGCCAAGGCGGAGCCCGACGGCTACACCATCCTGCTGACCACCAACGGCGCCTTCGTCATCGCGCCTTTCATCGGCGGCAGCCCGCCCTACGATGCGCTGAAGGATTTCGCGCCGGTGACCCTCATTGCGCGCAGCGCCGTGCTGGTCGTCGCCGGACCGAAGTTCAAGGGATCCTCCATCGCCGATCTCATCGCGCAGGCGAAGCGCGAGCCCGGCAAGCTGACTTACGCCTCCACCGGCGTCGGCGGACCGCCCCATCTCGCCGCCGAATTGCTCAAGAAGACGGCGGGGTTCGACATGCTGATGATTCCCTATGCCGGCACCGGCGACGTCAGCGTCGCGCTCCTGCGCGGCGATGTCGAGATTGCATTCGGCGCAATTTCCGGCATTGCGCCGAGCCTGCAGCAAAAGGACGTGAAGGCCCTCGCGGTCACCAGCGCCAAGCGCTCGGCCGTGCTGCCGAACGTGCCCGCGGTCGCGGAAACCGTGCCCGGCTACGAAGCTTCGAACTGGTTCGCGATCGCCGCGCCCGGCGGTACGCCGCGTCCGATCGTCGAGAAGATCAGGGCCGCAGTTCTCGGCGCGCTCGGCGAGAAGAGCGTGGCCGACGCCATGGCCCGGGACGGCGCCGAAATCGCGACGAGCACGTCCGACGAACTGCGCGAGATCATCAGAACCGATTACGACAAATACGGCGCGCTGATAAAATCCCTGAACATCAGGGGTTAGCGCCCCGCTTCGGCCGGGCGCCGCCCGTCGATTTCCCACGCCTCGATCCCCTTCAATGACACGCGGAGCGCACCGAATGGCCGAAACGACAGGCGGCTACCATATCTTGCCGGACGGGCACCAACTCTATTGGCGCGCCGACGATTTCACCGATCCGTGGAAAGTCGCGCCGACGGTGCTCCTGATCCACGGCTTCGCCGAGACCGGCGAGGCCTGGCGCCCCTGGGTCCCCCATCTCGCCCGCGACTATCGCGTGCTGCGCATCGACCGTCGCGGCTTCGGCAGGTCGGACCCGATGCCGGTGGATTTCGCCTGGTCGCTCGACCGCATGGTGGACGACACGGTGTCGTTCATCGAAGCCGAGGCGGCCGCGGGAGCGCATGTCGTCGGCGCGAAGATCGCGACGCCGCTCGGTATCCGCCTCGCGGCGCGGCGGCCCGATCTGGTCAAGAGCCTGGTCCTCTGCGGCGGCCCCGCCACCGCGCCGAACGGCGAAGGCTGGGCCCGCCATATCGAGGAGCACGGCGCCAAGGACTGGGCCGCGATGACCATGGATGCGCGGATGGGACCGGAGATGCCGGCGGTCGCGAAGGCGTGGTGGACCGCGTTCATGGGCGCGAGCCACACCTCGACCATGATCGGCTTCCTGCGCAACCTGGCCAAGATCGACGTCAGCGCCGATGTCGGCGCGATCCAATGCCCGACGCTGGTGGTGGCAACCGATAGCGCGTATCGGCCGCTCTCGCAGGTGACGCCGTGGCAAAGCCGAATTCCGCGGTCGCGGCTGGCCACCATCGCCGGCGGCGGCTTTCACCCCGCCGCGGTCGCGCCCGATCTCTGCGCCGAGACCGCACGCGCCTTTCTCCGCGAGGTCGACCAGGCCGGCGGGCGGTGGCGGCCTTGAATGCCGATACGGCCCGTTGAATGTCTCGGATGCGGCGGGGTTCCCCCCGCGCCGGAAAATGCTAAACAGTCCCGGCATTGTGCGAGTGGGAGATCCGGCTCGGCAAGAAACGTACCTGGGAGGAGATTCGATGTCGAAGACGACGCGTTTGTCGCTGTTCGCGTCCGCAGCGCTGCTGGCCTGCGGTTTTGGTGGGGCCGTCCAGGCGCAGGGCGTGCAGGCGCCGCCCAACCTGACGTTTTTCGTGACCAGCACCGGTGCCGGCAAGGGCGCCGATCTCGGCGGCCTCGAGGGTGCCGATCGGCACTGCCAGCAACTGGCCGCTGCGGTCGGTGCCGGCGGCAAGACCTGGCGCGCCTATCTCAGCTCCAACGCAGCGCCCGGCACCACGCCGGTGAATGCCCGCGACCGCATCGGCAAGGGCCCGTGGCAGAACTTCAGGGGCGAGGTCGTGGCCCAGAACGTCGACGACCTGCACAGCGGAAACAACCGGCTTGGCGGGTCGACCTCGCTGACCGAGCGCGGCGCCATGATCGCCGGTTTCGGCTTCAACCCCAACTGGCACGACATGTTGACCGGCTCGACCGCCGACGGCCGGGCGTTCCCCGGCAATCTCAACATGACCTGCAACAACTGGACGAGCAGCCAGTTCGGCAACGCCATGCTCGGTCATGTCGACCGCCGCGGCGGCGCCGACAATGAATTCCAGCGTTCCTGGAACTCGGCGCACCAGTCGCGCAGCTGCAGCCAGCCCGATCTGATTGCCACCGGCGGCAATGGCCTGTTCTACTGCTTCGCGGCCAACTGATCGGCCATCATCGCGTGGACGGCGGCACCGCCTGCCGCTGTCCGTAATTTTATTGCGTGCGGTTGCCGGCCTCGCCGCGCTTGCGGTGGATCACGCCGCTGCGCAGCCGGCTGCGCTCCCATGCGGCGGCGCAACCATCGCGACCGGCGAAGTCGCCCGCGTCATCGACGGCAGGAGCTTCGTTCTCGCGGATGGAAGCGAGGTCCGGCTCGCCGCCGTCGAGGCGCCGCCGCTGTCGGTCGCCGATCCCAATGAGGAGCACACGGCCGTCGGCAATGCCGCCAAGGCGGCCCTGGAAGGGCTGTTGGCGCACCATTCCGTCGTTCTCAAGTCGGCGGACACTGGCCCGGACCGCTACGGCCGGCTGATCGGCCACGTTTTCATCACCCGCGGGACCGAAGAAATTTGGGCGCAGTACGAAATTTTGACAAAAGGATATGCGCTGGTAGCCCCGGGCGGGGGCAATCGCGCATGTCTGTCATATCTTCGCGGCGTCGAACGCAAGGCGCGGGACGGCATGCTCGGCCTGTGGGGCGAACCCTATTATGTGATGAAAGAGGCGCAATATCCCGACGACGTCATGACCGAGCTGGGACGCTTCGCGCTGGTGGGGGGAAAAGTGATATCGGTCCGCGAAAGTGGCGGCATGCTGTATCTGAACTTCGGGCGGCGCTGGACGGAGGATTTCACCGTCACGATCCCAAAGCGGAACCAGCGCGCGTTCGCCGCGGCCGGGGTCGATCCGAAAAACCTGGCCGGCCGGCACATCGAGGTGCGCGGCTGGATCGAGCAGCGCGGGGGACCGGTTATCGAAGCCGCGCGCCCGGAACAGATCGAGATAATCGGGGGGAACTGACGGCATAACCGCGCGTTTTGTCGGCAACGATGATGAGCTGGGGCAATCGAACCGTCCGTCGGCGCACCGCCGGACCCGTCTCGGCGGCGCTGATCGCGCTGCTCGCGGGCGCGTGCGCCTCGACGCCAGGCAGCCGCGAGATCTTCCTCCCCGAGCCGCCGAAGCTCACGGAATCGGCGCCCTTGGGGTTGCGCGAGCACCAGCGCGTGCTGGCGGCCTATGGCGGCGCCTACGAAGATCCCAAGCTGCAGGCGGTGTTGACGCGGGTGGTCAACCGGCTGGTGGCGGCATCCGAGCGGCCGGAACTGACCTACAAGGTCACCATCCTCAACTCGCCCGCGGTCAATGCTTTCGCGCTGCCGACCGGACAGCTTTATGTGACGCGCGGGCTGCTCGGCCTCGCCAATGATTCCTCGGAGGTCGCCTCGGTGGTGTCCCACGAGGTCGCCCATGTGATCGCGCGCCACGCCGACATGCGGGAGGAGCAGGCGCGCCGGGCGGAGCTCGTCAACAACGTCGTCAACGACGTGCTGAGCGATCCGCAGGACGGCGCCATGGCGCTGGCGCGCTCCAAGCTCGCGCTGGCGAGCTTCTCGCGGGCGCAGGAATTCGAGGCCGACGGCATCGGGGTCGGCATCGCCGCGCGCTCCGGCTACGATCCATTCGGGGCGGCGCGGTTTCTGACCTCGATGGGCCGCAACGCCGATTTCCGCGCGGTCGGCCACAGCCGCGACAATCGTCCGCTCGATTTCCTGTCGTCCCACCCGGCGACGCCCGAGCGCGTCAAGAGCGCCCGCAACAGCGCCCGCCAACTCGCCGCGCCGGGGCCGGGCGAACGCGACAAGGCGACCTATCTCGCAAGCCTCGATGGCCTCGTCTATGGCGAGGATCCGATCGAGGGCTTCGTGCGCGGCCGCCGGTTCCTCCACCCCAAGCTCGGCTTCACCTTCACCGCGCCGGACGGCTTTTCCCTCGACAATACCGCCCAGGCGGTGCTGGGGATCAAGGACAACGGCAACCAGGCGCTGCGGCTCGATGTCGTGAAGGTGGCGGCCGAGCAGACGCTGATCGAATACCTCAACTCCGGCTGGATCGAGAACATCGAGGCGGGGTCGGTGGAGGAACTGTCCATCAACGGCTTCCCGGCGGCGACGGCGACCGCCAAGGGCGAGCAATGGACGTTCCGCCTCTATGCCATCCGCTTCGGCAGCGAGGTCTACCGCTTCATCTTCGCGGCCAAGACCCGCACCGCGGAAACCGAGCGCACGTTCCGCGAGGCCGTCGGCACCTTCCGCCGGCTCACGCTGGCGGAGATCCAATCGGCCAAGCCGCTGCGCTTGAAGATCGTCAAGGTCCAGCCCGGCGACACCGTGGAGCATCTGGCGTCGCGCATGGCCCTGATCGACCGCCAACTCGACCGCTTCCGGGTGATGAACGGCCTCGATGCCAGCGATCGGGTCCAGCCGGGCGATCTCGTGAAGATCATCGTGGAGTGATCGGCGCGTTTGCCGGGTCATTCCCGGCGCGCAGCATGCGGGGAGAGGCACCCGCATCAACAAAAAGCCCGGCACTTGGCCGGGCTTTTATTCGTCTTGAGGACGATCCGGATTTCAGGCCGCCTCGTCCTCGATGACCGCTTCTTCGCCTTCCGGCGCCTTGCCGCGGCGCGGACCCTTGGCGAGCGCGGCTTCGATTTCCTTGACCGCCTCGGTCTCGGTAATCCGCTGGACCGCCGAAATCTCCCGCGACAGCCGATCGAGCGCGGCTTCGTAGAGCTGCCGCTCGCTGTAGGACTGCTCGGGCTGGGTGTCGGACCGGAACAGGTCGCGAACAACTTCGGCAATCGCAACGATATTGCCGGAATTGATCTTGGCCTCATATTCCTGGGCGCGGCGCGACCACATGGTGCGCTTGACCCGGGCACGGCCCTTGAGGGTATCGAGCGACCGCTTGACGATCGGCGGCTCGGCCAGCTTGCGCATGCCGACGGCCGTAATCTTTGCGGTGGGAACCCGCAACGTCATCTTGTCCTTGACGAAAGTGATCACGAACAACTCAAGCTTGCAGCCCGCAACCTCCTGCTCTTCAATGGCGAGAATCTGGCCGACGCCATGCGCGGGATAGACAATGAACTCACCGGTCTTGAACCCTTGTCGTTGAGTCGTCTTCTTTGAGGTCATTCCCTGGTTCACTCCTTTTCCCTCCGGCCGGCTGCGGCTGGCGGGCTTGGCCACGGGAGCTACACGGCGGGCTGCGCCCCGTGAAGCTTGCGGAGCCCTACGGCGGGTGGCCGAAGAGGGCTTTGCGGTCTTTTTCGTCTTGGACGACCTATGACGCGTTTTTCCTGCCACTGCTCACTGCGTGGATATCACGCCCCTGTTTGACGTTTCCTCGGGAATACTTCGAAAGATTACGCTCCTGGAGGGAGCGCCGAAGCGTTGTTCTTCTTATTTAGTGATTGATATCACATTTGTAGTGAAATTCAAAGCTTTACCGAGTGCCAATGTGGCAATTCCGTCATGTGCAACATATAAAAAACGGCAAAACCGTTAACAGTGCAGCAATGTCCATGGCATTTCCGCACCGGCGCCGCGCATCATCGTGTCGCACCGATCGGCACGGCGCTCAAAAGTCGCCGATTTCACGCATGATCTAAACCAAGACACCCGCGGCTTCGCTGCGGCGCATTAATCGCCGGTCCCGGGTTCCGATGAAAAATATTGCAGCTTGTCCTTCACTCCCTCCCAATCCTTTCCATCGGGCGGGCCGTCGCGCTTCACCGTTATGTTCGGCCAGGTCTTGGCGTATTCCGCGTTGATTCCGAGCCATTTCTCCAGTCCGGGCTCGGTGTCGGGCTTGATCGCCTCGGCCGGGCATTCGGGCTCGCAGACCCCGCAATCGATGCATTCGTCGGGGTGAATGACGAGCATATTCTCGCCTTCGTAGAAGCAGTCGACCGGGCAGACCTCGACGCAGTCCATATATTTGCACTTGATGCAACTCTCGACGACGACATAGGTCATGTAAGGCGCTCCAGCCCGCATCACGCTTCCGGTGACGGGGGTGCTACCGCAGGAACAAGGCGCGTGCAACCGTAACCCGTGCACGCCGCGTTGGATTTGCGCCGACGACCGGGGATATATGAGGCCATCCCGCCTCTATGCGAGATCCTCGAACAGCCGGCGGGCCTCGCCGGCATCCCCGCGGCGCGGCGCAAAGCCGCACACCCTGAGCACGCGCACGCCGTGGTCGAGCGCGACCGTCACCACGTCCCCGCATCGCACCGGCGCGGCGGCCGCCTCGACCCGGGCGCCGTTGATGCGGATATAGCCGGCCGCGACCAGCGCGGCAGCGGCCTCGCGGGTGCGGACCACCCGGGCATGCCAGAGCCATTTGTCGATACGCTGCCGTTCCGCGCTCACCGCCGCGCCCCAGTGGTCTGAGCCCGACACCTGGTTCACCCGACACCTGGTTCACCCGAAACCTGGTTCACCAATGTCGGGACAAGTCAGCCCACAACTTATCGAAGCAATAGAGCCACTTATCTGAGAAAACGGGAACCACGTGGCCTCGCCGGCCACCCGCGAGCGTGCCGGCGGCCACGCCCTAATGGCGCTCCTTGGCGTTTGCCTCCAACTGGGCCTTCAACGCCGCAAGTTTGGCGAACGGCGAGTTGGGGTCGGGCTGCTTCTCGCGGCGCGGCGGCGGCTCGCGGTGATCCTTGTGGTCGTGGCGGTCCTTCTGGTCTTGGCCATGACTTTGGCGATGACCCTGGCGCTGGCCTTGGCGATGGTCCTTCGCAAAGGCCGGCGGCCGGTCTCCGGGACGCCGTTCGCCGCGCGATTCGGCACGGGAATCGGCGCGGGATTCGGGAGGTGATTCGGGACGACGCTCGGCTTGGTCGCGCGCTGCCGGCTGATCGCCGCGATCCCGGCGAAATTCTCCGGGCGGCCCGCGCCGGCGGCGGCGGTGATGGGGCTTCTCGGGCTCGGTTCCCGCCTCCGCCGCAACAGCGGGCGCTTCGGATGCCGGGGTCGCAACGCCGTCCACAGCCTGGGCCGGGCGATCACCGCTACGATGGGCATGGCGTGCCGGGCGGCGCGGGCCACGGCGCTCCTCGCCCCGGCCGCCGGGCCGCCACACCTCGACGAGTTCCGGCTCGCCAGGCGATTCGGCGGCCGAGGCCTGCAATTCGGAGACCGTGCTTTCAGAGTCGGCAGATTGCGCCGGCGATACAGAGGCCGCGCTTTCCGAAGCAGCGGCCGGTGCCGGTTCGCCGGTCGCCGCGGGGGCGCCCTCTTGCCTGACCAATTCGGCCGGCTGCACGTTGGTTTCGACGGCGCCTTGGGTCTCGACGGCGCCTTGGGTCTCGATAGCGGCGTGGGTCTCGACAGCGGCTTGCGCCTCCGC
>CAVVCE010000073.1:0-22146 GCA_963746235.1 uncultured Alphaproteobacteria bacterium
GCAACATCCTGCGCGTCGCCACCGATGCCTCTTGGGAATCCCCGCGTCCGAAAACGGCCCCGTATCAACGCCCTGATCGCCGCCGCTTACGGGCGCCGGCCCCTGGGGACGCATCGACGCTCCCGCCGACGACATCCTCGGCCCCCAAGCCACCGGCATCCCCTCTGTCGTCTCAGTCCTCTACGTCCCCCGCCCCGACCCGATAGAAGTTCGCGCCCTCGGCCGCCGCGCCACCTACAAAGCCCGCTATTTTGATCCCGTCTCGGGCGCGGCCAAACCGCTGGGCGAAATCCGCAGCGATGACAACGGGGTCTGGAATTGCCCGCCACCCGCGGGGGGTCGATCACGATTGGGTCTCGTCATCCTGGAGTTAAAAAAAAAGAACACCACCAGCGCGGAATCCACGCATCTAACTCTGTCAAACAAACAACTGGCCTGGACCCTTGATTGGACGGACGGCGTCCTGCGCAGCGATTCCTTTGACAACAAACTCACCGGGCACCGCTATGAAATTTCCGGCGGCCATGAACTGGAAATAAACCTCTCCGCCGCGCCCGACCATCTCGCCACGCCTTTCGAGCGGGTGGACGATCTCGCCGTCAAACGCGCCCGCCGCCTTGACCCCCAACAGGCCGAATTCGAGCTCTCCTCCCCGTCCCACGCCGTCGGCGTGACCTTGCACGTGGAACTCCAGGGTCGCGACCCGCCGCAAATGGATTGAAGTCGTCAACAACTCGGACAAGGACATTGCCACGCGATGGCCTTTGAGGCGTGGCCCGATCTTGCGCATCAGCCAGGCCGCTGCGCCGGCCGCTCGGTCCAGGTCGACGAAACGGGTCGCTTTCTGCGCCCCGACCACCAGCGAACCGATCACTTCGTCGGCAATGGCGAGCCAATGACGTCCGACTTCGAACGCCGCGGCGGGATTGGCGGCCGCGATGCGCGACCGCAACTGCTCGACGAACGGAATATAGGCCCCGGTGCGGTCTTCGATCCTGCGGTCTCCCGTGAAGTGCGCGGCCTGGAGGCGAATCCTTGCGGCCGCCCATGTCGCGCAGGTCGCAGCGCCAATAGTTTCGCCGCGAACCGAGATACCGCACCTTGAAGACTCGGACATTCGCGATCGCCGCGTAGGCGACACGGCCCTCGCCGCGCGCATTGGTCCAGCACAACGCGTCACGGTCCTGGCGGTATGCCGTTTCCTCGGACCACCGGTTGATGCGGAACGAATAGCCGAGGTCGTTCATTTGACCCGCCGCGCATTTGAAATACCGCCCATCTCCGCAGACGTCGGCGGCTTCCTGCGTCCTGCCTTACATGCCCGTCACGGCGCCCCCTTCGCCTTTGCCCAGGTATCGCGCAGGCCGACGGTGCGGTTGAACACCAGCCGGCCGGGCGCGGAGTCGCGGGTCGCGGGCGAAATAGCCCTGGCCGCTCGAACTGCACCGCTGCGCCGGGCGAGCTGCCGCGCCAGCGCCGGTTCCACCAGGCGTCGGTCAGCACTTCCAGCGAGTCCGGGTTGAGGTCGGCGCAAAATGTCGCCGTCGGCGTCCGGGATCGGGCCGGGTGAACAGCGTGATTGTAGAGCCGCACCTCCGCCGGCACCGCGTCGGCGGCGGCGACCCAGTGCAGCGTCGCCTGCACCTTGCGGCCGTCCGGCGCGTTGCCGCCGCGGGTCGCCGGATCGTAGGTGCAGCGCAGCTCGACCACCTCGCCGGCCGCGTCCTTCACGACCTCGCGGCAGGTGACGAAATAGGCATAGCGCAGCCGCACCTCCTTGCCGGGCGACAGGCGGAAGAATTTCTTCGGCGGGTTCTCCATGAAGTCGTCGCGCTCGACATAGAGCTCGCGGCCGAAGCGTGACCTGCGCGCGTGCCGGCGTCGGGATCGTCCGGGATGGTTGACCGCCTCCAGTTCCTCGCGCCTGCCCTTCCGGATAGTTCTCGATGACCAGCTTCAGCGGCCGCAGCACCGCCATGCGGCGCAGCGCCGTCGCGGTTGAGCACGTCGCGGATCGCGTGCTCGAACATGCGCGACATCGACGATGCTGTTGGCCTCGCGCGACGCCGATCCGGCGCGACGAATTCGCGCAGCGCCTCCGGCGGCACGCCGCGCCGGCGCAGCCCGGCCAGCGTCGGCATGCGCGGATCGTCCCAGCCGGTGACATGGCCTGTCGCGCACCAGCTCGGTCAGCACGCGCTTGGACAGCACGGTGTAGCTGAGGTTGAGGCGGGCGAATTCGTACTGGTGCGGGCGCGACGGCACCGGCAGATGCTCGATCAACCAGTCGTACAGCGGCCGGTGATCCTCGAACTCCAGCGTGCAGAGCGAATGGGTGATGCCCTCGATCGCGTCGGACTGGCCGTGGGCGAAATCGTAGGTCGGGTAGATGCACCACGCGTCGCCGGTGCGCGGATGGCTGCGCGTGCAGGATGCGGTAGAGCACCGGATCGCGCAGGTTGATGTTGCCGGACGGCCATGTCGATCTTGGCGCGCAGCACGCGCGCGCCGTTGGGGAACTCGCCGGCGCGCATGCGGCGGAACAGGTCGAGGTTCTCCGCCACCGGCGCGGTCGCGGAACGGGCTGTTCCGGCCCGGCTCGGTCAGCGTGCCGCGCTGGCGCGCATCTCGTCCGGCGGCTGGTCGTCCACATAGGCGTGGCCGGCTGCGGATCAGGTGCTCGGCCCAGGCGTAGAGCTGCTCGAAATAGTCCGACGCGTGGTAGAGATGCTCGCCCCAATCGAAGCCGAGCCAGTGCACGTCGCGCTTGATGGCGTCGATGAATTCCTGCTCTTCCTTGGTCGGGTTGGTGTCGTCGAAGCGCAGATGGCAGCTGGCCGCCGAATTCCTGGGCGATGCCGAAATTCAGGCAGATCGACTTGGCGTGGCCGATATGCAGGATAGCCGTTCGGCTCCGGCGGAAAGCGGGTGACGACTTGCGGCGCGCGGCCGTCGCAAGATCGGCCTGGACGATGTCGCGGATGAAGTCGCGACCCGCTTCTATGGTTTCGGCTGCGGTCATTGCGGTCAGATATCCTTCAACAAACGTAATACCTCTCGCGCCCGCGGGAGAGGGAGCAGCAACGATGTAGCCCGGATCGGAGCGCAGCGAAATCCGGGACCGTCCTCCCGCACTTCCGCTTCGCTCCAATGCGGGCTACGAGCTTCGAGAGCGGTGCCGCCTGCCCCTTACACGAGCGCTCTCCGACGGTCCAATTTTTCATAGGCGCGCGCTGGGCCTTTTTGCCTTCCGCCCGACCTATGTTACAGGGGCCACAACCTGAATCCCGCCGAGGTGTCTTTCCCGTTCATGGCCGAGCAAGTCATTACCCGTTTTGCGCCGTCGCCGACCGGCTTTCTCCATATCGGAGGCGCGCGCACCGCGCTGTTCAACTGGCTCTATGCGCGCGGCCGCGGCGGCAAGATGCTGCTGCGGATCGAGGACACCGACCGTGAGCGCTCCACCAAGGCGGCGATCACGGCGATCCTGGACGGCCTCACCTGGCTCGGCATCGACTGGGACGGCGAGGTCATCTACCAGTTCGCCCGCGCCGCCCGCCACCGCGAGGTGGCCGAGAAGCTGCTCGCCGCGGGCCAGGCCTATCGCTGCTACGCGTCCCAGCAGGAACTCGACGAGATGCGCGAGAAGGCCCGCCGCGAGGGCCGCTCCAAGCTCTATGACGGCCGCTGGCGCGACCGCGACCCTGCCGAGGCGCCGCCCGGGGTGAAGCCGGTCATCCGGCTGCGGGCGCCATCGACCGGCGAGACCGTGATCGAGGACCAGGTCCAGGGCCGCGTGGTCTGGCAGAACGAGCATCTCGACGATCTCGTGCTGCTGCGCTCGGACGGCACGCCGACCTACATGCTCGCCGTCGTCGTCGACGACCACGACATGGACATCACCCACATCATTCGCGGCGACGACCACCTCACCAACGGGGCGCGGCAGACCCAAATCTACCATGCGCTCGGCTGGAAAGTGCCGGTCATGGCGCATATCCCGCTGATCCACGGCCCGGACGGCTCCAAGCTCTCCAAGCGCCACGGCGCCTTGGGCGTCGATGCCTACCGTGCCATGGGCTACCTGCCGGCGGCGATGCGCAATTACCTCGTCCGGCTCGGCTGGGCCCATGGCGACCAGGAAATCTTCACCACCGCAGGAGATGATCGCGGCGTTCGATCTGCCGCAGATCGGGCGGTCGCCGGCGCGGTTCGATTTCACCAAGTTGGAAAGCCTCAACGGGCACTATATCCGCCAGACGAGCGACGCCGACCTCGTCGACATCATCGAGCGCCTGCTGCCGCATCTCGCCAATGGCGCCGCGCTCGCGGCCAAATTTACGCCCGCGCTCAAGGCGCAGCTTCAGGCGGCGATGCCGGGGCTCAAAGAGCGCGCGAAAAACCTCGTCGAACTGATTGACAGCGCGCGGTTTCTCTATGCCGATCGCCCGATCCCCCTCGACGACAAGGCCAAGGCCCTGCTCAACCCGGAGGCGTGCGCCATCCTGGCGGCGTTGATGACCGACCTGTCCGGCGTCGAGCCGTGGACGATCGCGGCAACCGAGAATACGGTGCGCGCCTTCGCCGAGCGCAGAGAGATCAAGCTCGGCGCGGTCGCCCAGCCGCTGCGCGCGGCGCTGACCGGACGACCGACATCGCCCGGCATATTCGATGTGCTGCAGGTCCTGGGCAAGCAGGAAAGCCTCGCCCGCCTCGCCGATCAGGCGCGCAACGCGGCCTGAACCATGCGGTCTTGCCGACCGGATGCAGGTTTCGGCCGCACCTTGCATTGCGTTGGTGCAGCGACTTAATAACAGGCATGGCGTATCTTGCAGTGCACACTCACATGCGCTAGCAGATAATGGCCGGGAATGCGCGTAGGCGCCGGCAGCGGGCGATCATCGTCTCCAAGTAGCCGGTTGGGCAAGCGCGCTGCAGCGCAATATGAGTGAGGGTACGAGCATGGATGCATTGACCGGTGCAAACACCAAGAGCGGCACCCTGACGCTGGGCGACAAGAACTTCAAATTCCCGCTGTACGAGGGCACCATCGGCCCCGAAGTCCTCGACATCTCCAAGCTCTACAATCAGGCCGGCATCTTCACTTATGATCCCGGCTTTACCTCGACGGCGAGCTGCGAGTCGAAAATCACCTATATCGACGGCGACGAAGGGGTCCTGCTCTATCGGGGCTATCCGATCCAGCAATTGGCCGAGCACGGCGATTTCCTGGAGACCTGTTACCTCCTGCTTTACGGCGAACTCCCGACCACCGCCCAGAAGGCCCAATTCGATTACACCGTGACCCGTCACACGATGGTGCACGAGCAGATGAGCCGGTTCTTCCAGGGTTTCCGGCGCGACGCCCATCCGATGGCGGTCATGGTCGGCTCGGTCGGCGCGCTGTCGGCATTCTATCACGACTCCACCGACATCTCCGACCCGGTCCAGCGCGACATCGCCTCGATCCGCATGGTCGCAAAGCTGCCGACGCTGGCTGCGATGGCCTACAAATATTCGATCGGCCAGCCGTTCGTGTATCCCAAGAACGAACTCGACTACGCCGCGAACTTCCTGCGCATGTGCTACGCGGTGCCGTGCGAGGAGTACAAGGTCAATCCGGTGCTGGCGCGGGCGATGGACCGCATTTTCATCCTGCACGCCGACCACGAGCAGAACGCCTCGACCTCCACCGTGCGGCTGTCGGGCTCCTCCGGCGCCAATCCGTTCGCCTGCATCGCCGCCGGCTGCGCCTGCCTGTGGGGCCCCGCCCATGGCGGCGCCAACGAAGCCGCGCTCAAGATGCTCGCGGAGATCGGGTCGGTCAGCCGCATTCCGGAATTCATCAAGCGCGCCAAGGACAAGAACGATTCCTTCCGCCTCATGGGCTTCGGCCACCGGGTCTACAAGAACTACGATCCGCGCGCCAAGATCATGCAGAAGACCTGCCACGAAGTGCTCGGCGAAATGGGCATCAAGGACGATCCGCTGCTCGATGTCGCCCTCGAGCTCGAGCGCATCGCGCTCCATGACGACTACTTCATCGAGAAGAAGCTCTACCCCAACATCGATTTCTATTCCGGCATCACCCTCAAGGCGATGGGCTTCCCGACCACCATGTTCACGGTGCTGTTCGCGGTCGCCCGCACCGTCGGCTGGATCGCCCAATGGAAGGAGATGATCGAGGATCCGAGCCAGAAGATCGGCCGTCCGCGCCAGCTCTATACCGGGCCGACGCCGCGCGATTACCAGCCGATTTCACGGCGGAAGTAACGCCCTCGGATCGGTCAGTTTCGTAGGGTGGGCAAAGCGAAGCGTGCCCACCGGAGTGTCACAGGGTGGGCACGGCGCAAAGACCGCCTTTGCCCACCCTACCCTCTGTCATCTGGCCGGATTCACCAGGCGCCGCGCTTGAGCCCGGTGGCGACATAGCCCCATAGCGTCGGGTGCGACCACAGCAGCGACGGCAGGTCGACCTTCTGCGGCGCCAGCGTCCCGGCGATCGCATCCTGCGCGGCCTGTTGCAGCAGCGGCAGCGCGGCGGCGATCTGCAGGTAGGAGAATGTCGCGTAATTGTCCCCGTCGGACGGCTTGAGCCGCGCCTGATAGAGCACGTCGCCGGTGTCGATGCCGGTGTCGACGAGATGCACCGTAACGCCGAAATTGGCGAGGTCGCCCTGTGCGTTGGCCCAGTAGCCGCCGTGGATGCCGCGGTATTTCGGCGTGATTCCGTCATGGTAGTTGATGAAGGGCGCTCCGACCGACGAGAGCACCGTGCGGCTGATGATCCGGGTCCCGACGACGAGCACGACCTTCGGCCGGAGCTGCCGCAGGCGGGCGATCGCATCGGGCGCGTTGACCGATGACACCTCGATCAGTTCGGCGCCGCTCGGCCAGTGCGGCTCCAATCCGGCCGCCGCGATGATCTCGGCGATGCGCCCGGCGGCGGCGCGGCGGAGAATCCGGGAGAACAGGATGAAAGCGAGCTGACCGGCGGTGTGAGCCAGCCCGAACCGATTGATCCGGCCGCGCAGCAACGCCGCCCGCGAGACCTGTTCCTCGACGATGATCTTGAGGCCTGGAAATCTGGCGGCGAGGCTGTGCGCGGCGATGCGGCAGAGGCCATTGTCCACGACCAGGAGGACCACTTCACCCGCAGGCATCGAATCTCCAGGGACTTGATGCCTAGCGTACGATCCCGAAAGGCGGACGATCGCCCCGTCACCGAACCGATGGTCTCGGCGGCAATCCAACGAAACCGATTCGAGCCGTCGAAAAAGTGCAAATTGCGGACCAATGCGTATGCGGGAAGCGTCGCAAGTCGCCCCTCGCATACGCCGCGCTGACGCGGCGGAAGCCGTTGAAAAGCGCGGTCGCGGTGCCCGACATCAGCACCTTGAGGTATCGCGCTTGCTGGTATTCGCCGTTGAGGGAGAGCCGCGGCAGCGCCGTCAAATGCGCGGCATGCTCGGGAAACAGCACGCCCGGGACGCGTTGTCACCGCGGTCCTGTAGCCGAGCTCGGCGGCGATGCGGAATTCCCGCTTGCCGACGAGATCGGGGCCGCCATAGGGATAGGCGAAATGGCCGACCGGCTTTCCGAGCGCCGCCGTGATGACGTCGCGGCTCGCCTCGATCTCGGTGCGCGCCGTCGCCTCGCTCGCCTTGCCGAGCATGACGTGGTTGACGGTATGGGCGCCCATGGTGACCAGCGGGTCCGCCGCGAGTTCGCCGATCTCGTCCCAGGTCATGCAGAGCGCGTCGCCGACCGGCGCCATGTCGACGCCGTAGCGCGCCGCCAGGGCTTCGACGAAGGCGTGAATATCGGCCTCTTCGGCCAATCCGCGCAGCCACCAATAGATCATCTCGTAGACCTCGCGCTTCTGCGCGGCGCCGGCGCAATCGTGGCGGCTCTCGCGGCCGTTGAGCGTCACGACGATGCTGTCATTGTCGGCGATCACCTTTTCCAGGGCGACCCACCACAGCTTGCCGCGGCGGTCGGGGAAGCTGGTCGGAATGTAGATGGCGAACGGCGCCTGATGCGCCTTGAGGATCGGATAGGCCCACACCTTGTTGTCGCGATAGCCGTCATCGAAGGTGATGCAGGCAAAGCGGCGCCCGAAATCGCGTTCGGTGAGACGGCGGTGCATCTCGTCGAGGGAGACGATGTCGATCGCCTCGCTGCGCAGCCATTCGACGGTCTGCGACAGGAATTCGGGCGAAACCTCGAGCCCCTGGTTCGGCCGAAATTCGCCGCCGCGCGGTGGCCGCACATGATGGAGCATCAGGATCGCGCCGACCCCTTCGAAGAACGGCCGCAGCAGCGCATGGGCCCCGCTGAAATAGAGCGTGTCGAATCCGGTGCGAATGATGGTCGACTTCATCGGGCGCTCCCTTGACCGCGGGCACCGCAGATATCACGGATCGCTTTTCGATGAATTTACGCCGGCCGCCAATCTCGCCGGTGGTTAACGCGGTCCTACCGTCGCGACATACAAATGTCGGACCACGTCGAGCGCATCCGATCACCGCCGGCTGCCGCTCCAGGTCAGGTAGGCGCCTGCCCAGGTGAAGCCGCCGCCGAAGGCGGCCAGGATCAGCTTGTCGCCCGGCGCCAGGCGGCTTTCATAATCCCACAGGCACAGCGGGATCGTGGCCGCGGTGGTGTTGCCGTATTTGTGGATGGTGATCATCACCCGATCGAGCGGCACGCCCATGCGCTCGGCGGTGGCATCGATGATCCGCCGGTTGGCCTGATGCGGCACCAGCCAGGTGACGTCGGCGGCGGTGAGGTGGTGGCGCTTCATCAGCTCGGTCGCGACTTCGGCCATCTTGGCCACGGCGAACTTGTAGACCGCGGCGCCTTCCTGATGGACGTAATGAAGCCGGTCGGCGACGGTCTGCGCCGTCGGTGGCATGCGGCTGCCGCCGGCCTTCTGGTGGAGGAACGGCATGCCGGCGCCGTCGGACCGGATCAGCGTGTCGATGATGCCGTTCGTCGTCGACGGAGGGCTCGACCATCACCGCGCCGGCACCGTCGCCGAACAGCACGCAGGTCGCGCGGTCGGTGTAATCGATGATCGCGGACATCTTGTCGGCACCGACGACCACGACTTTGCGCGCCCGGCCGGTCTCGATGAATTGCACGGCGATGGTGAGCGCGTAGAGGAAACCCGAGCAGGCCGCCTGGACGTCGAAGCTGCCGATGTTGCGGATGCCGACCATGTCGCAGACGAGGTTCGCGGTGGACGGAAACACCATGTCCGGCGTCGTCGTCGCACAGATCAGGAGATCGATTTCGGCCGGCGCGGTATTGGTCTTTTCGAGCAACCCTTTCACGGCACCGCTCGCCATGTGGGAGGTTCCGAGCCCCTCTCCCTTGAGGATGCGGCGCTCCTTGATGCCGGTGCGCTCGACGATCCAGGAATCGGTGGTAGTCCACCATTGCGGCGAGTTCCGCATTGGTCAGCACATAGTCCGGCAGCGAACCATGCACCCCGGTAATCGCCGCGCGGACCGCGCTCGGGCGCCTTGTCTCGGGCTCTATTGTTCATGTCGCTGAGGCGATCCCTTTCGGATTTCTGTTAGCACGCCGTATTCGACGATGAAACCGGGCCGGATCGGCTGGCCATGGCGAGCACGATGGCGGCGGCGCGGGCGCTCGGCACGGCGACGCCGACCTCCATGACGGCATCGAGACGCGCCAGGCCCTCGCATTGCCGCCGGCGCTCCGCAGTATCGCCGATGAGCGGAACCAGGGCATCGGCGAGGTTCTGCGCGGGCGGCGTCCCGCTGCAGCAATTCCGGCATGATTTTCTCGCCGAGAATGAGATTGGCGAGCCCGATCGTGTCCGTCGTTCACCAGGGCGCGGGCGATCAGCTCCTCGAACAGCGCGACCCGGTAGGCGATGACGGTCGGCACTCCCGCGAGCGCGAGTTCGAGCGTGACCGTCCCGGAGGCTGCGAGCGCCGCCCGCGCCTGGCGGAAGGCGGCCCATTTCTCCGCCGCGTCGACGACGATCCGCGGCGCCGCCGGCCACGCGCGGCTCGCCCGCTTCACCTCGTCGACGAGGTGGGGGACCGTCGGCAGCACGATCTCGACGGCGCCGATGCGCTCCTGCACCGCAGCCATCGCCGCGCCGAATACCGCGATGTGGCGCCTGACCTCGCCGCGGCGGCTCCCCGGCAGGACGAGGACCACGGGCGGGTCGGCATTGCGCCGCGCGGCTTCGTGCGGACCGGGGCGCAGCATCGCGACCTGCTCGGCGAGGGGATGGCCGACATAGGTGCATGGCGGGCCGCCGAGGCGGCGGTGCGCGTCCGGCTCGAACGGCAGCACCGCGAGCACGTGATCGACATAGCGCCGCATGGCGGCGGCCCGGCCCGGCCGCCACGCCCATACGGTCGGGGACACATAGTCGATGATCGGGATCGCCGGCGCCGCCGCGCGCACCCGCCGCGCCACCCGGTGGGTGAAATCGGGGCTGTCGATGATGACCAGCGCATCGGGACGCGCGGCGATGACCGCGCGGGTGGTCCGGCGGAGATGGCGCAGGATCGCGGGCAGCCGGCCCGGGATCGCGGCAAAGCCATTGATGGCGAGGTCGGCGATCGGGACCAGGCTGGCGAGGCCCTGCGCAGCCATGGCGTGTCCGCCGACGCCGGAGAAAACGACGGGCCTGCCGGCCTGGGCGGCGATCGCCGCCATCAGCGGCGCGCCCAGCCGGTCGCCGGATTCCTCTCCCGCGATGATGAATATGTTGAGCGCATCGTCCGCGGCCCGATGTTGCGATGACGGCACCGCCTGCATCAGCCCGCCTCGCGATCGGCGCGACCCAGCACGAACAGGCCATTGGTATCGGCGGCCTCGACGAGGCGCTGCGGCTCGGCGACGATGGTGCCTCCGGCGACGACGGCGATGCCTGCGAGTCCGGCTCGCGCCGCATGGAGCACCGTGTCGGGCCCGATCGAGGGCAAATCGAAACGGCGGTCCTGGCGCTGCTTCGGCGCCTTGACGAGCACGCCCGCCCCGCGCGGGAAGCCTGATGCGTCCGGCCTCGCGCAACGCCACGACCCGCTGCAGCATCGCGTCGGTGCCCTCCGCCGCTTCGACCGCCAGGACGTGGCCCTTTCCGATCACCACGGCCTGCCCGACATCGAACGGGCTCATGGCCGCCAGCATCTCGAATCCGCGCGCAATGTCGGCGGCGGCCTCCGCATCGGGCTGGTGGCGCCCGAGCGCGCCCGATGGGGCGGTGATGTCCGGCGCCACCTCATGGGCGCCGAGCAGGCAAAACCCGTCGCCCTCGAGGATGCGGCCGATGCCGGTCAGGAGATGGTCGTCGCCGCCGCGAAAGGCGCGGATGATGCGCGGCATCTCGACCACGGTGGCCCAGTCGAGCCGCACCTGGCGAATCGCGGGGCGGACCAACCCACCGACCAGCACGAGGTCGCGGCAGCCCTCGGCGCGGGCGAGCCGGCGAAACCGCCCGAACTGGCCGATCGCGATCCAGCAATGCGGATAGGCCGCGACCGCTTGCGCATCGACGAAGCCGCGCAAGGCGAACAGCATGACCTGACGCCCGCGGCGCTGAACCGCCGCCGCGACCGCCAGCGGGATGCTGCCGCTGCCGCAGATGATGCCGAGCGGCCCCTCGTGCGTCGCCGCTATCGTCATTGGTCCATCGTCACTGGTCCTTCGTCACAGGTCCTGGGTCGTGCCGTCGCCCCCCCGACGGATGGCTGTGCTGAGCGGCCGTTTGCCGGCGCGGATGAAGGCGAAGACGCTCTCGATCAGCGGTACGCCCGCATAGGCCTGCTCGACCTGCGCAAGCCGGTCGCGGAACGCGCCCGCGCCGAGGAACAGGTCCTTATAGGCCGCGCGCAGGCGATGGATCTCGGCCTTGGCAAAGCCGCGTCGCCGCAACCCCACCACATTGAGCCCGACCAGGTTCGCAAGCGGACCTTGCGCCATGCCCCAGGGGATGATGTCGGCTCTTATGCCGCTCAGTCCGACGATCATCGCGCCCTCGCCGATGCGCACGAATTGGCGCACCGCCGCCTGACCGCCGAGGAAGCTGTTGTCGCCGACGCTTGCATGGCCGCCGAGCACGGCGTTGTTGGCCATCACGACATGGTTGCCCACCTTGCAATCATGGGCCACATGCGATCCCGCCATCAGAAAGCAATGGTCGCCGATCTCGGTGATGCCGCGATCGTCCTCGGTGCCGGTATTGACGGTGACGTTCTCGCGGATGTCGCAATCGGCGCCGATGGCGAGCCGCGTCGGTCCGCCGCGATATTTGACCGATTGCGGCGGCGTGCCCAGCGAGGCGAAGGGAAAGATCACGGTGCGCGGCCCGATCGCGGTGTGCCCGGTGACGTGAACATGGGCGACGAGCCGGCAGCCTTCGCCGATCACGACATCGGGGCCGACGACGCAATAAGGGCCGATCGCCGCGTCGGCGGCAATCTGCGCCCCTACCGCGATGCGGGCGGTCGGGTCGATCGAGGTCATCGCAGCCTCACGCGGTCGCGATCATGGCGCCGACTTCGGCCTCGGCGACGATCGTGCCCGCGACCTTGGCCTCGCCGCGGTACCACCACATCGTCTTGCGTCTGGCGATCTTGGTCATGTGGTATTCGATCGTATCGCCGGGAATCACGGGTTTGCGGAACTTCGCCTTGTCGATGGTGAGGAAGTACACGATGCTTTCCTGTGCTTGCCGGCGCAGCATGAGCATGCAGATGACGCCGGCGGTTTGCGCCATGCCTTCGATCATCAAGACGCCGGGAAATACCGGATTGGCCGGGAAGTGGCCGAGAAATTGCGGCTCGTTGAAGGTCACGTTCTTGATCCCGATGGCGCGGTCGTCGCCGCTGATCCCGGTGATGCGATCGACCATCAGGAACGGATAGCGGTGCGGAAGCAATTTCAGGATGTCGGCGATCTGCACGGACTCGATCGTGCTTGCGATCTCGTTCATGACACGACCTCAGCGTTCATCGGTGCTCCCGGCCGGATCGGAAGGGGACGGCCGCGCCGCCAATCGCTCCAGCGTCTTCAATTCACGGAACCACAGCTTGGCGGGCTTGGCCGGCGTCCCGCCCCAGCGGGCGCCCGGTGGAACGTCGCCGTGGATGTTGCTGGTCGCCGCGATTTGCGCGCCCTCCCCGATGGTGACGTGATTGTTCACACCGACCCGCGCGCCGAGCACCACGAAATCCTCAAGTATCGCGCTGCCGGAAATCCCGGTCTGCGCGACCAGCACGCAATGACGGCCCACGGTGACATTGTGGCCGATCTGCACCAGGTTGTCGATCTTGGTCCCCTCGCCGATGACGGTGTCGCGGGTGCCGCCTCGGTCGATGGTCGTGCCGGCGCCGATCTCCACGTCGTCCTGGATGATGACACGGCCGATCTGCGGGACCTTCGATGGCCCGACGGCCCCATCACGAAGCCGAAACCGTCCTGGCCGATGCGAACGCCGGGATGGATGATGACGCGGTCGCCGACCAGCGCATTCATCAGCGAAACGCCCGGACCGATCGAGCAATTGCGGCCGACGCGCACCCCGGGACCGACGACGGCATTGGGCCCGATCACCGTGCCGGTGCCGATCTCGGCGTCCGGGCCTAAGACGACGCCGGGATCGAGGGTCACCCCGCTCTCCAGCCGCGCCGTCGCATGGACGCTCGTGCCGGGCGCAATGCCGGCGGCGGCGAAGAGGGAGGACGGCCGCAATGAGTGCGGGAACAGGGTGCGCGCGACCGCCACGAAGGCGCGGTAGGGATCGCGCGCCCGCAGGACCGCGAGGTGCGCCGGCGCGGCGGCAATGAAGCGCGGCGCGACCAGACAGGCGCCCGCCCGCGTCGATCCGATCTGGTCGAGATATCTCGGGTTTGTCGAGAAATGCGAGGTCGCGAGGCGTCGCGGTGTCGAGCGGCGCTACGCCGCGAGATGCGCCGTCCGGGCGGGGCCTGTGGCCCTGCCTCGGCGCCAGTGAGCGCGACGATCTCGGCAATAGTCAGAGATGTTGCGCTTTTGAAGAACAGCGGCTCGGTCATCCCACCCGTGCGCATTCGCGGCGAAACTCGCATCCACTTGCCCGACGATGGGCACCCCGATTGGGGCACGACGGTTCGCCGCAGGGCGGAATGAATACCTCAAAAGCGGGCCGCAATCCAATGCCGCCGAGCCCGCCAGGGTGTTCGTCAGGACAGAAGGGCGCCGTCTGTCCGGTCGTACCGTCAAAACCGGGTTCCGCCGCCGAATCGGAATATCTGCGTCTTGTCGTAGGGGCCCTTGGTCAGCGCGTAGGCGAAGTCGAACCGCAACGGGCCGAACGGCGAATCCCAGATCAGGCCGGCGCCGACCGCCGACCGGACGATGTTCGATTCGCTCAGCGTCAATGATTCGCCGGTCTGGTTCCAATAGGTCGGGCCGCGATAGTCCCACAGCAAGCCGGCGTCCGAGAACACCGCTAATTTCATGCCGAAGTCCTTCGGCACGAACGGCAGCGGGGTCTGGAACTCCAGCGACGTCGCCCAGTAGAGCGAGCCGCCTAGCGCATCCTGCGTGCCGCCATAGCCGTAGATCTCCTGGGTGACATCGCGTGGCCCGAAGCCGGCAGGCTGGAAGCCGCGCACCAGCGACGGGCCGGACTGGAAGTGGTCCAGCATGCGCAGGCCGCCGTCAAAACCAACGGCCCAGCCGGCCTGGCCGCGAAGCACCCCGACGATATCCGGGAATATCTCGTTGTACAGGCGGGCATCGATGGTCGATTTGACGTTGTGTACATCACCGCCGACGCCGGCGAGATCCTGCTTGAACTCGACCAACACGCCTTGGGTGGGGGCGCGATTATTGTCCAAGGTATTGTAGGCGGCCGTATAGCCGACGACCGATGCGATCACCGGTCCGGCGGCAAGCTCCTTGCGCACTGCCAGCGAGGCTTCGCCGTCCTGATAGCAATTGGTCTGCGTCGGGTTGGCCCGCATGGTTCCACGCCTGGTCGTAACCGCCATTCGCGAATGCCGAAGGCGTCGGGAAGGTGTTTATGAAGTCCGGATTGAGGTTGTTACAGTTATTGAGGATGCTCGGCAGCGTGATTTCCTGCTGATAGGCGGTGTACCTCAACTGCATCGAGAAGTTTTCGGTGATCGGAAGCCCGGTCTTGACGTCACCGCCGATCGTTCTCGTCAGATACGAGGTGTACTGGCTCGATGTCGTCTGTTTCGCGAATACGTCGAACCCGAGCGCCAACCGGGTGTCGAGGATGTAAGGCTCGACGAAGGAAAGCTCAAAACCACGGGCGCGCTGGCCGTACTGCACCGAAGCCTTTGCCACCTGGCCGGTACCCAACAGATTTCGTTCGCCGACCGAGACTTCGGCGATGATGCCGTCCGAGGTCGAATACCCGCCGGCGACCGAGAACTCGCCGGTCGATTGCTCTTCGAGCTCGACATTGATGATCATGCGGTCGGGCGCCGAACCAGGCTCGGTCGTGATCTTGACGATCTTGAAGTAGCCGAGGTTCTTCAGTCGCCGCTCGGCGCGATCGACCAGGGCGCGGTTGTAGGGGTCGCCTTCGACGATATCGAATTCGCGCCGGATGACATAGTCGCGGGTGCGGGTGTTGCCGCGGACGTTGATGCGCTCGATATAGGTGTGCGGACCTTCCTCGACCACGAACGCCACATTGACGATTCGCTGTTCCGGAATGCGGTCGCCGCGCGGGCGTGCGGCGGCGAACGGATAACCGCGCTTGGCAACCTCCACGGTCACCAGTTCGGCCGATTTTTCCACCGCGTCGGCATTGTAGACACGGCCGGGTTCGGCCCGCAATTGGGAGCGCAGGGTTTCCGGCGGAACTTCCGGAATGTTCGACTGAATATCGACCGCGCCAAAGTGATACTGATCGCCTTCCTCGATGGTGAAGGTGATGATGAACCCCTTCTGGTTGGGGTCGTATTCGCCGGTCGCCGAAACGATGCGGACGTCGACATAGCCGTATTTGAGGTAGTGACGCCGCAACAGGTCGCGATCGACCTCGACCCGGTCGGGATCGTAGATGTCGTTCGACTTGAGGAAGCTGAGCCAATTGGTCTCGCCGGTCTTGATGACTTCCTTCAGGCGTTGATCGGAGAACGCGCGGTTGCCGACGAAGATGATCTTGGCGACGCCGGTCTTGGCGCCTTCGTTGATCTCGAACACGAGGTCGACGCGACCGTTCGGCAGCTCGATGATCTTGGGATCGACGCTGACATCATAGCGCCCGCTGCGCTGATAGACCTCAACGATGCGCTGGACGTCCGATTGCACGGTGGCGCGGGAATAGGTGCCGCGCGGCTTGGACTGCACCTCCTGGGCGAGCTGCTCGTCCTTGGCCTTCTTGTTGCCCTCGAACTGCACCCGGTTGATGACCGGATTTTCGACGACGGTGACGAGGATCCGATTAGGCCCCGGGGTGATCCGCACGTCCTGGAACAGACCCGTGGCGTAGAGGCCCTTGAGGGCCGAATCGATCTTGGCGGCGTCCAGCCGGTCGCCGTTACGAACGCGAAAATAGGAACGGATGGTATCGGCTTCGACGCGCCGGTTGCCCTCGACATCGATTCGCACAGCGTCTGGGCGACCGCCACGCCGGCCGTCCCGATCGTGCCGCGAACGGGCCGAAAACAATCAAGCCGAACAAGGCAGCAGCGACCCCAATTCCCCGCACCAACTGTACGCTCATTCCCATGCCGAATGGCCCCAATTTTCCGGCCTGAACCGCCCCTCGGAGCCGGAACCCCCAACCGCTTTTACCGACTTCGCCCCAGCCCGCAACTTAACCTTCGTTCATTCCAATTAGCAACCCAACGTCACCCCCGAGTGACAGCCCACGACGCGCGCAGATGGAGGATGTCGTTCACAGTGGCAAAAATCATCAACATTACGACGATTGCAAGGCCGATCCGGAATCCGACCTCCTGGGCGCGCTCTGAGAGCGGCCGCCCGCGCACAGCCTCGATCAGGTAGAACAAAAGGTGACCGCCATCGAGCAACGGCACCGGAAACAGGTTCAAGAGGCCGATTGAGACGGAAATCACGCCGATAAAGTCGAAAAGCGCACCCCACCCCAGCTCGGCGACCTGGCCCGAAATCCGGGCGATTCCGATCGGTCCGCCGATCTGATCGGCCGACTGTCGCCCGACAAACACATCCCGAATATATGAAAGGGTCGTTTCGACGATGAACCAGGTCTTGTCGACGCCGAGCTTGATGGCATCGAGCGGCGCCGACGGTCTCGACCTTAACGTCGCCCGGCTGATTCGACCGGGTTACCCCGAGGATGCCCCGGTTGTTCTTCATCTCCGGCGTCGCCTTCAGCGTGACCGGAACGCCGCCGCGGTCGACCACGATGGTCAGCGGATGTCCGCCCGAGAAGCCGACGATGCGCTGCATGTCGACGAAGTTGTCGATCTTGCTGCCGTCGATCGCGGTGACCAGGTCTCCGGGTTGGAAGCCGGCGGCGGCGGCGGCGCTGTTGGGCTCGACCGAGGCCACCCGCGGGACCGCGATCTGCTTGCCGAAAACCATGAAAACGCCGGCGAAAAGGACGATCGCGAGAATGAAATTGGTCAGCGGGCCGGCCACCACGACGGCCGCGCGGCGGCCGACCGATTGGCCGAAGAAGCTATGCTTGCGCTCCTCCTCGGACATCGCCGCAAGGACCGCGCATCGGGAACGCTCGCCTCGTTCTCGTCGCCGAAGAACTTGACGTAGCCGCCGAGCGGAATGAGGGAGATCTTCCACCGCGTGCCGTGGCGGTCGTTGAAGCCGGTCAGTTCCGGTCCGAAGCCCATCGAGAACACAAGCACCCGGATGCCGCACCAACGGGCCACCAGGAAATGGCCAAGCTCATGAAAGAAAACGATAATCGTCAGCGTGAACAGGAACGGAACGATCCAGCTCGTGTAATCGCCGAGGTGCGCGATGAGACTCGAAAAGGCATTGCTACTCATCATGACCTCGTTGCGTCGTCGCCAAGATACTAAGACTTTGTTAAAGGGCCTTTACGGCAATTTCCGGCAAGAGGCTCCGCGCTAAAGATCTGGAAATATGGTCAACGGCAATTGCATCGTCGACGCTGGTCGGCTCTCGCATGATGCCCCGCCCCTCTGCCGCATCGATGGTGGCATCAACGAGCGCGGCAATTCCGGCAAATCCAAGACGACCGCCGATGAACTCATGGACCGCGATCTCGTTGGCGGCATTGAGAACCGTGGGAACACCGTTGCCGGCCTGCAGCGCATGGCGGGCCAACGCGAGGGCCGGGAAGCGGACAGGATCCGGCGCCTCGAATGTCAGGCTCGCCATCTGCGCGAAGTCGAGGCGCGCGGCACCCGGCATGCGCTCCGGCCAGGCGAGGCAATTGGCGATCGGAACCCGCATGTCGGGCGGTCCAAGCTGGGCGATCAGGGAACCGTCGCGATACTCGACGATGCCGTGCACGATCGACTGCGGATGGACGACGATATCGATCTGGTCCGATCCGAAGCCGAACAGATGGTGGGCCTCGATCAGCTCCAGTCCCTTGTTCATCATGGTCGCGGAATCGATCGTGATCTTGGCGCCCATCGACCAGTTGGGGTGGCGCAACGCCTGCTGCACCGTGGCCGCGCGCATCTGCTCCAGCGAATGCGGTGCGAAACGGACCGCCCGAGGCGGTCAGGATGATGCGGCTCACATCCTCCCGCCGGCCCGCCGACAGCGCCTGAAAGATCGCATTGTGCTCGGAATCGACCGGCAGCACGACCGCGCCGGCCTCCTGGGCCCGCCGCATGAACAGGGCGCCGGCGCACACCAGGCATTCCTTGTTGGCGAGCGCGATGGTGGCGCCGCGTTCCAGCGCCGTCATGGTGGGGCGCAGGCCGGCGGCGCCGGTGATCGCCGCCATGACCCATTGGGCCGGGCGCCGGGCGGCGTCGACGATGGCGTCCTCTCCGGCAGCCGCCTCGATGCCCGAATCCGCCAGCGCGTCCTTGAGCTCGCCATAGCAGCCTTCGTCGCCGATGACGGCGAGGCGCGCGCCCAGGTCCCGCGCAAGTTGCGCCAGCGCCCCGGCGTTGCGCTGCGCGGTGACCGCCTCGACCCGGAACCGGTCGCGGTTCTTGCGCACGAGATCGAGGGTGCTCGAGCCGATCGAGCCGGTCGCGCCGAGCAGCGTAATCGACAGCTCGTCGGCGCGGGCGGCGGCTTTGGTCTGGGCAAATGGAACGACGGTCATCGGTTCACCACAGCAACAGCCCTTGTGCGGCGGCGTCGGGCCCGCCGCGAACGATCCCGATCAAAGCTGCCACGCCGGCGGCGGCAAGAAAACCATCCAGGCGATCCATCAATCCTCCGTGGCCGGGAATGACATGGCTTGCATCCTTGACCCCGAACCGGCGCTTGATCAGCGGATTCCAAGAGATCGCCGCCTTGCGACACGATCGAAAGCACGAATGCGGTCGACGCCGGCGAACCCATTGCGTATCCCGCCACCGACAGGAAGCCAACCCCCGCCGCCACCGCGCCCACCGCCCCCCCGAATGCGCCCGCCCAGGTCTTTTTCGGACTGATGTGCACCGCGAGCTTGGGGCCGCCGACCAGCCGTCCGACAAAATAGCCGAGAATGTCGGTCGCCCAAACCACAGCGAACAAGAAAAACACCGCCGCCAATCCGTATTGCGGGTCGCGGCGAAGCACCACCGTCGCCAGCACCAGCACCCCCGCATATAGCACACCCATGGCGCTCCAGGCACGCCGCCGCGGGGCGACCGCAGCGACGGCGATCGCACCGGCGGCTACCGCCGCCGTCGCATATCTGAAATGGCCGGAGCCCGCCGCGGCGGCCGCCAGCAGCAGCGCCGCCCCGCCGGCGAGCAGCGGGAATCTTGATGTGCCGGGCGACCATCGCGTTCCATTCCCAATAGACGCCGATCGCCGCGGCTGTCCAGAACACGACGAACGGCCAGCCCCCGACCACCACGGCGGCGACGGCAAGCACCGCCATCACCACCGACGAGGCGACACGCTTGGGAAGATCGCCTGATCGAGAGGCAGCGGAATCGAATTTTGCTGGGAACCGTGCCCGGTCGCTCACGGCGTCACGATCCGGTCCGCGCCACCAGCCCGCCGAACCGGCGCTCGCGGCGCCAATACTCGGCAATCGCCGTCTCGAGCGTCCCACGGTCGAAATCGGGCCAATAGGTCGGAACGAATACCAGTTCGCTGTAGGCGGCCTGCCACATCAGGAAGTTCGACAGGCGCTGCTCGCCGCTGGTGCGGATGATGAGGTCGGGATCGGGCAGGTCCGGCGCGTCGAGATGCTTGCCTATGAGCTCGGCGGTGATGTCTCCCGGCGCCAGCTTTCCGCTCGCCACCTGCGCGGCGACACGCTGGGCGGCGCGTGCGATTTCCTGGCGGCCGCCATAGTTGAAGGCGACCACCAGAAGCAATCCGGTGTTGGCGCGCGTCAGGTCTTCGGCTTCCTGGAGCAACCGGTCGATGTCGGGCTCGAGCCCGTTGCGTTCGCCGATGATCCGCACCCGCACGTTGTTTTGGTGCAGTTCGGCGAGGTCATTGCGCACGAAGCGGCGCAACAGCCCCATCAGATCGCGAATCTCGGCCGCCGGCCGCGACCAGTTCTCCGAGCTGAAGGAGAACAGGGTGAGGATCTGGATCCCGAGCTCGCCGACCACGCGCACCGTCCGGCGCAGCGCATCGACCCCGCGCCGGTGCCCCTCGCCTCGCGGCAACCCGCGCTCGGCGGCCCAGCGGCCGTTTCCGTCCATGATGATGGCGACGTGGCGCAACGGCTCGAAGCCCGAATCGGGCTTCCTCGTCGATACCGCCATTTCGGGCATTCGTTTCTCCAGTCGCATTATGGCACGACTCAGACCCGTCTCAGATTGTCATTATCTCTTTTTCTTTGGAAGCGAGCGACTGATCGACTTCGCTGATGGTCTGATCGGTCGCCTTCTGCACTTCGGCGCCCATCCGGACATGATCGTCTTCGCTGACCTTTCCGTCTTTTTCAAGTTTCTTCAAGAGATCGAGCGCGTCGCGACGAACATGCCGCACCGCGACGCGCGCCGCTTCGGCATATTTGTGCGCAACCTTCACCATTTCCTTGCGGCGATCCTGGTTGAGCTCCGGGATTCGCAGCCGCAGCACCTGGCCTTCGGTCGCAGGGCTCAGACCGAGATTGGAATTGATGATCGCCTTCTCCACGGCATGCACCATGGCGCGGTCCCACACCTGCACGCTCAGCAGCCGAGGCTCCGGCACGCTGACGGTGGCGAGCTGGTTGAGCGGCATGTGGGTGCCATAGGCCTCGACCTGCACCGGCTCGAGCAGGCTGGCCGAGGCGCGGCCGGTGCGCAGCCCGCCCAGTTCCTGCTTGAGCACCTGGGTGGCGCCGTGCATGCGGCGCTTGATCTCGTTGATGTCGTAGGTCGCGGTGGTCATCGCGCGTCTCCTGAGAACCCGCGCTGCGATCCCGAACGGCGCGGTCTGTTCTATTCGCACTCGGGAACGAGGGCCTCGGACCGGCGCCCATCCCCGTTCATTCGACCACGGTCGCCCGTGCGGTCCCGCTCAGCACCGCCTTGATCGCGCCCGGCTCGAGGATCGAGAACACTATGATAGGCATGCGGTTTTCGCGGGCAAGGGCAAACGCGGTCGCGTCCATGACCTTCAACTCCTTGGTGAAGGCTTCCTGATGGCTCAGGCGTTCATAGCGCTTCGCCGTCGGGTCCTTCTTGGGATCGGCGGTATAGACGCCATCGACATTGGTGGCCTTGAGAACGGCGTCGCAGCGCATTTCCGCGGCGCGCAGCACGGCGGTGGTGTCGGTGGTGAAGAAGGGATTGCCGGTGCCGCCGGCGAACACCACCACCCGGTTGTCGTCGAGATGGCGCAACGCGCGCTGGCGCTCGTAGGTTTCGCACACCTGCGGCATGGCGAGCGCCGACATCGTCCGGGTCGAGGCGCCGGCGCGCTCGATCGCCGCTTCCAGCACCAGGCCGTTCATCACCGTCGCCAGCATCCCCATGGCGTCGGCGGTGGTCCGCGACACGCCCTGCGCCGCGATTTCCACGCCGCGCAGCACCGATC
>CAVVCE010000074.1:0-9716 GCA_963746235.1 uncultured Alphaproteobacteria bacterium
ACGGGCGCGGCGAGATTGAACCACATATGGGCGCGTACGCGGTCCTGGGCGATACCTCGCCCCTCTTCGTACATGACACCGAGGTTGAACTGTGCTTCGGGATTGCGTTGTTCCGCGGACATCCGATACCACTTCATCGCCTCGCCATAGTCCTGGGCGATACCTTGGCCTTTGTAGTACATGACGCCTAGGTTGGACTGCGCGCTCGCGTTGCCTTGTACGGCAGCGAGCCGAAACCACCTCATCGCTTCGCGATAGTTCTGAGCGACGCCTCGCCCCTGCTCGTACATGACGCCGAGGTTGCACTGCGCGGACGCGTCGCCGCGTTCGGCAAGCGGCTGGAACAACTGTAGCGCGGTAGCAAAATCGCCACGCTGGTAGGCCGCGATTCCATCCTCGAGCGGATCGACGCCGGCGATGACGTCCACCTGCCGATCGGCGGCGCCGCCGCCAACGGTCAGCATCAACCCGATCAGCAGAGCTCCGAGGATTTTGCTCATGAGAAATTCGATCACCACAATTCGATCACCGCAATTCGATCACCGGCGCGTACATGCCGGCCGGGCGCGGTGTCGCCCGCGCTCCGGCTAACTCCTTGTTGGTGGAAGTTCGCTTCCCCCGCTATGCAATTTCCGCCAAATCTACATGCTCGGAGTTCCGGGCGCATCGAGGGTCTGAACGCAGGGCGGGACCCCAATCCGGCCCTGCGGCCACCGGTGGCCCCAAGGCGACCGGAATCCAATTTTTTCAATGAGATCAATCGTGTTTGTTCTCCGAAGCGGCGTCGGTTGCGCACCACCCGCCGGGGAACGAATCTCTACGTGCAACATAATGAAATCGCAATTTCGTGGCTGGCATAGGGCAGGGGCCGCGCTATATTGGCCGGTGGGGGGATCATCGTGGCTTTCGATGTTGCGCATGAGTTTGCCACCCATCTCCGCAGCAAGAATCTCCTTGCCGGCGAAGTTGCGTTGCGCGACGGCGCTGCGCCTGCTGCGGACGAGCGGACCCTCCACAAATTATGGGAATTGACCGATCTGTCCGCCAATGACTTCGCCGAAGAAGTCGCTCAATTCTTCAAGATCCCCCGCATCGCGCTGCCGGACATGCTGGCGGCGGCACCGCTGGTGAAGCAATTCTCCCGGCGGTTCCTGCGCGAGATGATGGTGTTTCCATTCCGGGCGGCCGACGGCCACGTGGTGCTCGCGGTCGCCGATCCCAGCGATACCGCGGCAGTGCGCGCCGCGGCGATCGTCCTCGGCGGCGACATCAAGGTTGCGGTGGCCTCGTTCGAGGACGTCACCACCGTACTCAATCAGCGTCTCGGCGAGGAAGACGTCGCGGCGCCCGGTCCTGCCGAAGCCGCGCAGGTGGCCGACGACGACATCGAGAGCCTGCGCGACCTCGCCAGCGGCGCGCCGGTCGTGCGCGCCGTCAACGATCTGTTCGAGAAGGCCTTCGAGCTCCGCGCCAGCGACATTCACATCGAGCCGTTCCGGTCCGGACTGGTCGTGCGCCTGCGCGTCGACGGGTTGCTGCGCGTGGTGCCGACGCCGGCGAGCGTGCTGCCGCAGGCCATCATCTCGCGCATCAAGATCCTCGCCGGCCTCAACATCGCGGAGCGTCGGCTGCCCCAGGACGGCGCGGCGCGCGTGCGCGTCTCCCGGGCGGAGTTCGACATCCGCATCGCCATCATGCCGACCCAGCACGGCGAGTCCGCCGTGATCCGCCTGCTGGCGAAGGACCGCGGGCTGCTCGGCATCGAGAAGCTCGGCTTCTCGACGTCGGACGATGCCAAGCTGCGCGAGCTGCTGAAGCTGCCCCATGGCATCATCGTCGTCACCGGGCCGACCGGCAGCGGCAAGACGACGACGCTCGCCACCGTGCTGTCGATCCTCAACGAGCCGACGCGGAAGATCCTCACCATCGAGGATCCCGTCGAATACGAGCTTCCCGGCATCAACCAGTCCCAGGCGAAACCGGCAATCGGCCTCACCTTCGCCGCGGCGATGCGCGCCTTCGTCCGCCAGGACCCCGACGTCATCATGGTCGGCGAAGTCCGCGATGCCGAAACCGCGCATATCGCGATCCACGCGGCGCTGACGGGCCATCTGGTGCTGACCACCCTGCACACCGAAACTGCGGCGGCGGCGGTGCCGCGCCTGCTCGATCTCGGCGTCGAAGGCTTCCTCTTGAAATCCACGCTGCGGGCGGTGCTCGCCCAGCGCCTGGTGCGCCAGCTCTGCGACCGCTGCAAGGTGTCCAAGACGCTCACCGCGGCCCACATCGCGGCCGATCCGCGTTACGCGACACTGGGTTTCAAGGCCGGCGAGACGCTCCACGAGCCGGGCCGCTGCGAACGCTGCGGCGGCACCGGCTATCGCGGCCGGCTCGGTGTGTTCGAGTTGCTCCAAGTCGACGAGCAGATCCGCAATCTCATCACCGGCTCGACCAATTCCACCTCGATCGACAAGGTGGCCATGGCGGGCGGCATGACCACCATGTTCGACGACGGCGTCGCCAAGTGCCGCGCCGGCGTGACCTCGGCCGCGGAGGTCCTGCGCGTGACCACGGTGCGGTGAGACGATGCCGAACTTCCGCTATCGCGCACTGACCCAGGGCGGGGAGATCGTCAACGGATCGATCTCGGCTTCGAACGCGATCGAGGTCGCCCATCGCATCGAATATCTCGGCCTGGTTCCGATCGATACGGTCGCGGAGGGGGGCGGCGGTGCGAGCGCGGGCTTCTCGCTTCCCTCGTTCAACGCGCCGCGCGCGCAAGACGTCACCCTCTTCACCCGCGACCTCGGGCTGCTCCTCAAGGCCGGCGCCCGCCTCGACGACGGCCTGGAACTGCTCGCCGGCGACAGGGACATCGGGCGGCTGCGTCCGATCGTGAACAAGATCCGCGCCAGCGTGCTCGCCGGCGAGAGCTTCGCCGAGGCGGTCGCGCACCATCCGACGTTGTTCCCGCCGATCTACGTAGCGCTGGTGCAGGTCGGCGAGACCTCGGGCAAGCTCACGCACATCCTCGAGATGCTCGGCGCCGAGCGCGCGCGGGGCGAGGCGACGCGGCGCAAGCTGAGCGACGCCCTGCAATATCCGGCCTTCATCCTGCTCGCCGCATCCGGCGTGCTGCTGTTCTTCATCTTGTTCGTGTTGCCGCAATTCTCCTCGGTGTTGCGCGACTTCAATGCAAAGACCGATCCCGTGGTCAACATGTTTCTCGGCGTGTCCGACTTCCTGCGCGCCCACGGACCGGAATTCGTCATCGGTTCCGCCATCGCGATCGGCGGGTGCTGGATGGGGTTGCGCCGCCCCGGCGTGCGCTCCGCGATCACCGCGGAAATCTCCCGAGTGCCGGGCATCTCGACGATATTCAATTTCTATCGCACAGCCTTATTTTGCCGCAATCTCAGCATCCTGTTGGGGAGCGACGTCACCCTCTCGGCAACGCTGCGCATCCTGGTCGACATCATGGCGGTGACCGGCAGGAGTGCGCCTTGGCTGGCGACGTCGGACCGCGTCCGCCACGGGGGCAAGCTGTCAGATGCGCTCGCAGCCACCGCCATTCTGCCGCCCATGGCGATACGCATGCTGCGCATCGGCGAAGAGACCGGGCAATTGGCGGTGCTCGCCGGCCGCGTCGCAGATTTCTACGAGGCCAAGCTGCAGCGCAGCCTCGACCGGGTGGTCGCGATCGTCGGTCCGCTGGCGATCATCACCATCAGCATCGTCGTCGGCGGCCTGATCGTTTCGGTCATGACCGCACTCCTCTCCATCAACCAGCTCGTCGGATGAAGCACGGCAGGTACACCATGGAACACATCGGCTCACACGCCAGCCAAATGAAACGCCAGCAGGCGACACGCAGGCGCTCGCGGACACGGCATCAACGCGGCTTCACGCTGGTCGAGATCTTGGTCGTGATCACGATCATCGGCCTCATCATGTCGCTGGTCGGCCCGCGCGTGCTCAATTATCTGAGCGAGTCGAAGGTCAAGGCCGCGAAGATCCAGATCCAGAGCTTCACCAGCGCGCTCGAATTGTTCTACCTCGATGCCGGACGATACCCGACGACCTCGGAGGGGCTCGGCGCGCTGGTCAAGTCGACCGGCGGGCTCAGCGTCTGGAACGGACCTTATCTCAAGGGCGGCAGCGTGCCCGACCGATCCCTGGGGCAAGGCCTATCTCTACCGCTCGCCCGGAGAGCGCGCGCCTTTTGAAATCGTTTCATACGGCGCCGACGGCGTCGAAGGCGGAACCGGGATTGCGGCCGATATTTCGACCGCGGCCAATGATTAGGCGGACGCGCAGCCAGGACGGGTTCACGCTCCTCGAAACGGTTTGCGTGGTGGCGATCATTGCGATGCTCGCCGCCATTCTGCTGCCCAGGCTGCCGCGGGAGACGTCCCGGCCCCGGCTCGAGGCCTATGCGGTGGAAACCGCCTCGCTGCTCAATGCCGACCGCACCGCGGCGATCCGCCGCCGGGTCGCGGTCGCGACGCAGATCGACGCGACTTCCCGTTCGATCCGCTCCGGCTCCAGCGGACGCATCGTGCAATTCCCCGATGACGTCGCCATCGACGCCGTATTGCCGCAGCGCTGCAACGAGGCCCCGGCCTTCCGCACCATCAGCTTCTTCGCGACCGGCATGTCCTGCGGCGGCACCATCGCATTGTCGCGGCCGGGCGTCGGTTATGAAATTCGCGTGAACTGGATCACCGGAGGTATCGAAATTGTCCCGCGCCGGATCCTGTGATGCATCTTGCGGTCCGGCGCATACGGCCGGATTCACGCTCATCGAAGTGCTGGTGTCGATCGCGGTCGTGGCCATCACGATCGGGGCGATCGGCTCGGTGACCGCGACGGCGACGCGCGGCGTGCAGACGCTCGAACAGCATCTCGCCCTGGTGGAGACGATCCGCACCGTCGCGTCGACCCTGCCGGCGCGCGACCAGCGCGTGCCCGGCTCATTGACCGGGGAAATCTACGGCCACCGGTGGCGCCTCGACGCGGTGCCCTATACCGGCGGCGGCATCGCGCCGATCCCCGATTCGCCGTGGTTCCCGGAGACGCTCAAGATCCGGGTGCAGTCGCCTTCCGGCGCGGTGGTCGGGGTCGAGACCATGCGGCTACAGCTCAGGCCGACCAAATGATGCGCCGCCGCGCTCACAGGCAGGCTGGAATTGCGGGCTTCACGCTGATCGAGGCGCTGGCCGCGACCGCCCTGATGGGCTTGGTCTTGACCGCGCTGGCTTCGCTCGCCCGCCAATGGTTGCCGAATTGGAATCGCGGCATCGTGCGTGCCCAGAGCAGCGAGCTTGTCGGCATCGCCTTGGAGCGCCTCGTCGGTGATGTCGCGGCATCGCAATACGTCACGCCGGGCCGCGACGCCAAGAACCCGCTGTTCGACGGCACGCCGTCCGCCGTTATTTTCGTGCGCACGGCGTTCGGACCGAATGCGCGGCCGGGCCTCGAAGTCGTCCGCATTGCCCAAATGAGGGACGGCAACGAGACGGCGCTGGTCAGGTCGACGGCGCCCTTCGTGCCGCTGGGCGCGAACGCGACCGCTCCGGTCCTGCCGAATTTCGCCGATCCGATGACGCTTCTGCCCTCGCCCTACCGGGTTTCGTTCGCCTATGCCGGGCGCAACGGCGTATGGAAAGATGCTTGGCAGAATGCGCCGGAGCTGCCGGTGGTAATTCGCATGACGGTTCGCCAGGGCGACAGCGACCGGGCACTGTCGGTCTCGACCGCGGCTTTGATTCACGTCGATTTGCCGGTGGCTTGCGTCAAGCAGAAGGGCCAGGGCCAAGGCCAGAACCTGAGCCAAACCCAAGCGCAGAACCTCCAAATCCAGGCGCAGGCCCAAGCTGCGGCCCTTGGAGGCCAGGGCCAGCAGGCGCAAGCTCCGCTCCAAGGCCTCCAAAGCCTCCAGCCCCCGGTCCCGGGTTCGAATTGCGACACGGCTGCGCCGGCACGGCAAGATCAGGCCGCGGCGGCGACGCGTCCTCCGGGATGAAGAATATGAGCTCGCACCAACATGATCCCATGTCTGCCGGTTCGGGCCGCGACGGCTTCATCATCATTGCCGTGCTGTGGATGCTGATAGCGCTCGCGACGCTGGCCTCGATCTATTCGGTCTATATCGCCAACACGGCAATGGCGCTGGCGGTGTCCGATGATTCCTTGCAGGCCGAGTTGCTGGTGACCACGAGCCTCGAACTCACCGCCTATCGGTTCTCGGCCTCCAAAGATGCCCAAAATCCCCCAGGCGCTGGCGTCCCCGGCTCCCCGGTTCCCCGGAAGCGCGAAACCGAAGCCGCCTTCCCGCGGCGGATTCAGCTTTCGCGCCGGGGCGGCCAATGTCGGCGTGACCTTCGTCTCGGAGGCCGCCCGGATCGATCTCAACGAGGCTCCGATGCCGATGCTGGCCGGCTTGTTCGCGGCGTTCGGCGTGAAGAGCGAGGATGCGGTCGACTATGCCGATCGGATCATCGGCTGGCGGGACTCTCCAAAGGAAGGGGCAGCCTCAAAGGAAGGGGCAGCCTCAAAGGAAGGGGCAGCCCCCGACGAGGAGGGGCTGTATCGCTCCGCAGGGCTCAAATATCCGCCCCGCGGAGGGCCTTTTCCCCACGTGGACGAACTTCGGTTGGTATACGGACTGCCGCCCGGGCTGATCGATCGCATCATGCCGTTCGTCACGGTCTACAGCGGCCTTCCCAAGGTCAATGTCCTGGATGCCGCGCCGGAGGTGATCGCGGCGCTTCCCGGAATGACCCCCAGGCTGCTGAACGCCTTTCTCGACAAGCGCGAATCCGGCCCGGTCGACGAGCAATCCCTGCAGGGATTGCTCGGTCCCTCCCAGGAGGGGGCGACCGTCGATGCGAGCCCCGCCTATCGGGTGCAGGTGCGGATCGCATTCGACAATGGCCGGCAGGTCGAGTCCGAGGCCGTCATTCTGACGGGCACCACGGAGGCCCCTTATCATGTCTTGTATTGGCGCGATGACGCCAGTAATGGTCCAGGACAGCTTCGGGCCGGCATGGGATCGCGATGAACATCCTTCGTCAGATCGGCGAGAGCTTTTCGCGGTGGATCAATTCGGTCGCCGAGAATGTTCATTCGCTGATCGACCGATGGTGGGGCGTGCAGCGCCGGGTCCAGTTGATCGAGCAGGAGCAGGACACCTTTACGCTCCATGCGCTCGGGGAGACCAAGGATGCGAGCCTGCCGGACCAGCGCATCCGCATCGCACAAGGGGTGATCGCCGAGACCCTGCCCGCGGATTGGCTCGAGATGTTCCGCGGCAGCCGCGCCGAATTGATCCTGCGACCGACCCGGTTCATGTTCCGGCCGCTCGAATTGCCCAAACGCGCCGCAGAATTCCTCGACGGAATCGTCCGTGCCCAGATCGATCGCCTCACGCCCTGGACGGTGGGCGAGGCCGTCTATAGCTGGACGCCGCCCACCGAGGCAGGAACGAGCGCATCCAACTGACCGTCGCCGCGACCGCGCGCGCGCAGGTCACGCCTTACGTCCAGGCGCTCGCCGACCTCGGCGCCGCCTCCATCGTCGTTTCTACCGTCCCCCAGGACGCCGTTGCGGGAGCAAATCCGCTCAAGGTGTTCGAGCAGCAGACCCGCGGATCGTTCGAGATCACCCGCATCCGGCGGATTTTGATGCTCGTGCTCGCGGCGGCCGCGGCGACGGCCGTGATATCGATCGGCGTTTCCTCCATCGCCGCGGACAGCCTGGACAGCGAGCAGCAGGATCTCTCGAGCCAGATTTCCAAGCGCCGCGCGGCGATGCGGCTGGGCCAGGACGGCGGCAGTGCGCAACGCATGCTGGAGCGCCGCAAGCAAACGACGGCGGCCAGCGTGATCGTCCTCGAGGCGCTGTCGAAACTGCTTCCCGATCACACCTTCGTCACCGAGATGCGGGTCGAGGGCGGCAAGGTCCAGGTGACCGGGCTCACCCGCGACGCGCCGTCGCTCATACGCCTGATCGAGCAATCGCCCCATTTCGAGCGCGCCACTTTCTTCGCGCCGACGACCCAGTCGCCCGGCGAGCCGGGCGAACGGTTCCACATCGAGGCCCGTATCAAGCCGCATTTCCGGTTGGACACATGAGCGTTTGGAAAATCATCGAACGCTATCTCGCGCGCGTCCCGTTCGGCGCCGCGATCGGCTATGCCGGTCTCGTCCTCGTCCTCGTCATCGTGACCCTGACCTCGATCATCGATGTCTTCGATCGCCGCGATGCGGTGGCGGAGGCGGCCGATACCCTGAGCCGCCTGGAAGGACGCGCCTCCAAGGGCCCGCCCGATACGACCGGCGCCACCGGCTCGCCGCTGCTCGAAGGTCCGACCGTGACCGTCGCCGGGGCGACGCTGCTGCAGCGCGTGGCCGGAGCGATCACGCGGGTCGGCGGCAACATCGTGTCGTCGCAGGTGGATCTGACGGGACCGCAATCGAAGGACGGCTTCATCAACGTGACGGCCAATTGCGAGGTCGACCAGCCGGCGCTCCAGCAACTCCTTTACAATATCGAGTCCGGCATGCCGTTCCTGTTCATCGACCAATTGGTGGTGCAGGCGCCGGCGATCGGTCCGGGAGTTGCCGGCGGCAAGATGCGGGTCTTGATTTCCGTTTCCGGGCAATGGCAGGCTACGAAATGATCCCGCGTTCCGCATCCCGGTCGCTGGCGGGCCTCGTTGCACTGGCAGCGGCGGCGACGTTTGCGGGGAACGTTCGCGCGCAGGCGCCCGACAATGCCGGCACTTCGGTGAGGGCGGATTCTCGTGCCGGCGCCGGCGCGGGGCAGCGTGCCGGACGCCGAGCGTGCCGGAAACCCGTTATGGGCGATTCCGCTCAATCAACTGAGCAGCACCCGCGAGCGACCGATTTTTTCGCAATCGCGGCGCCCGCCGCCGCCGGTCGTCGTTAACAGGCCTTTCGTCGCGCCGCCGCCGCCACCACCACCGCCTCCCAAGCCGCCCGAACGTCCGTCATTGGCGCTGCTCGGCACCATCGCCGGCGAAGGCGAAGGCTTGGCCTTGTTCATGGAAACCACCTCCCAGATGGTCGTTCGCTTGCGGACCGGCGAAGCCCATGAGGGGTGGGTGCTGAAGTCGGTGCATGGGCGTGAGGCCAAGCTCGAAAAAGACGACCGGACCGAAACCGTCACTCTGCCGGACCCAGGCGGCGAAGCGGGGGAGACCCCGGACGCGCCGCCGGAACAACCTCCTATGTTCCGCCGGCAGCCGCTGCGACGTTGAACGCCGCGCCGCGGCGAGTCGATGTGCCGGCCGGTGCGGCCGATATCCCATGACATCATTCCGCGGCACGCGCGGCGCGAGCGGAATCCACGGCGGCCGAGCACCGCCGCGCCATCAGAAAACGAGCTCGATGTCGTCCTGACTGCCGGTGCGCGTGCGGATCACGAGTTCCAGATTAAGCGCCGCGAGGGCATCGAGAAAGGTGCCGAGCTTGGCGCCGAGTCACGGACCATCCGGCTTCTTCTCCCGGCTCCGGAGGTCCTCGATGAGGGCGGCCAGGCCGGGGTCGTTCGGCGCGATGCGGATGAGACGCTCGGCATATGCGAGCGCGGCGCCGATGTCTCCGGCGTCGCGGTTGAACGTCACCAGGGTGAACAGGGTGTCGCCATCGTCCGGATGCCTTGCCAGACTGTCCTTCAGGACGGTCATTGCC
>CAVVCE010000075.1:0-43425 GCA_963746235.1 uncultured Alphaproteobacteria bacterium
TGGCAACCTATACCGGCCTGATGCAGGCGGACGCCTATGCGGGCTTCAACCGGCTCTACGAGGCCGGCCGCAAGCCGGGGCCGATCGTCGAAGCGATGTGCTGGGCGCATGCGCGGCGCAAGTTCTTCGACTTGGCACGGCTCAACAAGGCGCCGATCGCGATCGAGGCGGTCGAACGCATCGATGCCCTGTTCGCCATCGAGCGCGACATCAACGGCAAGCCGCCGCCGCAGCGCCGGCACGTTCGCAACGACCACAGCCGGCCACTCGTCACCGCGCTGGAGACATGGCTGCGCAAGCAGCACGCCAAGCTCTCGGCCAAGGCGAGGTCGCCAAGGCCATCGCCTACAGCCTCAACCGATGGAGCGGCCTCACCCGTTTCCTCGACGACGGCCGGCTGTGCATGTCCAACAACGCCGCCGAACGGGCGTTGCGCTGTGTCGCGGTCGGCCGTCACAACTGGACCTTTGCCGGATCGGACGAGGGCGGGCGGCGCGCCGCCGCCATCTACACGTTGATCGAGACCGCCAAGCTCAACGACATCGACCCGCGCGCCTGGCTCGCCGATGTGCTCGCCCGACTCCCAGATCATCCAGTCAGGCGGATTGGTGAGCTTCTCCCTTGGCATTGGCAGGCACAGAACGCAGCAGCGGCAGCAGTAGCGGCTTGATCCTGGCCCTACTTACCTGCGGTTTTCACCGGACGCGTAACCTGCCGACGCTCAACAAAGCGGAGATGGTGTATCATTTATACCTGGATGTCGGTACCACAGATAAAACTCTGATCACAAGGGGATCAAGTATCTTGATGCCACACAATGAAATACCAGTAAAACGGTTACATAGTGTGACCTCACGCATTTTCTCAGGTTAGGCGCTGAGCAAGACGCGCCGCACACTGCGCTCAAAAAGAAGGGCAAACGCGATTATGCATGTAGCTGTCCAAAACACATAATAAACATCGATAAAGCTACCTGGATAATCGTCGTAATAAGAATATCTGATGTATTCAACGCACTGTAGTAGCGGATTATATGATAAATAATAACTGTATGAAGCTGGTAGACCATGGATATAATAAAAGATCCCCGAAGAGACCCAAAGCAGCGGAAATATAAGCCCGTACACGTAAAACCAAAAATTAAACAGACGAGCAATCAATGCGTTCAAAAAACCCCATGCAAATCCGAGATAGAGCGACAGGAGTATTGCACACACGATCCCAAAGGGATCACGAGGGGAGAACTCGCCAGTGGCAAGAAGCAGAACCAGGCAAACGACGGCTGAGACGGCCGTGCCGTTTACCGTCTCTAACAGACCGCGCGCGATGATGACGTCGATAATACGTACCCTAGGGAAATAGAGCAGCGGCCGGTTGACCGCCAACGCGACCACGATCTGGCGCGACGGATACACGAATACGACAAACGGCAAAATTGACAGGCCGTAGAAGATGATCGGCTGCGTTCCAACGGGCGGAATCCGACCGGTGGCGACAAAAGCTATGAGAACCGCAGCCAGATGTAGAAATGGCATTAGAAAGATGAGGAGATAACCGAAATAGAATGTTCCCGCCCGGGCCCGGATGTCGCGGAGTAGGAGGGCGTTAATGACATTCAGCCAGACCTGGAAGGCGCGCAAAGTCGTTTCCGTCATCCCTCGGACTCCTATCATTTTCCAGTAGAAAGTCACGGCATCTTCAACATTGCAGGAATTGTCCGCGCTGAAGCACCAAGCCGCGTTCGAGTATTGTTTTCGTCCCGACACAGGGGGTGATGATTGTGAGCGTGTGCATGTTCTGTGCTCCGGTGGCGCCGCAGCGCAGATGGAACGTCGTGTCGCCGACCGCGGTGGTCTCGTCCACAAGATAGCAATCGAATTTGATCTGCCCCGCTTAATGGGGTGGTGACTTTGTGTATAAGTATGACTGCCACTGAGAGTTTTGCAATCGCCCTGCATCGTCACTGGTGCGCGGCCAATTGCGTCACAACGACGGAATTCGACACAGGTGGATCGGTGATCAGTGTACCGCCATGGCCGTCCGAGGTCGCGCTGAAGTTCGCCAGCAAGTATTGCCCAAGCAAGGTAGGTTCTCGATTACCGTGAGCGGATATTCTGATCCCCGCCCGGGCGGGCGGGTCGCGTGCTTCCAACCCGTCCACCCCATTGGCCACGTGGCGTCGCCGCCAGTGGCGCACGGTCAGCACGCTCTTGCCCACTCTCGTCGCCACCTCAAGCGCGCCAATCCCCTGGCCTGCCAAAAGCACGATCCGTGACCGCCACACGATCTTCTGCGGTGCGGTGCGAGCTTTCAGGCAGACTCGCATCCTTACGTCGATTTGGGAATCCTTTGATGCGAGCAGAACAGTAGTGAAGCTTGAAGAACAGGGCCGCGCCCGACGAACTTGTCATTGTTCGCGTGCTGCACTGCGCCCGCGATGCGCGGGCGATCTTCGGCGGGTGAGAGTGACTGCGGGGAACGATCACGTCGCCCTGGTCCAGGCGCACGATAACCGCTTCCCGAAGTTTCTTGAACGCCGGCGGCAAGTTCAATTCAATTCTTGCTCGCCCAGCTCGCGCGCCGGCCCCGGCTGCTCCGCGCAATCAGATGCGAGCTTTGCCGCGGAACCCGAATCTGATCAGTTCGTCCCGGTATTCGGCGCGTAGGTCTTGGCAAAACCATTTCGCGTGTTGGTGACCGTGAAAGTCCCGTCCGGTTGCGCCGTCACCTTGATCCAATATGCCGGTCCGTTGTGGGCCGGCGCCGGCGGCGCATTGGGCCCGGGCTGCGGCGCTGCGATCGCCGCCACCGGCATCGCGGCGGACGGCTCGTCGAGCAGATTGGCGATGAACATTCCCGGCACGGTGTATTCCTGTCCGCTGAGCTGGGAGAAGTGCATCTGCCACAGGTCTTCCAGGCCGGGCGACGAATGCAGCACCTGCATCGAGTCGGGCTCGCCGCCTTTGCGCGTGCCATTGTTCATGATGGCGACACGGGGATGGGCGGCATGGATCATGACCTCGGAATTCGAGGTGTTCTGCCCATGATGCAGCCCGAGGAACAGGTCGACGGTGCCGATCCGGTTGTTCGGGCACATCAGCTCGAATTCCTTGTTCTTGGTCACGTCGCCCAGATGGACGGTGCGGAATTTTCCGAACGTGACGTAGATGCCGACCGACATCGGATCCTCGGCGTTGCTCTGTCCGGGCTTGAAGCTCGCGCAATAGGGATTGGGAGCGCCGGCGCCCGGCAACGCCGTCTTGATGGTCTCGCCGGCGGAAGTCACGACCTGCACATCGAGGCCGGCGACCGCAATCTTGTCGCCCGGTTTGGCGACCGTGTGTTTGGCGTTGGCGTAGAGCTGCGGGTAGACCTTCGCCAGGAACTCATCAACTGCGGGCGTCGGCTGGGCGTTCGGGCCGTGGTCGATGAAATGCCTGATCGGGATGCGCTTGGCGAGTTCCGCCAAGCCGCCGTAATGATCGCCGTGCCAATGGGTGATGATCAGATTGTCGATCTGGGTCAGCCCGGCGTTCCGGGCCGCCGCCATGATGCGCCCGGCATCGCGGATCGCCGCGTCCGGCGCGACGTTGCCGGTGTCGATCAACAGCGACTCGCCGGACGGCGCGACGAACAGCGTGGCGTTGCCGCCTTCGACATCGACGACGTAGATGTCCAGGGCCGTACGGGCCTGCGCGGCAGCGCCGTCATGTCCCGCCTGGACCAGCAAGGCCGCCAAACCGGCCGCCGCGGTGAGCAACATGTTCTTGCGCATGGCATCCTCCCTGTCGGTCCATCGGGACCTTCGCTTGCCCGCTGCGGCCCGAATTCCGCGGACCGCTGGAAAGCTGATGGCGGTAATCCCGCACCGGTCCCTAAAGCCTTTCGGCTGCGATATCAAGCCGGCCGTTGCTGCCGCTTTTTCGTTGATCCGGGCTGCTCGGCGTGATGTTCGCTACCGCGACCTCTGGCCGAATGTCGCCGGTTTATTGGATCATTTTCCCAGTAAAGCGATCTCGCCCGTGCCAAAACTCACAGACCGGGCACCATTGGCCTTCGTAGTCGACGCCCTCCTGGTGCGGGCAGCCGATGATGCCGCCGGTCATCACCACCGATAGTGCTCCCTGCTCTTGGATAAATTCCAATATCTCGCGGGCGATGCCGGGATCGGTTCGAACGTCGCCACTATCCGACGTCCAGTCCCGCATCGCTTTCACATCCGCATTCTCGGCGGGCACGATACCGACGGCGACCTTCGACGCCCGACTGAGGTTCGGGCCGTAGAACGCAACCGTTGCGACCGGCCAGCCCCGCATCCCTTTCCGGGACTTCTTGTGCAGGCGCTTGAGGAACCGATCTTCCATCATCATGCTGCTCCCTCGAGCTGCTCGGATCGCAACCGGCCTTTCCGATCCGGTTGGACCCTGTTCGTCCGCGTGTCACCTCACAAGATTGGCGTCACCTCACAAGATGAACCGGCTCAGATCCGCATTCTTGGCGAGGTCGGCGACGCGGCTGCGCACGTATTCGCCGTCGATCTTCACCATTTCGCCGGAGCGGTCCGGCGCGCCGAACGAGATGTCGTCGAGCACGCGCTCCATCACCGTCTGCAGCCGCCGCGCGCCGATGTTCTCCACCGTCGAATTCACCGAGACCGCGATGTCGGCGATGGCGTCGATCGAATCCGCGGTGAATTCCAGCGTCACCCCCTCGGTCGCGATCAGCGCCACATATTGCTTGATCAGCGACGCTTCCGGCTCGGTGAGGATGCGCTTGAGGTCGTCGCGCGTCAGCGGCTTGAGCTCGACCCGGATCGGCAGGCGGCCCTGCAGCTCCGGCAGCAGGTCGGAGGGCTTGGCGATATGGAAAGCGCCCGACGCGATGAACAGCACGTGGTCGGTCTTCACCGCGCCGTGCTTGGTCGAAACCGTGGTGCCTTCGATCAGCGGCAGCAGGTCGCGCTGCACGCCTTCGCGCGACACGTCGGCGCCTTGCCGGCCGTCGCGCGCGCAGATCTTGTCGATCTCGTCGAGGAACACGATGCCGTTGTTCTCGACCGCCTTGATGGCCTCCTGGACCAACTGGTCCTGGTCGAGCAGCTTGTCGGATTCCTCGTTGACCAGCACCTCGTAGGAGTCCTTCACCGCGAGCCGGCGGGTCTTGGTGCGGTTGCCGCCGAGCTTGCCGAAAATGTCGCCGATCGAGATCGCGCCCATCTGGGCGCCGGGCATGCCGGGAATCTCGAACATCGGCATGCCGCCGCCGGAGGCCTGCAGCTCGACCTCGATCTCCTTGTCGTCGAGCTCGCCGGCGCGCAGCTTCTTGCGGAAGGTGTCCTTGGTGGAGGCGCTCGCGGTCGGGCCGACCAGCGCGTCGACGACGCGGTCCTCGGCGGCGCTGTGGGCGCGGACGCGGACATCCTTGCGCTTCTTTTCGCGGGTCAGTCCGATCGCGACCTCGACGAGGTCGCGCACGATCTGCTCGACGTCGCGGCCGACATAGCCGACCTCGGTGAACTTGGTCGCCTCGACCTTGAGGAAGGGCGCGCCGGCGAGCCGCGCCAGCCGGCGCGAGATCTCGGTCTTGCCGACGCCGGTCGGGCCGATCATCAGGATGTTCTTCGGCATCACCTCGTCGCGCAGCTTGTCGTCGAGCTGCAGCCGGCGCCAGCGGTTGCGCAGCGCGATCGCGACCGCGCGTTTGGCATCGCCCTGGCCGATGATGAAGCGATCGAGCTCGGAGACGATTTCGCGCGGGGAAAAATCGGTCATGGGTCTTTCTCGCCGTCCGACGTGCAGGGCTTCCGACGTGCAAGGCTCAGGCCTGCAACGTCTCGACGGTCACGCTGTGGTTGGTGTAGACGCAAATCTCCGCGGCGATCGCCATCGACTTGCGCACGATCGCCTCGGCGTCCATGTCGGTGTCGACCAGCGCCCGCGCCGCGGCCAGGGCGTAATTGCCCCCGGAGCCGATGCCCATGACGCTGTTCTCGGGCTCCAGCACGTCTCCGGTGCCGGTCAGCACCAGGGATATCCGGGCATCGGCGACGATCATCATCGCCTCCAGGCGGCGCAGGTAGCGGTCGGTCCGCCAGTCCTTGGCGAGTTCCACCGCCGCGCGCATGAGCTGGCCGGGATACTGTTCGAGCTTGGCTTCGAGCCGCTCGAACAGGGTGAAGGCGTCGGCCGTGGCGCCGGCGAAGCCGCCGATGACGTCGCCCTTGGCGAGCCGGCGGACCTTCTTGGCGTTGGCCTTGACGATGGTCTGGCCGATCGACACCTGGCCGTCGCCGCCGACGGCAACCACGCCGCCCTTGCGGACGGTCAGGATCGTGGTTCCGTGCCAGACATCGGGCTGTGGGGATTGCATGGACAGTGCTCTCAAACCGGAGCCCTGATTTAGGCACTCGCCCGGCGCAACGCAAATCGGGCGGCAAGGGGCGGCAACGCGGGCCGCAGCGCATCGATTAATCGTTTGGGCTCTTTGCCCTCCTTTGCCGACCTTTGCCCTTTGGCGGCAGTGGCGGGAGCGCCCGGCCCCTGATACAAGGCCGGGATTCAAGCTTCGGAGACAGCGCCTATGCGCAAGGCAACGGTCAAGCGCACCACCAAGGAAACCGACGTCGCCGTGACCGTCGACCTCGACGGCCGCGGCCTGGCCGCGATGGCGACCGGGATCGGCTTCCTCGACCATATGCTCGACCTGTTGTCCCGCCATTCCCGGATCGACATCACCGCGAAGGCCACTGGCGACCTGCATATCGACCAGCACCACACCACCGAGGATGTCGGCATAGCGCTCGGACAGGCGGTCAAGCAGGCGCTGGGCGACATGAAGGGCATCACCCGCTACGCCGACGTGCATCTGCCGATGGACGAGGCGCTGACCCGCGTCGCCATCGACATTTCCGGCCGGCCCTTCCTCGTATTCAAGGCCGCTTTCGCCCACGACAAGATCGGCACCTTCGATACCGAGCTGGTCCGGGAGTGGTTCCAGGCTTTCGCCATGAATGCCGGGATCACGCTGCATGTGGAGACCCTTTACGGCACCAACGATCACCATATATCGGAGTCCTGCTTCAAAGGGCTCGCGCGCGCGCTGCGGGCGGCGGTGGCGATCGACTCCCGCGGCAGGGACGAGGTGCCCTCGACCAAGGGGTCGCTCGGCGGGTGAGCGGCCGTCCACCCCTTATTTTTCAACACGGGCGCCGCGCTTCCCATGCAGGTGGCGCGCGGCGGCAAATCCGGGAACATGCCATGCCAGCTTTCGCGGTGTTCGAGCCTCCGGCGCGTGCGGTTCGCCGCGCCACCCACCACACCGACCGGTTCGTGTTCCTGCGCGAACGGTTCGGCTGGGCGGCGTTCCTGTTCGGCCCGCTATGGATGATCTGGCGGCGGATGTGGCTCGTCCTCATCATCTACTTGATCGTCCTCGGGCTGATCGAGTTCGGCCTGCGACGCCTCGGCATCGCCTCGCAGGCGCGTTCCATGGTCTATTTCCTCGTCGCGCTGCTGGTCGGCATCGAGGCGGCGAGCATGCGGCGTTGGACCCTGCTGCGCCGGGGCTGGCGCGACCGCGGCATCGTCATCGCCGACGACCTCGAAATGGCGGAACGGCGCTTTTTCGACTCGTGGTCCGCCGACGCGGCGATGCCTCCGCCGCCGCCTCCGCCGCCGGCGCCACCGTCCTATGCGCCGGTCTCCGGCGCCGGCGTGATCGGCCTGTTTCCGGAGCCTGGAGGCGGAAGGTGAGCGTCGCCATCATCGATTACGGCTCCGGCAACCTGCATTCGGCCGCCAAGGCGTTCGAGCGCGCCGCGCGCGAGTGCGGCCATGCCGATGCCGTCGCGGTTACCAATGACCCCGAGGCGGTCCGTGCAGCCGACCGCGTCGTGCTGCCCGGCGTCGGCGCCTTCGCCGACTGCCGGCGCGGCCTCGACGCCTTGCCCGGCATGGTGGAGGCGCTGACCGAGACCGTGCGCCGGCACGGCCGGCCGTTCCTCGGCATCTGCGTCGGCATGCAGCTCCTGGCGGAGCGCGGCCGCGAATACGAGGTGACCGACGGCCTCGGCTGGATCGGCGGCGAAGTGCGCCGCATCGAGCCGGGCCATCCCGGCCTGAAGATCCCGCATATGGGCTGGAACACGCTCGACGAGCGCGAGCCGCATCCCCTGTTCGCCGGCATCCCGCTCGGCCCGCGCGGGCTCCATGCCTATTTCGTGCACAGCTACCACCTGGCGGTCGCCGATCGCGCCGACCTCGTCGCCGCTGCCGACTACGGCGGGCCGGTCACCGCCTTCGTCGCCCGGGAGAACTATGCAGGCACCCAGTTCCATCCGGAAAAGAGCCAGAAACTTGGGCTTGCCTTGATCGCGAATTTCCTCAAGTGGAAACCGTGAGCGCCGCGCCGCGCGCCGAACGACGGTCCAAAGAGCCACGCCATTGATCCTGTTCCCCGCCATCGACCTCAAGGACGGCGTCTGCGTGCGCCTGGAGCAGGGCGACATGGGCCGTGCGACGGTGTTCAACCGCGACCCCGCCGCGCAGGCGCAGAGCTTCGTGACCGATGGATTCGAGTATCTCCATCTGGTCGACCTCGATGCCGCCTTTGCCGGCCGGCCGGTCAATGTGATGGCGGTCGAGCGGATCATCGAAACCGTGCCTTTGCCGGTGCAGCTCGGCGGCGGCCTGCGCGACATGACGGTGATCGCCGCCTGGCTCGAAAAAGGCGTCGACCGCGCCATCATCGGCACCGCCGCGGTGCGCGATCCGGCCCTGGTGAAAGAAGCCGCCCGCGCCTTTCCGGGCCGCATCGCGGTCGGCCTCGATGCCCGCGACGGCAAAGTGGCGGTGCAGGGCTGGGCCGAAAGCTCGGAGCTCTCCGCGCTGGAGATCGCGCTGCGGTTCGAGGATGCCGGGGTCGCCGCCATCATCTACACCGACATTTCCCGCGATGGGCTGCTCAAGGGCCTGAACCTCGATGCGACCATCGCGCTGGCGGATGCCATATCGATCCCGGTGATCGCGTCGGGCGGCCTCGCCTCCATCGCGGATGTCCGCCAGATGCTCGAGCCGCGCGCTGCCAAGCTGGCCGGCGCCATCGCCGGCCGCGCGCTCTATGACGGCCGGCTCAATGCGAGCGAAGCGCTGCGCCTGATCCGCGCGGCGCGGTCGCAGTGAGGGCGCGATGCTGAAGGTTCGCGTCATACCGTGCCTCGACGTCAAGGACGGCCGGGTGGTCAAGGGGATCAATTTCGTCGATCTGCGCGACGCCGGCGACCCGGTCGCCGCCGCCATCGCCTATGATGCGGCGGGCGCCGATGAATTGTGCTTCCTCGACATCACCGCGAGCCACGAAGACCGCGGCACCATCCTCGACGTCGTCCGGCGCACCGCGCAAGCCTGCTTCATGCCGCTCACCGTCGGCGGCGGGGTGCGCACGGTCGCAGACATTCGCGCGCTGCTGCAGTCCGGTGCCGACAAGGTCTCCATCAACACTGCGGCGGTGAACCGGCGTGAATTCGTGAGGGAGGCGGCGGAGAAATTCGGCGATCAGTGCATCGTGGTGGCGATCGATGCCAAGAAGGTTTCGCCGCCCGGCGCGCCCGAGCGCTGGGACATCTTCACCCATGGCGGCCGCAACCCGACCGGGCTCGACGCGGTCGCCTATGCGCGCGAGGTCGTCGCGCTCGGCGCCGGCGAAATCCTGCTCACGTCGATGGACCGCGACGGCACCCGCGCCGGCTTCGACATCGCGCTGACCCGGGCGGTCGCCGATGCCGTGACCGTGCCGGTGATCGCCTCCGGCGGGGTCGGCACGCTCGATCATCTCGTCGACGGCGTCCGCGACGGCCATGCCGCCGCGGTTCTCGCGGCGTCGATCTTCCATTTCGGCGAGTATTCGATTCGGGAGGCCAAGACCTACATGGCGGGCGCCGGTCTCGCGATGCGCCTGGACGCCTGAAATATGCGTGAGTTGCATATCCGCACGCCGTACGAGGTGGTAAGGGGAACGACCATGGACGACTTCACCATCTACGACCTCGAACGCCGCGTCGACGAGCGCGCCAACGCGGAACCGGACGTGTCCTATACGCGCAAGCTGCTCGATCGCGGCATCGCCCAATGCGCCAAGAAGCTCGGCGAGGAGGCGGTCGAGCTCGCGCTCGCCTCGGTGATCGAAAGCCGCGAGCGGCTGATCGACGAGACCGCCGATCTCCTCTACCACCTGCTCGTGGTCCTCAAGGCGCGCGACATCAAGCTGTCCGAGGTCGAGACCGTGCTCGGCGCCCGCGCCAGCCAGACCGGGTTGCAGGAAAAGTCCTCGCGCAAAGGCGGTTGAGCCCGGCACGGATGTCGTAATGGAACAACGCACCGAAGACGGACTTTCGCCTTATCACGTGTTCTCGCGGGCCGAGTGGGCGGCGCGCCGCGAGGACACGCCGATGACGCTCACGTCGGACGAAGTCACGCGGCTGCGCTCGCTGCACGATCGTCTCGACATCGCGGAGATCGAGGACATCTATCTGCCGTTGTCGCGCCTGCTCTCGCTCTATGTCGCGGCGACCCAGCGCCTGTTCCGGGCCCAGCAGCGCTTCATCGCGACCGGCGAAGCCAAGATGCCCTATGTCATCGGCGTCGCCGGCTCGGTCGCGGTCGGCAAGTCGACCACGGCGCGTGTGCTCCAGGCGCTGCTGGCGCGCTGGCCCAACGTCCCCAAGGTCGATCTCATCACCACCGACGGCTTCCTCTATCCCAACGCAGTGCTCGAGCGCGAAGGCCTGATGGAGCGCAAGGGCTTTCCGGAAAGCTACGACCTGCCGGCCTTGCTGCGGTTTCTGTCCGACATCAAGGCCGGGCGGCGGCCGGTCCGGGCGCCGGTCTATTCCCATCTCGTCTATGACGTGATGCCCAATCACTGGGTCGAGATCGACCGGCCGGAGATCCTGATCGTCGAAGGATTGAACGTGCTGCAGACCGGACGCCTGCCCCGGGACGGCAAGGAGATCCCGTTCGTATCGGACTTCTTCGATTTCTCGGTCTATCTCGATGCCGACGAGGACGTGCTCAAGCAATGGTACGTCCAGCGCTTCCTGGCATTGCGCGAGACCGCGTTCCGCGATCCCAAATCGTATTTCCACCGCTATTCGCGATTGACCGACGACGAAGCCGTCACGACCGCGACCTCGATCTGGACCCGGATCAACCTCGTCAACCTCCACGAGAACATCCTGCCGACCCGCCAGCGCGGCGACCTCATTCTCAAGAAGGCGGAAAGCCACACCGTTCAGGAAGTCGCGCTGCGCAAGCTGTGAGCGGATGCTGCGCTCAATCCGGCCTACGGTTTGGCCGGTGCGACGGCTTTGCCGACGCGCTTCGCCGCAACCGAATCGATCGCCGCGATCACCTCGTCGGTGGCGACATGCTGGGGCATGTGGCCGATCCCCGGGAGGATGACGAGCCTTGCATCCGGGAGCGCAGCGGCGATGGCGCGCGCATGGAGCTGCGGCCACACCGTCACGTCGGCGTCGCCGGCGAGGACCACGGTCGGCACGGCGATGTCGCGATAGCGCGGCACCTGCGCGGTGACGAAGCGCTTGAGGATCGCCACGTCCTGGGCATTGGCGATGAATTCGGACGGCCGCAGCAGCAGCCGGATCCCGGCCCGGCGCAGATAGTCCGGCGGGATCGCCTGCGGCGCGAACACCGATGCCGCGCCGCCTTCGAGCAGAAATTCGCCGGCCGGCAGCGCCAGCGCATGCGCGAACACCAAACCGGCGAGCGGCGTCGTGAGCAGGGCGTTGTACCAGGACAGGCCGCCGGACCAGGGATGGGTCACCGGCGCGAGCAGGACGAGGCCGGCGAGACGGTCGGGATAGGCGAGCGCGAAGGCGGTCGCGACCGCGCCGCCGAGCGAATGTCCCAGCAGCACGAACCGCTCGAGACCGATGCGCTCCAGCGCCTGCGCGATCAGCGCGGCCTGGCGGGCCGGCGAAGCGTCCTGCGCCCCGCCCGGGCGGTCGCTCCAGCCGTGGCCGGGGCGATCGACCAGGATGACCCGGCGCGTTTGCGCCAGCCGGTCGCCGAGCGAGAGCCGGAGGTCGCCGAGATTGCCGCTGGCGCCATGCACCAGCACGATCGGCCAGTACGGGTCGGCGGCCCCTCTCCTCCTGTCCCTCCTCGTCCCGCTCCTGTCCCCTCCTCGTCCCTTGGGGCCGAGTTCGAGGACATGAAGCCGGCCGCCATCGACCTCGACAAAGCGGCCGGACGGCGGGTGGGCCGCCTCGATGCGCCGCGTCGCGAACGCGGTGATCCCGGCACCCGCGCCGATGATGGCGATGACGGCGAGAAGCACGAGACCGATCATGAAAACCCAACGGGGCACGGTTCGCTCATGATGGCGAACAGTCGCAGATTTTCGAAATGAAATCATGTGCGCAAGCAACGTGGCTGGTGCGCGATCCGATGGAGCGTCTGGAACTTCGGATGATTGCGCCGTTCGTCGGCCGGAACGTCGCGGGCGCCTTCAAAACGCGCATGCACGGCAAAACGCGAATGATCGGCTGAAACGCCAATGCCCGGCATTTGGCTGGGCACGAAGCGGCGAGATCGCGCGACCTCAGATGTCGCGTCCCTCGACCTTTTCCACCAGCGACTTGACCTTGTCCGAGACCCCCTTGAGCCGGGGATAGACGTCGAGCGCCTTGCGATAGGCGTCGAGGGCACGCTTGTCGTCGCCGATGTCCTGCATGATGAGGCCTAGTCCGGACAGCGCCCCGAAATGGCGCGGCTCCCGGGTCAGCACCTTGCCGAGATCGGCGAGCGAATTGCCGTAGTCCTTCTTGAGGAAATAGACGGTCGCGCGCCGGTTCCAGGCCTCGGTGTATTCGGGCTTGATCTCGATGACGGCATCGAGGAGCCTCAAGGCCACATCGTAATTATTGTCGTCCATCGCCTTCTTGGCGCGACTCATCAACAGGCCGGTGGTGTCGTTGCCGGCAGAGGTCCACATCGCCCAGATGCGGTCTTCGACCGCCTTTGCGCTGGTGTCGTCGGGCGCTGCCTTGAGCGCTCCGAACAGAAAATCGATGCTCTGGGTGCGATCGGGGCGGTGGACGGCGGGAAGTTGGTCGGGAGGTGTGACCAAACCCTCATGCTGAGCAAGAGCGGGTCCGGGGAGAACGGCCGTGGCCCAGGCGGCAAGCATAAGGCCTACAAGGCAGCGATTCATGCCACCCAGCTTAGCCGGACACCGCCGACCTGCAAGACCGAAATGGTCACAGTCGTGTGAAAATTTTGCCTAAGGATTAGCCTTGGCGCGCTTTGAACCGGCGCTGTGTCTTATTTATCACATAGACACGCCCCTTGCGCCGCACAATGCGGTTGTCGCGGTGGCGGCCGCGCAGGGACTTCAATGAGTTACGGACTTTCATCGGACCAACCTCGATACCCCATGCGCTACGGCCACGGGCTTTTTCGGCGCGGACCATAGGGACGCCGCCCAACGGCGTCAATGGCGCAACCGAGATCAAAATAACGGCAAATTCGGCGCTTCGCTCCCGGGCCTTCGCCATATTGCCGGCCGGCCCGGCGCCGACTAGCGTGGGTACATAAGAGTGCGTCGTGGAAATGCAATGCGGCGCACCGGGAGGCACCGGGAGGAACGCAGATGGGTCAACGCTCCGAGAAGATCCTCGACATCATCCTGCGGGCGGCGGCGACCGCCCTGATCGGGGCCGGCGCTTCGCTGCTGTCGCTGGCCGGCGTACGCGCCCAGACCGGGCCGCTGGTCATCGCCAAGCAGGGCTATTTCTTTGTCGGCGGCGCCATCGATCCGAGCCGGGAGGGATCGCCGACCGTCGGCCACATGTATGTGGAATACCAGGTGCCGCAGCGGCTCGCGCATCCCTACCCCGTGGTGATGATCCATGGCGGCAGCCAGACCGGAACCAATTTCACCGGTACGCCGGACGGGCGCGACGGCTGGGCGCAGTATTTCCTGCGCCGGGGCTATGCAGTCTATGTGGTCGACCAGGTGGCACGCGGCCGGGCGGCGCAGTGGTCGCAGGCCAACGGAGCGGTCTCGGCCTCCAATTTGAGCCGCCTGGAGCAGCGCTTTGTCGCGCCGGAACGCTTCAAGCTGTGGCCGCAGGCGCACCTGCACAGCCAATGGCCGGGCGACGGCAAGCCGGGCGATGCGGCATTCGACCAGTTCTACGCCAGCCAGTTCCCCTCGCTGGTCGACTTCCCCCTGCAACAGGCGCTCAACCGCGACGCCACCGTGGCTTTGCTCGACCGCATCGGCCCCGCCGTCGTGCTCATCCATTCCCAATCCGGCGCGTTCGTGTGGCCGATCGCCGACAAGCGCCCGAACCTCGTCAAGGCGATCGTCGCCGTCGAGCCCAACGGCCCGCCGGCCCACGACATCGAATTCAAGGGCGCGCCGGACTGGTTTGCGGACGCCGCCCATACCAAGGCGTTCGGGCTGGTCGACGTGCCGCTCACCTACGATCCGCCGGTGACGGAAGCCTCGCCGCTCAAATTCGTGCGCGAAGACCAGCCGGAAAAGCCCGATTTCGTGCGCTGCTGGGCGCAAGAGGAGCCGGCCCGCAAGCTCGTCAACCTGCAGAGCACACCGATCCTGATCGTCACCTCGGAAGCCTCCTATCATGCGCCTTACGACCACTGCACCGTGCGCTACCTCGCCCAGGCCGGCGTCAAGAGCACCTTCCTCCGCCTCCCCGAGGTCGGCATCCACGGCAATGGCCACATGATGATGCTGGAAAAGAACAACGACGCCATCGCCAAGGCGATGGCCGACTGGCTCGATCGCACCCTGCCCGGCAGCGCCAAATAGGCGCGATCGGCCAATGCACAATCCGCGACTCACGCCGACCGATGACCCGCATCGCCGTCGCGCACGGCGGCGTTTCCATCGACGTGCTGAGCGACGGCGGCGCGGCTGGGGGAGCCTCGACACCCCGGCGGATGCTCCTTGCGGCGGAATCCGTCGTAAACAGGGCGGTGATATTTCGATTGGAATAATTCTAATATATGTTTAGAATGATTCTAACATCGGACCTCAAGGCCGCCGATGGGGGATGTAGCAAAACGGGGGACGCGTGATGTCGCTGCGGTCGAGGCCAGGGCGTCGCTCGGCGGTTTTGCTGGCTGTTGCTTCGCTGTGCCTTGCCGGTCCGCGGCTCGCCCATGCCGTCGACGAGATCCAGGTCTACAATGCGGAGATCGCCGAAGTCGGGCAGTTCAGTGTCCAGCAGCACCTCAACTACGCCATCACCGGACGCACCGAGCCGGATTTTCGGGGCGGCCTGGTTCCCAATCACGCGCTCAACGGAACACCCGAATTCGCCTATGGCGTGACCCCGTGGCTCGAGCTCGGTCTCTACATTCCGTGGGCGGTCAACGAGCAAGGCCAGTTCCTGTCGAACGCGATAAAACTGCGCACGCTGTTCGTGACGCCCGACGCCGCCAAGAAGGACTTCTTCTACGGCCTCAATTTCGAGTACGACTTTCCGACGCCGCCGTTTGGACCGACCCGGTTTGCCATGGAAGTGCGGCCGATCATCGGGTGGCGCAATCCGCAGTGGGAGTTCATCGTCAACCCGATCATGGATTTCGGCTTCGGCGCGGGCGGTACCGCCGACTTTGCGCCGGCCGCCCGGCTGGCGCGCAAGCTGGGCGAGGATTTCTTCATCGGCATTGAATATTACACCGACCTCGGAACGCCCGGTGATTTCCCCGCCTTCCAGAACCAGGCGCATCAATTGTTTGCGGTGACCGACTTCAAGGTCGGCGAGATCGATGTCGACCTCGGCATCGGCTACGGCCTCACGCCGGGCTCGGACCGCTGGGTCGCAAAGACCATCCTGAGCTATGCGTTCCCGGTGCCCGGCAAGGGCGGGGGGGCCGACACCGGACCGAAGACGCCGCCCACCATGCGCGCGGCGCTGCGCCAGCCCTCGGCGAGCCAGATGGCGTTGGACCCGCTGGCCGGCATCCGCTGAGCGATGGAGAACACGACTGTCGCAGCGCCTTGCCCTGCCGCGCGGGGATGATAGACATCCGCGGTCACAACCCGTCGCGGTGAAACATGGCGCGCATTGCGTTGATCGAAGAAGCCGAGCACCCCGAGCTCGCGGACATGATCGGCCGCATCAAGGCCGGGCGGCGGGGCGGGCTGCTCAACGTCTACAAGCTCCTGCTGCACAGCCCGGCGCTGGCGCAGACCTGGTTCGATCACAACGGCGCGGTGCGGTGGAAGACCGAGCTCACCGGGCGGCTGCGCGAAATCGTCATCATCCGCATCGCCCACCTCAACGGGGTCGACTACGTGCTGGCCCAGCACGTCCCCGGCCTCGCCGTCGCGGAGGGGCTGAGCCTCGCCGAATGCGACGCGCTCGCGGACTGGCGCGCCACTGCCCTGTTCGATGCCCGCGAACGCGCCGCGCTCGCCTATGCCGAAGCGATGACGCTGGGCACCTCGGTGCCCGACGCGGTGTTCGCCGAGGTGCGGCGGAATTTCAGCGATCGCGAGATCGTCGAGCTTTCCGTGCTCATCGGCACCTACATCATGCATAACCGCGTCATGAAGGCGCTCGCGATCGACCTCGAGCCCGAGGCCAATCGTGGCCGCTAGGCTCGCTCCCAGCGGAACCGTCAGACGGTGAGCGTGCGGGTAACGCCGCGCCACAGGTTGAGACACAGCGCCTCGACATCGTGCAGCGCATTGGCGCGCGCGCCGACCGCGGTGTGGGGCATCAGGATGACGTTGCCGCCGCGGTGGCGCAGCAGCGGCTCGGCCGGCTCGGCCGGCTCGGTGTAGCCGACATCGAGCCCGAGGCCGCCGAGGCGGCCGGCGTCAAGCGCCTCGACGAGGGCGGCATGATCGATCAGCTCGGCGCGGGCGACGTCGATCAGGACCGCGCCCGGCTTGATACGGGCGAGCGCATCGCGGCCGATCAGGCCGCGCGTCGACAGGTTGAGCGGCAACTGCACGAGGATGTAATCCGACTGCGCCATCAGGTCGTCGAGCGGCAGATAGCGGGCGCCGAGCTCGCGCTCGGCCGCGGCTGACAGCGGCGTGCGCTGGAAATACACGACCTTCATGGCGAAGGCGCGGGCACGGTGGGCGACCTCGCGCCCGACTTCGCCGAAGCCGACAATGCCGAGCGTCGCGCCATGCACGGTCTTGAGCCCGGTGATGCCGGCGAAGTTGGAATAGCCGATATAGCGGGGCTGCCGCGGCCGCACCTTGAAGCCTGCCGCCCGCAGCGCCGTCTCCTCGACCACGCCGTTGAACTCGCCGATCCGTTTGGCCAGCGCCAGCAGCAGCGCGAAGGCCTGCTCGGCCACCGCCACATTGACCATGCGGTGCAGGGTTTCGACCGCGACGCCGCGGGCGGCGCAGGCGGCGAGGTCGATATTGGCGGTGATGGTGCCGAACTTCTGCACCACCGCGAGGCGCGGCGCGCCGGCGAGCACGGCGGCATCGATGGCGAGGCTCTCGACGATGACGCCGTCGGCCTCGGCGAGCTTCGCCGCGAGATCGGCCTGGTCCTCGGCGAACACGACCTCGGCAGGATAGAGGCCCGGCAGCCGCTGCTGCAGGCGCCGGCACCAGCCCGGAAAATCCGGCTCGTCATGGGCGAAGAAGTCCGCCACCGCGCGCTGATGCACCGCCGGCGTCGCGGGATCGAGCACGACGGGAACGATCTTCAGGAAATGGTCTTCTTCGATGACGATGCGAGGCATGCGCAACCGCGGATGATGGTTGTTCGAGAATTTCGCGAGGCGAAGCTCGCTTCGGATGGATTGGGCCGGAGCGCGATCCTTTCAAGCCGAGCCGGATCGTGCTGGATCATGCTCCAGTGATTTCCGGCGTTTCGGTGCTCGGCTACGCTCATGCGGGCTACATCGCCTCCTTGCGGAACCCCGGCCGCACTATTGGCCGACGCTCTCGCGCAGCCGCCGGAGCTGGGGCCGGATGTGCTCGCAGCCGAGCTCCTTCTCGAACCGGGCGATCGCATCGATGGTGGGGTCGGCACGCAGCCGCGCCAGGCGTTCGGAGTCCCGCGCGCAGGCCATCTCCGGCGAGATCGGCGCGGCCTGGGCCTGCGCACCCGCGGCCGGTTCAGCGGCGGGCGCCGACTTGCGGACGGGCGGCAGGGGCAGCGGCAACCGGCGCCGCGGATGCCGGCGGCACGGTCGCGATGCTTTCGAACAATCGCATGACTTGCGGACGCAGCTTATCGCAGGAGAGTTCGCGCTGCAGGCGGGCAACCTCGTCCGGCACCGGGTCGGAGCGCAGCCGCGCCAATCGCAGTTCATCGCGGCTGCAGGCAAGCGCCGGATCGAGCGCGGCTTGCGGCTTCGGCGCATTGGCGGGCTCGGGTTTGGCCGGCGACGCGTTGGCCGGCGATGCATTGGCGGTGTTCGGCGCGGGCTTTTCGGCCCGATTGGGTTCCGTCGGCGCAATCGCGGCGCTCGGACGCGGTTCCCGCGCGGCCACCGCGGGCGGCGGCACCGGCGCGGGCCCGATCGTCTTTGCCGGCGGCTGCGGCACCAGGGGAATGGTCGCACCGCCGAGAGAGCCATAGATGAACGGCTCCTGCCGGCCCGCGGTCAGCTTGAGCACCTCGTCACGGACCCGGCCGAGGGCGATCCTGATATCGACGCCGGGCTCGGCGATGTGCTTGAGAAGCGCCGTGGCGAACGGGCTGTTTGCGCCGTCGCCGTCGTAGGACACCGAACCCGCCTTCGCGGCATAGGCGACCAGCGTATCGGCGCTCACGTCGTCGATCTTGGCGAGGCCGCTCTTCGCCGCCGCGCGGATGCCGACCGAGCGCTGCAACTTGGTGACGAACGGATTGTCGCGGCAGGCGTCGAGCAGGATCAGCCGCAGGCGCTTGACCGACTGCAGCGCCCAGATGATGCGGTCGAGCGCCACCGCCTCGTCATCCACGTCGTAATCTCGCGCGAGCTTTGCATCCACCGGGATGAGATAGTTGGTGCCGCCGACTTCAATGCCGTGGCCCGCATAGTAGACGACCGCGATGTCGGCGGTCTCCGCCGTAATCAGGAAATCGCGGACGGCACGCTTGAAATCCAGCACGCCGAGGTCGGTGCGCGAGGCGACGACCTCGAATCCGACCGATCGAAACAGCGCCGCGACCGCGTTCGCATCGTTGATAGTATTGGGGAGCGACGTCGCATTCTTGTAGGCCGAGTTCCCGATCACCAACGCGACGCGACGCTCCGCCTGCGCCGCGCTGCCACAGAGCAACGCCGCCGCGAGAGCAATCACGCCAACCAGGAATCCCTTCGTTTTCATCTCTGCATCAGCCGCCATGCTCCGCCGACAGACCCGGCGCAAGCAGGATTGTCTCCAAGTTGGTCGGACGGCACTCCGATCCGGTTCATTTTGCTGGTCCATTTTGCGCGTGATCTTGCCGGTACGCAACCTTTTGTGACCGTACTATGAACATGCGCCAGCCACGACCAAACAGACGGTTCCCATCTGTTTGGTCGAAGTCCCCACCGCTTCGGCAAGCAAGCGGGCCGACTTCCGACCCGGAACCGGATCTCGGCGTCAGGCCACTAATGGTAGCGTCGCGGCCGGTACGGCCGCGGCGGCAGCGGGCGGCGGCCGGTGGCGTTCACGATCACCGTTATCTCGTTGGAATAAACCGGCGGATCGTGCGGCACATGGGCCTCGTCCGCAAACAACAGGCGCAACTTGTGCTGGCCGAGTGGCAGCGAGATTTTCGCCTCGGTCTGGCCGGCACCGAAATGCAGGTGATTGAAGTCGTTGGGGATCGGCTGGTCGAACGGCGGCAGTTCGGCGTCGACGAGAAGGTGATGGTGTCCGGTGTTGGCCTTCTCGAACCCGGCCGGGGCCACGCCCATGCCCAGAAGGCCGAAGCGAATCACAGGGTTAGGCGTGACGTAGGAGCCGTCGGAGGGCTGGATGAAATAGACCTTGGCGTCCTTCGGCGACGGATGCCGCTTGACCGGGTTTTCCGCCTGCACCGGCGGGCTCGCCTGCTCCACCACCTTCACCTTGATGCGCGGCGACACCACCGGCGGCGAGTGCGGAATGTGGTTCTTGTCGCCGAACACGAGCTGCAAGGTGTGCTCGCCCGGGGTCAGCATTATCTCGGCTTCGGTCTGGCCGGCGCCGAAGTGCAGATGCTGGAAGTCGTTCGGTATCTCGGTATTGAGCGCCGGCGTCGGGGAATCGATCACCAGATGATGGTGACCCGAATTGGCGCGATCGGAGCCGGCCGGCGCCACTCCCATGCCGCGCAATCCAAAATGAATGGTCGCCTTGGTGGGCAAAGTGTCGCCGTCATTGAGCCCGATGAAGTACACGGCGGCTCCCGGAGGAGACGGCGTCGGGCCGCCAGCCTGGCTGTAAGCCGCACCGGCCAGGGCCAGGCAGCCGAATGTCGGCACGAGAATCGAAGCCAGGATTTTAGCGATCATGCACTCTCCCCAGGATTCGCCCCAGGATTTGCCCCAGGATTTGAAATGCACCGTCCGGTCCCGCAAGCGACAGAACTCCGAATTGTCGCGGTCGAGGGCATGTGGTGAGGATATCCCTTTGCCCTGCGAAGTAAACCCTGACCGGCCGCCAGCGGCCGCCGCTGGTTCCGTCGTGAGCGTGGCCGGCAAGCGCCTCGATGGCGGCGGGCCTCGCCAGGAGGAGCCAGATGGGCCTCGTCTTGCTGACCTCCGCGAAATGAAGCATGGTTGCGTCGACATGCGCGTCCGGCGAAGGCTCGTTGGGGACGCGTGCCGCGGAAGAGACAACATGAATTGGCGCAACATGAATTGGCGTCTGTTGTTTCTCATGGTCCTCGCCGCGCTTGTCGCGGCGGGTGGTCCCCGGGCAAATGCGCAGCGCGGGCTCACCGTCACTCCGCCGGCGGCCTCCAACGACTCGGACAGCGTTCAGGACCGGCGGAGGACGTTGTTGCCCAGGGGACCAGCCCCGATCCGGGTGAGATCTTCAAGGACTGCAATGATTGCCCCGAGGTCGTCGTCGTGCCGCCCGGCGACTTCGTGATGGGCGCCAACGACACGCCATACGAAAAGCCGGAGCGCAAGATTACGATCCCGCGCCCGTTCGCGATCGGCCGCCGCGAGGTCACGTTCACGGAATGGGATGCGTGCGCCGATGCCGGCGCCTGCAAGCACCGGCCCGACGATCACGGCTGGGGCCGCGGCGACCGGCCGGTGATCAATGTGAGTTGGGACGATGCCAAGGTCTATCTGGCCTGGCTGTCGCAGAAGACCAAGCAGAGGTACCGGCTTCCTACCGAAGCCGAGTGGGAATATGCGGCGCGGGCGGGAACCAAGTCGTCGTTCTGGTGGGGCCGCGACATCGGCGCCGGCCGGGCGCAGTGCGACGGCTGCGGCAGCCCTGCCAACCGGCAGACCTCCCCTGCAGGGTCGTTCCGGCCCAACGGCTTCGGATTGTACGACACCGCCGGAAATGCCGCCGAATGGGTCGAGGATTGCTGGAACGACACCTATCGCAACGCCCCCAAGGACGCGTCCGCCTGGACCGGCGGCGATTGCCACCTGCGGGTGCTGCGCGGCGGCAATTTCACCAGCAAGCCGACCGATATCCGGTCCCCGGCGCGGTTCCGCTACGACTCCGACGTTCGCTATTACGCCAATGGCTTCCGGATTGTTCGGGAATTGCAGTGATGCGCGCGCTGTTGTCGGTCATCTTGATGTGCGGCACCGCTCCCGCGGCGCTGGCGCAGTCCTATTCCGCCAGCGGTCAAGTCGGCTACCTCCAGGAATGGGAGCTCAAGGCCAGCCTCGCCAAAACGGTGACGGGCGGCAAAGTGGAGTATTCCGGCCCATTGACGCTCACCCATGTCGGGCTGTGCAGCGCGAACGGGGCCGAGGAAAAGTCCGGCGCGCTGCGTCTCACGGTGTCGCGTGGGAACGTGGGCGTCGAGGGAACGCTGGCCCTGGACGGCGATAGCTGCCGCATCGTCGCCACCGCATCGCGCTCCTATTCCGGGCTCCTGAGCTGTCGCAACGGCCAGGGCGTGCCGATCAGCTTCACCATCGATCAGGCGAGCGCGGCCGTCGCGCGCGGGCCGGACGCCGGGAAGTAGCAGGCGTGATCCCTACGCTCGATCCCGGCACCCTCGTCATCCAAACGGCGTATCCCGATCCGCCATTCGACATCATGGAGGACGGCGTTGCGACCGGGTTCGACATCGAATTGATGCACGCGGTGTGCGGCCGGCTCGGGCTCGCATTGCGGCCGGTCGCATATACGGGTGAGGACTTCAACGGCATCTTTGCGGGCTTGGCTCAGCGCACCTGCGACGCGGTGATCTCAGGCACGACGATCACGCCGGAGCGCGCGGCCGTCGTGAAATTCTCGCAACCCTATCTCGTGTTCAACCAGGGCATCGCAGTCAACCGAAGGCTGACGCCCGAGGTCGCGTCGACGGCCGATCTGCGCGGCCTGACTGCCGGCATCCAGAAGGGAAACACGTCCGACCGGGTGGCGCGGCGCCTGCTGGCGCAAGGCGATATCGCCGCCATCCGCTATTATCCCTACCACGGAATTGAAACCGCGCTCGACGACCTCGCGGCCGGACACATCGGCCTCATCATCAAGCTGTTTCCGGTGATCTCGTGGCTGGTCAGGGACCGCCCATCGCTGGCGGTTGCGATGCAGGTGCCGACGCAGGAGCGGCTCGGCATCGCCTTCGCCACCGACCGCACCGATCTCTGCGATGCGATCGAGGCCGCAATCCAGGCGCTGCGCGACAACGGCGACTTCGCCCGGCTGCAGGCGCGCTGGCGCGGTACCGAAGCGACCGTGTGAAGGGCGCCCGGTCAGCCACGGCGCGGCTCCGTCGGTCCGGAGTCACGCCCAGCCGGAGGACGCCGGCGGTGGGAGGCCGGCCGTCGCGGCGAATACCGGGATTATTTCGGCGGTAACGTCAACTGCGGCGGAGGGGCGTATGCCGGCGGCGGAGGTGCGTAAACGGCCGGCGGCGGGCCGTAATAGACAACCGGCGGCGGGCCGTAGACGACCGGGGGGCCGTAGTAATAGGGAGCGGCAAGCGCGCCGCCGATGATCGCGCCGCCGACCACGGCCGCGCCGACGCCATATCCCCAACCGGGACCGCGCCACCCGCCGCCCCAGCCCGCACCGCGCCAGCCGGGACCGCCGCGCCAGCCCCCGCCGCCGCGCCAACCGCCACCGCCACCCCAACCTCTCCCGCCGCCCCAACCGACGGTTTCCACATGGCTCGGCACCGCGTTCGCGAGCGCGAGCGCGCCGGAGAGCGGTGCTGCCGACGCTGCGTTGGTGAATGTTGCAAGACTTGCTGCCAGGAGCGCCCCGGCAACAAGGGCAGGCATGCGATTGATCATCTGGGTGTTCCCCGTTGTTTCGCCCCCGAAGGAGACGACCCGCATGCGCGGAATCATCGGCAACACTGTGGCGAAAGTTCACAGGATTGATGACGTCTGCGCGAGCCGGCGGCCCGCTGCTTGCCGGGCCTGGGGATGCGCCCGACCGAAACAACAGTGCAATCGTCGCGTTCCGGGGTCGCCCGCCCGTCCCCCCGCCCCTTACGTCGCTGCGCCCGCCGCGCTGAACGCCAGCACCTCCGGCTCGCGGTCATGGACGGCGACGCCGAGCATCGGGTCGACCTCGGCCTCCCAGGGCCGCTGCGCGAGGACGCGGGCGGTGTCGTCGTGGCCGGCCTTCCAGCGCAGGCGGATGCCCTCCCGGGTGAAATCGAAATCGCGCGAATTGCCTTCGCCTTCGATGTAGGGGGCGTTGAGCCGCACGATGTGCATGAAGGTCTTGCAGCCATAGGCGGCGAGCTCCTTCACCTCGGGCGTGTCGCGCTGGCCCTCCGGCATCAGCCGGACCAATTCGCGCACGACGTGGCGGAGCCGGTGGATGCTCTGCTGGCGGGCGATGTAGGCGGCGTCGCGGCTCGCGAACTGGATGTCCTTTTCGCGGCTGAGCACGTCGAGGAAGGTCTGCGGCTCGGGTCCGGAGCTGTGCCACATCTGGTCGGCGAACACGATGGAATCGCGGCGGGGATTGTCGTCGAACACGACTTCGATGGGCGTGTTGGAATAGATGCCGCCGTCCCAATAGGGATCGCCGTCGATGCGGACCGCCGGAAACGAGATCGGCAACGCCGCGGAGGCGAGCACATGGGTGAGACTGAGCGGCATGCTGCGGCTGTCGAAATACTGCATGCGCCCGGTCTTCACGTTGACCGTGCTGACGGTGAGGCGCGGCCGCCCGGAATTGAACCACGCGGGATCGGTCAGCGCGGTCAGCGTCTCTGCGAGGCCTTCGGTGGTGTAGAGCGAGGCCCGTTCGACGCCGAGCGGGGCGTTGACGCCCATGGCGAGCGCATGGTTGGGCGCGTAATAGCCGGGAATGCCCGCGAAAAAGGCAGAGACATGGGCGGCCTGGTTGGACCACTCGGTGGCGAGGCGCGAATTGCCGAACCACGGTGCGAGAAACGGGGAATCCTCCCACCACGGCTTGTATTCCATCGACGTCCAGAACGCGCGCAGGCGGTCGAGGCGCCGCTCCGGCGGATTGCCGGCGATGATGCCGGCATTGATGGCCCCGCTCGACGTGCCGATGACCCAGTCCGGCTCGATGCCGGCTTCGTGGAGCGCCTGGTAGACCCCGCCCTGGTAGGCGTTGAGCGCGCCGCCGCCTTGGAAGGCGAGGACGACCTGGCCCGGCAAGGCCGTCGCCGGCGCGGGCTTGGCGGCCGCGGCGGCCGCGGGAAGCGTCATGTCCATGGCGTATCCTGTTTCGACTGGCGGGATCGGAGCAAAAAGGACGAAGCCGACATTGCGTTCGCAGCCGGCCGATGTTGCGGGTCGTATCTAGTATCGTCGCCAGCGACGTAAAGTCCCTTCCGGGCAGGGCTTCGTTCCAATTCGAAACATCATTGTGTTGAGATCGGATGAATCTGGCTGCGATATTCGACGGTCGAACGTGGGTACGCCGAGCCGGCTGTTCGCGGGGAAAGACGCATGAAGATCGACGGACACTGCCACTGCGGCCGGATCACCTTCGAGGCGGAGGTCGATCCCGATGCCGTCACCGTCTGCCACTGCACCGACTGCCAGACGCTTACCGGCTCGGCCTTTCGCGCCAACATCCCCGCCCCGGCCGCGCATTTCGTGCTCCGCAGCGGAACGCCGACGAGCTATCTGAAGACCGCCGACAGCGGCAACCGGCGGCGCCACGCCTTCTGCGGCGATTGCGGCACCCCCATCTACGCCTGTGCGGTGAACGATCCGCAGAGCTATTCGCTGCGCATGGGCACGATCACCCAGCGCGCGGCGTTCTCCCCCAGGCGGCAAATCTGGCGGCGCTCCGCGCTTGCCTGGGTCGATGAGATCGCCGCCGTGCCGGGGACGCAGACGGGGTGATCCAGGACGCGCCGTGATCTCGTCGGCTGAACGCGGGCGTCGTGTATTTCGCACGACCATTCTCGCGCTTTCAAACGCCGTCAGTCAGGTCACCAAAATCTGCAGTTGAGGCTGGCGCGCCCGAGATGACCGGACATTCCGGCGACACGAGCCCGCCGGAACTGCTCGATGGAGAACTCAGGTCGGATCGAGCGCACTGATGGTGACGTAATATCCATCAGGATCTCGGAGTGAAAACTCCGGGGTTCCAGTGTTGGGATTCACATGTGGCTCTTCTTCCAGCCGGCTGACGAGCGCGCGCGCCCTCGGCAAGGCTGCGTCGATGTCGTCGACCCGGAAGAACAGGAGGAGGCCGTTGCCAGGCGTGGCGTAATGGGGACTTGCCAACGAAGGATGCTCGTGGGCACCCCACTTGTGGAGGCAGAGCAGGACGGTTCCATCGGAGTCGACGATTTGCCCGAAGTCGTCGTGGGCAGGAACCGTTTCCGACAGGCCGAGCAGCGACTGGTACCACGTGAAGCTCTGGGGCACGTCAGCGACCCCAATGATCGTCCATGTGCGTTTCATGGATTCCTCTGCGACCGACTCTCAAGCCCCGGCCGGCCGGCTCCAGGGGCCGAGCCGCCCGCCCTTGGGCAGGGCGTCCTTCACCAGCAGCATTCGCCCGATCGTCTCCGAGGTCACGAGGCCGGTCAGGCGGCCGGCGGCGTCGACCACCCCGACGGCGGGCGCCGACTTTTCCTGGAGCAGGCGGAACGCCTCATCGAGGCGGCGCCGGTTCTCGATGGTCGGGATTTCCGCGACCATCGCCTGGCCGACCTTGGCGTCGGGCCCGAGTTCCTTGAGGGCGCGGATGATCTGGCCGCGGCCGAGCAGGCCGACCAGCCGGTGGTCGGCGTCGACGACGGGAAACTCGCCCTGGCTGGTCCGCAGCAGTGTCTGCACCGCGGCGTCGATGTGCTCGTCGGGCGTCAGGGTCGCGAAATCGGTCATCATCGCGGCGCTCACGGGAACGTCGCGCGACATCGCCCGCAACGACACAAGCTGCGCCTCGGAAGCGGCGGCCAGATAGACGAAGATCGCGATGAAGATGAGCAGGGGATTGTAGAACAGGCCGAGGAAGCCGAGCGCGAAGGCGCACCACTGCCCGATGGTGGCGGCGATTTCGGTGGCCCGCACGTAGCCGAGGCGGGTCGCCAGCAGGGCACGCAGCACGCGGCCGCCGTCCATGGGAAACGCCGGAATGAGGTTGAACAGCGCGAGGAACAGATTGACCTCCGCCAGGCGGTCGACCAGCGAGACGCGGGTGCTCTCGACGGCGGCAAGGTTCTGGGCGTCCAGGTGGGCGCGCATTCCCACCATCAGCACCACCGCGATCACGACGTTGACCAGCGGACCGGCAATGGCGATCAGGAATTCCTCGCTCGGCTTCTCCGGAATGCGCTCCAGCCGCGCCACGCCGCCGATCGGCAGCAGGATCACGTCCGGCGTCGCCACGCCGAACGCCCGCGCGGTGAAGATGTGACCGAATTCATGGGCGAGCACGCAGGCGAACAGCAGCACCACGAAGATCAGGCTGCCTATTGCCGCTTCGGCGCCGCCCGAAGCCCACCCGGCCGCAAAAACCCAGACCAGGAACATGAGAAAGGTGATGTGGATTTTGATCGCCGTGCCGGCGATCGAGCCGATATTCACCGACCACAGCATGGGGTTTCTCCGCCGGCCCGAAGGCATTCGTGCAAGCGACAGATATGGTGGCCGGAGTTCGTTGGCCAGGGGAGCAGGCGGCGAGGGGCGGCGGCAAGGCGGCCAGGCGTCTGCAAGTTCCGCATCCGGGGCTCGGCATCGGCCTTGCGTCGATTCGGCGCGCGTGACTTATACTTCGTCACTTAAGATTTGCGGCTCATCGCGAGGGTTGCCCATGGTTTCGAAGCTCAGTCATGAAGCGCGCAGCAACGCACTCGCCAGGCTTGCCGGCTGGCAGGAGGTGAACGGGGGCGATGCCATCGCCAAGACCTTCGTCTTTGCCGATTTCAACGCGGCGTTCGGGTTCATGACCCGCACCGCCCTCGTCGCCGAAAAGATGGACCACCATCCGGAGTGGTCGAACGTCTACAAGACCGTCGTGGTGACACTTTCGACCCATGATGCCGGCGGGGTCACCGCGCGCGACATCGCGCTCGCCGAGGCGATGGAGCGCATCGTGGCCGGGTGAGCGCCTTGCAATCGGGGGCGAAGACCCCCACTTTTTCGCCGGCAGAGGCAGGCAAATGATCAGCACTCCCTACGAGATGCACGGCACCGACACTGGCAGGAACGGACCCGGCGGGAACGGATTCGACGAGGCGAAAGCCGCGCAGGACGAGGCGCGGGTGCGGCGCGACTTCTGGCCGAAGCTGCGGCGCCATGCGGCGCGGCTGCCGTTCGCCGAAGACCTCGTCGCTGCCTATTACTGTGCGCTCGACCGCCGGACGCCCCGCCGCGTCCAGGTGATCTTGCTGGGCGCGCTCGCTTATTTCGTGCTGCCGTTCGACTTTATCCCGGACATGCTGCCGATCATCGGCTTCACCGACGATGCGGCGGTGCTGGCGACCGCCGTCCGCGTGGTGGCCGCTCACATCACGCCGGAACACCGCGACGCGGCGCGCCGGCTGCTCGCCCAAGCGGGCCGGCAACCGGGCCAGCGACGAGCCGATGGGAACGCGCAGGCGACATGAATCCGGCCGCGACCGGCTGCGCCCGCCCGGGGGCGTTGCGGCCTGTATTTCCTGCGAATTGGGTTATGCTGCGGCGAACTGCCCACACCTTGCCACTTTGCTGAACAAACGCATTTATTTAGGTTACTATCTGGTGACCCGCAGGTGAGCTTCACATGAGACGCGCGACCATGCTCCATCGCCATCAGATGCTCCATCGCCGTCAGACCGTATTGACTCTGGCTGCCGCGATCGCGCTGGCATGCTTCAGTTCCCATTATGCCGACGCCCAGGCACCGGCGCAGCCGGCCAAGCCGCCGGCGGCGAAACCGCCCGCAGCGCCCCCGGCGGCGGCGGCCGCGGCCCCCGCTCCGCAGCCGACGCTGCTCGGCCAGTTCGGGGATTGGGGCGCCTATACCGCTTCGCCCGGAGGCAAGAAGGTCTGCTTCGCCCTCGCCAAGCCGGCGAACTCGAAGACCACGCCGCCGAACCGGCCGCGCGACCCCACCTACATCTTCATATCCTCGCGTCCGGCCGAAAAGGTGCGCGACGAGGTCTCGATCATCTTCGGCTACGGCTTCAAGCCGAATGCCGACGCCAGCGTCGAGGTTTCCGGCGCCGCCTACGCCATGTATACCCAGGCCGACGGCGCCTGGGTCAAGAACGCGGCGGAAGAGACCCGGCTGGTCGACGCCATGCGCAAGGGCGCCGACCTCACCGTCAAGGGCACCTCCGCAAAAGGCACCGCCAGCACCGACGTGTATTCGCTCCGCGGCCTGCCCGAGGCGCTCAATCGGGTTGGCCAAGAATGCAAATAGCCGGTGCAAATAGCCCGCGTAAATAGTCAGCGTAAATTCCGATGACCACGCCCATTGAGACGGCTGCCGCGGCCGTGCCCGGCTTGATCGAGAAGACCCCGCTCGAGCGCTATGTCCGCCCCGGCCGGCCTTCGCTGGTCGGCATGTCGCGCGCCGAGATTGCAGCCGCGCTCGGCGAGATCGGGGTGCCGCAGGGGCAGCGCAAGATGCGCGCGCAGCAGCTTTGGCACTGGCTCTACGTGCGTGGCGCGACCGGCTTCGAGATCATGACCAGCGTTTCCAAGGAGCTGCGCGCCGAACTCGAGCGCAGCTTCACCCTCGACCGGCCGGAGGTCGTGGCCGAGCAGGTCTCGGTCGACGGCACCCGGAAATGGCTGTTGCGGCTGCCCGGCGAAGCCGACGAGCGGCCCCACGAGGTCGAGTGCGTCTACATCCCCGAGACCGGCCGCGGCACCCTGTGCGTTTCGAGCCAGGTCGGCTGCACCCTGACCTGCACCTTCTGCCACACCGGCACCCAGCGCCTGGTGCGCAACCTCACGGCTGGCGAGATCGTCGGCCAGGTGCTGGTCGCCCGCGACCGCCTCGGCGACTGGCCCGGCCACGCCCCGCCCACCGGCGCCATCGTCCCCAATGACGGCGGCCGCTTCGTCACCAACATCGTGATGATGGGCATGGGCGAGCCGCTCTACAATTTCGAAGCGGTGCGCGACGCCCTGCTGGTGGTGGCCGACAATGAGGGCATCGCGATCTCCAAGCGCAAGATCACGCTATCGACCTCGGGCGTGGTGCCCAACATCAAGCGCACCGGCGAGGAGATCGGCGTCATGCTGGCGGTGTCGCTGCACGCCGTGCGCGACGAGCTGCGCGACGAACTGGTCCCGCTCAACCGCAAATACCCGATCGCGGAACTGCTGGAGGCCTGCCGCCACTACCCCGGCCTGACCAACGCCAAGCGCATCACCTTCGAATATGTGATGCTCAAGGGGGTGAACGACTCGCTCGCCGACGCGCGGGCGCTGGTGCGGCTCCTCAAGGGCATTCCGGCGAAGATCAACCTCATCCCGTTCAATCCGTGGCCCGGCACCACCTACGCATGCTCGGAGTGGGACGACATCGAACGGTTTTCCGAGGTGGTCTTCAATGCCGGCTATTCATCCCCGGTGCGCACGCCGCGCGGCCGCGACATCCTCGCCGCCTGCGGCCAGCTCAAGAGCGCGACCGAAAAGCTCTCGGTCCGGGAGCGCATGGCGCTCCGCGCCATGGCGATGACGGAGTGATCGGGCGCCTGTTGCTGCGCCTCATCCTGGTGCCGCTCGGGGCGGCGGTGGCGCTCACCGCCGCGGGCGCCTTGCTCGTCGTCACCCAGTGGAATGCCTTCCATGCGGTTCTCGCCGCCGACCCGCAGGCGCAACAGGACTACGTCTTCGCCCTGATGGTGGCGGGGCCGCTGCTGATCTCCCTGATGTCGGCCTGGGCGCACTACACCTTCGTGCCGGCGCTGGCCGGCGTGCTCGTTGCGGAGACGTTTGCGATCCGGTCCTGGATGTTCCATGTCGGCAATGGCGCGCTCTGCGCCCTGCTCGGCTGGACGCTGACCCGGGACCTGCGCGACGAGCATCATTTTTTCTCGAATCCCACCATCCTGGTCGCTGCCGGCATCGCCGCCGGCTTCGCCTATTGGCTGATCGCGGGATGGACCGCCGGATTCTGGAAGCCGGTCGGCGCGCCGGCTTCTGGTGCATAGACATGTAGGGTGGGCAAAGCGAAGCGTGCCCACGCTGCTGCAACGCGCTGCTGCGACGCGCTGCTGCGACGCGCTGCTGCGACGCGCTGCGGCGACGTGCTGCGGCGACGCGCTGCGGCGACGCGCTGCGGCGACGCGCTGCGGCGACGCGCTGCGGCGACGCGTGGGCACGGCGCGAAGGCGCGCCTTTGCCCACCCTACAACGCTGCGATCGGACCCAAGTGCCGGAGCGAGCTTCGCTCGATTTACATGCCGGTGACAGCGTATAGGATGGCGTCCATATGGGAGGAGCCATCATGCCGAACGAAATCGACCAGGCCGCAAGCCGCCGCAAGTTCCTGCAGTTCATCGCCGCCAGCACCACGCTCGGCTACGCCGACAAGCTCGCCTTCGCGGAGACCTTGCTGCCGAAGTCGAAGCTGCCGGACCCGATGATCTGGGCGCCGCTCGACCCCGCCAACCTGATCAAGTCGCCGAAAGAGGCGATCAACGTGTTCGACTTCGAGCCGGTGATGCGCCAGAACGTGCCGCCGGCGCATTTCGGCTACATGGCCTCGGGCATCGACGACGAGGTGACGCTGCGCGCCAACCGCGAAGGCTTCCTGAAATTCCAGTTGCGGCCGCGCCGTCTCGTCGACGTGAGCAAGGTCGACATGGCGACCGACATCCTCGGCGTCAAATACGCCTCGCCGATCATCATCGCGCCGACCGGCGGCCACAAGGCCTACCACCTCGACGGCGAGGAGGGCGTCGCCAAGGCCGCCAAGGCCGGCAACCACCTGATGATCCTGTCGACCCAGACTTCGACCGGCGTCGAAGACGTGATCAAGGCACGCGGCGGCCCGATCTGGATGCAGCTCTATGCTACCAACAAGTTCGAGGTCGCGGCGCACCACGTCAAGCGCGCCGAGAATGCCGGCTGCACCGGCCTCGCCGTCACCGTCGATCGCTCCGGCGGCCGCAACCAGGAGACCCTGTTCCGGCTCACCCGCACCGACACCCGCGAGTGCAGTGCCTGCCACGACCGCACCAGCCTCGCGACCGACCAGGGCGACAAGCCGATGTACGAAGGCGTCGACCTCTCGGGGCTGCGCAACATCCAATCCTCCACCATGAACTGGGACTATCTCAAGCGGCTGCGCGACATGACCAAGATGAAGGTGGTCATCAAGGGCCTGCTCGCCTGGGAGGACGCCAAGCTCGCCGCCGACGCCGGCTATGACGCGATCATCGTGTCGAACCACGGCGCCCGCAGCGAAGACTCCGGCCGCTCCACCATCGACGCGCTGCCGGAGATCGTCGAGGCCGTCAACGGCCGCATGCCGATCCTGATCGACTCCGGCTTCCGCCGCGGCACCGACATCTGCAAAGCCCTGTGCATGGGCGCCACCGGCGTCGCCGTCGGCCGGCCCTATCTGTGGGCGCTGGGCGCCTTCGGCGAACCCGGCGTCGAGCGCATGCTCGAGCTGCTGCGCCTCGAATTGCTCGGGATCATGCAGCAGGTGGGCGCGCCTTCGATCAAGGCGCTGACGCCGGCGATGGTGCGCCGGGCGTGAGGGCGCGGGGCGCCGGCCCGGTCGGGCCGGCATCTCCGCTCCGGGTACTCCGGGCAAGCTGCGTCGACCCGCCCAGGTCGAAATGTGCTATGCTGCGAACATCGAAGCGGGAGAGCGCAGGTGCAGTTCGCCGTCGGCTTTAGGGTGCAGGGCAAGAGCGGCCACGTCGTCGTGGACGCGGAAGACGCGTTGATTGCCGCGCTCAAGGTCAAGATGGAACGCCCCGAGGCCCACATCACCTACGTCCGGCACCCGAACAAGCGCGGCGACACCCGCCACCCCGTTCACGGGCTCGGCACCGAGAGCGGCTGAAAGCTTTGCGGCAATTTCGATGGGTGCAACCCGGGCCCGCGCGTCGATCGCGGTGAGGTCGAATGAACGCCACTTCAGTGCGCCGCCTCGCGTCGACCGGCCCCTGGTCAATCCTCCCCGAAATTCGCAAACACCAGTCTCTTGAGCGGCGGCGTCACGTTGGCGGCGCGGAAGAACAGCTTCGACAATCGGAATCCGATGCCCTTGTCGGCGACCGATTGTTGCAGGGCCTGCAGCGACGAGCGAACGGCGGCGAAGCCATATTCGCGCATCTGCCGCTCATAATCATTGATGGCGGCCTCGATCGCGCAGGCGCCGCGCACCGCGTCGCCGAGGTTTGCGCACAGCAGGGCGGCGTCCCGCAGCGCGGTATTGGCGCCGATGCCGCGGTAGGGCGTCATGCTGTGGATGGCATCGCCGATGAGGGTGATGCGCCGCGATGGCCACGGCGCCACCGGGACCGACGTCTTGATGCTCACCACGTTGAACGTCGACGGATCGGACGCGCAGACGAGCACGCTGTAGTCGGGATGCCAATTGCGAATGCGATCGAGCACCAGCCGCTGCAGATCGGGTGGCGCAAGCTGTTCGAGCGGCCGCCCGCGCTCGAGGTCCGCCCGCGGCGCGCCATAGGCCCAGAAAACGTAGCTCGTGGTGTTGTCGAGCAGCGCTCCGACGGGAGGCTGCACGAGCCCGGCGCGCAGCCGTCACCGCGCGCCGGTCGGCACCGGCGGCGCATTTTCATCGAATTCGTGCAGGCCGATGAACATGCCGCGCCGGCCGGGCGACATCACCATGCCGGTGCTTTCGAGCACGCGCGGCGGCAAGCCGCCGGCGGTTCTCCTCGGTCAGCATCGCTTTGGCCGCAATGCCGACCACGCCGGTGTCGATGCGGCGGGCGTGGGGCAGGAATTGCTGGCGCACGCGCGAATTGCCGCCGTCGGCGCCGACCAGCACGTCGCAGGTCGGCGGTGCTGCCGTCGGCGAAATGGAGAACGATCGGCCCGTCGGCGGTCTCCTCGTAGCGCGTGAAGGTCTTGCCGAAATGGAGGATGCCGTCGAGGCCGCTGAGCAGCACCTGCCGCAAGGTGATGCGGCTCGCCGAGCGGTGTTGCGCGATCGCGCGCGGCATCGCTGCGGACCTCGATGGACAGCAGTTCCTCCATCTTCTCGGTCAGAAAGCGGAAGCCCCGGTTGCCGACGCTGCAGGTGGCCGCGAACATTTCGAAAAGCGCGGCCGGCAGGCAGCTGGTGGAGCGCCTCGCTGCCCTTGGGGCTGATGTGGACGCGGTAGCCCTGCAACCGGTCGGTGGGCGTGCGGTCGCGCTCATAGACCGCGACGCTCGTGCCCGCCTTCTTCAATCCCTGCGCCAAGGCGAGGCCGCCGATGCCGCCGCCGACGATGCCGACCTGAAAGCGTTTATCCGTCATGGGTTGCCTCCAAATTCGGGGCGCCGCGACGACCGGTGTCGACCGCAGCCAGAGCGCGTCGCGTCAAGTCTTGGTTTTCTTGCCGTCGCGTGGGCGCGTCGGTGCCGGCGCCAGCAGCCAATTTTCGACCGCTGCGAAGATGCCGTCGCGATCCTGTCGCGACAGCCCGAGCCACGCCGCGCCGGTAAGGGCGGCGACGAAAAATGCCGCGCCGCCGGCGGGATCGAGATCGCTGCGAAACACACCCTCGGCGATGCCGTCGGCCAGCAACCGCTCGATTCCGTACCGCCAATGGCCAAACAGCGGCTCGACGATCTTGCGAATGGCGGGATCGCGCCGCCCGCGCAACTGGAGCTCGCACAGCACCGCCGCGAGGTCGGGATGCTTGGCGTGGTAGAAATGCGCATCCGCGAATTCCTGGCGGAGCCGATCGAGCGCCGCGCGGCCGGTCGGCGCCACCGGCGGGGCGTGCAGCGTGATGAATTGGGTGGCGAGGAAGTCGGCAACCCCGCCGATCAGCGCCTCCTTGGTCGGGAAGTAGTAATGCAGCGTCGCGATATTGACGCCGACACGATCCGCGACGCTGCGGGTCCGCAGCCCTTCGAAGCCGTCCGCCGCAAGACACGCGAACGCGGCCCGCACCAGGCTATCGCGGCGTTCGTCGCCGCCGGGACGTTCTTTTTGCTTCTTCGCCGCCATGTCGCGTCGGCCCCCTGCCTCAATGAATCAATCAATCAGTTGATTAATAATAGGCGGCGTGCCGGTGCTCGTCAATGGGTGGGGTGCCGACGTGGGCCGACATGGATGGTGGCCACTTGGGTGTGGCCACATGGGTGGTGGCCGCCCCCGCGTTTCCGCACGCCGTCGCCGGCGCGCGAAAACAACGACGAGAGCGTCTTGGGGGGCGGGCGCGCTTACACCCGGGCGAACTCCTTGCCCTTGTTGGCCGTGACGAAGCCGTCGAACACCTCATGGATCCGGTTCCACGATTTGAGCTTCTTCATGTTGTCGAACCAGCGCTTGATGTTGGGATAGGCGGCGAGGTCGCAGCCGACCAGTTCACCGATCGACACCACACCGGCGCCGAAGTAATCGGCAATGGTGATCTCGTTGCCGCACAGATACTGGTTCTTCGGCCCGATCCAGTGGTCGTTGAGAATCTGCAGCCATTTCTTGGCGCCCTGCTGTCCCCATTCGATGGCGCCGGCATGGGCCTCGTCGCTGCGGCGCTTGTGGTGCGGGAACAACTGCGGATAGACCAGCCCGTAGCCGAACTCGCGATAGAACTGGGTATTGAGCCAGTCCATGACCTCGTTGACCTTGGCGCGCTTCTTGAGGTCCTTCGGGTAGGACGGCAGGTCGTACTTGTCGGCGAGATATTTCAGGATCGCCGAGCTTTCCGTCAGGTGAAGTTCGCCATCCTCGAGCATCGGCACCATCCGGCTGGGGTTGAGCGATGCATACGGCTCCTGATGGTGGGCGCCTTTGAAGATATCGACCACCTCCTCGTCGCATTTGATGCCGCTCTCGGCAATGAACAGACGCACCGGACGGGTCGCGGTCGAAACCGGGTGCATGTAGAGCTTCATGAGCAACCTCCCTCGTGATCACCGATGCGCCGGCGGCATGGCCGGCGCCTTCGCTTGCAGAATTCCAGCGGGCCGACGGCTCGCCCGCGGTCCCGCACGATCACTGTAGCCCAGGCGGCGGCACCCGGACATCGCATGCGAACCCGGCACCGATGTGACGGTACGGCATCTTGCGGGCGGACCGCCGCCCCGCGGCGGGTTTCGCAGGCGTTCACGGGCCCGCAGGCGGCGGCCAAACTTCCTTCTTGGAAAGACGCCCGGTGTGTCCTAGATGTGGGGCCGATTTCTGCCTTCAGGCACGTCGCAACAACGGACATGCCTGAGCAAGCCGCAATAGCTCAGTCGGTAGAGCACATCATTCGTAATGATGGGGTCGGGGGTTCGAATCCCTCTTGCGGCACCAATCAAACTATTGCAAATATTGATGTTTTTCTTCCACCTGAGAATGCCACCACGCGCATGAAGGCGCGCGGAACCACCGCGGAACCACCGCGCAGCTTTTCGCGCGCGTCACAAAGCCCTGCAATTTGATCTCAACATGCGAAAGTCAACGGGGTCGCCTGCTGCGGACAGGGCACGGGAGCATTGAGCGTGACGGCGGCTTCGCTGGGCATACCCCAATCGTGTTTGTCGCGGTGCTGGGTGACGAGGAGGTCGCGGAAGTCAGCTATGGCGGGCATAATCACAGCAGACCAGCACTCTACGAAAAGTCAATTTCGGAGGTTGAGAAGCCATGGCGAATAACCGTTACAGCCGTAGAGGGTTCATGGGCCGATCCGGAGCGGGTATCGCCGGTCTCGTCGGCGCGCGGTGGCCGGGTGGCACGGCAACTGCCGCGGTCGATTCCGCGCCAGGATCCCGATCTCGTCGTTTTCAATGCCAAGGTTTACACGGTCGATCCTCTCGGGCCGAGGGCGCAGGCATTCGCGATCAAGGCCGGCAGGTTCGTCGCCGTGGGGAGCACCGAAGCGGTCAAGACACTCATCGGCAAGCAGACTCAGACATTCGATGCCAAGCAGATGACGGTCGTGCCGGGCTTCATCGACGCGCACAACCATGCGCCCGGCGCGATACTGCTCTACGAGGTCCTCGTCGGAAACCCTTACGAGGTCGAATTCGTGACCATCGCCAGCATCGTCGACAAACTCCGTGCGAAAGCCCGCGAGACGCCGCGCGGGGTTTTGGGTCGAGGGATACTTCTTCGACGACACCAAAGTGAAGGACAAGCGCGCCCTCAACATTCACGACCTTGACCAAGTATCGAGCGACCACCCCGTCGCCGTCCGTCACCGCGGCGGCCACACCTCGTATTACAACAGCAAGGCCTTCGCGCTGGCGGGCGTCACCAAGGACACGCCGAACTCGCTCGCCGGGACTTTCGACCGCGATGCGAACGGAGAGCTCAACGGCCGGGTGACTGACCGTGCACGTGCCGTGTTCAACGATGTCGGAATGCGGCCAAGCTATACGGAAGGCCAGGCACGGCTGCGCAACCGCGACGCGCTGGCCTTCATCTCCAAGCAGTTCGTCCGCTACGGCCTGACGAGCGTGCACCACGAGGGCGGCGACCTCTTTGCCCTGCAGCAGGTGCGGTGCGCGCGGCGACCTCCTGCACCGGGTGAGCTACGAGGCCATGGACGACGTGCTGGAGGGGATGATCAAGAACGGCATCGCAACCGGTTTCGGCGACGAATGGATCCGGCTCGGCGCCACCTCGGAGCACACCTGCGACGGGTCGTTCTCGGAGCGCACCATGGCGCTCAGCATGCCGTATCCCGGCGTCGAGCCGCCGTACCAGGGCAACGTCACCACGACGCAGGACGATCTCAACGCCTGGGTCGAGCGCGTGCACCGGGCCGGCATCCAGGTCAACTGCCACGCCAATGGCGATGTCACCATCGACATGGTGCTCACGGCGTTCGAGCGGGCGCAGCGGCTGTTTCCGCGGCCCGATCCGCGCCCCAAGATCACCCACTGCACCTTGATCAACGACGACTTGCTGCGGCGTATCAAGGCGGCCGGCGCCGTCCCCGCCCCGTTCACCTCCTATGCCTACTACAATTCCGACAAGTTCCGTTTTTACGGCCAAGAACTCATGCAGCGGATGATGGCTTATCGCTCCTTCGCCGTCGCGGGGATTACGGCGGCGGCAGGCTCGGACTTCAGCCCGGGCCGTTCGCCCCGCTGATGGGCATTCAGGGAATGGTGACGCGAACCGGTTGGAACGGTGAGACTTGGGGAGCCGACCAGCGGATAAATTCAACCAAAGCCGCGGGCTGATGCAGATCAGCCGCGGTTTTTGTGTTTCATCAGGGCTTAAGCGCACAATGCCGGGTGTTTCTGTTCACCGTTTTAGTAGCGCGCCAGCCGCGGGCCATAGGTTTGTTCACTCTGCCACTGCCGAGAGGGGGCAGGGTGAAGGCGGGCAAGCAATCTGACTGCATAATTCCCGCTCAGACCTGGATCGGGAGGATGAGCATGGCCCGGCCGATCTGATAGAGGCGGCGTTGCAATTCAAAGACCGTGTGGTTATGGAGCCAGCGGGTGATCGTGCTTTCATCCTTGAAGACCAGTTGACCGGCGAAAAATTGCGCCTGCGGGAATTTCTCGGCGATCACATTACACGCCTTGGCGGCTTCGTCCACGATATCGGTGCCAAGTGCGACATGTGCGCTTCTGAATAAAAACCGCGGCGGGTCATGAAGTTGACATACCGGTCCACGGCGGCGCGGGAATGTTCCCGCAAATTCTCCACTTCCGCCGCCCCTTTGAAATTTCCGGCATCCAGCACCCCAACCTGGATGAAGACGAAGTTTTGATACACTTTCGGAAACATGCGCACGACGGCGAGAAAGGGTGTGCAGACCGAGGCCGTTGAATCCATTGACCAGAAAAATGGCGGTGCGGGCGTTGGGGTCGCAGGGCGGTGGCGGCCGGTTTTCGACGCCGGCAACGGCTTCGTCGGCCAGCGCGGCGGCGACCAGTTCATTGAGCCGGTGCAGTTTTTTCTGGGTCTGCCGGTAATGACGCTTGACCCAGAACGCGACGCCAACCAGCAGGCCGGTGACGAATAACGTTACCCAGCCGCCATCGAAGAATTTGACGATGCAGAGCGAAATCAGGATGCCGCCCGTCAGCAGCAGGCCAAAGCCGTTGATGCAGAGTTTTTTTTTCCAGCGCGGCGTGTTGGCCCGCTCCTGCCACCAGTGCCGGACCATGCCCAGTTGGGAGAGGCTGAAGGTGATGAAGACGTTGATGCTGTAGAGGACGACGAGTTCATCCACCGAAGCGCCCGTGAACAGGATGACGAGAAAGGCGGCGAAACCCATCATCAGCACGCCGTTCTGGGTGACGAGCCGGTCGCTCAGACGTGGCGAAACGGGTGGGCATCCAGCGGTCCACCGCCATGTTGGCGAGCACGCGCGGACCGCCGAAGAAACCGGTTTGCGCGGCGATGAAAAGCAGGGCGCCGGACGAGGCCATGGCGGCGATCACGAAGGCCCGGGACAAACCGGGCGGCCACGCTGCGGTGATTTTTTGGAACAAAACGGCGTTCAACGTCTGGCCGTCCACGTGTTGAACATCATACAGCAGATATGCCAACAGCAGGCCGCCCACGACGAAAGCCAGGGAGGCGCCCATGTAGACCATGGTGCGTTTGCCGGTCTGTACCCGGGGTTCGCGCAGGGCGTTGAGACCGTTGCTGACGGCCTCAATGCCGGTGTAAGTGCCGGCGCCGAGGCTGTAGGCCCGCAAAATAAGCGCAATCATGCCGAAAAGACCCACGGCGGCGGTATCCACGCGCACATCGTTCACCACGCCGTTGCCCAAGGCCGGCATTTCACAAAAATAAATTCAACAAGTTAGAATTTTTTAAAAATAATATTAATTAACAAAGTCTAATATCAATATTCATAGGGAAGTAATTATTTTTAGATATATATAATTGAAAAACTTTCTTAAAAGTATTTTTCACATTACTATTCACAGTCTTCTGTTACATAATACGAAATCTTCTCTCAAATAACTGTTTATATTGTTATTCAATATACTACAAGTTCTATTCATGCGCTCTCACAAATTAAACTGGTGTCTTCTCAGTTCCCAGAATTATGTACAAAATTTATAAATAAAAAAGAATAAAATAATTTATTACTTAATTAACATTGATTAATTGAAATTTATTCAACTGCGAAATAACTAGGCTTTTAATGAGCTTCATTCTAATTCATTAAAATTATACATTTGCATCTCAGCGTTTGCTGATTTTCACTTGATTTTTGGTATTCGTGTGTTAGTATAAGTTCTCCAAGGTGAGGAATATTAGGCGATACACATGTCTCTTTCAAAGCACAATTAGTATCAATATTAGCAATTTCTAAATGGGTAGGGGCCAATTTTTTTAAAATCGATGGGTTCTTGGGTTTTATAATAAAAACTTACAAAGTTTCACAATTAATAATTAAAAAATTAAATTCTAAATCACCATTAAAATAATTAATTTTATTCTTTCCCAGATTAGCATTGCTAAGACTGGCTCTCTTAAAAATGCAATAGAAAAACAAGTTTAATATTGTCAATTTTAAAAATATAACTTTATATGTTTACATTTATATATCGTCGGCTGAGAATTATTTAGTCCTATCCTCAAATTTTGGAGAAATTGAGTTATTGGCAGATTATTATACCCTAACATACACTCTATTTCAGAAAGAATTTATTTTTAAAATATCTTATCCTTTTGAATCACAATTTGAGATATTTTAACGTAAAACATGTGCCCTAATCCTAAGAGTCAGTAGTTAGAAGATTAAGATAAGTGTCGCTCACGAGACGAGACGAGATGCAAAATTCAGTTTAAATACGAGACGAGATTGTACTGCATTACACGAGAACGAGACGAGACCGAGATTTAAAAAATCAAAAATGCCCATGTCTACTGTACATTAATAAGTGCAGAGCAAGTGAAGCAAGGTCAATATGGTTTTGACTTGTTTGCATCGTTTATAGTGATAGAATGGAAAGCCTGATATTGTACTGTTTATACCGTATATGCGTATAACTATTAATATTATTGCTGTTAATTTAGATGTTAAATAAATTTTCTTAAATAATTAAATAATTATTCGTTTTTCACGTAAATACAATTTATTAAAATAATGTCTGAAGTAAATGTTGAAGAAGGAAAAGAAGTAGAGACCAGTGTTATGACACCTGAAGACAAACATAATGTCACAGAAAATGTTGAAGAAGAAAAAGATTTAGAGAATAGTCTTTGAAATATAAAAATAATGCCACAGAAAATGTGAAAACTGAAAACGAAAATAAAAAGAAGAGAAATATTTTCACAAAAATAAGAAAAGTTAAACCTAATAATAGTCATATCGGTGTTGTTCAGACATTTGTCTCATATGTTTTCGGCACAAGTAAGACATCAAGAATTTGTTTTATATGTTAAACAAAAACAATATATTTTATAACTGTAACTAATATTTAATATTTATTTCAGTCGCGGGTATTATAGCGCTATTGATAGCCAGTGCGATACACATAACAATGATAGTCATGGGTATGGCTTTTAAATAATGTTTTTTTGCATAAGACTTAAATTTTAAGCATATTTTCAGGTTCTTTGTATTTGAAGAGTTGCCCGAATTCACCCGGAATTCCGATTATTCTAATAATTAACGGTTCAATCATTTTATTAATTTGTATTATCGAAAGTGTTAAGAGAAATATAAACAGTAATTCTGATATCAATGAAAATTTCAATACTTTACAACACCTCTAAAAATTGGTTCAACTATTGGTTTCTTTATTTGTGAGTTAATTATATGAAAGTTATTTGTAATGTTTTTTATCAGTTATATTATTCATAAATAGGGATACTTTTGGTCTATAATAGCGTTTATCCAAACTTTGATGACCTGAATGCAGACAATTATTGCAATCAATACTTATACTTATTTTCATTTTGGTTATTGAACTCATCACTAAAAAGGTTAATAATTTAAATGTCCTTCAGGCCCGACCTATTGCCAGGACCGAAAAATTCTGGTCCAAATGTAAATCTTAATAACTGAAAAGGTTAAAACTGTCGAAAAATATTCAGGGATTCAGCATTATATGGGGAAAAATATCCCAAAATACCGTCTAAATAAGTGCAAAGCCACTCATGAGTAGCATAAGGAAGAATCTTCGTATAATCGAAGATAATGGTGTTTATGATCCATTCAAATAGTTAAATTTGTAATTTATATATCTATTTATAACCTCATAAAATTTTATTAAAATTGAATAAATAGTTTTAAAATTATATGCTTTGAAAGTTAGTGCAATTACTTATGAGTCATAATAACTATACATGTATACACATAGTACTAAACATATATGGCAATAATATAGAGTGAAAATACAGGCAAACACTAAATCATCAAATAGTTTACTCTAATAGTGGTTCTAAAACTTCAATCAAATGAAGAAGTTTTTTATCCAAATTGATCTCATTCTTAACTAAATTCAAGCCTTTAATAAAATGTTTAACTTTTTCTCTTATGAAATACTTATGAAAACTTTCATCCATTGAAATATATTTTGTTTCTTTGCTTAAGAAGTCTTTGAGTTGAGAAAATTCATTCAATTGCTGCAGATTTAGAGACCACTCAAACATTTCTCTCAATATTTCCTCACATTTTGGGCGCAAATGTTTCTCAGTTGAGAGCATTCGACCATTAATTGCGATCAACTTTTTTAACTTTTGCTCAAACACAGTGTCAGTTGTTTTAACAGAAGATCTATTATACAAAAAAAATAATTAAAATTTTGTACAAAAGTAAAAAATTTTCTTACACTTGAGTTTCCAAAGAGAATAACTGTTTCATAATAACTCCCAAACTATAGACATCTGATTTCATGTCATACATGTCAGACATGTCATACATTCTTATTTCAGGTGCAGAATAATCAACAGATCCCAGGCTTAAAGTGTTCCACTGTGCATACAAGTCATGCTCTAAATTGGAGACCAGGTCTGCGATACCGAAATCACCGATTTTAACAAATCTTCCATTCATTCCGTCTGTTATCAGAATGTTTTCTGGTTTCAAATCTCTGTGAATTATATTATTTTTATGCAAATATTCAACGCTTTCTAATATTTCTTTCATTAATTCACTTGAAATATAAAAACCGATTGGAGTGAAAGTTTGCAATTCTTCTGATTTTAGTTCAGCATTCAATTGATTGATGACTTGTTTCAAGTTTTTTAAACATAACTCCATTTGAATGAACAATAAGTGGGTATATTTTGGGTGAAATAAATCAGTGCTAAAGATCTTATTTTCTTGTATTCATTTATATAGTCTTCTGACTTATAATAGTTCTTTTCAATCCATGACTTTTCATATTTAATTACATAATCGCTCTTCCATTTTGATCATATTTTCTAACGCGATACGAATTTTAATGTTATTGATTTCAGAATATTCTTGCAATTCTGTGATTTCTACATATTGTTTATAATTAATTTACCCAATATTTTAAAAATACATCATTGCTTTTATATTGAACATTTTTAAAGTGAATGCCAGCTTATATTTCAAAAATTCTTTATTGCATAAACGTCGAAGTTCTCGAACGTAAAGCCGATGGGGTCGATCACGTTGTGGCAGCCCGAGCATCCAGGGGTGTTCGCGTGCTGGTTGAGCGCCGCTCGCACGGTGAGACCGGGGGTAATCGTCGGAAATGCTGGTATGATGGCCGGCGGCGGCTGCGGCGGGCTGCAACGCCACTGATC
>CAVVCE010000076.1:0-30203 GCA_963746235.1 uncultured Alphaproteobacteria bacterium
CTGGCTTCATACTGCATCTCCTTCAATTGAAGCGAGTGACTTTGGCGCTCGCCGTTTGGTTGCCGCGGCGCGGTCGATGAGCCGGTCCCATCGACTGCAATGTTTGACGGGCGGGTTTGAACCGGGGGCTTCGTACAAGTAGGCGTGGGCGTTGTAGGCGTGCCTCGCGACGAGACCGTGCTCTGCCCACCTGAGCAGCGTACTTTCACAGATTCCGAGACGCGACGTCGCCTCCTCTCTCGTTAACATTCCCCGGTCTCGCAGCCGGGCGTAGCGGGAACGGAGCCCGTATTCGTGGGCAAGATAAGCAACACGCAACGCGGTGAACTGAGCGTCGGCCTGTCCCCGACGTGCTGAACCGCCAGGACGGATTCCTCGTTCGTTCAGAATGTCGGCGATCTCGGGATAGATGTGATTGTCGAGGAGCGTGTCAACGAGTTCGACCACCTTTGGATGGGTCTTGACCTGCTGCGCAGAGGACTTGGGATTTGCTGTGGTCAGGGTCTCGGTCTTGCCGCCCTTGAAGCGGACATGGATCCTGGTCGTTCCTTCGGCCGGAAGTTTGACGAGTGTGACGTCCTCGATGAGGTAGGCGAGCAGTCGTTTGCGCTCGCGGTTCGGTAGGCTCAGATCACGCCAGAGCGTTTTGAAGTCTGTTGTCATGGCGATGAGCCGATCGCGGATCGCGTCGTCGAGGACAAGCTGGTCCTCCTGCCGAGCACGCTCCCTTTCCTCTTGGGTCTTGGCCAATGCACGCAGCTTGTCGTTCCATTCGCCCTCAAGCGTATCGGCAACCAGACGATTACCCGGATCAACGAGCATAAATCGCCGCTGCGCGAGGTCCGCTTCGATCTGAGCGCGTTCGATAGCGCGACAGCGCAGCCGATCCGCCTCCTCGTACCGAGCTTCGATCTCTCGTCGTATCTCGAGTGCCAACTCGACCGCGGCGGGCGTCATCTTCTCGGCGACCAGCTTGCCGATCGCTTCGTCGATGGGCACGCCTGCGATCGACTGGCAATGCGATTCAGCGAGACTGCTGTGGGCGCGGTCGCAGACATACCATGCCTCTAGTTTTCCACGCCGCGCAGCATATCGGACGCCGAAATGTCTGCCGCATCGCCCACACACCGCGCGCCCCTGCAGCAGGGCCGTGCCTTCTCGCGGTGGCGACGCTCGCGCCAGCTCGTACCCGCGACCATTGGCTTGGAGAGTCTTGAGATTCTCCTGAAATAGCTCCCAGGTGATGTAGCCGGGATGAGCGTTCGGCATGCAGGCGAGCCAGTCATTGCTTTCGCGCTTTAGCAGTATCTTCTTGCCGTCGGCGGCTCGCCGATAATGCCGCCGACCATAGGCGTAGGCGCCCGCATAACGCGGGTTGTTCAACGTGCGCATCGCAGTCGATACGGTCAGCGGCCGGAAAATCGTCGTCGCGCTATTGCGAAGCCGGGAGGGGAAGAGAAGGCTCTCGTTCCGAAATACCTTGACCGTCTGGCATGCGGACCCCACCCGCGCGAACGTCTCGAAGAAGTAAGCGATCGTTTCCCGGATTTGGGAGTCGGGGTCGAGCACCACATTGCCGGCTTCATCGTAGACAAGGCCGGTTGGAAGCACGCAGCGATACTCGCCGCGTCGCACCTTGTTCAGGATCCCGCCGCGCAATCTGGCTTTGATGACATGCAATTCGGCCTCGCTCATCGTGCCTTTGAGGCCGAGCAAGAGCCGGTCGTTGAAGCTGGCGGGGTCGTACACGCCATCCTCGTCGAGGATCAGCGTATCGGCGAGCGCGCAGATCTCCAGCAAGCGATGCCAGTCGGCATTGTTACGTGCCAGGCGGGACACCTCGAGACCCATGACGATGCCGGCATGCCCCATGCCGACATCGGTGACCAGGCGTTGAAAGCCTTCGCGCCAAGACGCCGACGCACCGGACTCGCCTTGGTCGCTGTCGATGACGATGATCTGGTCGTCGCGCCAGCCGAGCGCGGCGGCGCGGCTGCGAAGCGCGTATTGCCGCTTCGTGCTCTCGACGTTCTCGATGACCTGCCGCATCGACGACTGCCGGATGTACAGGTAAGCGCCGCGCTCAAGGTGGTGAGGTTGGACTTTGAGAGACTCGTTCATGGCGTTCTCCGTTGTTGACCGTGATTGCCATTGCGGCGAACACGTAGACGATGGTGCCACGCTCGCAGGGCTCGGCCGGATTCGAGCGCCGCGCCGCAATCGGCTCCTGCCGGACACTTCCGACAGCCAGAGCGCGCGCCCAGCCCCACATGCCCCGGCGCAGAAAGAGCATCAGCCCGCTGCGGGCCTCCGGTGGCAGCGCCTCGCCGAGCATGGCCATGCGGAGCGTCTCATACTGGGCGACGGCGGTGGATGCCGCTGTCGAAGGCTTCTCGATCGCCACCGGCGTCATCGCAAAGTTTTTTTTCCACTGACGACGCGCTCGATCGTTCTTGGATGCACATCGAGGCCGAACTCTTGCTGGATCAATCTCGCCAGCTCGCGTGCCCGGATCGGTTCGCCCGGAACGAGTTGGGTCCTGAGAAACGCCAATACCTCGGCCTGGATCTTGCGCGGACCGCGTGGGCCGCGCTTCTTTGGCACCAGCCCCGCGATGCCCGCTTCCTCGAAATCCGCCCGGGCTTGGTAATAGGTCGGCCGCGAGACGCCGTACTGGTCCGAAGCGTCGGTCACCGAAGCTTTTTCGACGGAAACGCGGCGCAGCATCTCGTACTTGACCTGTACGACATCGCGCGGATCGAAAAAGTCGTCTTCCCGAAACTGAGGATCGCGCACCTTCTCGGGTGCCGGATTTAACGTGCCCTCTTCGCGCAGCGCGTCGATCTTCGAGCGCTTGCGATCGTTGTCTGCCGGCACGTCGAACCCCAGGAAGCCGAAAGGCTTCATCGTAATCATAAATATGCCGCATAGGCCCTTCTTGTCAAGGCGGGACAGGGCAGGGACGTTGACAGTAAGATGCACATTATGCGCCATTCATGGCTTGCGACGGCGTTCTTGCGGCATCAATTCATTTACATTTGCGGCAAAAATGCCCTTACATCTCGTTGAGGCACTACAACCCTTCTCCCCGGAAAGACGCGTCACCAGATTGGCGAGCTCCAGCAGGTCTTGGACGCGAAAGTGTGCGCGTCCTTGCCCCATGACGACTTCGGGATCCGGCACGACCAAGTCGGTCCATTGTGGTGGAACGGAGCAAACGGTCCCATCATCGACGCGCAGCAACAACCGCTTGCCAGATCGGTTGTAGCGTTCGCCGACGCAGGCGAGCTGACGGCCGGCCAAAGGATGGAAAAGATGGGTTATCCGGACAAGCTCCGCCGAAGCGGCGGAAAGGCTTGCATTCCCAGCTGAGTTACAAGCGCCTGGAACGCGGCCGCTTCATCTCCATAGTCGTCCACTCGCCACCGCGCTGGAGACATGGCTGCGCAAGCAGCGCGCCAAGCTCTCAACCAAGAACGAGGTCGCCAAGGCCATCGCCTAGAAGTGTTGCCTGTATGCAACAAATGGGTCTTTAGTAGGGTGCTGGATGGGGTGGTTTGAGCAAGGTACCGCTTAGGAGAATGGCGTTGTGTGGCGTGGACCGGTTTAAACCCTGTCGGATTGGGACGCACAGTGGGAGGGCGTGATGAGGTTCGGAAGACTTTGCGCCCCACTCGCCGCGAACATGACCGCGGCCTTCAAAAAAGGTACTGTTTCGGGCCGCAACGTGCATCGATCGGATTTGTTGCTTCTGAACCTGGAAATTCCCATGGCCGATCTACTTTTGCCATGATTTCAATCGATTATCTCTCCGAGCACGATGGGGCAGGGGGGCGACTGCTTTTGGTGCGCCAATTCATCCGGGCCACGGCGATAGCCTTATCGCTGATTACCGTCGCATTCCTTCCGGCTCTCGTGCCGGGGAACGCGCAGGCCCAAAGCTCGGCGCCTGCCTGTGACGCGGCCGGCGAGATCGCTGTCCTACCCTCGCCGTGGGCGCCATGGAAGGGTGCCCCGCTGCGCGTCATGCTCGTGAGCGAAAAGCCGATTCAAGGGGAACTCTCGCTGACCGGCCCCGATGGCAGCGTGGCCGCCACCTCGCGGGAGCGCCATGGCGGCCCGCCGTATTTCTGGTTTACCGAGGTCAAAGCGCCGGCCGCGGGCTCCTGGCACGCGACGCTTACCCCGCAGCAGGCGGACGCAAGATGCGGCCCGACCACGCGCGAGATCAAGGTGCGCGCGGACAAACCGGGCGGGCCAGGCTCCGCGGCGGCGAGCACTTGGCCCTTGCGCAACGTCTGGAATTGCGCGAGCGAGAACCTGTTCTCCGCCTGGATCGAAAAGATGTTCGACGATCCGCTCGATGTGGAGCCGTCGTGGCCGGCGTTGCACGAGGTGGTGCGCGACCCCTCGCGCAATTTTTTGTTCAACCATCTCGGCCTCAACGAAGACTTTAGAATTTATCTTCGTCCCGACTGCGCCGATCTTCCCTACACCTTGCGAGCCTACTTCGCGTACAAGATGGGGCTGCCCTTCGGCTTCTCGAAATGCTCGCGCGGCGGCGGGGGCAAGGGACCCACCTGCCCACAATGGTTCAGCTTACTGAACGCCGAAGAAGCCAAGCCCCCGCCGCCAGCCCCGGTCGCAGCGCCCATCCCACCGGCCCTGAACGGATATTTCGGGTTGTCGAGCGCACCGGCACCGCTCGCGCCGGCGGCTCCAAAGCGGACCGGGTCCGCGCCGTCGTTCGCCGAACTGGTGCAGATCGTCTCGGATAGCGTCCACTCCGGTTCGGCGCGCACCGCGCTTGCCGACAACAACACTGACTACTATCCGGTGCCGCTCTCGGCGGACACGTTGCGCCCAGGCACCGCCTATGCCGATCCTTACGGGCACATCCTGATGATCGCGCGCCGCATCGCGCAAACGGAGGACGCAGCCGGCGTCATTTTGGCCGTCGACGCGCAGCCCGACGGCACGGTCGCGCGAAAGCGCTTCTGGCGCGGCAACTTCCTGTTTGCGCAGGACCCCGCACTCGGCGGTCCGGGGTTCAAGCGCTTCCGTCCGGTCGCGGTCGCCAACGGTGCGATGCGGCGGTTGACCAACGCCGAGATCGCGAAGAACCCGCAATATGCTGATTTCTCGCTCGATCAGTCTAAGCTCGGCGTCGAGGACTTCTACGACCGCATGGACGATGTGATGTCGCCCTCCCCGCTCGATCCGACCCGCGCGATGAAGGAGGCGATCACGTCGCTCGAAGAGCAAGCGAAGGTGCGCGTGACCTCGGTCGAGAACGGACGAAAGTTCCAAAACAGCAAGCGTGGCGAAGCGACCATGCCGGACGGCCCGGCGATCTTTGAAACGAGCGGCGCATGGGAGGACTTCTCCACGCCGTCGCGCGACTTGCGGCTGTTGATTGCAACCGACGTGGTGCTCGGCTTTCCGGATCGGGTTGCACGGCGGCCCGAGCGCTACGCGATGCCGAAGGACAAGAGCGTCGCCGCGGTGAAGGCCGAATTGCAGCGCGTGCTTGCGTCCGAGCTGGCGACGCGCCAGTTTTCGTATCCGCGCAGCGACGGCTCTACGTGGACGCTCACGCTTCGCGACGTGATCGACCGTGCGGCCGATCTCGAGATGGCGTACAACCCCAACGACTGCGTCGAGCTGCGTTGGGGCGCGCCAGCCAAGGGCGACGAGGCTTCAACCTGCAAACGGTACGCGCCGGCAGCGCAGCGCGAGAAGATGAGCAGATATCGTGCCTGGTTTCACGAGCGGCGCCGCCCACCGCGGGCGTGAGCGGCTGGTACAACTTGTTGAGTTGGATGAATTCTGATTCCCTGGTGGGCACTGAATTCGCCGGGAAAGAGAATGGCTGGTGTAGACGCCCGACCATTGTGCTGCGGAAGGGGCTAAACAATCCGCGTTATGCGAGTGAATCTCTAGTGATTGCGGCCGACGTGAATATCAACGCGGCGCAACCCTGCCTTGCCAATGGTAATCTGGGGCGATGTCGGACGGCGCCCGGGAGACAGGCAACACAAATCCGTTTCCATCCCCAGAATTCGGAGCGCCCATGGTCGCGAGTGCCGTTCACCGCCGAGGAGGGATTATGCGTACTTTTGTTTGCGCCGTTGTCGGTGCCATCGGCTTAGCCGCCCATCCGGCCTTCGCGCAGGCCAACCGCACCGCCATGAACTTCTGGAATGGGGTGCAAGCGACCTGCAACGTCACCGCCGAGAAGACGCCAACGGAACTCGGCCACCGCATCGCGCAGACTGCTATCGATGAGTTCAGCCGTTTTGGGGGCCATCAGATTGATTCCGACGGCCGTCTGTTCCACTTCGGACTGACGGAGGCGGAGCACGAGGAGGACGATGGTGGCAACCCACAGGCGCCACTGGGTCATTTCGGCTGGTGGCAAGTAATGAAGTATTGGCGAGGGCTGTACGGCGAGGACCCCACTAGCAAGCTCGAAGTACGCGGCTATCACGATGCCTCGGACTCGGTGCAGGATTCGCAGGAGGCGGCGTTGCTACGAACGTCTGCCGCTAGGCTGCTGAGCTTGGCCGAAGGTGTGTCCGATCCGGATATGCGTGAAATCATGCGTGAGACGGCTTTGCGCGCCGCCATCATCGATACTTCATGGTCAGCGGCCTTCATCAGTTACGTGATACGGCAGGCTGGCGTAACGCCGAACACGTTCCAGTTCGCAAACGCACATCGGGTCTATATCTACAATGCTTTCGCGGTAAGCGTGGCCGAGTTGAAAGACGAGACCAGCGACGGAATCTATCGGGCATGTCCGCTGACGACCAGACCTCGCGCTGGTGATTTGATTTGCCAACAGCGCGAATCCGAGCTAGTCGACGCCAGCGATGCAGTGGTGCGCGAGCGCATCCGGACAGAACTCGACGGCAGCGTTGAAGCGCGCTCGGTCCGGCGCACGCATTGCGAGGTCGTCGCACATGTCGATAAGGCGGCGCGCAAGGTTTACACCATTGGTGGCAACGTCAATCAGGCCGTCACTGCCAGGAAAATGAACCTACGCCAGAACCTGACATTCTCGGCTTCGCAAAAGGGTAGTTGCAACGGACCCAGCCATTGGAACTTGCCTCCGCCCGCGAGCCATCCGCCTGATGCGCCGCGCCTCTTCAAGAATTGTTCCCTCAACGACAAGAAATGGTTCGTGCTGCTGCAGCTGAGGTGAGCAACCGTGCGCGCTACGACTGCTGGAAGGGTCGGCCGAAGATGCCGAAAGCTCTTGCCCCGTCGGCGCGGCGAGTTGACGAGGCCCCACAGCGCGGCTTCTTGAAACGAGTGGTGCGTGGGAAGACTTCTCGATGCCGACGCGGGGCGTTTGCTGATCGCGATCGATGTCGTTCAAAATTTTTCCAGATCACGTCGCGCGACGGCCCGGGCGCCAAGAACAAGAACATCTCTTATCCCCGCAGCGACTCCTTCGGGTGGACCCTTCCGCTTGGGAATGTCATCGATCGGGCGACCGATTTCGGAGATGTGTGGCGGGGTGGCGGTACGCCAACCAGCCGACGCGGGGATGATTAGATATGAAAAACGTCCATTTGCTGCGGCGCCTGGGTTTCAAAGAGTCCTTCGCTATAGTAGTCGGCTCGATCATCGGAACCGGCATATTCTTGAAGACGGCGGTAATGGCTCAAGATGCGGGGGCGCCACTCTATGTTTTACTCGCGTGGCTAGTGGCTGGCGTGCTCTCGTTCATGGGCGCGCTGACGTATGCGGAGCTGAGTTGCCTGTTCCCCGCAGCTGGCGGTGAATACGTTTTTCTGCGCGAGGCGTATGGTCCCCTCACCGGCTTTCTCTTTGGATGGACGAGATTCTGGATCGGTTCGCCGGGTTCGATCGCCGCATACGCGATCGGCTCCGTGACTTTTTTCGGAAGTTTTCTGCCGACCGCGAATCACGAGGTTGAGGTGGCGATTGCGATTATCGTCTTTTTCACCGTGCTCAATTGCTTCTCTGTTCACTTCGGCGGAGAGGTGCAAGCCTTGATGACAGCGGTGAAGATTCTCATGATCTTCGGACTGGCGGCTTCGATACTGGCGTTTGGAGCGAGCGCGAGTTGGGATCATCTGAGTGACGCCTCATCAGCGAGATGGAAGAGTTGGTCCGGGTTCGGGTCTGCCGTTCTTGCCGCTCTTTGGGCTTTCGACGGGTGGAACAATCTGCCGATGGCGGCGGGCGAAATTCGCGATCCGGATCGTGTGATTCCGCGATCGCTCGCATGGGGATCTCATAGCCGTCCTCTTTTTGTACGCGGGCGCCAATCTCGCTTATTTTTATGCTCTGCCGTTTGAAGAAATTATAAATTCGTACTCGACGCTTTATCCGGACGGATTGCCGGTCGCGACAAAGGCGGCCTTGCAAAGTTTCGGCGGCACTGCGGTTGTGATACTTTCCCTCGCCTTCGTCTTTTCTGCGCTGGGCGCGATGAACGGAACCATCTTGACCGGCGCACGGGTTCCATACGCGATGGCCCGGGACGGCTTGATGTGGCCCTGGCTGGGCGAAGCAAACGCGCGCACGCACTCACCTGTACGTAGCACGATCGTTCAAGGCTTGTGGGCGTGCGTGCTCGCCGCCTCGGGAACCTTCGATCAACTCACGGATTCTATCGTGTTTGCGTCGTGGATCTTCTATGCACTCAACACCTTCAGTTTATTCTATTTTCGCCGTAAACTTCCGGCACCTGCTTATCGAACCCCCGCGTTCCCTTGGCCGCCTTTAATATTCATCGCCTGCTCGATCCTCCTGATCGCCAACACGCTTTGGACGAGGCCAAAGGAAAGTTTGGCTGGATTAGGCCTCATCGCAACGGGAATTCCCGTTTATTTCCTCTTCCGCATTACCGGTCTCCGACCCAAATGACAGATAATTCCTCACTAAGCGTACCTTGGAGCTGCACCAAACCACCGCGCCAATATTCGGGCGAGTCCAGCGGGCCCGCGAACCAGGGAGCGGAATCGGCCCTAAAATCGATGCATCGCTCCTGGTGGGCAATCGGCTTCCCGCGGCCGACTTGCAGGTGAGACCGCGCAGGTATGCCTGTAGGAACGCATTATAGCCGCTGAACGACACGCAGCCGTTCGATTAGCCATTGGCGGCAAGCATGTACGTATGCGCAACGATGCCGTCGCGGCCGTACCCCTTTGCTTTCGCCCCCGGGAGTAAGGCGAATGGCGCGAACGCCGGGTGGTAGACGTTGGGCGGTGTTGAACCTTGGCCTATAGCGTGACGGGACAGCTAGTGCTATCAGATGCTTGAGAAGTTGTGGCTGCATGTTAACGTCGGAGTGGGGGAAATAGATGCCGGTTAAAGTTCGTCGACGGCATCAAAACATAGGCATTACAAGAAATTCAGTGTTCCTGGAACGCTGCCAGGACTGGTTGGCGCGGCAACAAACACAGGCTGAAGGCCCGTGATCGCCGCCTGCGTAACAGCTTTTCGGCAGCCTCTTGGTGGCAATCATGCACGCGCCTGTCCTCGCTATTTCCCAGAAAACGTTTCCCGGTTCCCCCGCGCTTGATTGGGAAATACAGCAGTCAATCCGCGACAAGGTCATGCCCGGTGGGGTGCTAGTTGTCGTCCAGAATGGCAAAGTGCTCCATCGCAAGGCTTACGGCCAGCGCGCCATCGAACCTGCCCCAGAGTTCATGACGATCGATACGATCTTTGACTTGGCATCGCTTACGAAGATCGTCGCCACGACGCCATCGATCATGAAGCTGGCTGAGCGAGGTGAGGTTCGGCTCTGCGATCCAGTGACGGCCTATTTACCACAGTTTCAGGGTGGCAACAGTAGCATTACGGTGCGCGACTTGCTCACGCACTTTTCCGGTCTTCGGCCCGACCTCGACTTAATGCCGCCCTGGTCTGGCTACGAGACCGGCATTAACAAAGCCCTGGTTGACAATCCAACGAGCCAGCCGGGACGACAATTCGTCTACAGCGATATCAATTTCGAATTATTGGGCGAAATCGTGCGACGCGTAGGCGGGCGGCCACTCGACCAATTTGCACGCGAGGAAATTTATCAGCCTCTGGGAATGCACGACACTATGTTCCGCCCACCCGCAGCGCTCATACCGCGGATCGCACCAACTGAATTTGACGAGGCTTCAGGAAAAATGCTGCGTGGCATCGTGCATGACCCCACCGCGCGTTACATGGGTGGCGTCGCCGGGCACGCGGGCCTGTTTTCAACGGCTGGAGATCTAATGATATTCGCGGAAATGCTACTCGGCAACGGACAGCGCGCAGGGGTACGCCTGCTCTCCCCGCTCATTGTGAGGGAGTTCACCTCACCTGCCACGCCGGCCAACCAACCGATTCTCTTCGGCCTAGGCTTCGACATTGACTCGCCCTTTTCTGCTGCTCGGGGCGATCTATTTTCCATTGGTGGCTTCGGCCATACCGGCTTTACTGGCACGTCACTATGGATTGATCGCGCGACGAGTAGCTATTGGATTCTGCTCACAAATCGCGTGCATCCGCGTGGAACATCGAACATAGCCCCTCTGCGACGCCGTCTGGGCACGTTGATTGCTGCCGCAATTGGCGTTGCCGACCCGGGCCCTGAGCGAGCCGCTCTGAATTAGCGCGAGCGCTTGCAGGAATGCATCGAGGCGGGTCTGCGATTCCGGAACCTGTCGGCGACTGCATTCAGGAGCACACCGATCCGCCGCACCCGCTCAGTTTTCTTGGTGCCCGAGCGTGGCGACTGGCTTTGGCAACGGTTGTCCTTTTTAACCGCCCCTCTCAAATTCTCGGTGGGGAGTCATGCGCGCGACAGCCCGTGGAATTGGCGCTCCGAGCGGTGGGGCGGCCAACGGGTGGCGCGCCTCCGGAGCATAACATGGTGGACGAACGCGAATCCGAGTTAGAGCTCTCTGGTCTCCTGAGCGCTCTTTCTTTCGGCGCTTCTTTCGAGGAGCTTGCGAACTTTCTGATCGATAGAATCGATGTACACTACGCCGCTCCGTCCCATGGGCACACACTGCCTACCGCACTTAGAGGCTGACTGAGAAAGAGCTGAGTGATCTCAGCGGTTTGTGATTCTATCGGTTTTGCGAGAATCGAAGGAGTCACACGATGCCCTGGACTGAGATCACTCGACTGCATTATCGGCGGGAAGGCCTTCGCTACGCAAGCGACGCGACGGATACGGAGTGGTCGTTGATCGAGCCGTTGATGCCTGCTGCGAATTCGATCGGACGTCCACGCAAGACGAACGTCCGAGAGGTAGTAAATGCGCTGTTCTACATTGCTTCGACGGGTTGCCAGTGGCGGCAGCTTCCAAAAGAGTTTCCGCCGTACTCGACCGTGCAGGGGTATTTTTACCCGTGGTCGCGTGATGGGACGTGGTTGACGATCAACCACGCGCTCGTCGTCATGGCGCGCGAGAACGAGGGTCGGCAAGCGAGCCCGACCGCGGGTGTCATCGACAGTCAATCGGTAAAAACCACGGAAAGTGGCGGTCCGAGCGGTTATGATGCGGGCAAGAAGATCAAGGGACGCAAGAGGCACATCGTTACCGATACGTCTGGACATCTCGTTGGTCTGCAGGTGCATCCTGCTGACATCCAAGATCGGGACGGTGCTGTTCCTCTCTTCCGCTCAATCCGCACGCTCTATCCGTGGCTCCGCCACATCTTCGCTGACGGCGCCTATGCGGGCGACAAGCTCAAGGACGCCTTGTCCGAACTCGGCACCTGGACCTTTGAAATGATCAAACGATCCGATACCGTGAAAGGCTTCGAGGTTTTGCCGCGTCGATGGGTTGTCGAGAGAACGTTCGCATGGCTCAATCGATGCCGCCGGCTCGCCAAGGACTTCGAGGCCACCATCACAAGCGCCGTTGCATGGGTCCTCATCGCCCATGTCCGCCGCCTGACCAGACGGATCGCAAGGACTTGAAAGTAATCACGTCTTTATGAGTCAGAACTCTTAGACTTCTGTCATTTCCGGAGAGACTTTCCGCACTTTGTAATCGGCCTCTCTCTCGGACTCCCCAGTGGGGCGCGTCGCGGGGCGGATGGCGGCCGGTTTTTGACGGCACTTCCGGCGTCACCGGCGTTCGTAGACTATCGGACGGCGCTTTCGTCTCCGATGTCAATACGAACCGGGCACGCGGATTCACTGAGAGCTTCTCTGGCTGGTCGGCGGTGTTGTCTATACCTCCGCGCGAGGGCGGTCTTCGCTTTGTCAAAGATATCAGCGAAGCCTGTTCGGGCGGGCGCGCGCGATGAGCAAGGACCAGAGCCATTTTCCGCCGCTAGGCGGCCGGGTGACCCCGATGCCTCGTTTGGGTCCGGATCGAGGCATGGTGCCGCGTCAAAACTGCGAAGTAAGCTTATTGAGACCCCGTTATCGCTTCACATAAGCGACTCGCTGGAAGCGAGACAAGGCATTGCACCGTCGATGCAAGGTGGCTATTGGATGCGCGCGCGGGAATCCTCGAAACTGCCGCGCGTGCAAGGATCTGTGATTATGCATTCGATGTCATTGGGACTGGGGGCCTTCGCCGCCGTTATATTGGTCGCTGCGCCGGCCACTGCCCAAGGTCCAGCATGGCCGCAAATTGGGATACTCAATTGCAGGCTCAATCCGAGCATCGGCTTCATCATCGCTGGGCATCAGTCGATGGAGTGTCGCTTCACTCCCAACCAGCCGGAATCTTCTCAATTCTACGAAGGCGCCATCAACACCATCGGCCTCGATCTCGGATTTACCTCCGGCGGAGCCCTCGGGTGGGCGGTGTTTGCACCAACAGTCGGCGCTCCCCCGCGGTCGCTGGCAGGCGAATATGTCGGAGTGTCGGGTGACGTTGGGATCGGCGTCGGTGGTGGCGCCAACGTTCTCGTCGGCGGGTCCGGTCGAACTTTCGCGCTACAGCCAGTGTCCCTTGAAGGGTCAGTAGGCATCAACGTCTCGCTCGGTGTGTCAGCGCTGAAGCTTCGCCCGGCGCCGTGAACACCCTCCATCGCACACCAACAAGGGCCGACGCTTCCACGATCACGACCAGGGACGTACCAAAATGTCGGTCAGCGAGCGTCAGCGAGCGTCAGTCGAAGTTGACGGAGGGCAAATGTGCGGCTTGCCACGGCACCGGCGTCATCGCCATTGAAGACCCGGCCTTTTCGGAAAAAACAAAAAAGGACAGCCACCAGCCACCCGGCAGCCGAGCAGCAGAGGCAGGACAGTTCCGTAGAACGTCTCCGAGGCGCTTAATCGTGGACAAAATAAAGCCTGCCCTCAAAGGGCATGAACTCGAAACGGCTCCGTTGGTTCTCGGCGGCAAAGGTCGCAAGATCTCGCTTCCCTTCATCATCCAGCTCACCAAACGCATATTCGTTATTTTTGGGCGAGAAGAGCGCCGCGGCCTCGTTCATCGTAATCCAACCGCGTTCACCGTGGGGGAGTGCTTTGATCGAGGCTGCCAGCGACGCTTTGGTGCTGCCCTGCAGTCGTCGGGGTGAAGTCGGTTCATTCATCTGTCAAGCCCCAACCAACTTCCCGTCCGTCTCGCGGCTTCAAAGTCAGCAACTGTGCAACTGTCGTTTTTGGACTAAGGGCGTCGGCTCGTCATCAAGAGACGTAGGCCGGATTTTGGTCGACGACCAAACATTTCTCGCGGCAGAAGATAACCCCGGCAGACGCTCCACTTATCGACGCGGAAAATCTGTTCAGACAACCGAGACCACCTCAGAAGTTCCTCTGCCATGAACACGTATCGCAAGGCGACCTTCCGATAAATTTCCGCAAGGAAAGGTGGGGTGGCTTCTTTGGCCAGTTCGCCGCTCCTGTTTGCTTCTTTACGATACCGCTCCACCTTACTCGCTAGATTAGATCCAACATTTTACCCCCCTGATGAAACACCCGCAGCAGGAATGGCAGTCGAATTGGGCAGCCGAGTGTCTGTCCACAGGTTCGGGAGAGTTTCGACGGCACCTGCCCGTCGAAGGCGTCGGAGTTTCGGCGAGGGCGTCGTCGGGCGGACGCATTGGCCGCGTTCAGGGACCTGGACGTCTGCGATCCCATCGTGCCAGTCGTTCCTCGGACCGCTCTTCGTCCAAGGTTAAGTGGGGGTTAACCTTTTCGTTCATAATGTGCGAAAGCTACAGGTCGCTCGGGTCATTTTGTTTTAGTTCCTCGGAATTGATGATTCGCGGAGGGTGCGATGATCTCAATTGTCGATGATGATGAATCAGTTCGCGAAGCGACCAGAGGTCTCCTGAGATCGCTTGGTTATGGCGCCGTCGCTTTTGCATCGGCCGAAGAGTTTCTGCAATCGAAGCAGCTGAATGACACCGAGTGTGTGATCTCCGACGTAGAAATGCACGGTCTGAGCGGAGTTGAACTGCAGAGCCAATTGATCGCCGACGGCAATCACACGCCAATCATCTTCATTACTGCTTCCCAGGAAGAGAGAACGCACGCGAGGCACGCCAATCGCACCTGCCGTTAGCGCCCCTGGCGGTTCGCTAGATTTAACCCGTGATGACGGATGCCGCGGCGGGAGTTCATCTCGTGCCTCGCCATCGCGGCAGTCGCGAAGCCGGTGGCGGTGCGCAATTTGCCCTCAAAGAGAGGCGGGCTCGAATTGATGCGAAGGCGACCGGAAGGGTATCGGCTGCGCCGGAATGCGCACATGAACCTGGATCGGGCTTTTGCCTTGATGATGTGCGGCTTGGGATTGGCGGCCTGTAGCTCGATGCCGGGGTTTCGTTCATTGAAGCCAAAGCCGACGACTACGGTACTGCTGATCCAATCGGACCCGGCCCGCGCCGAGGCCCGATCATCGCTTGGGGGAGCCTGCCGTACTCCTTGCACCACGGCCATCGCGACCGCTGGGGATTTCACGATAGACTTTGCCCGCGATGGATTTGAGCCGCAGACCGTAACAGTTCACTCAACCATGTCCGAGGGGGACTACATAACGGCGCCTTCGCCGGTGTTGGATCCCAGTACAGCGTATGTGACGTTGCGGCCGCTGCCCCAGCCGAGAACGCAAAAACAGGCGACAAGACAGTAACCACAGCCGCCCGCTGCAACATCGCATGCGGCCGCGGCGTGCGAAGGTAGCTGATCTCTGGCCGTTTCCTGAATAGACGCGGTCGGGGCGAGCGGCCATCGACGGTCCGTTGCGCCCGTCTAGGCGACAGACGATCCCAGAACCGGTCAAGGCGATTCAAAATCTCATTTCGCCCCCGCCAAACCACCGTCCCATGACCGCAAGGACTGCTTGGCGCAGATGGATGCTGCGCGGATCCCAAGCAGCTTCGCCATGGGCAGTGTAATTCCGCCGAGAGAACATTTGGGGAACATTTTCGAACGAATCAGGTAGAATGCTTACTCGGTTCGTCTCTGGACTGAGGGGCGAAATGGCCGATCCTGCAATCGATGTCGTCAATCTGACCCGCATCTGCGAGTTCACCCGTGCTCTTCACCGGTCCCACCAGCTCGGGGGCGACGAGGTGATCGACCGCGAGTTCACTTTATGGATGGCCGTTAACCCTTCCTAAAGGTCGCGCTGGCCTGCCGCCACGTGCGTGTTAATTTAACGTCATGTGGGGACGCGCCGCGTGCGCGACGCAAGGGCATCACGGCAATATGACAACTTCGAACTTGGCAGCGCGTGATCCTTTGCCGGACCACGAGCAGAAGCAGGCGGCGCTCGACGTCCTGCAGGAGGCCTGGACCGAGGCACGCCTCAATGGGGTCGACGACGATTGCATGGCCCAGATCTGCCTCTTTACAGCCTTCAGCGAACTGGTTTCCACCTACGGCGAGGAAGCCGCCGCCCGTTATGCCGAAGGCTTGTCGCGGCGCATCAGCAACGGCGAATTCTCGATCGAGATCGCACGGCAATAGCGCGGCGTCGCGCGCCACCGCGGCCATGGCTGTGCCGGTCGCATGTCCGGTGCAGCTTTGGAATGGTTCCGATCCTTGCGCCTCCTTGGCGCCTCCTTGGCGCCGCCACGGCCCTTGAGGGCGGCGCGCCGGCATCCTACGTTCGGACGGGGATTTGCAAGGAATTGGCAAGGACTTGGAATGAAGGCCGCATTGCTGCCGGATCGCGGCGTCGTCACGGTGGCCGGCGACGGCGCGCGGAGCTTTCTCAACGGGCTGTTCACCGCCGATATCGGCTTGGTGACGCCCGATGCGGCGCGCTTTGCGGCGCTGCTGACGCCGCAAGGCAAGATCATCGTCGATGCCATCATCGCGCAGGCCCGACCGTCCGACGGCGGCGGCTTCTTCCTCGATGTGCCCCGCGCGCTGGCGAAGACCTGCGTCGACCGGCTCAACTTCTACAAGCTGCGCGCCAAGGTGGTGGTCGAGGACCGCTCGGAAGCGCTCGGCGTGATGGCGCTGTGGGACGGCGAGCGGGCCAGCGAATACGGCCTGTGCTATCGCGATCCGCGCCTGCCGGGCCTCGGCTTGCGGGTGATGCTGCCGCCTCATCTCGCGGCCGAGGCTGCCGCCGATCTCGGCGCCGCGCTGGTGCCGGCGGCGGAGTTCGAGGCCCACCGCATCGCGCTGGGCGTGCCCCGCGGCGGCCTCGATTTCAGCTATGGCGACGCCTTTCCCCACGAGGCCGACATGGACCAGCTTCACGGCGTCGATTTCGCCAAGGGCTGCTATGTCGGCCAGGAGGTGGTGTCGCGCATGGAGCATCGCGGCAATGCCCGCACCCGCATCGTGCCGGTGGCCTTTGACGGATTTGCGCCCGATGCCGGCGCCGCCGTGACCGCCTCCGAAAAGCCGGTCGGCACCTTCGGCTCTTCCGCGCAGGGGCGCGCCCTCGCGATGCTGCGGCTCGACCGCGCCGCCGACGCGCTCGCCGCCGGCCACGATCTCGTCGCCGGTGCCGTCACGCTGCGCCTCGTCAAACCGGACTGGGTCAGGTTCCCGTTTCCCGGGGAGACGAAGGGTCGAGAGACGTAGCGCGGATGGAGCGGCAGCGTAATCCGGGACGGCGGTGCGCCGGCGCCGAAAGGCCTGGAACCATTGACACAGGCAGACGCGCAAATTGACTTTCCACACCTGCCCGCGTTAACTTTCGCGCCGGTCGAACAGGCGACCGACGGACCGCGTAAAGGGTTGAACCCACCTCCAGCGCTGCGCTGACATCCTCCCTTCTTTCTTGCCCGAGAGCTGCGGTCGCCGGGCGCAAAGAAAGAAGGCGTACCATGCCGAACGCGCTGCCTGCCAAACCCAATATCGAATGGCTCCGAAAGGCCGCCAAGGACCGGCTCGAAGAACTGCGCGCTCTCGATCCCTCCGCAAGGCTGAACGAGGCCCAGCGCGATCTTGCCAAAGACTACGGTTTCAAAAGCTGGCGCGCTCTCAAGGCCCATGTCGAGGCACTCACTCCGGATCGTCCGGATCGCAAGCGCGTGTTCCAGGCAGCCCGCGCCGGCGACGTCGAGACGGTTCGCCGCGCCTTCGAACTGGGCTTCGACCCCGCCGCGATCGATGACGACGGCCGCACCATCCACCAGATCGCCAAGGCGAGCCGTTTCGAGGCGATCGAGCTTCTCGCCCGCGACGTCCAGGGCGGAGAGAGGCGTCCGCCACCGGTGGTGCAGGCGGTCGACGCCATCCTCGATGCCGCCTGGCGGGGCGAGATCGAGACGCTGCGTCAGCGGCTCGACGCGCATCCGGAGTTGATCGACGCTCTCGGCGGGGGCTTTGTGAAGCAGTCGGCGCTGCACCGCGCGGCATGCCGAAGCCAGCACGCCTGCTTGCGCCTGTTGTTGGAGCGCGGCGCCAATGTCGGCGTGCGCGACTTCCCCGACAACGCCTATCCGTTGCACGTTGCAGCCGCGGTCGCCGACCTCGAGACCATCGAGATCCTGGTCGAAGCGGGCTCCGATGTGATTGGCGAGGGCGACGATTATGAGGTCGGCGTGCTCGGCTGGGCGACCTGCTTTCGGCGCGTGCGCGCGGACGTGGCGGCCTACCTCCTCGGCCACGGCGCCAGGCTCAATCTCTGGACTGCGATCGCGCTCGATCGCGCAGATGCGGTGAGCGGCCTCGTGTCAGGCGACCCCGGGCTTCTGAGCGCCCGCATGACCCGCAACCAGCACCGCCGCACGGCATTGCACCACGCAGCGGCAAAAAATCGGCCGCAGATCGTCGCACTCCTGCTCGAACTCGGCGCGGACCCGAACGCAGTGGATGCGACCGGCGCGACGGCGTTGACCACGGCCTCGCAGGAGGACTCCGATCCCGGGATCGTCGCGATGCTCGTCGACGGCCGGCGCAAAGCTCGATTTCCTGACCGCCGTGAACCTGCCGGCGCTACGACCTTGCCGAGGCCATGCTGCGCGAAGAGCCCTCGCGCATTGGTGCCGGCGGACGCGACACCGTCGCGCTGCACCTCGCGGTGAACAAGAAGAATCCGGACGCGGTGCGGTGGCTGATCGAGCACGGCGTCGATGTCAACGCCAAGCGGCTGATGTGGGACTGCAATCATACCGCCCTCCACATGACCGTCGAGAATGACGCCATCGAGCTCGCGCGGATGCTGCTGGATGCCGGCGCCGATCCCAACATCCGCGACGACAAGTACAACGCGACCGTCCTCAAATGGGTCGACTTCTTCGGCCGTGACGCATTTGCGCAACTCGTCCGCGAAAGAGGCGGACACATATGAAGGACTGACGCGACACCTCACGGGTCATCTGGTGCCGACAGCGAATTGAACGCGCGGTCCCGCAACTCACCCGCGCGTGACCCGCGCCAGGAATTCGCCGACGCGATCGACCTGCGGACCCATGTCGTCGATCCAGCCCATCAGGCCGACGGCGCCATGAACCATGCCCTTCCAGGTGCGTTGCTCCACGTCGACGCCGGCGGCCTTGGCGCGGGCGGCCAGGCGTTCGGAATCATCGTGCAGCGGATCGAATTCGCATGCCGCGATGTAGAGCGGCGGCAGCTTGGCGAGGTTGGCGAGCATCGGAACGGCGAGCGGATTCTGCCGGTCGGCCGTGGTCGGCAGATAGTCGTTGTCGTAACGCTCCATGTCGGCGGTGCCGAGGAAGTATGGCCCGCCGCCATAGGCACGCGCGGACGGGGTATCGAGGTCGAGCGAATAAACGCCGTAGAGCAACGCCGCGCCGCGCAAGAGGGGCGTGCCGGCGTCGCGCAGCGCGAGGCAGGCCGCGAGCGCCAGATTGGCGCCCGACGAATCGCCAACGACCGCAACGCGTTTGGGATCGATGCCGAACACCGACCCCTCGGACACCGCCCAACGCACGGCGGCGATGCAATCGTCGAGCGGCGCCGGGAACGGGTGCTCCGGGGCGAGCGCATACTCGATGCTCAGGCAGCGCAGGCCGGACCGCTTCGCAATCTGGCGAGCGAATCCGTCATAGGTGTCGATGCTGCCGAACACCCAGCCGCCGCCATGGATGAGCACGACCGCAGGCGCAGGGGCGGGTGTGCCGGGATCGTAAAGCCGCACTTTCGTGCGGCCGCTCGGCACATCGATCGTCGTTTCCTCGATATGCGGCAGCGGCGGGCCGCCGGCGTTGAAATAGAACGACAGGCTGGTGTTGATCCGGCGAAGCTCCGCCGGCGAAAGCTGAACCGGGGGCGGCAGCCCCTGCAGCCGCGCATAGATCAGGCGGAGAACGAACCGCAACTGCGAATCGAGCGGACGCCAAGCTGTCTCGAACTGCGCGAGGAAAGCCTCGGTAGCGGCATCGGCCGGCGAAGGAACGGTCCCTTGGGCCAAGGTGGTGGCCCCCCCGATTGTGGGCAACGCGGCAACGCCGGCGCCGATTCCCTGGATCAGTTCGCGACGTGACGCCATAGGGTTCCCTCGATTATCGCGGCATGCAACGAAAATCGCATCGAAAAAGGCAGGCAGCGAGAAAAGCGGGCAGCCATCGGCTGTACGTCCGGATGACGGGCCGAATATGGCACATTTCCTCGGCCGCTGTGCCGCGTGTCCCGGTAACACCGGTGAATCCCAGGTGTTTCCACCGTGTCTTCGGACTATAACCCCGGTTATGTCAGCCATCCTCCACCCCGACGGCCGCTATCGCTGCCCCTGGCCCAAGCAGGACCCGCTCTATGTCGCCTATCACGACGACGAGTGGGGCGTGCCGGAGCGCGACGACCGCGCGCTCTTTGAAAAGCTCGTGCTCGACGGCTTTCAGGCCGGGCTGTCCTGGATCACCATCCTGCGCAAGCGCGACAATTTCCGACGCGCCTTCGACGGCTTTGCGCCGGACGTGATCGCCGGCTACGGCAAGCGCAAGGTGACGGCGCTGATGAACGATGCTGGCATCGTACGCAACCGCGCCAAGATCGAAGGCACGATCCTGTCGGCGCGCGGCTATCTCGATGTCATGGAAAAGGGCCCGGGCTTCTCGACACTGCTGTGGAATTTTGTCGATGGCGAGCCCCAGGTGAACCACCGCCGCGCCGTTTCCGAGGTGCCGGCCGAGACGCCGCTGTCGCGCGCCGTCTCCAAGGAGCTCGCGGCGCGCGGCTTCAAGTTCGTCGGGCCGACCATCGTCTATGCCTTCATGCAGGCGGTCGGCATGGTCAACGACCATCTGGTCAAATGTCATTGCCACCCGGACAACGCGGTGAAGTGAGAGGATGCGGCAGCGGACGATGTAGCCCGGATTGAAGCGCAGCGAAAATCCGGGACGCCCTCCCCGCATTTCCGCTGCGCTCCAATGCGGGCTACGGCTTCGCCTTCGCCACCTTGCCGCGCACGGCCTCGATCACATCGGGGATCGCAGCCGCGTTGCCCGGCGCCATGATGTGGGCGCCGGCGATGCCGGGGATGGTCGCGAGTTCCTCGATCACCTCGATGCATATCCTGCGGCCCTCCGCGGCGGGATCGCCGGCTGCTTCCATGCGCGCCACCATCGCGTCGGGGATGATGGTGCCGAACAGGTGCTTGCGCATCCACGCCGCCGAACGGGCGGAGCGCAGCGGATTGACCCCGATCAGCACGAACACGCGGCCGGCGAGCCCGGTTTCGGCGAGCCGCGCGGCATAGCGGCGCACCACGCCGGTGTCCATGCAGAACTGGGTCTGCACGAAGGTGGTTCCGGCGGCGACTTTCGCCTTGAGGCTGTCGGGCTGCCACCCCAACGGGGGATCGATTGGCATGTCGGCCGCGCCGATGAAGAACGCCGCCCGCCCCGCCACTTCGGCGCCGTTGGGCAATTTGCCGTCATCGCGGATGGCGCGGGCGGTCTCGGTGAGCGCGCGGGAATCGAGGTCGAACACCGGCTTGGCGTCCGGTTGGTCGCCGGCCGCGGGATCGTCGCCGCGCAGCAGCAGCAGGTTGCGCACGCCGAGCGCGGCGGCGCCCATCAACTCGCCCTGCAGGGCAATGCGGTTGCGGTCGCGGCAGGTGAGTTGGAGGACCGGCTCGATGCCGGCCCGGACCAGCAGGGCCGCCGCGGCGGTGGCGCCCATATGGGCGCGGGCGCCGGCGCCATCGGTCACGTTGACCGCGTCGGCAAGGCCCCGCAGCGGCAGCGCCTGGGCGAGCAAGTCCGCGGGATCGCAGGACACCGGCGGCACCACCTCGGCGGTCATCACGAACTGGCCGGCGGTCAGGCGTCGGGCAAGCCCCGAGGGCAGGGAGGCGGACATCAGGTCGGGCTGCATTCCGTTTGGAGGGACCGGTGCTTATATCAGAGCGACGGCAGGCCGGAAGCGGGCCGGTGGCGCGGATAACGAAGAATTGGATTTGCCGTGCCGCAGGGCGCGCTTCGTCGTCGCTTTCATCGTCGCTTTCCTGGACACTATCGCGGTGCACCGCTACAAGGTTCTGCGTGGAATTTGCAAGCAAAACCGCCGCTTAGCGCCGCAATCGGGGCGCAGCGGGGAACAGTGGATCGACATGAGCGGCGTCAACGAAATCAGAGCGGCCTTCCTCAACTATTTCGCGGCGAATGGTCACGAAATCGTGCCTTCTTCTCCGCTCGTACCGCGCAACGACCCGACCCTGATGTTCACCAATGCCGGAATGGTGCAGTTCAAGAACGTCTTCACCGGCCTCGAAAAGCGCCCTTATGCGCGCGCGACCACCGCGCAGAAATGCGTGCGCGCCGGCGGCAAGCACAACGACCTCGACAATGTCGGCTACACCGCGCGGCACCACACCTTCTTCGAGATGCTCGGCAATTTCTCGTTCGGCGACTACTTCAAGGACCGCGCCATCGAACTCGCCTGGAACCTCATCACCAAGGAGTTCGGCCTGCCGGCGGAGCGGCTGACCATCACCGTCTATGCCGATGACGACCAGGCGTTCGACCTGTGGAAGAAGATCGCCGGCCTGCCGGACCGGCGCATCATCCGGATCGCTACGTCCGACAATTTCTGGGCGATGGGCGACACCGGCCCGTGCGGCCCGTGCTCGGAAATCTTCTACGACCATGGCGATCACATCCCCGGCGGCCCGCCCGGCTCAGCCGAAGCCGACGGCGACCGCTTCATCGAGATCTGGAATCTCGTGTTCATGCAGTACGAGCAGCAGCCGGGCGGCGCCCGCATCGAGCTGCCGAAGCCGTCGATCGATACCGGCATGGGGCTGGAGCGCATCGCCGCGGTACTGCAGGGCACCCACGACAATTACGCCATCGACCTGTTCGGCGCCCTCATCCAGGCGGTGACCGACCGCACCGGGGTCGATGCCGACGGCCCGCACAAGGCGTCCCACCGCGTCATTGCCGACCATCTGCGCTCGACCTCGTTCCTGATCGCCGACGGCGTGCTGCCGTCCAATGAGGGCCGCGGCTACGTGCTCCGCCGCATCATGCGCCGCGCCATGCGCCACGCCGAGCTGCTCGGCGCCAAGGACCCGCTGATGTATCGGCTGGTGCCGACGCTGGTGCGCGAGATGGGCCAAGCCTATCCCGAGCTGCTCCGCGCGGAGGCGCTGATCACCGAGACGCTCAAGCTCGAGGAGACGCGCTTCCGCAAGACTTTGGAGCGCGGACTTGCGATCCTCGACGAGGAAACCGCGAGCCTCAAGCACGGCGACAGCCTCAAGGGCGAAGTGGCTTTCACCCTCTACGATACGTTCGGCTTTCCCCTCGACCTCACCCAGGATGCGCTCCGGCCGCGCGGCATCGCGGTCGACCTCGCCGCTTTCAACGCGGTCGATGGAGCGCCAGCGCGAAATGGCGCGGGCGTCGTGGGCGGGCTCCGGCGAGGCCGCGACCGAAACCGTGTGGTTCGCGTTGCGCGAGAAGGTCGGCGCCACCGAGTTCCTGGGCTACGAGACCGAGAGCGCGGAGGGCGTCGTCGCCGCGCTGGTGCGTGACGGCAAGGAGGTCGCCGCTCTGGCCAAGGGCGAGACCGGCGCCGTCGTGCTCAACCAGACGCCGTTCTACGGAGAATCCGGCGGTCAGGTCGGCGACACCGGCCTCATGACGGCCGACGGGGTGCGCTTCCGCGTCACCGACACCCAGAAGAAGGCGGGCGACCTGTTCGTCCACTCCGGCGTGGTCGAGGAAGGCGCGCTCAAACCCGGGCTCGCGCTTGCGCTCGAAGTCGACGGCCGCCGGCGCGGCGCCATCCGCGCCAACCATTCCGCCACCCATCTGCTGCACGAAGCGCTGCGCCAGGTGCTCGGCGACCACGTCGCCCAGAAGGGCTCGCTGGTGGCCCCGGAGCGGTTGCGGTTCGACTTCTCCCATCCCAAGCCGATGAGCGCGGAAGAGATCGAGCGGGTCGAGGACATCGCGAACGACATCGTGCTGCAGAACGCCCCGGTGACGACGCGGTTGATGGCGGTCGACGACGCCATCGCCTCCGGCGCCCGCGCGCTGTTCGGCGAGAAATACGGCGACGAGGTGCGGGTCGTCGCAATGGGCGAAGCCAGCAACGCATTGGGCTGGTCGGTCGAGTTGTGCGGCGGCACCCATGTGCGGCGCACCGGCGACATCGGCATCGTCTCGGTGGTGGGCGAGAGCGCGGTTGGCGCCGGCGTGCGTCGCCTCGAGGCGCTGACCGGGCGCGCCGCGCGCAAGGCAGCGAACGGCACAGTCCCAGGTCGCCAAGGCGGCGGCGGCGGAACTGCGTGTGTCCCTCGAAGAGGTGCCCGAGCGCGTCGCCGCGCTGCTCGACGACCGCAAGCGCCTGGAGCGCGAACTGTCCGATGCCCGCCGCAAGCTCGCCATGGGCGGCGGCACCCGCTCCGGCGAAGACGGCGTGCGCCAGGTCGGCGACATCAAGCTGCTGGCGCGCACGGTGTCGGGCATCGAGATCAAGGACCTCAAGAGCCTCGCCGACGACGGCAAGAAGCAGGTCGGCTCCGGCGTCGTCGCCATTGTCGGCGTCACCGGCGAAGGCAAGGCCGGGATCGTGGTCGGCGTCACCCCCGACCTCGTCGCCCGCTTCAACGCGGTCGAATTGGTCCGCCGCGGCGCCGAGGCGCTCGGCGGCAAGGGCGGCGGCGGCCGCCCCGACATGGCCCAGGCCGGCGGCCCCGACGGCGGCAAGGCGGAAGCCGCGCTCGACGCTATCGCCGCGGCCCTCGGCGCGGCGTGAAACGGATCAGACCGGATGGAATCTCGGCGGACGGACCTCATCCCTGAGGAGCCGTGCGCAGCACGGCGTCTCGAAGGATGGACACCCGCACGATCTCGCCTGTGGCCGTCCTTCGAGACGCGCGCATCGAAATCGGCTGTTGCCGATTTCGACACCAATGGATGCCGAAGTCGGGCAGGCCCGACTTCGGTGCGCGCTCCTCAGGACGAGGTTGATTGATGATATCGATATGATTCGAACTTCGGTGACGCTGTACTAAAACGACGCCCATTCCTTCGACTGGACGCGCGCGACGACGGCGGCGCCGCCGTGGCCGTCGGGCTTGACGATCGCGGCGTCGCCGAAATTGATCTGCACGCCGAGCGCAGCCTTCACGTTGGGGAAATGCGTGACCAGGACGGTGTTGGTGCCGGCCTCGGGCAGCGTCGCGATCATCTCCTTCATCAGCTCGACGCGGGCCGGCCACGGCGGCGGCACCGGTGCGCCGGCGACGGGAACAAAGGCTTCGAGCAGCAGCGCATCCGACGTGTCGGTCCGGCCGAAGGCGAGGCGCGCCATCTCGATCGCCCGGCAGTAGCCGCTCGCCAGCACCTTGCCGACGGGGATATCCGCCCTCTTGAAGGCGTCGCCGATCGCGTGCGCCTGCGCCTTGCCGGCATCGTTGAGCATGAGCTGCCCCGCGCATTCGGCGAGGTCGGTCGGGGTCTCGTCTTTCGGATTGGCCGGGCTCTCGTTGGTTCGCCCGTGGCGAATGACGACGACGTAGCCGCCATTCCTGAGGTCTTCGAACGCCACCCGTGCCGATTGTTGTGCCGGCGAAGGCGTCGCCTGCGCCGAGATTCCGAACGCGGCCGCAAGCACGAGCAGCGACGAGACGATTTGACATGACCGTTCCTTCTCCTCCGGGCCGGCCCGAGTGAAGGCGAGACGTTCGCCGTCGTCAAGACACCGCTTTCGGCGTGCGATCCCGTGCATCTGCGCCCGGGCGCTCGATCGCCCCCGGCGGGTTTGCCCACGGCGCCGGAGATTTACCGGGCCACATCGTGTAAAGTCGGGCACCACGATCGCGCACCCTGCGATCGCTTCGGGAGGCGTTCGTGAAGCGGCTCTGCCTCGTCCTATTGCGTCGGCTGCGGGGCTGGCCGGCGGGGCCGCAGCGCAGGACCGCGCCGCGTTCCTTGCCGGGTCGACCAACGATTGCCCCGGCTGCGACCTTCGCGGCGCGAGCCTCGACCGCCGCGACCTCGCCGGCGCCGACCTCTCCGGCGCCAACCTCAGGGGGGCGACGCTTTTCGCGGACCATCCTGCGCGGAGCGAACCTGTCCGGCGCCGACCTTGCCGGGGGAAACCTCAAGCGGCACGACCTCACCGCCGCCAACCTCAGCGGCGCCAACCTCCATGACGCGACGTTTCACCGTGCCGTCCTGCGCGGTGCGAACCTCACCGGCGCCGATCTCACCGGCGCGAACCTCAACCTCGCCGTCCTGACCTCGGCCAAGCTGGAGCGCGCCACGATGGTTCAAGCCATGCTGTTCCAGGCCGAGGCCAACGGCGCCGACTTCACCCAGGCGAACCTCACGGCGGCGCTGATGGGGAGCGCGCGGCTCACCGTCGCCAAGCTCGATGGCGCCGACCTCAGCTTCACCGACCTCTGGGAGGCGAGGTTGACCAATGCGAGCCTGCGCAATGCGACGCTCACCGACGCCAACCTGCATGCGGCCACGCTGCTGCGGGCCGACATGAGCGGCGTCACCGGCGACCGCACCAACCTGGTCCGCGCGAGCATGCGCGGCGCCAACCTGTCCGGCGCCGTGCTGCACGGGGCCGATCTGTTCCAGGCCGACCTGATCGAGGCCGACCTGACCAGAGCGGACCTCGGCTCATCCCGGCTGTTGGCGGCCAAGCTGTTCAACACCAACCAGACCGACACCAAGTTCCAGGGCGCGATCATGCCGGACAACAGCGTGCACCCCTGATCGCGTGGCCGCGCCTCTACCGCTGCGCCGCGCGGGTTGCGAGGGTTGCGAGGGGTTGATCGACGCGACGGCGTCGAAATGATATCGTTGCGGCCTCAAACATAAAAACTCGGGAGGATTAAATGACCAAACGGGGACGTTGCGCGGAGCGGCTCGGCCTGGCGGGCCTGGTTGCGGGCACCATGCTCGGCATTTGCTTTTCGGCGCAGGCGGCGGAGACCACCTATCAGCGCCTGCTGAATGCCTCCGCCGAGCCGCAGAACTGGCTGATGCGGATGGGCAATTACAGCAACTGGAATCACTCGACGCTCAACCAGATCAACCGCGGCAATGTCGCCAATCTCAAGGTCAAGTTCATGGCCTCCCTCGGCGACCCCGCTCGTCCCAACAAGGCCACCGAATATTTCACGCCGCTGGTCGAGGACGGCTTCATGTATGTGGGCAACCAGTGGCAACAATACTGGAAGTTCGACGTGAGGAACGAAAAGCCCACGGTGGTCTGGAAGTTCGACGCCAAGGCCCAGGGCGGCGGGAGGAGCGCCCACAGCGTCGCGCTGCTCGGCAACAACATGTACTTCGCCACCAACAACGATACCTCGATCCCGCGCCTGGTCGCGGTCGACAAGAATTCCGGCCAGGTGGTGTTCGACGTGAACACCACGGACCCGCGAGGTCGTGCCCAACCAGGGACATTCGGGCGCGCCGCTCGCGGTCAAGAACATGATCGTCATCGGGCAGGGCAACCGCGGCGAGAACGGGCGCGGCTATCTCGCGGCCTACACCGCCGACACCGGCAAGCTGATCTGGCGGTTTCACGTCGTTCCCAATGCCGGCGATCCCGGCTCGGAAACCTGGGTCGACAAGCGGACCATTCCCACCGGCGGCGGCTCGATCTGGACCGAGCCGTCCTACGATCCGGAAACCAATCTCATCTATGTCGGCACCGCCAACCCGGTTCACATGTTCGACCCGCAGGGCCGTCCCGGCGACAATCTCTACACCAACTGCATCATCGCGCTGGATGCCGATACCGGAAAGCTGAAGTGGTACTTCCAGACCGTGCCCAACGAGTTCCTGGGACTATGATTCGGTGGCGATCACGCAGCTTTACGACACCACTATCGGCGGCGAGATGCGCAAGGTGCTGTCGCAAACCAACCGCAACGGCTTTTTCTATACCCTCGATCGCACCAACGGCCAGTTCGTCCAGGGCAAGCCCTTCACCACCGTGAACTGGACCGCCGGCCTCGATCCCAAGACCGGAAAGCCGCTCGACTACGACGCCACCAAGACCGTCCAGGATTACGCCGGCCTCGCCGTCCGCTACGGCAAGAAAGCCATCGACGTGCGTCCCGCCCATTACGGGATGCCGACGCTGATGCCGAACACCTACGATCCGTCGCGCGGCATCGTCTATTTCAACGCGATGATCGGCGAAGCCAATTATTTCAACTCGCGGGCCGCCGATCCGGAAAAGCAGCTCATCGGCGTCGGCTTCCGGGAGATCTTCTGCGGCTCGCACACCAAGGAAAATGCCGTGGAGCCGGTGGAGCGGAGCGTGCTGAACCCGAATTGCAAGGTCAGCCACGGCCTGCTCGGCGGCATCGACGTCCATACCGGCAATACCGTGAAGAAGCTGGAGTCCTACTACCCTGCCTATTCCGGCGTGCTGGGCACCGCCGGCGACCTGCTCTTCATGGGCGACATCATGGGCAAGATCTCGGCCTACGATAAGGACACCATGGCGGAGCTGTGGAGCTTCGACACCGGGACGGCGTTTGCCGGGGCGCCGATGACCTATTCGGTGAACGGCAAGCAGTACATCGCGCTGGTGCTCGGCGGTCGGCTCGGCCGTGATGAAGGCTCGTTCCCGGAGGCGGCCGCGTTGGGGCAGAACGTGGTCCTGATGGTGTTCGGGCTCTAATGCGCGACGGCCGTAGGGTGGGCAAAGCGAAGCGTGCCCACCCTGTTCAAGCCCCGCCGCCCGTCCGTGTGGGCACGGCGCTACGCGCCTTTGCCCACGCAGCGATCTCAGCGTTGGCGATCGCCGCTCTGATCCCTGTCGTGGCCGGTGTCGGCTCCGCCATCGCATGGGCGGAGCCGCCGATGCCGCAGGTCTGGGACGTGCAGCCGGGAACCCCGGTCGGCGAATTGCCGGACGACGCCTTTGTCGATCCCGCGTGCGGGACCAATGGCGGCCCGCCCGGCCTTCCGGTCGGCAGCTTCGAGAACTTCGCGAAATGCCGCGCCGAATCCTCAGGCCTGCGCGAAATCTGGTTTCGATACGACGACGAGATCGAATACATCGCCCGCGCGGCGCGCGATGCCGATGCGGTGGCCCGCAGCAATGCGATGGTGGTGCTGGGCCAGCCGGTGATCCTGTCCCTGCTCATCGACCGCGCCGGTCTCGCGCAGGGATACCGGATCATCACCGATCCCCACGCCGACGAAGAGCTGCGGATGTACGCCTACACCGTGGCGATTGCATTCAAGGCGCGCTTCGGCACCGACGGCTGGGCGTGCGATCAGCTCGCCCCCGGTGAGGGGGAGACGCCGATTGCCGGCATGTTCGTCAAGGAGCGCTGCCGGAAAGTGGCGGACGGCCAGGAGATCGTGGTGGAAAGCCGCTACTACTACAAGCCCGGACAGGCATTGCTCGATCCCAATACCGGCCTGCCGACGGTGAACCAGTTCGAGAGTTCGGCGCGCATGCAGATGGTCGCGGTCGACGCCTTGCGGAAATAGTTCCACTCACGTGAAACCGTCATGGAACACGTCCAGTACACCGTTTCCGAAGTTCGAATCATATCGATATCATCGATCAACCTCGTCCTGAGGAGCGCGCCCAAGTCGGGCCTGCCCGACTTCGGCAGCCACTGGTGTCGAAATCGGCAACAGCCGATTTCGATGCGCGCGTCTCGAAGGACGGTCGCAGGCAAGGCCGTGCCAAACGTCCTTCGAGACGCCATGCTTCGCATGGCTCCTCAGGATGAGGTCCGCGGATTAAATTCGACGTGTGCGGTCGGTCGGTTTCACGGAATCGATCGCACTAACCTAATGCCCGACGATCTTCGCCATGAGATAATCCACCAGCGCCTCGATCTCGCCGGCACTGAGCACGGGGGTCGTGGTCACTTCCGCCGGCGCCGGCCCGAGGGGAAAGCCGTAGCACGAGCGCTTCGTGTAGGCGCCGTCGAGCCAGGACGGCATTTGCGTGCCCGGAAGCCCGCAACTGATGGTTTCCGCCAGTGCCGCGCGATCGAGCCTGGTTTTCTGCAGGCTCGGGCCGGCCGGGAATTCGCCGCCGTCGCCGCCCTGTCCCGAGGCTCCGTGACATTGCAGGCACCCGGCCTTGTCCCACGCATTCTCTCCCGCGGCCACGGCGGCCGCATCCTGGGCGAGCGCAGCAGCACCGAGCGAGAGGACGGCGCCGGCGATCAACCCGATGGCCGGCACGCGCCCAAGTGCGGAAACCAAAGGTGCGGAAACCAAAGGTGCCGAAACCTGAGCGAGGCTGGGTTCGAACCATGAGTGCGGGACGTGATTGTCGAGATCGGATTTCATCGTGTGGCCTCGCAGCTATTGCCATTGCCGGCGCCAGAACTTGTGCACGGTCGACGGCGCGATCCTGGGGGTCCGAAACTCGGAAACGCT
>CAVVCE010000077.1:0-37414 GCA_963746235.1 uncultured Alphaproteobacteria bacterium
GACGGCGAGGGCGAGCTGGCCGCGCTTGAGCGCGATGGCGCGGTCGCCGAACATTTCCCGCCGCCAGCCGCGTAGCGCGGCGACCTCGGCGCGGTCGTCGGACGCGATCCGTTCGAGGTCGTCGACGGTCGCGATCACCTTGGCGGCGACGCCGTAGCGCTCCGAGGTCATGCGCAGCAGCACCTTCAGCAGTTCGACGGTGGCGGAGCCGTTGGCATTCTGGCGCGGGCGGTCGAGCGGCGGCAGGCCGGCGGGGTCGCGGGCGAGCCCGTGCTTGATCGCTTCGAGGATGTCCTGACCCCATTTCGACCGTTCGAAGCCCCGCGGCAGCGAGCGCAACGCGGCGAGCCGCTCGGGCGTCGTCGGGGCGTGGGTCGCGATATCGCCGAGCGCGTCGTCCTTGAGCACGCGCCCGCGCGGCACATCGCGCGACTGCGCCTCGCGCTCGCGCCAGGCGGCGACCTCGATCAGCACGGCGAGCTCGCGCGGCTTTCGCACCCGCGTCTTCAGACGCTCCCACGCGGTCTCGGGTTCCATCCGGTAGGTCTCGGGCGAGGTCAGCACCTCCATCTCTTCGTCGACCCATTCGACGCGCCCGCGCTTGTGCAGGTCCGCCGACAGCGACAGGAACACGTCGCGCAGATGGGTTACGTCGGAGATCGCATAGGCGACCTGTGCCGCGCTGAGCGGGCGGCGCGACCAGTCGGTGAAGCGGTGCGATTTGTCGAGCATGTCGCCGGTGATGCGCTGCACCAACTGGTCGTAGGATATCGAATCGCCGTAGCCGAGCACCATGGCCGCGACCTGGGTGTCGAAGATCGGATGCGGGATGAGCTTGGCACGGTGCCACATGATCTCGATGTCCTGCCGCGCGGCATGGAACACCTTGGTGACCTGCTCGTTGGCCATCAATTCGAAAAACGGCTCGAAGCTGAGGTCGCCCGCCAGGGCGTCGATCACCACGGCTTCGTCGGCGGTCGCCATTTGTGCAACGCACAGCAGCGGATAATAAGTGGTTTCGCGCAGGAACTCGGTGTCGACGGTGACGAACGGGTGGCGCGACATGCGCGCACACACCGCCGCCAGGTCCGCGGTGGTGGTGATCAGGTCCATGCCGATTTCATTACCGGAGAAGGCCGGCTCTGTCGCGTCCGGAAAATGCAGGCTATCCTCGCTGTCATTCTGATTTCGGTCACCATCTGATAGAGACTTTGAACCATGTGGCAACTGATTATTTTTGCTGTCCTTTCTCTCGTCTCCGCGCCGGTCTCGGCAGCCCAGATCGAAGATGCGACCGGCCGTATCGTCACAATTCCCGACCGCGTCGAGCGGGTCATGGCGGCCGGCACGCCGGCCGCGGTGGTGCTGTATGTGCTGGCGCCGGAGAAGATGATCGGCTGGCCGACCGCTCCCCGCCCCAATGAGCGCGACCTGCTCGTGCCGGCGGTGCGCAATCTGCCGGAACTCGGCCGGCTGACCGGTCGCGGCGATACCGCCAATATCGAGGTGGTGCTGACGGCCAAGCCCGACCTGATCTTCGACTTCGGCTCGGTGACCGCGACCTATGCTTCGCTGGCCACGCGCGTCCAGGACCAGACCGGGATACCGTATCTGCTGCTCGACGGCCGGCTGGACCACACCGCCGATACGGTGCGCCTGCTCGGCACGGCGCTCGGCGTGAAGGAGCGGGCCGACCGCATCGCCCGCTATATCGAGGAAACCGAGGAGCTTCTGGACGATCGCCTGATGGACCTGCCCGCCGCCGCACGCCACCGCGTCTATCTCGCCCGTGAAGCGAACGGCCTGGAGACCGGGCTCACCGGATCGATCAACACCGAGATCATCGAGCGTGCCGGCGGCGTCAACGTGGCCGCGCGCGGCGCGCTGCGGGGCGGCATCGCCAATGTCTCGATGGAGCAGGTGATCGCCTGGGCCCCGGACACGATCGTCACCTGGGACGCCAATTTCTTCGCCTCCTATGGCACCAACCCTCTGTGGGCGACGGTCCCGGCGGTCGCGGCCAAGCGGGTCTATCTCGCACCGCGGCTTCCATTCGGCTGGATCGATGCGCCGCCCTCGATCAACCGCTACATCGGCCTGCGATGGATCGCGCGACTGCTCTACCCGGACCGGTTTCCGGAAGACATCCGCACCACGGCACGGGAGTTCTTCAAGCTGTTCTATCAATCCGAGCCCGACGATGCCGCGCTCGCCCGCATCCTCGCAGGAGCGCAGCCAGGCGGTCGTGGCCGCTGATGCTGACGCGCAGCCTGGTATTCCTGCTGCTGATCCTGGCGCTGGCGGGCGCGACCATGGTCGCGCTCGCCTATGGGCCGTTTCCGCTCACCGTCGACGACGTCGTGCGGGCGACGAAGCGCTTGACCGGGGACAATATGGGCGCGATCACCTCGGGTGAGATCGTGTTCATGCGGGTCCGGCTGCCGCGGGTCGCCGCCGACATCCTGGTCGGAGCGGCGCTGTCGGGCGCCGGCGCGGCCTACCAGACCCTGTTCCGCAATCCGCTGGTGTCGCCCGACATCCTCGGCGTCGCGAGCGGGTCGGGGCTCGGCGCGGTCCTCGGCATACTCATGTCGCTGTCGGTCGTCGGCATCGAGGCGTTCGCCTTCCTCGGCGGCATTGCGACGGTGCTGCTGGTCTATCTCATTTCCTCGTCGCTGCGCGGCCACGACCGCATCCTGGTGCTGGTGCTGTCGGGCGTCGTCATCGGCGCCCTCGCCGGCGCCTGCATTTCGCTGGTGAAGATTCTCGCCGATCCCTATGATCAGTTGCCCGCCATCACGTTCTGGCTGCTCGGCAGCCTCGCCGGGATCAAGCTTTCCGATCTCGCCATCACTGCGCCGCTGGTGCTGCTCGGCGTCGTGCCGCTGGTGTTGGAGCGCTGGAGCATCGTGGTGTTGTCGCTCGGCGACGACGAGGCGCGCACGCTCGGGGTCGATGTCAGGCGCCTGCGCGCCGTCGTCATCTCGGCGGCGACGCTGATGACCGCGAGCGTGGTCGCGATCTCGGGGGTCATCGGCTGGATCGGCCTGATGATGCCGCACATCGCGCGGATGCTGGTCGGCCCGAATTTCAACCGGCTGCTGCCGGCTTCGATGCTGCTCGGATCCGCTTTCCTGCTGATCGTCGACACCCTGGCGCGCAGCCTCGGCCGCGTCGAAACGCCGGTCGGCATCCTCACCGCCGTGCTCGGTGCACCGTTCTTCCTGTGGCTGCTGTCGCGCGGCCGCCGCGCCTGGGGCTGACCGATGCGGCTGACCGCCCAAGACCTTTCGATCGGCTACGGCGCGCGGGTGGTCGGCACCGGCATTTCACTGGTGATTTTGCCCGGCGAGGTGCTGTGCCTGCTCGGACCGAACGGCGCCGGCAAAACCACGCTGTTTCGCACCCTGCTCGGGCTGCAGCCTCCCCTTGCCGGCAACGTCGCGATCGACGGCGTGCCGCTGGAATTCCTCCGGCCTGCCGACATCGCCCAGCGTCTCGCCTATGTGCCCCAGGCCCACGTCACCGAATTCTCCTATTCGGTGCTCGACGTGGTGCTGATGGGCCGCACCGCGCGGCTGCGGTCGTTTGCGAGCCCCGGCAGCGAGGACCGGCGCATCGCCCTCGACAAGCTCCAAAGCCTCGGCATCGGCGACCTCGCCGGTGAGGACTACACCCAGATTTCCGGCGGGCAGCGCCAATTGGTCCTGATCGCCCGTGCGCTGACCCAGGGTGCGCCGTTCCTGATCATGGACGAGCCCACCGCCAGCCTCGATTTCGGCAACCAGGCCATGGTGCTGGCGCGCATCCGCGACCTCGCCACCGACGGCTATGGCATCGTGCTTTCGACCCACGATCCCGACCATGCGCTGCTGGTCGGGACACGCGTCGCCATCATCGCCGAGGGCGGCCTGCAGGCGGTCGGCACGACCCGCGACGTCGTCACCGCCGAAGCGCTGTCGGCGCTGTACCGGACCGAGGTGCAGGTGGAGGAAACGCCGTCCGGCCGCCGGGTCTGCGTGCCGACGTGGCAACGCCCGAACCCGGTCCGGGCGGCACCCGGCAGGCCGGTGTATTAGCCTCGCCTCGACACCGACCACCCCTGTGCTGCGATGGGCTCGGCTCTTCAGTTTCGCGGGCTCAGAATCTGATCGAGCCGCGCGGGCACGTTCGCGTCGCGCTCCAACAGCGGATAGCGCAGTCCGTCGTGGTAATCGACATGCACGGTGCTGTAGTGATCGCCGTTCTTGACGAGGAATTCGATCGCCGCGCTATTTGTCTTGGCGGCTTTGACGGTGTCCTTCAGGCGCTCGCCATCATAGGCGAGCCCGTCCACCGCGATGATCTGGGTTCCGACAGTCAGCCCCGCGGTATGGGCGGGACCGCCCCATAGCACGTCGGTCAGCTTGCTTTCTCTGCCTACGACGAGGCCCAACGAAAAAGTGAGATCGTTGATCTTGCGGCGGGTCTCCGTTTTCTTGAAGTAGTCCGACGGCTGATCGGAATAGACCAGCTTGTAGCCGCCGCGCGCGATGCCATCGAGCGGCGCGGCGCCGTGACTTTCGAGACGTTCGTGCAGGAACGCCGCCCAGTCGTAGGGTTGCACCGCGTTCAAGGTTTCGACGACGGCGTCGAGGCCATAGGTCTCCGGCACCCATTGGCCGTTCTTGATCCCGAAAAACGCCCGCGCAAAGTCGTCCAGCGACCTTTTGCCGTCCGAGATTTCGCGTATCAAGGTGTCGACATCCAGCCAGACCAACTCGCCTTCCACATAGTAGTCTTCGCTGCGTTGCCAGCTCCGCGACGGAATCGGGCGCCGCATCGCAGTAATCGGATCGTTGGTCGTGTCCTGAAGCGACTTCCATTCCCGGCCGGGACGCAGTTGGTCGTTCGCAGCGGCGGCTGCCAAGGCGTCCAAGGCTTGTTCCTTGGTCAACAGCCCCGCCCGCGCCGCCAGTACATATCCCCAATATTGAGTTTGACCTTCATAGATCCACAGCAGGCTGTTGCCCATCGGCTCGCTGTAGCTCGCCGTCCACAGATCGGCGGGCCGCCGGAACTTGCCGTTCCAGGAGTGCGCGTATTCGTGCGGCAATAGCTGTCTCGTATCCGGAACCTTGTCCCATTCGGTGAAGTAGTTCGGGGCGGTCGCATTCTCGCTGGAGCGGTGATGCTCCAGTCCGATGCCGCCCATGCGATCGCTGAGAGCAAGCAGGAAATCGTAGCGATCATAATGTTGGGAATTGAAAAGCCGATAGGCCTGGGTCACGAGCGCGCGGTGCGCTTCGAGGTGCTCGGTCTTTGCCTCCAACAAGGCGGCACGATCGGCGAAAACATTCAACCGCACCGGCGGCAGCCCGGGCGTGCCGAGGTCTACCCGCTTGACGTAGCGCCCGGCGAACATGGGCGAGTCCGCGAGGGTCTCGAGGGAAACGGACTTGAAGGTGGTGGAAGCGCCGCTCGCGGACGCGGTCTCGAGGGCGGTCGCGAACTGCCAACCGTCCGGAAGCCGGATGCTCGGCTCGAACGTGATCTGGGAAACAAAATGGCCGGCCGGAAACAGGACGACGCTGGTCCATTGCAGGTTCAGCATCTCCGGGGTGGTGACGATACGGCCCTCGTTGCCGTCGCCGGCGGAGAGGAACTGGTACTCCAATTCGAGGTTCTTCGCCTCGGCGGGCACGTCGACGTGGAAAGCGAATACGTCGACCATGTCGCGCACCCATCTCAGCCGCTCGCCATTGGCTTTGATCACAAGTCCCGCGAGGGCGTCGATCCGTCCATTGGGGCCGTGGGTCCCCGGCAGCCATTTGGGATAGAGCAGCGTCAGCGGGCCGCTTCCCACCGGGATCGTCTCGTTCACGCGGAAAACGTGGCGTGTAACGTCGGTCGCATCGACCGCAAGTCGGATCGTGCCCGGATAAGGCGCATCCTGCGGCGCGGCGATTGCGTGCGTCAAAGGCAGTCGCGCCGGCGGCGTTTGCGCCAAGGCGGCGCCGCCCGCCGCAAGCACGACGCACCCGGCGATCAAGCCCAAAGACAGCGATCCAAGACGACTCATTCGACACCCGCCAGCGCTTCAAGAGCACGTTTCGCCGTTGCCGATCATACTCCAAATTTCGCGGGTCGCCCGGCGGATTTGTCGCCCTCGAACTCCTGCGGCCGCCCCGATCTGCGGCCGCCCCGATCTTGTTCACGGACGCGTTAGTGCGCTATCAATCCTCGGCGGATGCCGGAAGGTGCCGCCAGGTTTGCGTGCAGCGCCATCTCGATCTTGCTCCCGCGCAATCTTGCCGTGCCCGGCCGAGGGCTGCGTTTGCTGAAGGTGAAAGCGCCGATGGCGGGTCACGGCAAAAGCTTCGACCGGACGAGCATGTCGGGCGCAGCCATTGCCGCCTCGTGTGGCTGGTTCCACTTGTTTCCATGCGGGCTTGCCGCAGCAGCGACACCGCGGGCCGGGCGATCTGAGCCATGTATGGCCCGATTCGCGTACTCGCTGTGATGGCGGTGGGTGTGATGGCGGTCGCTTCGGCCACCGCGCCGTGCAAGGCGGACGAGCCGTTGCCGCGCTCGGTCCTCATCCTCGAACAATCCAATCCCAATCTCCCGTCCTATGTCGATTTCTCGTCGGCGTTCTCGGCGGCGCTCAACGTAAGCTCCAGGTCAGGGGTCGACGTGTACACCGAGAGCCTGGACATCGACCGGTTCGGCAGCGCCGAATATGAACAGGTTTTGCTCACGTATTTCCGCGACAAGTATCGCTCCAAGCCGATCGGCGTGATCGTTCCGGTCGGTACGCTCGCCTTGGAATTCGTGATGCGGTTGCGTAAGGAGCTGTGGCGGGCGGTGCCGGTCGCGTTCGCGGCGGTCGACGCGCAGACACTCGCCGGTCTGAACCTGCCTCCCGATATCACCGGAAACATCGTCGACCTGACGCTCCACGACGCGGTGAACGCGGCAAAGGTCATGGTGCCCGGTCTCAAGCGCATCGCGATCGTGGGCGATCCGCTGGAGCGCCAGACCTTGCGGCGCCACTTCGCGCGGGAGCTGCCGCAAGTCGCGGCATCGCAGGAAATCATCGATCTCACCGGCCTGCCGATGACCGAGATCACACAGCGCGTGGCGCTGCTCCCGCCGGATTCGGCGATCCTCTACCTCGGCATCGATGTCGACGGCGCCGGCAAATCCTACACGCCGCGCGATGCGCTGGTGCCGATCGCGCAAGTCGCCAACCGGCCGATCGTGGTCACCACTGAGAGCCAGTTCGGTTACGGCGCGACCGGCGGGGTGATCACCAGCTTCAGCCTCGTCGGCAAGGCTTCGGGCCAACTCGTATCGCGCATCCTCGACGGCGAGAGCGCCGCAAGGATTCCGATTGCGAGGGACGGCTCGACCCGGCCGATATTCGATTGGCGCCAGTTGCAGCGGTTCGGCATCAGCGAGGCGGCGCTGCCGGTGGCGAGCGAAGTGCGGTTTCGCGAGTTGACTGCGTTTGTGCGCTACCGTTGGCAGATCCTGTCGGTCGCGGCGGTGCTGGGCATCCAGACCGGCCTGATCATCGGCTTGTTCTACGAGCGCCGCCGCCGCCGCACCGCCGAAGCCGTCTCGCGCGACGCCATCGGCAAGCTGGCGCACATGAATCGCGTCGCCACCGCAGGCGAACTGTCGGCTTCGCTCGCCAACGAGATCAACCAGCCGTTGGCGGCCATGGTGGCGAATGCCAATGCAGGCCTGCGCTTTCTTGCGCGCGCTACGCCGGAACTCGATGAGGCCAAGGACACCCTGAAGCGGATCGTGAGGGACGGTCACCGCGCCGGCAAGGTGGTCGGGAGCGTCCGCGACATGTTCAAGAAGGACGGCGGCGAGACTTTGCCGGTCGACCTCAACGACGTCATCCAGGACGTCATCCGGCCCGTGCGAGGGGAACTGCAGGCGCAGGGCATCGTCGTCCAAACCGGGCTGACCAAGCCGCTTCCAATGGTGCTCGGACATAACGGCCAGTTGCAGCAGGTCATCTTGAACCTGGTCAGGAATGCCGCCGAGGCTATGGACGGGGTGTGCGGTCGCCCGCGGGTGTTGCGGGTGGAATCCGCGATTTACGATTCCGAGAATGTCCTGGTGGCGGTCGAAGACACCGGAACCGGCATCGACCAAAACGACATCAGCCGCATCTTCGATCTGTTCTACACGACCAAGTTGCACGGGATGGGAATGGGATTGTCGATCTGCCGGTCGATCGTCGAATCCCATGGCGGCCGGATATGGGCTTCATCCGGCGGCAATTGCGGAGCGGTCTTCAGTCTCAAACTGCCGGCTCACAAGGCCCAAGTCGAGCCAAAGTCGAGCTAAAGTCGATCTAAAGTCGAATAGCTAAAGCGCTGCCCGCCCCGAACATCGGTTCCGAATATCGGAGGGATCGCGACAACCACTGCGGACGCGCCCGAGCGGCGCCTCCGTGCTTCAATCGATCCAAAATGCCGGATCAGACAGCCTTTTGCATGCCCGATTTGATGGACTCGGTCGTCGCGGCCGTCATCTTCTGGGCGATCGCCGCGAGTTCCTGAGCCTGCTTGGAAAGCGTCTCGAATTGCTGGCGCAAGTGATTGTTGGACAGCGAGAAGAACTCCGTCGGCGACTTCACCGCCGACAATTGCCTCGCATATTCGAACGCGGAGTTGGTGTTGACGTGGGCAAATTCGAGGACTTTGGTGCTGTAGTCGTGAGCGCCCTTGAGACTTGCCGTGTAGGTGTCCTTCATCACATGGGTGGCCTCGCCGGCCGCCGCGGTCATCTTTTCGAAGCCTTCTTTCGCCTGGGCGGCACCTTTTTCCGCTACCTCGCGGAAAGCCTGAGGTGCATTGGCAGCCTTTTGAAATTCGGCGTTTGCGGTCATGGCACGCATCCTCTTGGGCAATCTGTGCAACCCCGCCGAGTTGCCCGAAGCGATCGTCGGGGCTGTTCGATCAGATCTACGCGGGGCCAACCCCCCGCACGCAATGAACGTGAAACGCATACGTAAGTGTTAAACGGCGCCGCACAAGGCGGCCCCGTGCCGGCGCCGCGCAATAAACTTCTCCCCGGAACTGACCCCGCGGACCGACCGGTGCCCTAAAACCGGCCTATGCCGGTAGCGGGTTGGATTCGTTGAAATGTCCTGATTGGCCGCGAGGGGGCCATCAAAATCCCTTCGGCAGGTCGGCGCGCCCATTTCGCCCGGATGCGGGCGTCGAGTTCCTTGCTCGATCGCGCCACCACCGGGAAGGTGTCGCGGCGGGCGAACGGCTTGCAGGCGTCGATCACCACCCGCGCATTGCGGCGGTCGGTTTCGCTGTCGTAGCACATGGGATCGAGGTGGGTGCTCCAGCAGCCCCGGATGATGTCGACGTCGTCGCGCGGGTCGCAGCGCGTGCACATCGCCCAGATCACCTCGTTGATGTCGGTGGGATCGATGTCGTCGTCGACCACGATGGTCCAGCGGTTGGAGTAGGCGCCGGCATGGCATTGCGAGGCGACGAGGCCGGCCTGCTTGGCGTGGCCGCCGTAGAGTTGCTTGATCGACACCGTGAGCCAGAAGCGGCTGCCGCCGGCCTCGTGCGCCCACACGCCCTTGATCTCGGGCACTCCCGCCGCCTCGAGCTGGTTCCACACGGCGCCGCAGCGATAGGTGCCGAGGTAGAAGGTGTTGTCGTTGGGCGGCACCGCGGGAATGGCGCCGACCAGGATCGGATTGTCGCGGTGCATGAAGGTCGCGATCCGGATCGCGGGCTCGGGCCGGCTGCCGCCGGCGTAATAGCCGGTCCATTCGCCGAGCGGGCCTTCCTGGAGCAGGTCGCCGGGATGGATATGGCCTTCGAAGGCGATCTCCGCATTGGCGGGCACCGGCAGCCCGGTGCGCGGCATGTTGAAGACCTCGACGGGCTCGCCGAGGATGCCGCCGGCCGCCTCGAATTCGCTCTTGCCGTAGGGAATCTCCAGGCCCGCCAGCATGAACAGCGCCGGATGCATGCCGGCCACGACCGCGACCGGGCAGGGCTCGTTGCGGGCGTGATACTTGCCCATGATGATGCGGCCGTGCTTGCCGGGCGACATCATCACGGTCGCGACCGCTGGCCCCTGGCTCTGGACCCGATAGGCGCCGTAATTGATCCAGCCGGAATCCGGGTCCTTCATCACCACCATGCAGGCGGTGCCGATGAAGGGGCCGCCGTCCTGCTCGTGCCAGACCGGCGTCGGGATGCTTTCGATGTCGACGTCGTTGCCCGCGCTGACGTTCTCCAGGAGCGGGCCGCCATTGACCTCCCTCGGCTTGAAGGTCGGGGCATCGCGCATGTAGTCGCGCCACCAGCGGATCAGTTCCATCTCGGAACCCTGCGGCGGCAGGCCGAGCGCGATGTTGATCCGCTTCACCGAGGTCAGGATGTTGGCGAGCACCCGATGGCCCTTGGCAAAGCCCGGGATGTCGTCGAACATCACGGCCGGATTTCCCATCCGCCGCTGGTAGATGTCGAGGATGCCGCCGATCTCCTGCCGGGGCTCGGCGCCGCTGATGATCTTGAGCTCGCCGGCCGCCGCGATCTCGCCGATCCAGTTCCGCAGGTCGATGTTCGCCACGTCGTGCTCCTCGCGGCGGCGCCGCTCTAATCGATCGCGTCGGCGACCGACTTGCCGCAGGCGGCCGTATCCGCATTGCCGCCGAGATCGCGGGTGCGCAGCGTCTTCTCGCCGAGCACGTGCTCGATGGCGTGGACGATGGCGCCGGCGGCCTCGCGCTCGCCGAGATGCTCCAGCATCATCGCGCCCGACCAGATCTGGCCGATCGGATTGGCGATGCCGTGCCCGGCGATATCCGGAGCCGAGCCGTGGACCGGCTCGAACACGGAAGGGAAATCGCCTTCGGGATTGATGTTGCCGCTCGGCGCGATGCCGATGGTCCCGGTGCAGGCCGGCCCGAGGTCGGACAGGATGTCGCCGAACAGGTTCGACCCGACCACCACATCGAACCAGTCCGGATGCAGCACGAAATGGGCGGTGAGGATGTCGATATGGTACTTGTCCCAGCGCACGTCGGGAAATTGCTTCGCCATCGGCTTCGACCCGCTCGTCCCAGTACGGCATGGTGATGGAGATGCCGTTCGACTTGGTGGCCGAGGTCAGGTGCTTCCGCGGCCGCTTCTGGGCGAGCTCGAAGGCGAATTTGAGCACCCGATCGGTGCCGATCCGGGTGAGGAAGGTCTCCTGCACCACGAATTCGCGCTCGGTGCCGGCGAACATGCGGCCGCCCGCGTTGGAGTATTCGCCCTCGGTGTTCTCGCGCACGACGAAGAAATCGATGTCGCCGGGCTTGCGGTTGGCTAACGGGCACGCGACGCCCGGCATCAGGCGCACCGGCCGCAGGTTGACGTATTGATCGAACTCGCGCCGGAACAGCACCAGCGAGCCCCACAGCGAGACATGGTCCGGGACCTTTGCCGGCCAGCCGACCGCGCCGAAGAAGATCGCGTCATGGGAGCCGATCCGGCTCTTCCAGTCCTCCGGCATCATGCGGCCGTGCTTCTCGTAATATTCGACATTGGCGAAATCGAACCAGTCGAGCTGCAGCGCAAAGCCATGCTTCTTGGCCGCCTGCTCGAGCGCCCGGACGCCTTCCGGCACCACCTCCTTGCCGATCCCGTCGCCGGGAATGACGGCAATGCGGTAGGTCTTTTTCATCATGGTGCTCCTCGGGCGGCGGCGAAACGCTCTGATATCAGACGCGCCGAGTGGACGAAAGGGAGCAGGAAGGGGCGGTAGGCTGGGGGCGGCTGGGGCCAGGCTGCATGGGCTTGCTGGCGCCGTTTCGACCGTCTACTAAACCATGCGACTCGCTGACGATGCGCGGGCCGCCCGGCATTCATGCCGGTGCGGCGACGCGGTCACCATGCGACGACAAGCTGTGGCAGAGTTGGGGGAGTGCGCGGCCCCTGCCGGCTTCGAGCCGGAACAGGCTGTCAAAACCGCGCATGAGGAGATACGATGCCGGCGTAATGCGGTCGCAAGAAACCGGTGTCGTGAACACTAAGGAGGACGACTATGATGCATCGTTGGTTGTTGGGATTGAGCGTGGCGATCGCCCCGCTCGCCGTTCCCGCCTGGGCACAGGAAAGCGTGCCGCAAATCCCGTTCGAAGTCGGTGCCGAATTTCCTCAAGCTGCCGGCCGACATGAACCTCGGTGAAGCCGCCGGCGTCGCCGTGAACTCGAAGGGAAATGTGTTCGTCTATTCGCGCAGCGGCAGCAGCCTCGGCCCGGCCTATGGCAACGCGGCCTCGCAGCTCCTGGAATTCACGCCGGACGGCAAGTTCATCCGCGAGATCGGCAAGAACCTCTACGCCTGGTCGTTCGCCCATACGGTGCGCATCGACAAGGACGACAACATCTGGGCCACCGACAAGGGCTCGGACATGATCATCAAGTTCAACGACAAGGACGGCAAGGTGATGATGGTGTTCGGCCGCAAGTCGGAATCCTCCGACTCCGACGCCCATCCGCTCGAGCACCCCAAGCCGCCGCTGCCGGCGCAGGACGGCCGCTTCCGCCAGCCGACCGACGTCACCTGGGACCCGCAGGGCAATATCTACATCAGCGACGGCTACATCAATTCGCGCGTCGCCAAATTCGACAAGAACGGCCAATGGGTGAAGCAGTGGGGCGGCCCGGGCAGCGGCCCCGGCCAGTTCAACACCGTGCACTCGATCGCATCGGACGCGAAGGGCAACATCTACGTCGCCGACCGTGCCAACCGGCGCATCCAGGTGTTCGATGGTGACGGCACCCTCGGGATCACCATCAAGATGGACGCTCCGTTCGATCCGAATACCGTGCCGGTGATCGGCAACAAGCCCGATCTCAGCAATTACCAGCAGACCGGCGGCACCTTCGCGCCCGGCGCCCCGTGGGCACTGTGCATCACCCCGCCGCCGAACCAGGTGCTCTACGCCGCCGACGCCTATCCCGGCCGCATCTACAAGATGACCCTCGACGGCAAGTTGCTCGGCGTGCTCGGCAAGTCCGGCCGGCAATTGAAGCAGTTCGGGTGGGTGCACGAGATCGCATGCCCGTCGGAGAACGTGCTGTTCGTCGCCGAGATCATCAACTGGCGCGTCCAGAAGCTGCTGCTGCATCCGGACCAGAAGAAGTCGGCCAGCCGATAGAGCCAACCTCTTCGGATAGCAAGCGCCCGCAGGGTAACTCCTGCGGGCGTTTTCGTTTTCGTTTACGGGATGACCCTGCGCGGCATCGGGGGAGCAGGATACCGCCCGTCACGGCATTCCAATACGCCCAGGAACGCTCGTCCATGATACCGGGCGGCGCGTGATCGAGGGCCTCGCGAAAATCATCCAGCTCGACATTGCGCCGCACGACGGCGATATCCTCGATCGTCCCATAGGTCATCACATGGACGAGAAACCGGACCGGATCGGCGAGCGCGCGTTCAGGCGGCTCGGACCAGATCACGCGGGACGCCACGTCAGGAGGTCGGCGTTGTGGGGAAGGGGCCTCATAATTCCTCCGCCCTTATCAACGTGAATTCGTCGGGCGTCCCTGCCAACTCCGGCCATAGGCGCCTCTGGTGCCATCAATCCGAACCGACCGGCGAAAAGTGCGGCTCAGCGGACGCCGGTGACAACGTGCCAGTAGGGCAGCGTGAGCGAAGCGAACGGGTGCGGCCTGTCAGCGACGTTGACAGTGCTGAAAGCTTCATTTCAAACTCTACTCGCGAATGTTCGGGAGAGGATGCGAAATGAAACGGTTGAGCGCCACGTTGACAGGCTCTGCTTCTTGCGCGTTCATTGCGGCCGCAGTTATCGCGTATCCGGCATGGACGCAGACCGCACGGCCTTCGCCCGATACGGTCGAGGCCCACATTGCGGCCGGCAAGAACGCCGCCGGTGGCCGCGACGACACGCCCGATTTCTATGGATTGGTCACCGCGATCTGCGTTGCTCCGCTGAACGGGCCGGCGCGGCCTGATGCGCCGGCGCCAAGGGAGAACCCCAATCGCAAAGAAACCTATATGGAGCCGATACAGGCCTTTGATGATTTCTACTGGATGGGAACTCCGAGCACGTCAAGCTGGCTTCTGACCTCCGATGACGGCTACATCCTCTACGACACCCAGCGTGTCTATGACGCGGAGGATGTGCTGGTCGCTGGGATCAAAAAGCTCGGCTTTGATCCCGCAAAGGTGAAGTACGTCATCGTTTCCCACGGTCACGCCGGCGAAGTTGGCGGCGCCTTTCTGTTCCAATCGCGCTATGGTTCACGTGTTGTGATGAGCGATTGGGATATGGTCGAGGAATCGGTCAACGGGTATCCGACCGGCAAGCCAAAGCGAGATATCGTCCCCACGGACGGGATGAAAATCACAGTGGGCAACAGAAGCGTCACAATTTATCTGACGCCCGGCCACACCCCCGGAACGGTCTCGAGCATTTTCCAGGTGCATGACCATGGCAGGCCGCTGACCGTTGTTTATTCCGGCGGCACCGAGTTCAATTTCCCCAATGACGTGCCGCATTTTGATCAATACATCGCATCTGAACGAAGGCTCGCCTCCTTGGCGGCCGGCGCCAACGCTACAATCGTTTTGAACAATCAATCCCAGTTCAATGGGGCGGCGACTAAGCTGAGGATGCTGAAAGATCGCCATCCCGGCGAGGCGCACCCCTTGGACGTTGGGACGAACGCAGTGGCGCGATATTTCAAGATTGAAGACGAGTGCTCACAGGCAGTCCGCTTGAAGGTGCTTACGGCTTCGGGAGGTAGACCTCAATAATCACAGATTCCCAGAGCCGATCAGGTAGTGTTGATCTGATACCGTCATCAGATCGGCGCCAGATTATAGCGGTCGTGTGCTCCGGCGGCACGCCGCAGCCATGCGCGCTCCCGGAACCGCGGTGAGCGACCGTCATCACCCCCGATAGACCGGTGCCGGCTGGGAGAAGAAGCTCAGCAGGATATGCAATGCGAGTTCGTAGTTCTTGCCCTGGAAGCTCGCATGCGAGATGCCGGGCATGACCGTGAACTGCTTGTCCGGATTGGGCAGCAGCCTGAAGAACTCCAGGAGGTCCTCGATGCTGGCGATGCCGTCCCATTGTCCGCGCATGACGATGGTGGGGACCATGATCTTGGTGGGATCGCAGACCGGCAGGTTCGCGCACATGTCGACATAGGTGCCATTCGGAATGGAATTGTCGAGCGCGAGAATGGCGTCGGCGAAGGCGTCGACGACCTTGTCCTCGGCCGAGCCCGCATGGTCGCGGTTGAAGATCGAATGCACGAAGGCGCGGTCGATCGGACGCCGGTTCTTGGTGCGGAATTCCGGCAGCCGCTTCGACCGCTCGGCGAGGGTCGGGCTGCCCTTGCCGGTCCACACCATGGCATCGAGGGCGAGCCGCGCCACCATGTCGGGGTGGTTCTGCGCGAACAGCGCCCCGCGCAGCGCGCCCGAGGAAATGCCATAGACCAGCAACGGCCGCTTGCCGCGCAGGCCCTGGATATAGGTCGCCGCGCGGTAGCAATCCTCGGCGCCATAGGCGATCGGGGCATTGTTGTCGCGGGTCTTGGTGGAGCGGCCGTACCCCTCCATGTCCACCGACCAGGTGTCGTAGCCGTGACGGGCGAAGAACTCCATCGCCGAGGAGTCCGGCCGTCCGGGGACGTCGAGATCGAAGGTCGGCTGGGAGGCCATCGAGGAACCATGGACGAACAGGATCGTCGCCTTGGCCTCGGCGGGATCGCCGGCGCACTTGTTCCACAGGAAAAGCTTCACCTCTCCCTTGTCGGTCCAGTGTTCCTTGCCGGTCAGGCGATGCTGGAGGATCGTTTCGTTCATGAACTGGCCTTTCCGGAATGCAGGAACCGCGGAAGTCGCGGACTTGTCCGACAAGATCATGCGCGATGTCAAAGGGATTGGTCGTTCCTTCCGGCACACGGGATCGCGCACAATCGCCTGCGCCTGACACATTTGTCGGGTTACCGTCGCGTGAGACGAAAGGCGTATGGGCGGCAAGTCGGCAAGGTACGACTATCGGCAGGGCGAGAATATCGGCAGAGTACGAATATCGCATGCCAAGGTCGGATCGGGCGGATCGAACATCGGCTTGCCTCCCATGCTGCGCTGCGCTAAGCCTCGGCCGTTTCCCACCTTGGAGCTGATCCAGGTTTGCTAGGTTTGCTTGATTGAGGCTGCGCTTGCTCCGGTCGGGCCGGGACGGGTGGGATTTGCGGCCTGTGGTGGTTGCGACCCATCGGTCCGCGCCAAAGAGGGTGAAGATGAACGCGCTGCTGCAGGAATATCTTCCGCTCGTCATCTTCATCGGCGTCTCCATCGCGATCGGGCTCGTACTTCTGATTGCGCCCTTCATCATCGCCTACCGCGAGCCCGACCCGGAGAAGCTTTCCGCCTACGAGTGCGGCTTCAACGCCTTCGACGATGCCCGCATGAAGTTCGACGTGCGCTTCTACCTGGTCGCGATCCTGTTCATCATCTTCGATCTCGAAGTGTCGTTCCTGTTCCCGTGGGCGGTGGCGTTCGGCCAGATCGGGGCGTTCGGATTCTGGTCGATGATGGCGTTCCTTGCGGTCCTCACCATCGGCTTTATCTATGAGTGGAAGAAGGGAGCGCTCGAATGGGATTGAGCGAGCGAACTCCGCAGGTTGCGCCCGCCGCGTCGGGGCTGCTCGACCCCCGCACCGGACGGCCGATCGGCGCCGACGACCCGTTTTATGCCGGCTTGAACAGCGAACTCGCCGACAAGGGCTTCCTGGTTGCCGCGGCCGACGACCTGATCATCTGGGCGCGCACCGGCTCGCTGATGTGGATGACGTTCGGGCTCGCCTGCTGCGCGGTCGAGATGATGCAGATGTCGATGCCGCGCTACGATGCGGAGCGGTTCGGCTTTGCGCCGCGCGCGTCGCCGCGCCAGTCCGACGTGATGATCGTGGCGGGAACCCTGACCAACAAGATGGCGCCGGCGCTGCGCAAGGTCTACGACCAGATGCCGGAGCCGCGCTATGTGATTTCCATGGGCTCCTGCGCAAATGGCGGCGGCTATTACCACTACTCCTATGCGGTGGTGCGCGGCTGCGATCGGATCGTGCCGGTGGACATCTACGTGCCCGGCTGCCCGCCGACCGCGGAGGCGCTCCTCTACGGAGTGCTGCTGCTGCAGAAGAAGATCAGGCGCATCGGGACGATCGAGCGGTGACGATGACCAACGAAAAGCTCGAATCCCTGGGTCGAGCCGTGGCGGCGGCGCTGCCGGGGGCGGTGACGGGTTTTGCCGTCACGCCGTATGCCCACACGGTCGGCGAACTCACGCTCCAGGCGGAGGCCGACGACATCGTCGCGGTGATGAAACATCTTCGCGACGATCCCGCTTGCGCGTTCCAGGCCTTCGTCGACATCACCGCCGTCGACTGGCCGCAGCGCGAGCGCCGTTTCGACATCGTCTATCATCTGCTGTCGCCGACCCACAACGCCCGCATCCGCGTCAAGATCGAGGTCGGCGAGGCGACGCCGGTCGCCTCGATCATCGACGTGTTTCCCGGCGTCAACTGGTTCGAGCGCGAGGTCTATGACCTCTACGGCGTGGTGTTCACAGGTCATCCGGACATGCGGCGCATCCTCACCGATTACGGCTTCGAGGGCCATCCGCTGCGCAAGGATTTCCCCCTGACCGGCTTCGTCGAGGTGCGCTGGGACGACGAGCAGAAGCGCGTCGTGTACAGCCCCGTGCAGCTCGCCCAGGAGTTCCGCAATTTCGACTTCCTGTCGCCGTGGGAGGGGCCGGACTATCCGTTGCCCGGCGACGAGAAGGCCGGGAAGGCAGGCTGATTGCGATGAGCGAGGTCCGCAATTTCACCATCAATTTCGGCCCCCAGCATCCGGCCGCCCATGGCGTGCTGCGGCTCGTGCTGGAGCTCGACGGCGAGGTGGTCGAGCGCGTCGACCCGCATATCGGCCTGCTCCATCGCGGCACCGAAAAGCTGATCGAGCACAAGACCTACCAGCAGGCGATCCCATATTTCGACCGGCTCGACTATGTCGCGCCGATGAACCAGGAGCACGCCTTCTGCCTCGCGGTGGAGAAGCTGCTCGGTCTCGCGGTGCCGCGCCGCGCCCAGCTCATCCGCGTGCTCTATGCCGAAATCGGCCGCCTGTTGTCCCATCTCCTCAACGTCACCACCCAGGCGATGGACGTCGGCGCCCTGACGCCGCCGCTGTGGGGCTTCGAGGAGCGCGAGAAGCTGATGGTGTTCTACGAGCGCGCCTCCGGCAGCCGCATGCATGCGGCCTATTTCCGTGTCGGCGGCGTGCACCAGGATCTGCCCGTCAAGCTGATCGACGATATCGAGGCATTCTGCGATCCGTTCCTCATCGTCTGCGACGATCTGGAGACATTGCTGACCGGCAACCGCATCTTCAAGCAGCGCAACGTCGACATCGCCGTCGTCAAGCTGGAAGATGCCTGGGCCTGGGGCTTCTCCGGGGTGATGGTGCGCGGCTCCGGCGCCGCCTGGGACCTGCGCAAGGCGCAGCCCTACGAGGTCTATTCCGAGCTCGATTTCGACATTCCCATCGGCAAGAACGGCGACTGCTTCGACCGCTACTGCATCCGCATGGAAGAGATGCGGCAGTCGGTGCGCATCATGAAGCAGTGTATCGCCAAGCTGCGGGAGCCGGCGGGGCAGGGGCCGGTCAGCGTCGCCGACAACAAGATCGTGCCGCCGCGGCGCGAGGAGATGAAGCGCTCGATGGAGGCGCTGATCCATCATTTCAAGCTCTATACCGAGGGCTATCACGTGCCCGCCGGCGAGGTCTATGCCGCGGTCGAAGCGCCCAAGGGCGAGTTCGGCGTCTACCTCGTCGCCGACGGCACCAACAAGCCCTACAAGTGCAAAATCCGGGCGCCGGGCTTTGCCCATCTCCAGGCCATGGATTTCCTCTGCCGCGGCTACATGCTCGCCGACGTCTCGGCGATTCTCGGCTCCATCGACATCGTGTTCGGCGAGGTCGACCGATGAACGCTCCGGTTCTGCCCAAGGCACGGATGAAGGTCGACGAGTTCCTCGCCTGGAGCGCGCGGCAGCCGGACGACCGCTACGAGCTCGTAGACGGCGAGGTCGTCGCGATGACCCGAGACACCGTGCGGCACAATCGAACGAAAGCGGCGGCGTGGCGAACGCTTGACGACGCGGTGCAAGCGGCGGGATTGCCCTGCTTGGTCCTCGGCGATGGCGTCGGCATTGCGGTCAACGATAAAACCCTGCGCATGCCCGACGTTTTGGTTCAGTGCGGAGCCGCGCCGGACCCTGATGCGCTGATCGTATCACCACTGATCGTCGTCGAAGTGGTCTCGCCGTCGAGCGAGCGCGACGATGTCGAGACCAAGCTCGTCGACTACTTCTCGGTTGCGAGCATCCGCCACTATCTGATCATCTTTTCGGAAAAGCGCGTCGTCGTGCACCACCGGCGCAATGACGGAGGCGACATCGCTACCCGGATCGCGCACGATGGCGATGTCACCCTCGATCCGCCTGGGATTGCGGTCCCCGTCCTCGCATTGCTCGGACCATCGTCCGGCCGCAGCGTGGGGGCCGGCTGATGAGAGCTCGCCCTGCACGCCGCAAAAACCAACCTGACTGGGTCCCGTAATGTCCGTCCGCCGCCTCGCCCCCGCCGACATTCAGCCGAAGGAGTTTTCCTTTACGGCGGAGAATCTCGACTGGGCCAAGCGCCAGATCGCGAACTACCCGGAAGGCCGCGCCGCTTCCGCGGTGCTGCCGGTGCTGTGGCGGGCGCAGGAGCAGCACGGCGGCTGGCTGCCGCAAAAGGCGATCGAATGCGTCGCCGAGCTGCTCGGCATGGCGAAGATCCGCGTGCTCGAGGTCGCGACCTTCTACACCATGTTCCTGCTCCAGCCGGTCGGCCGCAAGGCCCATGTGCAGTGGTGCGGCACGACGCCGTGCCTGCTGCGCGGCGGCGAGGAGATCAAAAAGGTGTGCGAGCGGCGCATCGACCACGAGCCGTTCCATGTCTCCGCCGACGGCGATTTCTCCTGGGAGGAGGTCGAGTGCCTGGGAGCCTGCGTCAACGCCCCGATGGTCCTGATCGGCAGGGACACTTATGAGGATTTGACGCCGGAAACTTTCGAGAAGGTGCTCGATGCGCTCGCGCGCGGCGAAACGCCAAAGCCCGGCCCGCAGAACGGCCGGCAGTTCTCGGCGCCGATCGGCGGCGACACCACTCTTACCAATTCGCCGCTCACCGATTCGCCGATGAACGTGCCGCACCTGCCGGCCTCCGCGGCCACCACTCAGCGCGCCGCTTCCGAGCCGGAACCGGCGGAACCGATCCAAGTTGTGCCCGCTGCTCCGAGCCCGGCGTCCGATGCAGCCGTCGCGCCGCCCGCGAGGGATACCGAGGCGCTCGCCGCGGCCGAGGAGGCCGATATCAGCGCCACGCTCGCCAAGCTCGGCAAGGATGCGACGCCGGAGCAAAAAGCCGACGCCGTCGGCGCCAGGCCGCAGGGTCTCGCCGCGCCCCGCGCCGACAAGAGCGACAACCTCCAGCGCATCAAGGGCATCGGCCGCGTGAACGAGCAAAAGCTCAATGCGCTCGGCATCTTCCACTTCGACCAGATCGCCGGATGGGACCGGCCGGAAATCCGGTGGGTGGGTACCTATCTTTCCTTTCCCGGCCGGATCGACCGCGAGAACTGGGTCTCCCAGGCGACCAAGCTTGCAGCCGGCGAGGACAACCCCGACAAGCCAATCAAGGCGTAGCCGATGCTCCAGGACAAGGACCGCATCTTCACGAACCTCTATGGCCGCCACGATTGGGGCCTCGAAGGCGCGCGGGCGCGCGGCGCCTGGGACGGCACCAAGGCGATCCTCGCAAAGGGCCGCGACGGCGTCATCGCGGAGGTGAAGGCCTCGGGCCTGCGCGGCCGCGGCGGCGCCGGGTTCCCGACCGGCCTGAAATGGTCGTTCATGCCCAAGCAGATCGGCGAGCGGCCGCATTACCTCGTCATCAATGCCGACGAGTCCGAGCCCGGCACCTGCAAGGACCGCGAGATCATGCGGCACGATCCGCATCTCCTGGTCGAAGGCTGCCTGATCGCCAGCTTCGCCATGGGCGCGCACGTCTGCTACATCTATATGCGCGGCGAATACATCCGCGAGCGCGAGCACCTGCAGGCCGCGGTCGACGAGGCCTATGAGGCCAGGCTGATCGGCAAGAACAACATCAACGGCTGGGACTTCGACCTCCACGTCCACCACGGCGCCGGCGCCTATATCTGCGGCGAGGAGACCGCGCTGCTCGAAAGCCTGGAGGGCAAGAAGGGGAGCCGCGGCTCAAGCCGCCATTCCCGGCCAATACGGGCCTTTACGGCTGCCCGACCACCGTGAACAACGTCGAGTCGATCGCCGTCGTCCCCGACATCATGCGGCGCGGCGCCGGCTGGTTCGCCGGCATCGGCCGGCCGAACAATACCGGCACCAAGCTGTTCTGCATCTCCGGCCACGTGAACCGGCCCTGCAATGTGGAAGAGGCCATGGGCATTCCGCTGCGCGAGCTGGTGGAGACCCATGCCGGCGGCGTACGCGGCGGCTGGGACAATCTCCTCGCCGTCATCCCCGGCGGCTCCTCGATGCCGCTGGTTCCGGCCGCGCAATGCGTGCCGCTGCCGATGGATTTCGACGGCACCAAGGACGTGAAGTCGGCGCTCGGCACCGCCGCCGTCATCGTCATGGACAAGTCGACCGATATCGTGCGCGCCATGGCCCGCATCTCCTACTTCTACAAGCATGAGAGCTGCGGCCAGTGCACCCCGTGCCGCGAGGGCATGGGCTGGATGTGGCGCGTGCTGACGCGCATGGCGGAAGGGCGCGCCCACCGGCGCGAGATCGATATGCTGATGCAGGTCACCCAGCAGATCGAAGGCCACACAATCTGCGCATTCGGCGACGGCGCGGCTTGGCCGGTCCAGGGCCTGCTGCGCCATTTCCGTCCCGAGATCGAGCGCCGCATCGATGAATATGCCGCCAATCCGCACCCCGATCCGGTGCGGGTGGCGGCGGAATGATCAATGAGTGAACCGCGCCAATGACCAAGATCATCGTCGACGGCAACGAGATCGATGTTCCGCCCGAATACACGCTGCTGCAGGCCTGCGAGGCCGGCGGCGCCGAAATCCCGCGGTTCTGCTTTCATGAGCGCCTGTCGATCGCCGGAAATTGCCGCATGTGCCTGGTCGAACTCGCGGGCTCGCCGAAGCCGGTCGCGAGCTGCGCCTGGGGCGTGCGCGACTGCCGTCCCGGCCCCAAGGGCGAGCCGCCCGAGGTCAAGACCCGCTCGCCGATGGTCAGGAAGGCGCGCGAAGGGGTGATGGAGTTTCTGCTCATCAACCATCCCCTCGACTGTCCGATCTGCGACCAGGGCGGGGAATGCGACCTGCAGGACCAGGCGATGGCCTACGGCGTCGACTCCTCGCGCTTCAGGGAGAACAAGCGCGCCGTCGAGGACAAGTATCTCGGCGCCCTCGTCAAGACCTCGATGAACCGCTGCATCCAGTGCACCCGCTGCGTGCGGTTCGCGACCGAGGTCGCCGGCGTGCCCGAGCTCGGTGCCACCGGCCGCGGCGAGGACATGGAGATCACCACCTATCTGACCCAGGCCATGACATCGGAGCTGCAGGGCAATGTGGTCGATCTCTGCCCGGTGGGGGCGCTGACGGCCAAGCCCTATGCGTTCGTCGCGCGGCCCTGGGAACTGGTCAAGACCGAGTCGTTCGACGTCCAGGACGCCGTCGGTTCCGCGATCCGCGTCGACACCCGCGGCCGCGAGGTGATGCGCATCCTGCCGCGCGTCAACGAGGACGTGAACGAGGAATGGATTTCCGACAAGACCCGCCACGTGGTCGACGGCCTGCGGGTGCAGCGGCTCGACCAGCCCTATGTGCGCCGCGGCGGACGGCTCCAGCCGGCGTCCTGGTCGCAGGCATTCCAGGCCATCGCCGCCAAGATGAAGACGACCCGCCGCGGCGGCATCGGCGCCATTGCCGGCGATCTCTGCGCGGTCGAGGAGATGTTCGCGCTCAAGCAGCTGATCGCCCGGCTCGGCTCGCCCCATCTCGACTGCCGCCAGGACGGCACCGCGCTCGACCCCAAATGGGGCCGCGCCAGCTACCTCTTCAATGCCGGCATTGCGGGGATCGACGAAGCCGACGGGCTCATGATCATCGGCTCCAATCCGCGCAAGGAAGCCCCGGTGCTCAATGCCCGCATCCGCAAGCGCTGGCGCACCGGCGGCCTCAAGATCGGGGTGATCGGCGAGCACGCCGATCTCACCTATGACTACGCCTATCTCGGCGCCGGCACCGACACGCTGGCCGCGTTCATGGAACAAAGCCGGCCGAGCTGAAGCGGCAGATTGGCTGATCGGGCAGGGCGCGCTGGCGCGGCCCGACGGCGCTGCCGTGCTCGCGGCGGCGGCCAAGGCCGCGGTCTCGGTCGGTGCGCTCGCCGACGGCTGGAACGGCTTTTGCGTGCTTCATACTGCAGCGTCCCGGGTCGGCGGCCTCGACATCGGCTTCGTTCCCGGCGACGACGGCCTCACCGCCGAAGCGATGGCGCAGGGCGGCGTCGACCTCCTGTTCCTGCTCGGCGCCGACGAGGTCGAGGTCGAGCCCGGCGCGTTCGTGATCTACATCGGCACCCATGGCGACCGCGGCGCTCAGCGCGCCGATGTCGTCCTGCCCGGCGCGGCCTATACCGAGAAGTCCGGCATCCTCGTCAATACCGAAGGCCGCGTGCAGATGGCGGGGCGCGCCGCGTTCCCGCCCGGCGATGCGCGGGAGGACTGGTCGATCCTGCGTGCATTGTCCGACGTGCTCGGCGTCAAGCTGCCTTATGATTCGTTGCCGCAGCTGCGGGCCGCCGTCTTCAAGGAACATCCGCACCTCGCCGTCACCGACACCGTCACGCCGGCCGCCGCCGACGACATCAGGACGCTCGCCGCCATGGGCGGCAGCCTCGACAAGGCGCCGTTCCGGTCGACGGTCGAGGATTTCTACCTCACCAACCCGATCGCGCGGGCCTCCGCGGTGATGGCGGAATGCTCGGCGCTCGCCGAAAACGCGCGCAGCGGCGGCCGAGTAGGAAACCATGGGCATGACGGAGTTTTGGACCAATTACCTGTGGCCGCTGATCGTCATGCTCGCGCAGAGCGTGCTGATGCTCGTGGTGCTGCTGATCGCGATCGCCTATGTGCTGCTGGCCGACCGCAAGATCTGGGCGGCGGTGCAGATGAGGCGCGGCCCCAATGTGGTGGGGCCGTGGGGGCTCTTTCAGAGCTTCGCCGATCTCCTGAAGTTCATGTTCAAGGAGCCGATCATTCCGGCCGGCGCCAACAAGGGCGTGTTCGTGCTGGCGCCGCTGGTCACCTGCGTGCTCGCGCTCGCCGCCTGGGCGGTCATCCCCGTCAGCGCCGGCTGGCTGATCTCCGACATCAATGTCGGCGTGCTCTACATCTTCGCGATCTCCTCGCTCGGCGTCTACGGCATCATCATGGGGGGGTGGGCGTCGAATTCGAAATATCCGTTTCTGTCGGCGCTTCGCTCGGCCGCGCAGATGGTGTCCTACGAGGTCTCGATCGGCTTCGTGATCATCACGGTGCTCCTGTGCGTCGGCTCGCTCAACCTGAGCGCGATCGTCGCCGCGCAGGAATCGCGCGGCCTCGCCAACCTCCTCGGCGTGCCCTGGTTCACCATGCTGAACTGGTTCTGGCTGCCGCTGTTTCCGATGTTCATCGTGTTCTTCATTTCCGCGCTCGCCGAGACCAACCGGCCGCCCTTCGACCTGGTCGAAGCGGAATCCGAGCTGGTCGCGGGCTTCATGGTCGAGTACGGCTCGACCCCTTACATGCTGTTCATGCTCGGCGAATACGTGGCGGTCGCCACCATGTGCGCCATGACCACCCTCCTGTTCCTGGGCGGCTGGCTGCCGCCGTTCGCGGTGGTGCCCTTTACCTGGGTTCCCGGCATCGTCTGGTTCGTGCTCAAGGCCGGCTTCGTGTTCTTCATGTTCGCCTTGGTGAAAGCCTTCGTTCCGCGCTATCGCTATGACCAGTTGATGCGGCTCGGCTGGAAGGTGTTCCTGCCGCTCTCGCTCGCCATGGTCGTGATCGTGGCGGCGTTCCTGCAGTTCACCGGGCTGGCGCCACAATGAGGATCATCCGATGAGGCTCGACCAGGCGGCCAAATCACTGTTCTTGGCGGAGTTCGTCGGCGCCATCGTGCTGTCGATGCGCTACTTCTTCAAGCCCAAGTCGACCTTGAACTATCCGTTCGAAAAAGGGCCGCTCTCGCCGCGCTTCCGCGGCGAGCATGCGTTGCGCCGCTACCCCAACGGCGAGGAGCGCTGCATCGCCTGCAAGCTGTGCGAGGCGATCTGCCCGGCCCAGGCGATCACCATCGAGGCCGGCCCGCGCCGCAATGACGGCACCCGCCGCACCACCCGCTACGACATCGACATGGTGAAATGCATCTATTGCGGCCTGTGCCAGGAGGCCTGCCCGGTCGACGCCATCGTCGAAGGACCGAACTTCGAATTCGCCGCCGAGACCCGCGAGGAGCTCTACTACGACAAGGAACGCCTGCTCGCCAACGGCGACCGCTGGGAACGCGAGATCGCGAAGAACATCTCCCTCGACGCGCCGTACCGGTGAAGTGAAACCATGATCATCGCAGCGTTGTTCTTCTACCTGTTCGCCGGCATCTGCGTGGCCTCGGCGGTCATGGTGATCGCGTCGAAGAACCCGGTGCATTCGGTGCTGTTCCTGATCCTCGCCTTCGTCAATGCGGCCGGCCTGTTCGTGCTCATGGGCGCCGAGTTCCTGGCGATGATCCTGATCGTCGTCTATGTCGGCGCGGTGGCGGTGCTGTTCCTGTTCGTGGTGATGATGCTGGACGTGGATTTCGCCGAGTTGCGGGAGGGCTTTCTCAATTATCTCCCGGTCGGCGGGGTGATCGCCTTCATATTCCTGGTCGAGTTGGTGCTGGTGCTGGGCTCCTGGGCGATCGGCCCCGGGGTGGCGAGGACAATCACCTCCCCGATCCCCAATATCGACACGCTATCGAACACCGCGGCGCTGGGGCATGTGCTCTACACTCGCTATGTCTACTATTTCCAGGCGGCGGGCCTCGTGCTCCTCGTCGCCATGATCGGCGCCATCGTCCTGACCTTGCGCCACAAGCCCAACGTCAAGCGCCAGAACGTCGCCGACCAGGTCGCCCGCACCAAGGCGACCGCGATCGAAATCCGCCAGGTGCGTCCGGGGCAGGGGATCTAGCGGCAATGACCATCGGGCTGGGCCACTATCTCGTCGTTGCCGCGATCCTGTTCACGCTCGGCATTTTCGGCATTTTCATCAACCGCAAGAACGTCATCGTCATCCTGATGTCGATCGAGTTGATCCTGCTCGCGGTGAACATCAATCTGGTGGCGTTCTCGACCCATCTCGGCGATCTCGTCGGCCAGGTCTATGCGCTGTTCGTGCTGACGGTGGCCGCCGCCGAGGCCGCGATCGGGCTCGCCATCCTCGTCGTCTTCTATCGCAATCGCGGCTCCATCGCGGTCGAAGACATCAACCTGATGAAGGGCTGAATCGAACGATGTATCAAGCCATCGTCTTTCTCCCTCTGCTGGGCGCGATCCTGGCCGGGATCATCGCCCTCGCCGGCGCCCATGCGCGCTTTCCGGGCGGGCCGCCGGGGGCTGGAGCCGACGGCCATGGCCACGGGCCGGCGCCCGCGCATGCCCTCGACGAACCGGCGGCTCACGGCGCGGCTGCGCATCCGTCCCATGCCGAGGAGCGCGAGCCGCCCGCCACGGGATCGCGCTCGGCGGAATTGATCACCACGACACTGTTGTTCATCTCCATGGTGCTGTCCTGGATCGCGCTGTGGCGGGTCGGCTTCGGCCATCAGGATGCCCACGATTCCATTTTGCCGTTCATCGTTTCCGGCGACCTCAAGGTCGAGTGGGCGATACGGGTCGACGCCCTGACCGCGGTCATGCTGGTGGTGGTGACGACGGTGTCCGCCTTCGTCCACCTCTACTCGATCGGATACATGGAGGAGGATCCCTACCAGCCGCGGTTCTTCGCCTACCTCTCCATGTTTACCTTCGCGATGCTGATGCTGGTGACCGCCGACAATCTCGTGCAGATGTTCTTCGGCTGGGAAGGCGTCGGGCTCGCCAGCTATCTGCTGATCGGCTTCTGGTACCACAAGCCGGAGGCGAACGCGGCGGCGATCAAGGCCTTCATCGTCAACCGCATCGGCGATTTCGGCTTCACTCTCGGAATCTTCGCCGTCTTCTATATGACCGGAGCGGTCGATTTCGACACCATCTTCGCCCAGGCGCCGGCGCTGACCGGCAAGACCATCCACCTCCTGTATTGGAACTTCGACGCGCTCACCCTGATCTGCCTGCTGCTGTTCATGGGGGCGATGGGTAAGTCGGCGCAGTTCCTGCTGCACACCTGGCTGCCGGATGCGATGGAGGGCCCGACCCCGGTTTCGGCGCTGATCCACGCCGCCACCATGGTCACGGCGGGCGTGTTCATGGTCGCGCGGCTGTCGCCGCTGTTCGCGCTTTCCGAGGACGCGCGGGTGTTCGTCACCATCATCGGCGCCACCACCGCGATGTTCGCGGCGACCGTCGCCCTGGTGCAGAACGACATCAAGCGGATCGTCGCCTATTCGACCTGCTCGCAGCTCGGCTACATGTTCGTCGCCATGGGCGTCGGCGCCTATTCGGTCGGCATGTACCACCTCTTCACCCACGCCTTCTTCAAGGCGCTGCTGTTCCTCGGCTCCGGCTCGGTGATCACCGCGATGCATCACGAGCAGGACATCCGCATGATGGGCGGGCTGCGCACCAAAATTCCCTTCACCTATACGATGATGGTGGTCGGCACCCTCGCATTGACGGGGTTCCCGCTCACCGCCGGATATTTCTCCAAGGACGCCATCATCGAGGCCGCCTATGCCAGCACGAATTCGGCAGCGCTCTACGCCTACCTGATGACGCTGATCGCTGCGGGGCTGACCGCGTTCTACTCATGGCGGCTGGTATTCAAGACGTTCCATGGCCGTCCGCACGACTCGCGCATTGCGAGGCGGCCCATGAGAGCCCGCGGTCCATGCTGATTCCGCTGTTCGTGCTGGCGCTCGGATCGATCCTGGCGGGATATCCGTTCTACCAGGTGTTCGTCGGGGCGGACGTGGAGAGCTTCTTCCGGGAATCGCTGAAGCTCAACACCGAGCTCCTCGAGGAGATGCACCACCACACCGATGCCCTGATCGCGGCGCTGCCGACGGTGGCGATGGCGCTCGGCTTCGCGGTGGCGTGGCTGTTCTACATCCGACGCCCGGACATTCCCGCCGAACTCGCCCGCCAACACGAGGTCGCCTACAAATTCCTGCTCAACAAATGGTATTTCGACGAGATCTACGACCGCATCGTCGTGCGGCCGACGCTGTGGCTCGGGCGCCTGTTATGGAAGGGCGGCGACGGCTGGCTGATCGACGGCTTCGGGCCTGACGGCGTGTCGGCGCGGGTGATCGACGTGACCCGCAACGTGGTGCGGCTGCAGACCGGCTACATGTATCACTACGCCTTCGCGATGCTGATCGGCGTCGCCGCCTTCATCACCTGGTTCATGTTCGCGGCGGGAGGCCATTGATGGCAAGCTGGCCGATCCTGTCCGTCACCACTTTCCTGCCGCTGCTCGGCGCACTGCTGATCATCCTGATGCGCGCCGAGGACCCGTCGGTGGACCGCAATGCCCGCTGGATGGCGTTGTGGACGACGCTGATCACTTTCGTCATTTCGCTGATCCTGGTGTGGCGCTTCGATCCGGGCTCGGCGGAATTCCAGTTCGTCGAGAAGAAGCCCTGGCTCGCCGGCACCATCAGCTACCACATGGGCGTCGACGGCATCTCGCTGCCGTTCGTCATTCTCACCACCGCGTTGATGCCGATCTGCATCATCGCGAGCTGGCTGCCGATCCAGCGCCGGGTGAAGGAATACATGGTCGCCTTCCTGGTGCTGGAGACCTTGATGGTCGGCACCTTCTGCGCGCTCGACCTCACCTTGTTCTACCTGTTCTTCGAGGGCGGCCTGATCCCGATGTTCCTCATCATCGGCGTCTGGGGCGGCCCGCGCCGGGTCTATGCGAGCTTCAAGTTCTTCCTCTACACGTTCCTCGGCTCGGTGCTGATGCTGCTCGCCATCATGGCGTTGTATTGGGATGCCGGCACCACCGACATCCCGGTCCTGCTCCGCCACGGCTTTCCGCCGTCGCTGCAGACCTGGGCCTGGCTCGCCTTCTTTGCCTCCTTCGCGGTGAAGATGCCGATGTGGCCGGTCCATACTTGGCTGCCCGACGCCCATGTGGAGGCTCCGACGGCGGGCTCGGTGATCCTCGCCGCCATCCTCCTGAAGATGGGCGGCTACGGCTTCCTGCGCTTCTCGCTGCCGATGTTTCCGTCCGCATCGGTCGAATTCGCGCCGCTGGTATTCGCCTTGTCGGTGGTCGCCATCGTCTACACCTCGCTGGTGGCGCTGGTGCAGGAGGACATGAAGAAGCTGATCGCCTATTCCTCGGTGGCGCATATGGGCTTCGTTACGATGGGCATTTTCGCCGCCACCACCCAGGGCGTCGCCGGCGGCATCTTCCAGATGATCTCCCACGGCATCGTGTCCGGCGCACTGTTCCTGTGCGTCGGCGTCGTCTATGACCGCATGCACACCCGCGAGATCGCCGCCTATGGCGGCCTCGTGAACCGTATGCCGCTCTACGCCGCCGCGTTCATGGTGTTCACCCTCGCCAATGTCGGGTTGCCCGGCACCTCCGGGTTCATCGGCGAGTTCCTCACCCTGATCGGAACCTTCCGCGTCAACGCCTCGGTCGCGTTCTTCGCGACGCTGGGGGTGATTTTCTCCGCCGCCTATGCGTTGTGGCTCTATCGCAAGGTGATCTACGGAACGCTGCGGCCGTCGCTCGCCGCCATCACCGATCTCGACGGGCGCGAGATCCTGATCCTTACCCCGCTCGTCGTGCTCACCATTCTGATCGGCATCTATCCCAAGCCGGTCATCGACATGTCGGCGGCCTCGGTCACGGCGCTGCTGGAGAATTATCATCAGGCGCTCGGTGCGGCGAAGGCGGCCGCGCTCGCGCAATAAGGCGTTCCAGCGATGACCGAAGGCCTCGATTTCGCCGCCGTCTATCCCGTGCTGCCCGAGACTCGTGCTCGCCATCGGCGCCATGGTGCTGCTGATGATGGGCGCCTGGCGCGGCGACCAGTCGACGGCGGCATTGAGCGGCTTCGCGGTGATGTTGCTGATCCTCGCCGGGGTGGTGATCCTGCTGATGCCCGCCGACAAGACCGTCGCCTTCGGCGGCAGCTTCGTGGTCGACGGCTTTTCCCGGTACCTCAAGCTGCTGGTGCTGGTCGGCTCGATCGGCGCCATCCTGCTGTCGGTCGAATTCCTGCGCGACCTCCAGCGCAGGAAGTTCGAATATCCGATCCTCATCCTGCTCTCGACCACCGGCATGCTGATGCTGATCTCGGCGGCCGACCTGATCGCGCTCTATCTCGGCTTCGAGCTGATGAGCCTGTCGCTCTACGTGATGGCGGCGATCGACCGCGACAATGCCCGCTCGACCGAGGCGGGCCTCAAATACTTCGTCCTCGGCGCGCTCTCCTCGGGCATGCTGCTCTACGGCGCCTCCCTGATCTACGGCTTCACCGGCACCGTGAGCTTCGCCGGCATCGCGCAGGCGGCGGGCGACGGCGGGCTCGGGCTCACCTTCGGGCTGGTCTTCCTGTTCGCGGGCTTGTGCTTCAAGGTCTCGGCGGTGCCGTTCCACATGTGGACGCCCGACGTCTACCAGGGCGCGCCGACCTCGGTGACCGCGTTCTTCGCCGCGGCGCCCAAGGTGGCGGCGATCGCGATCTTCATGCGGGTGTCGATCACGGCGTTTCCCGGCATCGCGCCGCAATGGCAGCAGATCGTCGTTTTCGTGTCGATCGCTTCGATGGCGCTCGGTTCCTTCGCCGCCATCGGGCAACGCAACATCAAGCGGCTGATGGCCTATTCCTCGATCGGCCACATGGGCTTTGCGCTGGTCGGGCTCGCTGCCGGCACCAGCGACGGCATCCAGGGCGTGCTCGTCTACATGGCGATCTATGTGGCGATGACGCTGGGCACCTTCGCCTGCATCATCTCCATGCGCCGCCAGGGCAAGCCGGTCGAGGACATATCCGATCTCGCCGGGCTCGCCCGCACCAAGCCGGTGATGGCGTTCTTCTTCGCCATGCTGATGTTCTCCATGGCCGGCGTGCCGCCGCTGGCGGGATTCTTCGCCAAGTTCTACGTCTTTCTCGCCGCGATCCAGGCCGGGCTGTTCACGCTCGCCGTGCTCGGCGTGCTCACCAGCGTCGTCGGCGCGTATTACTATCTGATGATCGTCAAGACCATGTATTTCGACGAGCCCGCGGAGGCTTTCGACCCGATGGCCGGGCGAATTGGGCACCGTGCTCGGCGTCAGCGGCCTCGCCGTGCTGCTGTTCTCCGCCTATCCGGCCCTGCTGGTCGACGCTGCCGGCGCGCGCCGCGAAATCGCTGTTCTGATGCGATGCTTCCGCGTGCGCAAGGTCACTGCGTCTCGCGGAGCATGCGCGCGCACGATGCGTCCGGCTAGCGTGCGGGCGTCGCCGGTCGTCTTGACAGACCGACTCCACCAATGCCGAAGCGCTGCGGCGTGCCCGCGCCGGCGAGCGCGGCCCGTTGTGGATCGCGGCCACCCGGCAGACCGCAGGGCGCGGCCGGCGCGGCCGGTCCTGGATCTCGCCGGCGGGCAACCTCCATGCGAGCCTGCTGCTGACCGATCCGGCGCCGGCGTCCGCGGCGCCGCAGCTCGCCTTCGTCGCCGGCCTTGCCGTCCATGACGCCGCTGCCGCGCTTGCGCCCGGCCTCGCCGCCAGCCTCGCGCTCAAATGGCCGAACGACATGCTGTGCCGCGGCGCCAAGATCGCCGGCATCCTGATCGAGGGGGAGGGCGAGCCGCTGACCGTCGCCATCGGCATCGGCGTCAATTGCCGGCACCATCCGTGCGCGGTCGAGCTTCCCGCGACGGATTTTGCCGAACAGGGAGCAACGCTCTCCGCCCCCGCGCTGCTGGCGGCCCTGAGCCGCGCCATGGCGACGCGCCTGCACCAATGGGACCGCGGCGCGGGGTTCGCAGCGATGATCCGCACCGGCTGGCTGGCGCGCGCCGTCGGCATCGGGCATGCCATCCGCGTGCGGCTGGCCGACCGCGAGACCAGCGGCCATTTCGAGGCGATCGACGAGGCCGGCCGGCTGATCCTGCGGCTCGGCGACGGCCGGCGCGAGACCATTACCGCGGGGGAGGTGTTTCCTATCCCCGAAGGTTCGCCGCCGCCTGCGCCGGGCTTGACCGCAGCCGGCCGCGGTGCACCATAGTGTCGATGATCTCCAAAAAGGATGAACTGGTCTTTGCGCCGCTCGGCGGGGTCGGCGAGATCGGCATGAATTTGTCGCTCTACGGCCTCGGCTCCGAGCACAGCAAGGCGTGGCTCGCCATCGACCTCGGCGTCGCCGTTTGCCGGCGACGACCTGCCCGGCATCGATCTCATCATGCCCGACATCCGCTTCCTGGTGGAGGAGCGGCGCAATCTGGTCGGGCTCGTGCTCACCCACGCCCATGAGGACCATTACGGCGCATTGCTCGACCTGTGGCCGCGGCTGAAAGTACCCGTCTATGCGACGCCGTTCACGGCGGCGCTGCTCGAAGCCAAGCGCCAGTCCGAGCCCGGCGCGCCGGAGATCCCGGTGAAGGTGGTGCCGCTCGGCGCCCGCTTCACGCTCGGTCCGTTCGACATCGAGTTCGTGTCGGTCTCCCATTCGATCCCGGAATCCAACGCCCTGATCATCCGCACCAGCCTCGGCACGGTGCTTCACACCGGCGATTGGAAGCTCGATCCGACCCCGGTGATCGGACCGCCGACCGACGAGGCGAAGCTGCGCGCGCTCGGCGATGCCGGCTGCCTCGCGGTGGTCGGAGATTCCACCAATGCGGTGCGGGAGGGGCGGTCGCCCTCGGAAACCGACGTGGCGAAGTCGCTCGCGGAGTTGATCGCCAATGCGCCGGGACGGGTCGCCGTCACCACCTTCGCCTCCAACGTGGCGCGGCTGCGCGCCGTCGCCGACGCCGCTCTCGCCTGCGGCCGCGAGGTCGTGGTGGTCGGCCGCGCCATGGACCGGATTGCCCAGGTGGCGCGGGAAACCGGCTATCTCGACGGGGTGCAGGAGTTTCGCGGCACCGACACCTATGGCTACCTGCCCCGCGACAAGGTGGTGGCGCTGTGCACCGGCAGCCAGGGCGAGCCGCGGGCGGCGCTCTCGCGCATCGCCATGGACGAGCATCCCGACGTCACCCTCGCCGCGGGCGACCGGGTGATCTTTTCCTCGCGCACCATTCCCGGCAACGAGAAGGCGGTCGGCCGGGTGATCAACGGACTGGTCCTGCAGGGCATCGAGGTCATCACCGACCGCACCCATCTCGTCCATGTGTCGGGCCACCCGCGCCGTGCCGAAGTGGCGGACCTCTATAGCTGGGTGCGCCCCCGCATCGCGGTTCCCGTCCATGGCGAGGCGCTGCATCTTTCCGAGCACGCATCGCTCGCGCGCATGTCGGGGGTACCTCAGGCGCTGGTGTGCAAAAATGGCGACGTGGTGCGGCTGGCGCCGGGCCCGGCGGCCGTAATCGACGAGGTGCCGCAGGGCCGGCTCTACAAGGATGGCCGCCTGATCATCGACGGCGAAGGGCGCACGGTCGCCGACCGCAGGCGGCTCGCCTTCGTCGGCATCGTGTCGGTGGCGGTCGCGCTCGACGACCACGGCGCGATCGCCGGCGACCCCGCGGTCGAACTGATCGGCATCCCCGAAACCGGCGCCGACGGCGCATCGTTCCAAGACATCGCCTTCGATGCCGTGGTCGACACCATCAAGCAATTGCCGCGGGCGCGGCGCCGCGACCCCGATGCCGTCGCCGAGGCGGTCAAACGCGCGGTGCGCGCGGCGGTTGCCTCGAATTGGGGCAAGAAGCCGCTGTGCCTGGTGCATATATTGACGGTATGATGACTATGTCATATCGTAGAAACGAATAAGGTTGACAATGTCAGGTCGAGCTATCATTCTAGTGTTCTGACCCATTTATAGGATTCCCACGGGCCTGCAAATCAGATTTAACGACGGCATGCGAAACATCGATGCATGCCTGTACGTCAGGCCCAGTGACCGGACGACACTGGAGCGGCTTGTCGCCGATGGCAAGACGCCGCAGAAGATCGTTGTGCGCGCGCGCATTGTGCTGCTGTCGGGTTGCGGGCTCGGCACCAATGCTATCCAGCGCGAGGCTCGGGTGTCGAAGCCGACGGTTTGGCGCTGGCAGAAAGCCTACATGGACGGCGGCGTCGAGCGACTGCTCAAGGATAGGGGCAAGGGGCCACGCGCGGGCAAGAAGCCTATCAGTGCCGAAGTGCGGCTCGCGATCGTGACGCGGACGGCTAAGGAGAAGCCCAAGCATGCAACGCACTGGAGCGCACGGATGTTGGCCGAGGAGATTGGCGTCGGCCACACGACCGTGCAGCGCGTCTGGAAGGAGCATGGCCTCAAGCCACATCTTTCGCGCCCATTCAAGCTATCGAACGATCCCAAATTCGCTGAGAAAGTGGTCGACATTGTCGGGCTCTACCTCAACCCGCCCGACAAGGCGGTTGTGCTCTGCGTCGACGAGAAAAGCCAGATTCAGGCGCTTGATCGCACGCAACCGGGCCTGCCGATGAAGAAGGGCCGTGCTCAGACGATGACGCACGACTACAAACGCAATGGCACGACGACGTTGTTTGCGGCACTCGACGTTAAGACTGGCAAAGTCATCGGCGAGTGCCTGCCGCGTCACCGCGCCAAAGAGTTCATCCGTTTCCTGAAAAAGATCGATCGGGCCGTAGAAAAGCACCTCGACGTGCACGCGATCTGCGACAACTACACGACCCACAAGACCCAGGAGGTGCAGGCTTGGCTCGTCAAGCACCCGCGCTTCAAGCTGCACTTCACGCCAACATCATCCTCCTGGATCAACCTGGTCGAGCGGCTGTTTGCCGAAATCACTCGCCAGCAAATCCGCCGCGGCGTCTTCAAGAGCGTCGCCGAACTCGAGGCTGCCATCGAGACCTGGCTCACCGAGCGCAACGCCAAACCGAAGCCCTTCAAGTGGACCGCCAAAGCCAATATCATCCTGGAGAAGAATGCACGCGGCAGGCGGGCGCTGGAAGAACATCTCGCGGCGGGTACTAAATGAATGAATGTAAGAACACTAGAAGTCATGCGTGATGACCGCCTAGCCGAACTCTCCGGCCAACCCCACGTTGGCGCAAACCAAGCCACTAAGATTGCTTAAGCAGCATCAGGCCGAGTGGAGTGGATTCCTGGGCTCGCTGCCAGAACGATCATGGGTTCGCGAGATCGCAGGCCGGCTATGAACAGTCTCGGTGAACTCGGCGGGCGCCTCCGCGGCGCGCGTTCCGGTGCTAACCTCACCCAAGACGCGGCGGCGGCGGCGCTGGGCATGTCGCGGACGACTCTGGTGGCGATCGAGAAAGGGCAACGGTCTGTCAGACCTGAGGAACTGCTGGCATTCGCGAGCCTCTATGGCGTCAGCGCCGGCAAACTTACGTCTCCCGACGCGATTCACGTTGATCTCTCGGCCAAGTTTCGGCGCGCCGAGGGAAAGGAAGCGTCCAAGGCCGTCACCCAAGCACTGAGCTTGCTCACCCAGCTCGCCACCGGCGCGGTGCAGTTGGAGCGGCTGCTCGGTCAAGAGTTGCGCACCGACTATCCGCCGCCGATCCGCATCAATCCGCAGATCGTCAATCAACAGGCGGAGGATGCGGCCAACAACCTCCGGACGCGGCTCGGCGTGGGTCTAGGGCCGATACCGGATATGATCAGCCTGTTGGAGCTTGAACTCGGTTTGCGGATCTTCTTTCGACCGCTCCCGTCGGAGATTGCCGGCCTCTATGCCTACGACGCGGTGATCGGTGCCTGTGTGCTGATCAACGCCGACCATCACTGGAAGCGTCGGGTCCAAACCGCAATCCACGAAACCGGACACTTCGTGTCGGATCGGTCGCACGCCGACATTCTCGAAGAGGAGGAAGTCTCCCTCTCGGTCGAAGAGCGCTTCGCAAAGCGTTTCGGGTCGGCGTTTCTGATGCCTGCGTCGGGAGTGCGCGCGCGCTTCGATCAGATCGTCGGCTCGGAGAGCCGTTTTGACGTGCGGGAGCTGATCTTGCTGGCCCACCAATTCGGAGTAGCAACGGAGGCCATGTGCCGGCGCCTGGAGGAATTGACTCTTTTGCCCCAGGGGACTTGGGATTCGATCCGCGATCGTGGCTTTGCCGGCGATCTCGAACGCAGTGTTGTCGGCGGGGTGAGTGTGCAGCCAAAGCCGCCGCTCGTACCGTCTCGCCTGGCCTATTTGGCGTCGATCGCCCTGGATCGCGAACTCCTTTCCGAAGGGCAGCTATGTGACCTGTTGGCCATGGATCGGCTGGAGCTGAGAGAGGCTCTGAAGCCATTCGAGGCCGACGAGGTTATTTCTCTACATGGCTGATCCGGTCAGAGCCTCGTGCTCGACACGAGCGTCTGGATCAATCTCATGGCCACGGAAGCCATGACGGCGATACTCGATGCGTTGGCCATTCCTTGCTATGCGCCGGAACAAGTCGTAACCGAGATCAGACGCCACCCTGCCACGGGAGCGACGTTCCCGCCGGGAGATCACCCGCTGCGACAGATGTCGCCAAGGGTTTCGATCTTATCGCTCGAAGGCGAGGAACTCGGCTTGTTTATCGAGATTGTGGGTGCACCTGCCGGCGATGCGCTCGGGGATGGTGAAGCAGCGGCCATCGCGGTGGCGGCATCCCGCGGATTCGATTTGGTCATCGACGACAGGAAGGCGCGTGGAATTCCTGAGAGAGCGCTTCAGCGAAGTACGTACCCTCTGGACAGTAGATTTGCTGCAGGCCCATTCGGTGGTCGCGGCGCTTGGTCGCCCTCTGGTCGACGAATGTTTTGCAAAGGCGTTGCGCTTAGGACGTATGCATGTGCCGCGCGCCTGACTTTCGTCGCAGGCGAGCCGGGATGGTGCTTGATCCTCGGCTGGAAGCGCTTGTACTCGAGATGGTCAAGCGCGCGGTGCGCGCTGC
>CAVVCE010000078.1:0-5090 GCA_963746235.1 uncultured Alphaproteobacteria bacterium
TAGCTTGTAGGGTGGGCAAAGGCGCGCTCTTCGCGCCGTGTCCACGCGGACGGCCTGCAGGCAGACGTGGGCACGCTTCGCTTTGCCCACCCTACGCGCACCGCTACTCCGCCTTCCACGGGATGAGCTTGCGCTCGATCTCGTTGAACGCGACCGATGTGATCAGGCCGAGAATGCCGATCACCAGGATGCCGACGAACATGTAGTCGACTTGCAGCAGTTCCCACGAATTCCAGATCAGATAGCCGATGCCGGTCTTCGACGCCACGAACTCGGCCGCGACCAGCACCACGAAGGAGACCGCGAGCGCGATCCGCAGGCCCGCGAAGATCAGCGGCAGGGCGCCGAAGAAGACGACGCGGGTGAACATGATGTAGGTGCTGGCGCCGTAATTGCGGGCGACGTCCCAGTAGATGCGGTCGATGTTGGCGGCGCCGGCATAGGTGTTGACGATGACCGGGAAAAAACACCGCCGTCGCCACCAGCGCGATCTTGGAGGCGTCGCCGAAGCCGAAGGCGAGCAGCAGCAGCGGCATCAGCGCCACCTTCGGGATCGGCATCAGCGCCGCGATCAGGGGGTCGAAGAAGATCCGCACCGGGCGGAACATCGCCATCAATAGCCCGACCGCGACCGCCGGCACCGCGCCGATGACGAAGCCGGCGAACACCCGCCACAGCGTCGCCGCGGTGTGCATCGCCAGCTCGCCGTTGAGCGTGAGCTGCCAGAACCGCACCGCGATGTCGCTCGGCGCCGGAATGAAGCGGCGGTCGCCGAAGCCGAGCCGGAGCAGGATCTCCCACACCACGAGAAGCCCGATCGGCGAGATCAGGTAGAGCAGCCTCTCCTGGAGCTTGCTGCTCATAGCTCGAGTTCCGCCCGGGCGCGGTTCACCTCGCCCTCGAGGATGCGCCAGATGGCGAGCTTGAGGGCGCCGAATTCTGCCGAGGCCGCAAGCTCGATCAGGTCGCGGGGATGGGCGAAGGGAATGTCGATGATCTCCTTGATGCGGCCGGGCTGCGCCGTCATCACCACGGTGCGGTCGCCGAGCAGCAGCGCCTCCTCGATGGAATGGGTGATGTAGACCACGGTCTTGCCGGTCTCCTCCCAGATGCGCACCAGCTCGGCCTGGAGAATGACGCGGTTCTGCGCGTCGAGCGCCGCGAACGGCTCGTCCATCAGCAGCACGGCGGGATCGGTGACGAAGGCGCGGGCGATCGCGCCGCGCTGGCGCATGCCGCCGGACAATTGATGCGGATAGTGACGTCGAAACTTGGTGAGGCCGACGAGGCGCAGCGCCGCCTCGACCCGCGCCGCCGCCTCCTTGGGGTCGACGCCCCGCGTCATCAGCCCGAAGCCGACGTTCTTCTCCACGTTCATCCAGGGAAACAGGCCCGAGTTCCTGGAACACCATGGCGTTCGCCACCGGCCAGCCGGTGGCGTCGACATCGAGCGTGCCGCTGCTGGCGCGGTCGAGGCCGGCGAGAATGCGCAGCAGGGTCGACTTGCCGCAGCCGCTCGGCCCGACGATGCAGACGAATTCACCCGGCGCGATGGTGAGATCAATGCCGTCGAGCGCCACGACGCGCTGCGGCCCGCTGCCGTATTCCTTGCGCAGCCGACCGATCCTGATCGCCGCACCCCGCCGTTCGCTCATCGGCCACCCCTTTGATCCAGCAAGGGGGTGCACCTCTCCCCGCTTGCGGGGAGAGGTCGGCGCGCTTTTGCGCGCCGGGTGAGGGGGCCTCTCCGCGAGTCTGAGTGCATGGATAGGCCCCCTCACCCCGACCCTCGCCCCGCACGCGGGGAGAGGGAGCAGAGGCGCCGCACGGATGGCATCTGATCAACCGGCATGCGTGAATAAGTTGGCTCGAGCAGCCGGAGTTATCGGCAGCCTTCGAGCTTGGACTCCCGATTGGCGGGAACGTAGGGCCCGAGCTTCTGGACCGCCGCATCGGCATAGCGGGAATCGACCAGGCGCGCGGCCGGGAATTTCACCCGCGAAAAGCCGTTCTTGACGAACCAGTCCTGCATGTCGAGCATGCTCGCGGTGTTGATGCGGCCATCGGGGCTGCGCGCCGGCCACGGATATTTGTGTAGCAATTCCGGCCGCCGCTCCGAGCCGTGGCGGATCAGGAGATCGACGATCTCGTTCTTGATCGGCGCGCCGTGATAAGCGTTGCAGTAGTCGCGCACGCCGCGCAGATAGGCAGTGTAGAAGTTCTGGATCAGCGCCGGATTGGCCTTGGCCCAATCGGTGTTGACCATGATGACGGCGATGGTCATCGGGGTCGGCTTGACGAGCGCGTCGGGCGCGCCGAAGCCCACGGCGTAGCCCTGGTCGACGAACTGCGACACGAAGGGCGGGATCACGATCGCCGCGTCGATCGCCTTGTTGGTGAAGGCGAGCGCCATCTGGGTGAACGGGAAGATCTTCACGTCCACGTCGGCGATCTGCAGGCCCGCGGTTTCCAGCATCTTGCCGACTTCATAGGTCGAGACCGACCCGGTGCCGTTGCTGGCCACGATCCTGCCCTTGAGCCCGGCCAGGGTCTGGATCTTGTCCTTGAGGTCCGGCCGCAGCATCAGGCTGTGCCCGATCGGGGTCGATACCCGGTCGGCGATGATGGTGACGGGAAGGTCTTTCTCCAGCGCATTGAAATAGCCGGCCGAGATGCCGCCGGCGACGATCTGCAGGCGGTTCTGCGCCAACAGCGCGATCGTGTTGGCGGAGGTGTCGATGTCGTCCATCTCGACCTTGATGCCGACCTCCTTGAAGTAGCCCTTCTCGATCGCGATCAATTCGGCGCCGTTGGAGACCGAACGCGCCATGCCGATGCGGATGGTGTCCTCCGCCGCCGCGGCGCCGGCAAGCGCCGCGAGGCCGAGCGCAGCCGCGAAAATCGAACGCAACACGGTCATGGGACCTCCCGGTGATGTCGCCGCAAATTCCGGCGATCGGATCGGACGCCTCAGTCCTTGGCGCGGCTCTTGATGAAATAGCGCCCCTCGCCGTCGCGGTCGAGGGCCTCTTGCGCGCGCAGCGCTTCGAGCGCCCGCACGATTTCGCGACCGTCGCGGCTCCCCACGGCGGTCATGAGCTGCTCGAAATACTTGGGTCCGTCGGCGAGCGCGGCCGCGATGGAGGCGAACCGCTTGCCGGCAAAGCGCGGCGGCTCGGGAATCCGCGTCTCCAGCCGGGTTCCCGTCCCGAACGGCCAGGTCAGGTCGAAGCCGGCCTTGGCGCCCACCCGGCCGCTGGTGATCGAGGGGTCGAGCGGCAGCGTACGCATGCCCGTGAGCACGATGAGATCGCGGTCGGGCTGGAAGCGCGTCGCCATCGCCCAGTCCATCTGCTCGTCCGAGGTGACGTCGATGTCGGGGTCGACCACGAACACGTTCTTCACGTTGACCAGCGCGCGACAGGCAGGCGGCGATGGCGTTGCGCGCTTCGCCGGGAACCCGCTGGCGCAGCGCGACGCGGACGTTGAAATTGCCGCCGCTCGACGTGGTGGCGTAGACCGCGACCGGCTCGCGCACGGCGATCTCGAGCGCCCGCCAGATCACCACCTCGGTGCGCACCGCGGTCAGCACGGCGGTGTCGGTGCGGCTCATGGCGCGCCCGCCGATGGTCGCGGTCTGGAACAGCGCATCGCGCCGCCGCGTGATCGCGGTGAGATGGAACACCGGGTTCTTCTTCACCGCGCCGTAATAGCCGAGGAACTCGCCATAGGGCCCTTCGGACTCGACATGGCCGCGGGCATCGAAATAGCCCTCCAGCACCATCTCGGCATCGGCCGGCACCCGGATGTCGTTGGTGACGCCCTTGACCACCGGCAGCGGCGCATCGCGCAGCGACGCGACGATGCCGAGTTCGTCCACCGGCAACCGCATCACCGCGGCGAGATGGTCGATCGGGTGGGTGCCGACGGCGAAGCTCACCGGCAGCGGCCGGCCTTCGGAGGCGCTGGCCTCGTAGAGCGCGCGCAAGTCGCTCGGCGAGACGAGGTCGACGCCGGCCTCGCGGCGGCCGCGCAGCATCAGCCGGCGAATCCCCACATTGGTCCAGCCGGTGCGGGGATCGAGCGCGTAGTCGATCGAAGCGGAGATATACGGCGCGCCGTCGAGCCCGTGCTGGAGGTGCACCGGGAGCGCGGTGAGGTCGGCCGCCTCGCCGGTCTCCACCACCTGCTGCACCGGCGCCTGCGCCCGCGACACCTCGACGATCTGCGGCTTGGTGGCGAGGCGGCGCTGGATCTCGGCGGCCAGGCGCTCCGGCGCAACCCCGAAAGCCCGGGCGAGGCGGATGCGGCTCGACACGACATTGCCGACCAGTTCCTGGCGCTCCGGACCCGCGGCGAGGAAATGCACTGCGCGGGGATTGCCGTCGAGGATTTCGGCAATGTCGGCGAGATCGACCGGGCCGTCGCGGCGTTCGACTTCGCCGCCGTCCACGAGGCCTTCGATGAAGCGGCGCAGCCGAAAGCGGTCGAGATCGTCCGCCGGCGCCGTTGCGGTCCGCGCTGCCATGTCGGGTTTTTCGATCACGCCCATCTCGTCGATCCCTTTGCGCCATTCGCGCGGCGCGAATGTACTGCAATCGCAGCCGAGGGGAAATGAGGGCAATCTGCCGGCGTAGGCACACGTAGGACGGGTAGAGCTCTTGCGAAACCCATCATCGCATGAGGCGATCCCGATGGGTTTCGCTCCGCTCTACCCATCCTATCCAACGCCCAACGGCAACGACGCCGGTTCGTTGTCATTTGCCGGTCGGTGCAATATCAAGGACCGCAAAATGCAAATTCCGATGAACGACGCAAGCCGGAAGGATGCCCATGCTCTCGGATGCTGACCGCAACAAGGCCGCCGATATCCTGATGAATGCCGAGCAGGAGCGCAAGCAGGCCGTCCAGCTCACCAAGACGTTTCCCGGCATCACCATCGAAGATTCCTACGCGATCTCCAGCGCGGTCGCGAAGCGCAGGATCGCGGCGGGGGCGAAGCTGATCGGCCACAAGGTCGGGCTCACCTCCAAGGCGATGCAGCGGTCCTCGCAGATCGACGAGCCGGATTACGGCTATCTGCTGGACTT
>CAVVCE010000079.1:0-5586 GCA_963746235.1 uncultured Alphaproteobacteria bacterium
GTCAGTACACTAGTGGATCGATTCCATGAAACCGATCAGATGCATAACCTCGAACTTAATCCCACGGACCTCATCCTGAGGAGCCATGCGAAGCATGGCGTCTCGAAGGATGGACGCTGTGGCACGGCCTTGCCCTGCGACCGTCCTTCGAGACGCGCGCAAGAGCGCGCTCCTCAGGACGAGGTTGGTCGATGATATCGATGTGATTCGAACTTCGGAAAGGGTGCACTAGGCGCCGACCTTCTTGAACTTGTCGACTTCGGCGCGCGTGTGGTCGGCGAGCCTGCTCAGGTCCAGCATGGTGGCGGTGATCTCCTCGGCGGCGGTGGCGTTGGACTGGCCGATGCGCGTCAATTCCGTGAGGCTCGAATTGATGTCGAGCACCGCCGCCTGCTGCTCTTCCATGGCGGTGGCGATCGAGCCCGAGAGCCGGTCGCTCTGGTGGACGATCTGGAAGATCTGCTGCATCTTTTCGCGCACCTCGCCGGCGACGGCGACGCCGCGGCCGGCCTGCCCGCCGGCGCGATTGACGATCTCCGCGATTTCCTGGGCGAGCGAAGCGGAGTTCTCGGCGAGCTTGCGCACCTCCTCGGCCACCACGGCAAAGCCGCTGCCGTGCTCGCCGGCGCGCGCCGCCTCGATCGCCGCGTTGAGCGAGAGCATATTGGTCTGGCTGGCGATCCGCGAGATCGAACTCGGCGATATGGCGGATCTTGCTGCTGTTTTCGGCGATGGCGTTGACCAGCTCGACCATGCCGTTCATCTGGTCCATCCCGCCCGTCACCAGCGACGCGGCGTCGCGCGCCTGGCCGCTGGCGAGCTGGGTGTTCTTGGCGACCTCGGAAATCGCCTGGGTGCTCTGGCCGACCGCGGTCGATGTCTTCTTCAGCGCATCGAGCTGCAGATGGGCGCCGTCGGACACCTGGCTGACCGCGTCGCTCGCCTGGGTCGCTGCGAGCGCGATGCGGCCGACATCCTCGCCGACCCGGTCGGTCAGGAGGTTCGCGGCCACCGCCTGGGTTTGGAAATACTGGACCGCGCGCGCCATTTCCCCGATCTCGTCCCGGCTTTCGGTGGCCGGCACCGCGCCGGAGGTGTCGCCGCCGGCCAGTCGCCGCATCGCCTGGGTGATGCTGGTGACCGGGACGGTGATGAAGCGCCTGACGAACAGGACCGCGAGAATGACGCTGAGGAGAACGCCGCCGACCGCGACGGCGGCGAGCAGCCTGACCCGGTCGCGATAGAAGGTCGCGATCTCATTGTTGAGGCTCTCGATCCGCGCCCCGTTGGAGGCGGCAAGCGTCGCGATCTCGTTGTTGAGCGCCGCGCGATTGGTGCGATTGGCGTCATTGTCGCCGTAGCTGCGCGCCTCGGCATGGGTCAATTCGCGCGACAGCCGCACCAGTTCGGACCGGAATTCGATGAACTCCTCCACCCGCGCATTGGCCCGCTCCATGGTGGCGGCGTCCTGCGGTTCGATCAGCGTCGTCCAGCGCTTCATCAGATTTTTGATCTGCTCCAGGCTCTTGAGCAGCGGAGGAGCGTATTTCTCGGATTCCGGGAGCGTATCGGACATGTAGATGCCGCGCAAATCCATCACCACCGCATAGATCAGCCCGTTGACGCGCTCGCCGATGATTTCGCGGTTCGAGGCGCGGTCGATCAGCCGGACCTTTTCATTGTAGGTGTGCATGGCATCGACGCCGAGGCCGCCGATCGCCGCCGCGACGAGCGCCAGCAGGCCGACGACGAGATAGACCTTCGGTCCGATTTTCCACTGATTGAGCATCATTCCCTCCCCCCGGCGGCGCCGCATCGTCGACCGACGATCCGGTCCTTGCCGTGGTCGCTTGAGTTGTTGTCACACAATTCCTGAAGTCACACGAGTGTCATGTCGGCGGTCGATCGATCGCGCGCCGGTGCGAAATGCCCGCCGCGTCTCGCCATGCTCGTGCCTGTTCCGGTCCCTGTTCCGGTTGCCATCCGATGGTGCATTGTAGATAGTCCGTTGCGATTGGAAACGTGAACTCTGGGGATGATCGCTGCCGCGATTCCCCCTGGAGAGAAGGCACCGGGGGCGATCATGGCGAACGACATTTCGGTGGTGAGCCCGCAGGGCCGTCTGGACAGCGTCACCAGTGCGAATTTCGAGCGCGACCTGCTCGAATACATCGAGTCCGGCGGCACCCGGCTCCTGATCGATTTCTCCAAGCTCGACTACATCAGCAGTGCCGGCCTGCGCAGCGTGCTGCTTGCCGCCAAGCGGATCAGGGCCTCCGGCGGCCGGATGTCGCTGTGCTCGCTCAACCAACAGATCGCCGAGGTGTTCGACATCAGCGGATTCAGTTCGATCCTCGATATCCAGCCCTCCTATGATGCGGCGGTGACGCGGCTCTCGGCGCCGTAGGCCATCGCGGGGGCCGGGGCCGGCTCGGCCCGCGGCGTCAGCAGCGTCGCGTAGCGCCGCAGCAGCCAGATGATCCGCTCGAACAGGCTGGTGATGCCGTAGAGCATCTGCTGGTCGGCCGCCGACAACGCGCGTTCGGAGGCGATGACCCGGCGGCGCATCGAATCGACCAGGCTGTCGCGGTCGGCGGTGAGATCGCGGAACATGGCGAGATCGCCGGGGTCGAGCGAACCGTTCGCCTCTTCGGCGGTGAGCAGCAACGCGCCGAGCCCCTCGGTGAGATTGCTGCACAGCGTTTTCAGCTCGTCGGCCGTGTAGGCGGCCGCGAGCGATGCGGAGAGCTCGTCCATCGCTTCATGCACCGCCCCGATCATGAGGTTGCGGGCCTGCCGGTTGGCGCTGAGCGCGAGCACGTCGCGGCTCGCGCCGGTGTCGGCGATCTCGCTGAGGAACTGGTCGACGGCCGCCAGCAGGGACTTCGCGCCCGGCAGGATCGCGGCGCGGGGCGGCACCGGCTCGGTCGCGCTCCAGGCGTCCGGCTTGCCGATATAGAGGGGCAGCAGCGAGAACACGCGGGCCTGCTCGCGATCGATCAGGGTCAATGCGGTTTCCGGATCGTCGAGCGCCTGGGCATAAAGGTATTTCGGCGTCGACAACTCATCCTCGGCGGACGGCGGCGACAGCAGCACGATCAGCGGCCACAGCGGGCGGTTCAGGACCTCCTGGGCGAGCACGGAGACCAATTGAATGACGGCATAGACGATAGCGATCTGCAGGCTGGGATCGGCGGTCATCGTCGTGATGGCGTGGGCGAGCAGCGGCTGGCCGAAATAGTGCTCGATCACGAACAGCGGCACCAGCACGGCGACGCCGAGCGCCTTCACCACGACCTGGAGAATCGCGAGCTGGCGCACCTTTCCTTTCATGCTGGTGGCGATGAGATAGGTGCTCACCCCGGAGCCGACGCTCGCGCCATACAGCGTCATCATCGCGCCCTCGAGGGTCATCAGCCCCGCCGAAGCCATCGCCATGGCGATGACCGTCACCGTCGCCGAGGATTGGGTCACCAGCGCAAGGACGATCCCGACCGCGAAGCCGAGCAGCGTCCATTGGGCGGAGAAGGCGAAGAATTGCCCGACCCATTCGGACGAGCGGATCTCGTGGGATCCCTGGCGCATGAGCTCCAGGCCGAGGAACAACAGGGCGAAGGAAAACAGCGCCGATACCGTCGGCCGCCACCGTGCCGAGCGGTCGAGATCGAGATAGAAGCACAGGCCCGCCGCGCTGATGATCAAAAGCACGAACAAATGGGTGTCGACGGCGGCGGCGAACACCAGCACCATGGTCCCGACATTGGCCCAGACCAGCACCGGCCTCGCCTGCGGCACGGTGATCAGGTCGGCCTTGTACAGGCTCATCAGGATGACGGTGACGGCGTTGGTGCTCTGGGTGAGCGCGCCGGTGATCATCCCGACCAGCGCGCTGGAAAAATAATTGCCGGTCGAACGCGCCAGCCAGTCGCGCACGCTGCGTCCGGCGAGCTGACCCATGTTGCTCGCAATGCCCTTGATGCCGATGATGAACAGCCCGAGGCCGGCGACGACCGAAATGAAGGCGCTGGCATTCATTGGCTATGCCGCAGTCATTGGGCGTGGCCGCACCGGCGCCCTGGAGGTGTTCATGGCGGCCGCTGCGGTCGGTCGGGGTGCACCGGTCAATCCCGTATATCCAGTCGGAGGCCTGAAGGAAACAGAAGCGTTGTCAGATGCTCAGTGGTTATCTGACGGTCAGGCCCATCGCCGCCGCTGCCGCCATGATCGCACCCCTCATGCAATGCCGCTCATGACGGTTTGATGACAGACTTGTAGTGGCCGGTTCCGTGGTCGGCCGCGCGAAACGCGACTTCGATCAAAGGGATTGTAAACCGCTTCGCTCATGCTTCTCCCGTCTTCACGGGAGACTAACCATGACCACCGAAACCGGCATCCTCGTCGCCGCCAGATGGGGTCGAAGCGGGGTCGGAGGTGAGGTCGGAGGCCGCACCTGCGGTCCCTCGGCAGACGCTCCTCGCTCGCCCTTCTGATCGGGCCGTTGCGGTTGGCCGCGAGGGTGCTAGTTTTCCGCCCGGCCTGCGTGTCTCGAAGAATCGCGGGCCGGGAGGCAACGATGAGCGCTCAAGCCCTATCCGCCGGCCGTGGCGCGGCCGATCCAATCGATGTGATTCCGACCGGAACGGCCCTCGGCGCCGAAATGCGGGTCGGCGACGTCAGGGCGCTCGACGATGCCGCATTCAAGCGGGTATTGCGGGCTTGGCACGACCACTCCGTCGTCTTGTTTCGCGGCCAGGCGCTGAGCGATGCCGACCTGATCGCATTCAGCCGCCGGTTCGGCGACCTCGACTGGGCGCCGATCCAGGAAACCGGCCGCCGCTTCGTGGAGGGCATGCCGGAAATCTACATCGTCTCCAACGTCAAGGTGAACGGCGAGCCGATCGGCAGCCTGGGCGACGGCGAAGCGGTGTGGCACACCGACATGTCCTATCTTCACATGCCGCCAAAGGCGAGCATGCTGTACGCCCTCGAAATCCCGAGTAGCGGCGGCAACACCGCGTTCTGCAGCATGTATGCCGTCTATGACGCGCTTCCCGGCAAGCTGAAGGAGCGTATCGCAGGTCTCGAGATCAAGCACGACGGCACCTACAACAGCGGCGGCTATGTCCGCCAGGGCGTCACGCCGACCGACGATCCCCGCACCTCGCCGGGCGCGCTGCATCCGCTGGTGTGCACCCACCCCGATACCGGCCGGCGCATGCTCTATCTCGGCCGTCGCCGCAACGCCTACATCGGCGGGCTGGAGCTTGCGGAATCCGAGGCGCTGCTCGACGAGCTCTGGAGCTATGTCGACCTCCCGCAATTCGCCTGGGAGCATGTCTGGCGCGTCGGCGACTTGGTGCTGTGGGACAATCGCTGCACCATGCACCGCCGCGACGCCTTCGACCCCGAGCAGCGCCGCGTCATGCATCGCACCCAGGTCAAGGGCGAACTGCCGCCGGCATAGGCTCTTGGATGCCGGTCTGCCGCCCCAACGCGTAGCAATACGCGCTGCGCAATTGCGCCCCACCGACGACGCGCAATTCTTGCTCCGCAAGGAACTCATTAAGGATATCCCGGAGAGGGATG
>CAVVCE010000080.1:0-10232 GCA_963746235.1 uncultured Alphaproteobacteria bacterium
GCCCACCGCAATCCGATCCGCGGCCCAGACCAGCGCCGCATAGATGAGGCAGGCGAGCGTGAGATGAAACGCCAGCCGGTACTGAGACACCACGACACGCTCGGTGAGCCCCGATGCCACCATCCACCAGCCCACCGCGCCTTGAACCGCACCGAGGGCGAAAATGCCGGTCAGGGCAACGCCGAGCCGGCGATCGACCCAGCCGCGCCACAAGAACCACAGGAACGGCAGCAGGAACGCGGCCCCGACCAGGCGGCCGAGCAGCCGGTGGCTCCACTCCCACCAGAAGATGGTCTTGAACTCGTTGAGGTCCATGCCGCGATTGACGCGCTGGTATTGCGGGATGGTCTTGTATTTATCGAATTCGGCCTGCCAATCGGCTTGCGACAGCGGCGGTATGACCCCGGTGACCGGCTTCCATTCGACGATGGAAAGGCCCGACTGTGTCAGCCGGGTCGCGCCGCCCACCACCACCATGGCAAACACCAGGGCGGCGAGACACCCGATCCACAGTCGAATGACGAGAACGCGAACGCCGTTCGCGCGATCCGGCATCTGCATGATTGTCAGCGCTCTTGTACTGGCGATGCGCGACCCTATAGACCTCATGCGGGATCGCGGCAATACGACCCGCCAATGCATACAATTCATCAATTTATACGCCCAATCGGTGCGTCTGTGCATCAATGGGCCATCAGCGCTTGCGCACCGCCAGGAGGCCGTCATCCGACCACGCATTCGCAAGCTGATCGGAACCGTCGCACTGCTGGCGCTTGTCGGCGTGTGGTCGCTGCTCGCCATGGCGCTCGCCCAGGTCGTCCTGGCGCGCCAGAACGGCCTCCTCGACCTCGCCTATTACTTCGCCGCCGGCCTCGGATGGCTGGTGTTCGCGATGCCGCTGGTCTCCTGGATGTCGCGGGACGATGGGCCGCGCAGGAAGCGTTGATCTCGCCCGCCTCGCCGTCGCCGCTGCATGTTCAAACTGTCGCTCTCAGCGCGTCGACCAGGCCCTCTGCTTCGCGCGGCCGCCGCAGCCGCAGCACCCGCAGGTGCCGGCATTCTTCGCAGGCGAGGAGTTCCTCGTAATGTGCACGACGTTGACGCCAGGTCGTCCATGCCCACATGATCGGATGGCTTGGCCGAAGCCAGTTGCGCCAATCCTCCTTGTTTCCGGCCCACAATTCTGTCCGCGTGACGGCGCGAACGAGCGAGCGCTTGATGACGCGATACATGATCACCGGCCGGTCGTAATCCAGCCAGATCAGGTGGGTCGCGCGGCTCCAAACCAATCGGCGCACCGCCTCGTAATTGCCGTCGACCACCCAGGCGTCGGGGGCGACCGCCGCGCTGACGCGACGGCTGAATTCGTCCGGATCCGCCTTTGTCAGAGCCCGCCACCCCGGCTCCCAATGAAGAGAAATCGAGTTCGATATGCGACAGGCCCAGCGCGGCGGCGATCGTCTTCGCCGCCGTCGTCTTCCCGGCGCCCGGGGTCCCGACCACCACGATGCGCATCAAGGCGCTCCGGTGCGTGTCGGCGTGAGGAGGTATCGGCCGCATATGGGGCGCGGATGCGAGAGGCCGACGCTGGCTTTTGGAAACGTCATCACGCGGATCAGCATAACGCGTCGCACGCATCGATGCCACGTGACGCCGGGGCGGTGGGGATCCCAAGCCAAGGCAGCGGCCACGCCGTGCCCGATGCACCGATCGTGCGATCCAATTCGAATGATGGCGCGTCAGGACGGCTGAACGCGCAAATTCTGGTCGGCACGATAGGCCGACAGCAGGCCGCGCGGCACCACGAACATCGCAAGCGTTCGCGCCATGCCGAGCCAGGCCTTGGCGTGCCCTGGATCGAAGTATTTCCCCTGGATGCGCAACCGGTCGAGCAACTGGCGGCGCCGATTCTTCATCGATATGCCGGACATGGAAACGCTGTATTCGAGCAGGAATTCGGGCAGGTTCGCGAGCGCGAACCGCTTCGACATCCGGCGCAGCAGCTCATAGTCTTCCGCCGCCGGATAGGAATTCGAGTAGAGTCCGGTTTCGCGCAACGCCTGCGTCCGCATCATCCAGGTCGGGTGCATGATGCAGCTATTGAGAAACAGCGCGTCGCGAATCTCGCGGGATTCGCAAGGCGGCCGGAAGTGGTAGACCACCTCGTGGGTATTTTCGTCGAAAAATCGGGCCCAGGCGCCGACCAGCGCGATGTCGGGATGCGCCGCGAGGAAGGCCACCTGCTTGGCGAGCCGCTCGGGATGGCTGATGTCGTCGGCATCCATCATCGCCACGAATGCGTAGGGTTTCGCGAGCAGGCGCTGGAGCCCGAAATTCTTTGCCCCGGCGACGCCGAGATTCTTGTCCGGCCGGATGATTTCGACGCCGTCGCCCACCGGGCCGAGGAACTCCGCCAGCGGCCTGCGGCTGCAATCGTCGACGATCAGCAGGTCGAACGGCTCGCCGTTGCGCCCGAGGCTGTCGAGCGCCCGGCGGATCGTCTTCTCCGCATTATAGGCGGTCATGAGGACGGCCAGTTCCCGCGGCACTCGAATTCTCCGTCACGTCTGGGGTGTGCGGCCGGCACGCCGCAACTGCACGCGACCACTCCCATTGCACACCAACGATTAATTTTTATTTGCGAAGCTCCCGCGCGCCGCGCGTTAACCTTTTGGAAAGCGACTCGATCCCCCGCATGAACCTCGCCGTTGCGCCCATATCGGACCGGCTCGCCGCCGACGGCACGCAATCGATGTGCGTTCTCGCGCGAACCCAGGTGCTCGACGACCTCGCCGCGGCCGAGCCGCTGTTCCGCCGGCTGGAGCAGGCCGGCGCGCACGCCACCCCCTATCAGCGGTTCGAATGGGTCGCCCACTGGTATCGCCACGTCGGTCGCGCCAACAGCGCCGTGCCGCTGATCGTCGTCGGTTTCGACCGTGACGATGCGCCACAGTTCATTTTTCCGCTGATCGCCGAGCGCCGCCACGGGGTACGGGTCGCGACATTCTTCGGCGGCGCCCATTCGAACCTGAACATGCCGATCTGGACCGACGCCGTCGCGGCCGATCTCGTCCCGGCGCGGCTCCACGGCATCCTCGGCGAAGCCGCCGCGGCACACCGGATCGATCTGTTCGCGTTGGCCGGACAACTGCCGGCGTGGCGGGGAGCGGCAAACCCGTTTGCCGCGCTATGCGGGCAGCCCTCCCCCGACGACGTCTATCTCGGCACCATCGCGCCGGAACAGCCCACGCGTGAGCCGCTATTGCCGTCGGGCATGCGTAAGAAAGAACGCCAGTTGATGAAGGTCGAGGGGTTTCGCTCCGGAGCGGCCGAAACGCCCGCCGACATCGATCGGATACTGACCTCCTTCCGGGCGCAGAAGGCAGTACGGTTCGCGGCCCACGGCATTCACAACGTGTTCGCAGACCGGGGCGTGATGGAATTCATCGCCGACGCCTGCCGCGACGGCCTGGCGCAAGGCCGCCCGGTCATCGAACTGCATGCATTGGAGGGCGGCGGCGATGTCCTCGCCGTCATCGGCGGGGTATGCGACGGCGACCGGTTCTCGGTGATGTTCAATTCCATCACCGCCAGCCCCCATGCGCGGAAAAGTCCGGGCATCATCCTGATGTCCCACGTCATCACCCGTTGCGCCGGGCGCGGCTTGACGAGCTTCGACCTCGGCGCCGGCCGCGCCGACTTCAAGGCTCATTTCTGTTCCGGCGCCGAGTCCCGCTTCGACTGTTACGTGTCATACTCGCTGCGCGGACATGTGCTTGCCTGGGCATTGCGCAGCGCGGGCGCGCTCAAGCGGTTTCTCAAGGCCAACCCAGCCCTGATGAACGCGATCACCGCAGTGAGACGCCGCGCGCCGACATGATCCGGCGGCTGGCATAGGGGATGACGATGGGGCACGGACTGGCTCGAGTGGCGGCCGGCGCTGCGGCCATGCTGACGGCATTGGGGTTCGTCACGAGCGCCGGAGCGCAAGGATCGCAGGGAGTGCAGGGATCGCAGGTCGACGCCGCTCTCGTCTCGCGCGGCGCATATCTCGCCCGCGCGGCCGACTGCGCGCCCTGCCATACCGGCGACGCTTCGAAGCCCTTCGCCGGCGGTCTCGCGCTCAAGACGCCGTTCGGGACTTTGTTTTCGGTCAACATCACGTCGGACCCGGAAACCGGCATCGGCAACTGGACCTATGCGCAGTTCAAGAACGCGCTCCACCAGGGCATCCGCGCCGACGGCGCCTATCTCTATCCAGGCATGCCGTTCGACGCCTTCACGGAGATCGAGGAGAATGATCTCGAGGCGCTATGGGCCTATGTGCGGCGCATCGCTCCGGTGAAGGCGCCCAACCCGGCCAATGAGCTGACGTTCCCATTTGATGTGCGTCTCGGGATGCTGGCGTGGCGCGAATTGTTCTTCGCCCCCGGCTATTTCAAGCCCGCGGCGGGCAAGAGCGCCGAATGGAACCGCGGCGCCTACCTCGTCGAGGCGCTCGGTCATTGCTCGGACTGCCACAGCCCGCGCAACATCATGGGTGCCGTCAAGGGCAAGGCGCTGTTCACCGGAACCGAGGTCGACGGTTTCTATGCGCCCGACATCGCGTCCGCAGCGCTGGCGAAGACATGGACCGGTGAGAATCTGGTTCAATTCCTGAAAACCGGGTCTTCGCCGCAGCGCGGCAGCGTGTTCGGGCCGATGGCGGATGTCATACACGACAGCCTCTCCCATCTGACTGACCCCGACCTCGCCGCGATCGTGACCTACCTGCTCGACAGCCCGCCCCCACCCGACATGCCGGCGCCGCAGAAACTCTCTCCGCTGGCGCCGGCCGTCTACCAGCATGCGGCCAGGCTCTATGTCGACAATTGCGCCGTCTGCCATCAGCCGCACGGCACCGGAATAGCGGGCGCGATACCGCCGCTCGCCGGTAATCCCGCGGTGACGGCACGGGAGCCCTACAACGTCGTCGCCGTCGTGCTCCAAGGATTGCCTGCGGACGGACGATACGGCGCCATGCCGTCCTTTGCGGGCCGCCTGTCCGACGCGCAGATCGCCGACGTCGCAAACTATGTGCGCACCAGTTGGGGAAACCAGGCGGACCCGAACGCCAGTGCCCGCATGGTCGCCGCCTGGCGCGCCACCGTGGCGGTGCCTGACTTCGGCACCCAGGCCGCGGCCGCCTTCGACTGCCCACACGTCGGCGGCGCACCGGGCGTCGCCGGACCGCAACCGGCTACGGTGGCGACGCTTTCAGCGATGCTCCAGGGCGGCAGTCGCAACGTGCCCGAACTGATAGCGGCCTATGAGCGGATGACACCCGGGGCAACTCCCGCCGAAGCCGTGAACACAATGGTCTCCGCCTATTGCCCGGTCGTTGCCGCAAGCGACGCGCCGACCTACCGGAAATACGCCGAGTTGCGCCGCTTCTCGCTGCAGGCCGCCGCAGACGCGTCGCCCCAGGCGGCTGCGGTGCCGTTTCCGCCGGTCGACTTGATCTGGGCGACGCCGGCCGGCCGCGCATTCGTCGCGCGCCTGCCCGGTCCGTTCCTGGGAAAAATCACCTGCCCTGAGGATGACGGGAAATTGGTCCCGAAGGAACTAGTCTCCAAAGCCGCGGCCGCCCTGGGCAAGCCGAAACTCCCGGTCGGAGGTGTCGCAACGGTCGCGCTTGCCACCAGGTTTGCCACGCAGAATCCCAAGGCTACCCCCGCGGACCTCGCCAACGCGCTGATCGCGGCCTATTGCCCGGTCGTCACCGCCGGCCGGTCGATCGACCCGGCCGAGCGGTTCTCGTGGTTGGAAGGCTTCGGCGAACAAGTCATCCAGACCCTCCAGATTCGGACCATGGGCTTGAATGTCGAGCCGGCCGCGCAAGCAAAGTCGGCGCGGCCGGGACGCGCCAATTCGCGCACCCCGCCCCATCGTCATCGACATCATGCGTAGCGCCTAGGATGGGTGGAGCGAAGCGATACCCATCATCGGTCCATGGACACGGCTGCGATGGGTTTCGCAAGCGCTCTACCCATCCTACGCGGCTACGCGGCACGCACGATCATTCGAACCTCGGCAACGTCAGGCCGCCACGAGGTCGTGCGGCTGTCCGCTCGCTGCCGCGGCTGGCGTCATCACCGCGATGTCGGTAAAGCCCGCGCCGGAAAGCATGCGGCTCGCCGATGCGGCGTCGCGCTGCGCATCGGGTGATGCAATCAGGACGCCGCGCGGCGCGTTCGCGGCGAGGCGAAGGGCACCGCTCGCGAGATCGCCGGCATCGACGACGACGTGATCATAGGCCTTGGCGAGCGCCTCGATCATCGTCAGGAAACGCCGCGAATTGACGATCGCGTCGACGCCGACATCGGAGCGGCCGAAGGCGACCAGATGGACCCGCGAACCCTTGTCCCGGCGGATGACCTGGCCGAATGACGCAGCACCGGAAACGACGTCGGCGACGCCGGTCGCATTCGGCTCCAGCCCCAACGCTTCGCGCGCGGCCGCATCGGGAACGAGGCCGACCAGCACCACCTTGGCATTGCCCGCAAGCGCACGCGCGAGCGCCAATGCCGGCGCCGCCGTGGGCGTGCCGGCGGTCGCGGCAAACACCGCCACGCCGCGCCCGAGCGCGACATTGGCCCGCAGCCGCTGCGCCACATCATCGACGCTCCCGAGCGGCATTCCCAGCAGCGGATGCGACGGCTTCTCCACGTCGAAGGCGGGCTCGTCGTCGCGGCGACCCGCCATCGCCGCCCGGGTCCGCGCGGCCAGATCCACCGTCGGCTCGGATCGCCGTTCGATGCGGTCCGGCGCCGCGCCGCCGGCGCTCGCGCGCAGCAGTTCGCCGGTGGTCACCAGGCCCGCACTCAGGATCAGCGTGATCAGGGTCGCCACCGCGACGATCGGCAGCTTCTTCGGAAAATAGGGCGTATTGGACGCGATCGCGGCGGAGATGATTTTGGCGTCGGGCGGGGCGCTGCCGATGGTTTCCCGCGCCGTCGTCTCGCGGTATTTGGCGAGGTAGGATTCCAGGAGATCGCGCTGCGCCTTCAACTCGCGCTCGAGCGCGCGAAGCTGGACGTCCTGCTCGTTGGTCGAGGCCGCCTGCCGCTTGACCATGTCGAGGTTGGCGCTGGAGGCGTCGACCCGGGCGCCCGCGATGCGCGCCTCGTTCTCGAGCGTGCGCACCAGCTTTTCCGCTTCCGCCCTGATCTGCTTGTCGAGATCGCCGATCTGCGCCTTGAGCTCCTTGATGCGGGGATGCCCGTCCAGGAGCTGCGAGGATTGCTCCGCGAGTTGGGCGCGCAAGGTTCCGCGCTGCTCGGACAGGCGGCGGACCAGCTCGGAATTGACGATGTCGGAGGCCTCGATCGATTCGCCCTTGCGCAGCATGTCGCGGATGATCTTCGCCCTGGTCTCGGAGTCCGCCCTCTGGCCGCGCGCGGCGACGACCTGCGAGTTGAGCTCGCCGAGCTGCTGGTTGCTGAGCGTCGTGTTGTTGGTGCCGACGAGCAGGTTGGTCTGCGAGCGGAACTCCTCGGTCCTGGCCTCGGCATCGGCGACCTTGCGGCGCAGCTTTTCGATCTCGCCGGCCAGCCATTGGCCCGCGCCGCGGGTCTGTTCCTGCCGCGCGCTCTGTTCCATGCGCAGATAGGCGTCGGCGATGGCGTTGGTGACCCGCGCCGCCAGCATCGGGTCGGAGGACTGGAACTCGATCACGATGACCCGCGACTTGTCGACGGGATAGGCGGTGAGCCGGTCGTACCAGGATTCGAGCACCCGCTCCTCCGGCGTCATCGCCATGAGGTCGCGGGAAATCCCGAGCAGCGACAGGATGTGACGCAAGATCGAGGTGGGGCGCAGGACCGGGTCGAATTCCGGCAGGTCGTTGAGCTTGAGCTGAGCGATGACCTCCAGCGCAAGCTGCCGCGACAGCACGAGCTGGACCTGGCTGGTCAGGGTTTCCGGATCGGCGGCGGCACGCTCGGCGTTCGCCGATTTCTCCGCCTCCGGGCGCAGGAAGACGTTTTCGCGTCCATCATAGAGAATGCGCGCCTCGGATTTGTAGCGCGGCGTGACCATGTTGACGCCGATCGCCGCCACCATGGCGACCAGCAGGGTGGGCCACAGGATCCAGGCTTTGCGCTGCCACAGCGCGAGCCCCAGCGACCGCATATCGATGTCGCCGTCCTCCACCGCCGCTTGCGCTGCCATTCTCGCCATCGTCGTAACTCCACGCCCGACGATCATCGGTAGGCGATTTTGCGACGATTATGGTTGCCAGCCGGTTAACCCTACTTTGTTGTGTGCCCCGGACCGGCCGCCGCATTAACGCTGTATTGCACAAAAGGCCTCTATTCTCTGCCTCTCAGGCGCGGCGGCGTCGCGGAGTATCCACATCCCCGGCATCACGATGCGCCTTTCGAGACACCGGCAGGATTTTTTCATGGAGAGGCCGAATCGGCTGAAGATCGTCCACGTCGTTCGTTCCCCGATCGGCGGCATCTTCCGGCATATCGTCGATCTCGTGGATGCCCAGGCCGAGGCCGGCCACGATATCGGGATCATCTGCGACTCCCTGACCGGCGGCCGTTTCGAAGACGAGGTCATCGCCTCCATCGCCCCCAAGCTCGCGCTTGGCGCCACCCGCTTCCCCATGCATCGCAGCGTTTCGCTGAGCGATTTCGTCGCCGTGCGGCACGTGCTGGAGCATCTCGCCAAAATCAGCCCCGACGTCCTGCACTGCCATGGCGCCAAGGGCGGCGCCTATGGCCGCTTGATCGCAGCCTGGCTCGGGCGGCGGCGGCCGATCGCCAGCATCTACGCACCCCATGGCGGCAGCCTCCACTACGATGAAGGCTCGCTCGAAGGCATGTTCTATTTCCGCGTCGAGCGCATGCTGGAGCGGGTGACCGACGCCCTCGTCCACGTCAGCGCCTATGAAGCCGGGGTCTACCGCGACAAGATCGGGATACCGCGCTGCCGGGCCGACCGTCGTCCGCAACGGATTGCGCGACAGAGGAGTTCGTTCCGGTCACGCCGAAGAACGACGCCCGCGACCTCTTGTTTCTCGGCATGCTGCGCGATCTCAAGGGCGTCGACGTGTTCCTGGAAGCGATCGCCCGGCTCGAAGCGGCTTACGGCCGCAACCTCACTGCCCATGTGATCGGGCAGGCCGAGGAGCCCGGGCGCTACGAGGCGCTTTCCCGCCGGCTGGGCATCGCCGACCGCATTGCCTTTGGCGAACCGATGCCGGCGCGGGAGGCGTTTGCCGGCGCCCGCATGATCGTCGTCCCGTCGCGGGCGGAATCGATGCCATACGTCGTGCTGGAAGCGATCGCCGCCGGCATGCCGGTCATCGCGACCGATGTCGGCGGTATTCCCGAGATCTTCGGCCCCGACGCCGGCGCGCTGGTCCCGCCGGGTGACGCGGCGGCTCTCGCCGGCGCAATCGATGCCGCCCTAGCCGACCCCCGGCGCACAGACGCCGAGGCCGCGGCCCGCAGGGACTGGCTGCGCCCGCGGTTCAACATCTCCACCATGCAGGACACGATCGAGGCGCTGTACCGGCTGATGCTCGAAGGCAAATACGCAGAGGCCGCCTAGAGTCCGACGCCGTGCTGCGCGCACAATTATGGCGGCGCAGGACGGTGTTCGGTTCACGGAGCGTTAAGGGTTTCGACAAAAATGCCTGGGAGCGTCATGGCAATCATGGCAATCAAATTCAGTGCCTTTAAATCTCGGCAACGGCCCGATCGGGATTCGAGATCATGAACTTCGTCGGCATGAAGACAGAGGCGACGGAGGCCCCTGCCCCGCCGCGCGAACTCGGCACCCTCGCGCGCGCGATCGCCGCCGAACCGGTCGCGAACGCGATTTCCCCGGTCGTCCTGATCGGCCTGGTGCGGCTCGCCGAATTTCTCGCCGCGGCGGCCATCGGGGCCGTGACTTATACCGCTTACGTCTATCCCTATGACGAGACGAGCCTGATCTATGCGGCGGCCATCCTGCTGATCTCCGCCGCCGCGGTGCTCGCCTTCCAGGCCTTCGAGATCTACAGCATTGCCGCGTTCCGCTCCCATATCCATCAACTGACCCGTCTCGCCTTGGCGTGGACGCTGGTGTTCCTGGTGGCCTTCGCGATCTCGTTTTTCGGCAAGTTCGACGTCGTCTTTTCGAGGATTTGGACGGCGAGCTGGTACAGCGTGGGGCTCGCGACCCTGCTGATCGGCCGC
>CAVVCE010000081.1:0-84592 GCA_963746235.1 uncultured Alphaproteobacteria bacterium
ATCCCGCCAGCCGCGCTCCTTCGTGATCGTCTCGGCCTACGACTACCAGGGGCTTCTCCACCGGGAGGCGAAGCTCCTGTGGAGGGTGAAGCTGAGCGCGAGGGAGCAGAGCGGCGAGATGGACCGGGTCATCCCGGCCCTGATCGCGGGGGGTGCCCCGTACTTCGGGAAGGACCTGGACAGCGTGAAGACGGTCGAGGTCACCCCGGGAGCGGTCCCGCAGGCGTCGGCCGCCCCCGCTGCCACGCCGGACTCGCTGCACCTGGACGCGGAATTCCTGAACGGACTCCTGAAGAGCGAGCACGACAATTTCTCGGGGGGAAGCGGGAACTTCAACGGCTGACTCCCGGCAAACCCCCGGGGAGGATCCGCAACCGGCGCGGAGAACTCGCCCCGGTTGCGCGATGAAGCGTTGAGCCCATCCTGTGCATGAGCCGGCATCCCCCACCTTCCCAATGACCATGTCCCGTTTCGCCAAGCCCGCCCTCTCCTTGCTGCTGGGATTCCTCGGGATCCTGGCCTCGCAGCCCGCGGCGCGCGCCGCCAAGGGGGACGAGGAGATTGTCGCGGTGGCGTCGCAGGCGAGCCGGAACTACGTCCGGGCCACGCTCCCGGACGGCTCGGTCCAGCCGGAGACCTACGCGTTCGGAAACGGCGGCCACGTGGGCGGCCCCCTGATCGACGACACGATCGACAAGCTCGATTTCAACGACGTCGCGCGGGTCGCGGTCGGCCCCCTCGCGCAGAGGAGGTACGTCCAGGCGAAGGATCCGAACAGGACCGACCTGCTGATCATGGTCTACTGGGGCACGACGACCGGCACGAGGGACACGTCGAGCTCGCTGGCCTACACGGATGGGGCGGCGTCGCAGTCGGTCGCGCCCCCTCCCCCTCCTCCGCCCCAGCACGGGGGAGCGTCCGCGGGCCCCGCCTCTGCGACCGCGCAGACCATGGGCGACATGGAGCTCTCGATGATCGAGGTCGCCAATCGGCAGAAGGACGACGCCGACATGAAGAACGCGATGCTGCTCGGCTACGACTCCGAGCTGATCGCGGGGAAGATGCTGCAGTTCACCGCCCTCAGGAAGGTCCACAGCGACCTGGTCTCCGACCTCGAGGACAACCGCTACTTCGTGATCCTGATGGCGTATGACTTCCCGACGCTGCTCAAGCAGAAGAAGCACAAGCTCCAGTGGGTGATCCGGATCAGCCTGCGCCAGCGCGGCCACGATTTTGGCAAGGACCTTCCGGCGATGCTGACCTTCGCCTCGAGGTACTTCGGGGAGGAGACGGACGGCCTCGTCCGCGAGCCGATCCCCGAGGGCCATGTCGAGGTGGGGGTGCCGACGACGATCGGCGTCGAGCCCGAGAAATAGCCCTTCCCCGGACCCATTCCATGAAGATCCCCGTCCTCCTCGCCCTCCTTCTCGTCGGCAACCGCCTGCTCGCCCAGCAGGTCGTCGTGTTCGGCGAGACGGATTACTACGTCCTGGACTCGGGCGCGGTACCCGCGGCCCCCACGGAGCCCGGCCGCGCCGCGTTCTTTGACGCCATCAGGGCGGACCTCGCCCGCCATGCCCCCTACGAGGGGGCCATGGACCTCGTCAGCCCCCCGGCCTGGGGAAAGACGGTCGGCCCCGACACCCGCGGCCGGATCCAGTACCGCACCTCGTTCCCGGGGGGCTTCGACTGCGAGCTGACCCTCGAGAACCTGATGCCCGGCCACGAGTACATCCTCACGCTCAATGGGAACCCCTCAAGGGCGGGAAACGACCTGCTTCCCAAGCCCGTGACCCCCGGCTCCCCGGAGAAGTACTATGACTTCCTGATCGTGAAGACCGACGCCCACGGCCGCTACGACGCGCAGCTGGGGATATTCCTGAAGCCGGGCGACTACGACGTGCGCTGCTACGTGAAGGACACGGCGGACTTCAAGATCGTGCTGTACCGGGACTTCTTCAAGTTCCAGGTCCGGTAGGCGGCCTACGCCGCCTCCACCGCGATCTTCGCGGCCTCGGGAAGGCCGAGCGTCGCCCTGCCTTTCCTCAGCTCGCACTGCACGACGCCGCTCGCGCGGTCGCGCTCGCGCACGCGCACCTTCGAGCCCCGGCTTGAGCCCGGTCCTCTGGATGAACTCCAGGAAGGGCGCGCTCTGGTCCAGGATGCGCTCCACCCGGAGCGCCTCCTGCACCTCGCAGTTGGCAAGCGTGACGCCGCTGCCGCGGTCGACCAGCGGGCTACTTGCGCGCTCGGGATCGGGTCGCCGTGGGGATCCGAGGCGGGATGCCCGAGGAGGGCGTCGATGCGCAGGAGGACCCTGTCGGAGATGGCGTGCTCCAGGGCCTCGGCGTCCTCGTGGACCTCCTTCCAGTCCATCTTCAGCACCTGGACGAGGAAGGTCTCCACCAGCCGGTGCTTGCGCACGACGGCAAGCGCGTGGGCCCGTCCCTCGGGGGTCAGCCGGACGCCCTCGCGCGGCTGGTGCTCCAGCAGGCCCCTGGGACGGCCAGCGACTTCACCATGGTCGTGATCGTGCCCGGCGTCACGCCAAGCGCCTCGGCGATCGAGCCCGTCGAGACGACCGAGCTCGGCGTCGGACGAGCGCACCAGGATGGCCTTGAGGTAGTTTTCGACCGTGCTCGTCGGCATGGGTGGAGGGAAGCGGCAGTTGGATTTTGAAAACAAATGTATTTTGTCTTTGACCAATCAAAGAGCATATTTCTATAATTCACAATCACGAATTCTGGACATCCATCCCTCGAGGAACCGGAGGCGGCCCCGCCCAGGCCCCGGGCAAGGGCGTCTCGCTCGAGGGCCTGCACGGCAGCGTCGGCGTGCCGGCCGCCTCCGCGCGCCCGTGGAGGCAGTACCTCGCCTTCGCCGGCCCCGCGCTCCTCGTCAGCGTGGGCTACATGGACCCGGGCAACTGGGCGACCGACCTGCAGGCGGGCGCCCAGTTCAAGTACACCCTCCTCTGGGTGGTCGGGCTCTCGAGCCTGATGGCCATCTTCCTGCAGGTCATCGCCGCCCGCCTCGGCATCATCACCGGCAAGGACCTCGCCCAGTGCTGCCGCGACTTCCTGCCCGCGTGGACGCGCTGGCCGAACTACCTGAGCTGCGAGATCGCCATCGCCGCCTGCGACCTGGCCGAGGTCCTGGGCAGCGCCGTGGCCCTCCACCTCCTCTTCCCCCGGCTGTCCCTCCTGGCGGCCGTCATCATCACGTCCTTCGACGTGCTCCTCCTGCTCTCCCTGCAGAGGCTCGGGATGCGGCTCATCGAGGCCGTCGTCCTCGTCCTGATCGCGACGATCGCCGTCTGCTACTTCATCGAGATCTTCGTCCTGCCGCAGACGCACCCCGACTTCCCGGAGATGGCCCGCTGGCTCTTCGCGCCCGACCTGCCCTCCTTCGTCCGCAACAAGGACCTGGTCTACCTCGCGATCGGGATCATCGGGGCGACCGTGATGCCCCACAACCTCTACCTGCACTCGGCGCTCGTGCAGACCCGCAAGCTAAGGCGGGACCCGGCCTCGATCCGGCGGTCCGTCCGCTACAACACCATCGACACCACGGTCGCCCTCTCGGTCGCCTTCTTCGTCAACGCGGCGATCCTGGTCCTGGCGGCCGTGGTGTTCTTCGGGCACGGCCAGGTCACGCTCCCCTCCGGCCAGGTGATCGCCTTCTCGTCGGACGCGGACTGGATCCAGATCGCCTACGTGACCCTCGCCCCGCTCGTCGGCAAGGTCGCCGCCAGCCTGCTCTTCGCCGTCGCGCTCCTGGCCAGCGGGCAGAGCAGCACGATCACCGGCACGCTCGCCGGGCAGGTCGTGATGGAGGGATTCATGCACTGGAGGATATCCCCGTGGGCGCGCCGGCTGGTCACGCGGCTCTGCGCCATCATCCCCGCGATCATCCTGATCGGGATCCGGGGCGGCAGCAACGTCACCGACCTGCTCACGCTGAGCCAGGTGGTGCTGGCGATCCAGCTGCCGCTGGCGATGGTCCCCTTGCTGGCATTCGCGGGCTCCAGGCGCAGGATGGGCGACGGGCGAATCGGCGGCTTCCTGCTGGCGACGGGCTGGGCATCCTGCATCGTCATCACCCTCCTGGACATCTACGGCCTGCCGGGCGCGATCCACGACGCCGCGGGCGTATTCACCGGTCCATGACGCACGTCTGACGGGGGTGAAGACCCCTCCGGGCCGGCCCCGACGCGCCTACCGGGAACACCCCATGGCGGGGGCGCGGCCACGGGCGTATGCTACGGCCATGTCCCCATCCAACCTACGTTCCCTCGCGCCCGCCTCGGTGTTCTGCGGCGCCCTTGTCCTCCTCGCCGGCTGCGCCTCCGAGCCCGATTCCCACGTCGTGTCGTCCCCGCCCCCGCCGGCGCCGACCGCGCAGGTCTCCTCAACGACCACCACCACAACTTCGTCTGCCCCTGGCGTCGTCGTCACCCCGGTCGTTGCCGTGGCCCCGACCTATGTGACGACCACGAATGGCGTGCCCGTCACGAACACGGTCGTCGTCACCCAGTCGGCCCCCCCGGCGATGCAGCAGGAAGTCGTTCTCGCCCAGCCCTCGCCCCAGCATGTCTGGGTCCCCGGCTACTGGACGTGGCGCAACGAGCAGTACCAGTGGATGGCCGGCCACTGGGAGCTTCCCCCGAATTCTGGCTCTGTCTGGGTCGCCCCCCGCTGGGAGCAGCAGGGCAACGCCTACCGCTTCTACGAGGGCTACTGGAGCTGATCCCGCAGCCGTCCACCTTTCAGGAACGCTCGTTGTTGGTCGTTGCCTGAGTTAGGGCGTCGGACCGTGAAGGGCTAAGGCCCTCCGGTCCGATTCCTTTTGGCCGGGTTCGCCGAGTCGGCCGGGCTCCCCCTCAGGGCTGGGCGGTCCCGACCAGGCGCGTGCGCGGCGTCCCCTCCAGGCCGACATTGTCCTCCGCCTCGAGGACAAGCGTGTCGCCGGCGAACCGCAAGTCGTAGGTCGTCTCCAGGGGCGTCGTATAGAGGCACACCCTTGCCGTGAAGGTGTCCTCGCTCGTCCAGGCTCCGCTTGCCGCCACGGGAATCGGCGCGTCCTTGGCCAGGCCGGACATGACCATGGCGGGCGCCGAACTGCCGGGGACGGTTCCCTTGGCCCAGGCCCCGTGGCCGCAGGCGATGGACTCTTCCCTTCCGGCTACCCGCATGGAAATTGTGGGATTGCCGTCCTTGTCCTGGCTGAACCCGACCGACTCGATCGACGCCTTGTTCTGCGGAAACACATACCTTTTCCCCGAAACCCTATCGGCCGTCGGCGAGCCCTTCAGCCCTTCCTGCACGGGCAAGGAGAGTCCCTCTAGCTTCTCCGAGAGCTTCCGGTCCGACTCGGGGTCGGCGGGAAGAGCCGAGTCCTTGAACGCCGGAAGGACCCTGTCCCAGACGGTCTTCAGCACCCGCGGCAGGTCCTTCGTTCCGCTCGTGATGGCGATGACCGCGTCATACTGTGGCATCACGACGCAGTACTGGCCGAACGCCCCGTCGCCACGGTAGAACCCGTGGGTGCAGCGCCAGAACTGGTAGCAGTACCCCTGGTCCCAGTCGCTGTCGGGGTCGCTGCCGTTCGAGATCTGCAGGGAGGTCGCCTCGTCGACCCAGGACTCGGGAATGAGCCGGCGGCCATTCCACACGCCCTTCTGCAGGTAGAGCTGGCCGAAGCGCGCGATGTCCTCGGTGCGTATGCTGAGGCCGAAACCCCCGAAGGGGATCCCCTGCTCGCTCGCCGCCCAGGTCGGGCCCTCGATCCCGAGCGGCTCGAAGAGGCGGGGCTTGAGGTATTCCAGGACGGTCTGGCCCGTGACCTTCTTGACGATCGCCGACAGCATGTACGTCGCCTCCGTGTTGTAGATGAAGTGGGTTCCCGGCTTGTCCGGAACCGCCATCTCCAGGAAGGCCCTGACCAGGTCCTTCGACGAGAGGAAGGGAAACGCCCCGATGTCCTCGGCCCGCTGGCCCGTCGCCATCCGAAGCAGGTCGCGGACCCTCATCGAGCTCAGGTTCTTGCTGGGGTCGGCCGGCGCCTCGTCCGGGAAGAACTTGAGGACGGGATCGCTGACGCTCAGCTTGCCCTCGGAAATCGCCATGCCCACCGCCGTCGAGGTGAAGCTCTTGCTGAGCGAATACAGGGAATGGGGCATCTCCGCCGAGTAGGGCGCCCACCAGCCCTCGGCGACGACGTGGCCGTGGCGCACGAGGATGAAGCTGTTCATCTCGTCGACCTTCTGGTCGGCCTCCTGCACGAAGCCGAGGAGCGCCGCGGAGGAAACCCCCTGCTCCTCCGGCGTGCTGCGGGGAAGCTTCAGGGAAGGGTCCTCGGCGCGGGATGCCGAGAGGACGGACGCAACGCAAAGCAGGGCCGACAGGAATCTCTTGGGGATCATGGAAATTGGGGTTTGGCGCGGGGTGCCCGCAACAGATGCACCCATCCCTTCGATAAATCAAGGGCCGCCCGCCGGTCGGTCCCGACGGGCCTACTCTCGGCCGGCCTGGGCGATCGCCTTGCCGATCCTGCGCGTCAGGGCGTCCGCGCTTGCCATCGGCGTCGAGCACGCGCCGTTGGCGCAGAGGTAGGCCGCGGGGTGGTCCAGCTGCGGGAAGATCGCCTCCCCTCGGGGAGGCGCCTGCGTCCTCGGGTCCCAGCACTCGACCAGCTTGTACGACGTCGGGGCGCGGCGGGCGGCCGCGAACATGACTTGCGCGGCGAGGTCCCCCAGGCCCCCGACGACGGTCGCGTGCAGCGGCTCCGTGCGAAGCTCCTCCAGCGCCAGCAGGAGGCCGCCGACGTAGGCGCCCCGCCTTTCCACGATCTCCGGGGCGAGCGCCCACCGGAGCGAGGACTCGGCGAGCGCGTGGTCGGACGGACGCACCGTCGCACGCCCGAGGAGGTTCGCAAACCGGGCCAGGGCGACGGACTCGTCGAACTGCGGCTGCGGCGTGGGGAAGGACGCGGCCGACGTGTCGGAAGCCGCGAATCCCGGCTCCGCGCCGCGCGCAAAGTGGGCCATGATGAAGTCGGCGCAGGCCTCGGCGCGCGGGATCCAGGCGGGGTCGCCCGTGGACCCGTACAGCGCCAGGAAGGCGGAGCCCATGGACAGCGTGTCGCCGAGGAACGGGCCCGCGGCGTCGCTGGCGTCATGGCGGAACCCGCCCCCCGGCAGCGCCCGGTTGCCAATCACCCAGGCGGCCGCCGCTTCCGCCTCGTCGAGGGGCGCCTGCTCCCCCGTCGCATCCGAGAGCGCGCAGAGGGCCGAGATCGCCCAGCCGTTCTCCCGGGCGTACCGGTGCGTGTCGATGCGCGGGATCCCGAGGGCGCGGCGGCCGCGGTCGTCCAGCGCGAAGTATTCCCCCGCGTGCTCCCCCGGCACGAGGTCGGCGTCCTGGCTCGTGTAGAAGGCCCCGTCCGCGCCCCTCAGGAATCCCCCGAGGTAGTTCCCGATCGACTCCGCCTGACGGGAATACCCCGCGTCGGGCCACTGCTCCGAAGCGAGGGAGTAGATGCGCAGGTTGTCCGCCTGGATCGACATGATCTTCTCGAAATGGGGGTGAACCCAGTCGCCCGACGCCGAGTACTGGTAGACCCCTCCCCACGCGGGGTCGAAGATCTGGAGCTGCAATTGGAGCATGCCCTTGGCGACGGCCGCCGCGTCCGCGTCGCCCCGCGACGCGGCGCGCATGCAGTACTCCGTGTTCTCCGCGTCGAGGAACTTGTGCTCGCCGCTCCATCCCCCGACCGAGCGGTCGTATCCCGCGATCAGCCTCTTCCTCAGCGTGCCCTCCAGCGCGTCGTCCGGCGCGGTGCCCGTCGGGAATCGGGGATTCGCCTCGGCGGTGACCGAGGGTCCCGGCGAGGGGTCGTCGATGATCGCCTGGAGCATCGACGCCATTTCCCTCGGGTTCAGGTAGCCGCGGCGCCGCACGATCTCGGTCCCGTCGGCGGCGAAGACGATCGTCGCCGGCCAGCCGTAGTCCTCGTAGCGGTTGGCGAGGTCGGGCCGGGAGTCCTGGTCCACGCGCAACGCGACGTAGCGCTCGCCCAGGAGCTGGATCACCTTCGGGTCCCGGTAGGTAGTCTCGTCCATGACATGGCACCAGTGGCACCACACCGCCTCGAGGTCCATGATGACGAACTTGTGCTCGCGCTTCGCCTGTGCGAACGCGGCGTCGGACCACGGCTGCCATGCGATCGCATCCGCGGCCCACGCGGGCGCGGCCGCGAGCGCAAGGATTCCGGCGATCAGAAGGGGGCGTCTCATCACCCTCCACTACGCGCCGTCGGGGGCGGCGGATGCAACGCCGCCCGGCTCACTTCCCGCCCCTGCGGGCGGCGGAAAGGGCGGCGCTGATGCCGGCATTCTGCGGGTCCAGCCGGTGGGCGGCCTCCAGCTGGAGGACGGCCTCGTCCCCCTTCCCCATCTGGGAAAGGAGGCTCCCCAGGCTCAGGCGGGCGGTCGCGTAGTCCGGGAAATCGCGCACGAGCGCCTCCAGGGACTCCCTGGCCTCCTGTCGCCTGCCCTCGAGCCCGAGCATCATGCCGGCGCCCAGCCGCGAGACGGGATTGCCGGGCGAGAGGAACCGCGCGTCGTCGAACTCCCTCGCCGCGCCCGCCACGTCGCCGTACAGGAGGCAGGTGATGCCCGAGGTGTTGTGGTCGCCCGTGCACCGGTCGATCCCGTAGAGCACCGGGAACGCGGCCGAGAACACCAGGGCGGGCGCCAGCGCGCAGAAGGCGACGGTCCGCAGCCTGCCCTCCGCCGCGTCGTCGAGCGCCAGGAGGCCGATCGAGGCGAGGAGCGCCATCGCCGGCACGAATTCGAACTGGTACCGGGCGCAGGCGCCGTAGAAGAATGAGAGGAGCCCGAGCGAGCTCAGGGCGACCCAGGCCGCGGAGAAGGAGATCAGGTGGAGCCTCGGGTCCGCGCGGCGCAGGCGCAGGAAGAGCGGGATCGCCAGGCCCGCCCAGAGGATGGGCGCGTTGAGAAGCGCCCCGGAGACCTGCTGGAATCCGCCGTGGCCAGCGGGAAGGCTGCCCGGCGGGGGAAGGGCTGGCTCATGGGCGAACGGGAAGATCGCCGACCAGCGGACGCCCTGCAGGAGGTAGAACCCGAGGTTCGTCCCGATGTAGCTCGGGCTGAAGGTGGGGAGCCTGGCGACATAGACCCCCGCCAGCTGGTAGGTCATCCCGAAGTCGAACGGGCTCCCGAATCGCTCGGCGTTGTAGAGCGCGACGCCGAGCCCGCAGGCCGCGACGGGAAGCACGGCCGCGGCCCAAGCCCGCGCGTTTCTTCGATTCTCCGGCCAGACGAGGGGAACAAGCAGGATGGCTGCATTCGGGAGCACGGTCGGGCGCGCCGCGAACGCCGCCCCCATCGCCGCGCTCGCGAGGGCGATCCACTTCACCGAGCGGCCGGGATCGCAGTGGGCCTCCCAGAGGCACCGCAGCGCGATCGACACCGAGAGGTAGCTGAAGGCGATCGGGACCTCCCACATGTCGCCGCGCGAGACGAGGAGCGGCGCATAGGAGGCGTACCCGAGCACCAGCGTGCAGGCGGCCATGAGCCACGGCCTCGCGCCCGGGAACACCCTCGTCTTGACCGAGTGCACAAGCGACAGGTTGACCAGGAGACCGAGCGAGCAGAGGAGCACGACGGCGCTCCAGTGCGGGAGCCATCCGCCCGTCAGGAGGTGCCACGGGATGAAGACGAGGAGGGCCGGGGCGATCCCGAAGTACAGGTACAATTTCCCGTGGAAGTAGCTGAGGTCGTTCAGGCGGTCCCTGGGATCCCGGGCGGCGCCGTTCATCGCCGGGTCGTACGGGTCGCTGATCCGCGCGAGGACAGGAGGGGCGTCCTTGTCGAGGGAGAGGTGCCCGGAGAGGAGACCACGCGCGAGCAGGTTGTAGGCGGCGTCCCTCGGGCGCTGGTTCCCGAACTGCGTGTCCCCCATCGCGCCCAGGAAGAGGTAGGTCGCGAGGACCGCGATGAAGGCTGCGGAGGCGAGCCGGAATTCCATTCGACCATCCTATTGCCCGCATCAGGGCCCGAGGGCAATCCCGGTCCCCTCAGGCGGACGCCCGCCGGCTAAAATATTCCTCCAGCGCCGCGATCATCGGCTGGATCTCCTTTTGGGTGACATCCCATACGATCTTGAAATCGGTCGCACCGTAATCGTGGGCGATGCGATTGCGCATCCCGCGTATTCCCTTGAAGGGAATTTTCGGCAGGGCGGCTTCCGTATCCTTGTCGATCTTGGCGGCAGACTCGCCCAGGATGGAGATCCTCAGCGAAACGGCGTCGCGCTTCTCGCTGTTGCTCCAGAAGGCGTCGAAGGAAACGCCGGCCACGTATTCGTGGATCAGCCGCGCAGCCTCCAGCATGTCGTGCAGGTAGGCGTCCTGTGTCTTGGGTGTCGCCTTAGGCACGGAAGATTTCCTTTGCGTTGGCGAGGATCGATTCGCGCCGGAAGGGATTGGTCATCGCGTCCACGGAGTCGCGGGTCAACAGGTGGACCCGCGCCCCCAGGAGGGCGGACATCTCCTCCTCCATGGTGAAGAAACGCAGTCCGGGGTTTCCTGAAAACGTTGCGACCAGATCCACGTCGCTGCCGCGGCGGGCGTCTCCGCGGGCGGTCGAGCCAAAGGCTTCCAAACGGACGATGCCCTCTTGCCTGCAGTAGGCGGAAAGGAGTTTGGGAAGAGCGTCGAGGGAAGGCGGCACCCGCGGGCGCCGGGGAGCTTCTTTCAGGCCCGCGCGGACCGCATTCCAGTACGCCTTTGCCTTGGAGCGATTTGCAGCGGTCTTTGCGCCCGAACGAGCCCTCCCTCCTTTCCGGCTAAACGCGATATGGTTCACAAAGTAATTCTAAGCGCTTAGCATTATTTTGTCAATGCATGCCTTTGCGCGCCCTCAGTGGTAGTCGTGCGAGGCCTGCAGGGGCAGCCCCAGGTCGGGCATCCCCGTGATCTCCTCCGCCATGATGTGGATGACGCCCTTCTCATTCTGCAGGCGGCCGGTGCGGGGACGGCCCGTATCGGCTTAGCTGCATGTCCGGGGCGGGCCAGCCGCACCATCCGGCCCTGGCCGCTCGTGGCTATCCCCGTGTGCGGCCGGGGCTGCCGCTCACGGCAGGCGTCCCGCGCGAGCCGCTCCATCACGCGGCGGACCTGCGCCGGTTCCCATATCCCGCGGCCGGTCGCGGTCGGAACGCCGCGCTTATTGAGCGCCATGGCGATGCCGTACCACGACGTCACACCGCTGCGCCGTAGCTCCGCGACGATGGGAGCCAATTGCGATGCCCGCGCATCGGCGCGCGCAATGAGAACCTTGCGGCCGGCCTCGCCGGTCTTGGACTTCCCAGTGACTGCCATGGCTTCCAGGGGGAGAAAAAACCCGCACGGAGGGGGCTCGATTGACGGCAAGCTAGCAAACTGGCGGGCGGTGTCGACCAATTTCCGGTTGAGAGCCGACGCAACGGCCACGCGCCGTCGGACATGGTATTGCCGAATATTGCGAGCACAGGGATGTTTCCGTTCGGGGGCGATACCGACGGGTGAAACGCGGTGACCAATCTCCCGAATCTGACCTCCGGCACTTTGTGGCGCGCGGGTATTCTCGCGTCGATTGCATGGGCTATCGGAGGGGCGTTGGACGGCGGAACGCCTTCAGAGCTCCTCGCCGTTCCGGTGATCGTAGCGGCGTGGATCTCCGCCGTTGTGTTTCTTGATCGCTGGGTGAGGACGGATGTCGACCAAGAATAGTCTGCCGGCGACGCCGTCACCGGGTGATCCTTGCTGCAGACTGACAGAAGGCGATCGATGAGCGGCTCGATCGAGCGAAAACGTGATTGGCGAAGTCGATGATCCGGGCCGCAACCGCGCTCGCCGCCGGGCTTATCGTCGCCGCTTGCTCGTCGATCGATTATGACCCTCCGGACGTCGCCATCGCTGAAAAAGAGGCCGCACAGGACGCTTACAATGATTGCGTTTTGGATTCTGTCGCGCGCCTCGATGACGGCAAGTCCGATCCTGCCAGCATCGCCTCCGGGGTCCAGCCGACCTGCGCGGTCTTGTATGAGAAGCTGACTCAGACCGTCGTCAGCCGGGCCGCTACGCCGAAAGGCAAGGATGACGCTCGCAGGATGTACAAAGACGGCGAGATAAGAGCGATCACCAATGCCATCCTGGTTTACCGCTCGCGGAAGCGGTAAGTGCGCGTCCGGATGGCCGCGGGATAAAGCCCGCGGGAAAGAGGCGTCGTCCATCCGATCGGGATAGCGGCCTGTGCGAGCTGCCGCAACCGAACGCGCGCCTGCTCCCCAGCATGCAGCGGGTCCCCGTGGCGCGCAATAAAGTTGCTTTCTACGTCCGATTAATTCCACATAAATTGTTACTCACTAGACATTAAATTTCCATAAAGTATTAATAGAAAGATACATGAGACTTGGCCCGAACGGGACCTGACCCGGAGGGGCCTCATGTCAGGAATAGCGACCAGCTCTTAGGGAGGTCTGTTTTCCATGGCAAAATCGCATCTCAAGCTGGCCCGCCAACCGAGGTAAATCAAACAGTTGCGCCGGCCCAGGGCGCCGAACTTCAGACCCGGGAGCACCTGACGCCGGGCGAGGTCGAACTGCTGGTCGAGGCGGCCAAGGCCAACCGCCATGGGCACCGGGACGCGACCATGATCCTGGTCGCCTTCCGCCATGGCCTCAGGGCGGCCGAGGTCTGCGATCTCCGCTGGAACCAGGTCGAGTTCGACGCTGCGATCCTGCATGTGCGGCGGGTCAAGAACGGCACGCCCAGCACCCACCCCCTGCTCGGCGACGAGATGCGTGCACTGCGCCGGCTGCAGCGGGAGAGCGATACGTCGCCGTTCGTCTTCGTCAGCGAGCGGGGGGCCCCGTTCACGACGGCCGGCTTCGCGCGGATGGTCGAGCGGGCAGCAGCGGCCGGCCTCAAGCTGAAGGCTCATCCTCACATGCTGCGCGAGGCCTGCGGCTACGCGCTGGCCGACCGAGGCTACGACACCCGGGCCATTCAGGTGTGGCTCGGGCATCGGTTTCGCCGGTGGCGGTGCGCCAACCGCTACCAGCCTTCTCCGGCAGCCCCGGCAGCCGCGTGAAATTCACCGCCATCCGCCGCGCCTCGTCTCGGATGAGCGCCTTGGCCCGGCGGGCGGTCTCGTCGTTGTCCCTCGTCCCGGCGGCCTCGATCGCCTCGCGTAGAGCCCTGCTGATCGGCCTCGCCGCTTCGGCGGCCATTCCAGTCCCCGGGCTGGCAAACGCACTGGGCGGGCTTGCTGCGAGCGCCGCGCCCGATTTGCGCGACGCCGAGCTGTTGAGCCTCTACGCCGCGGTGCTCGAGCAGTCGGACATCTACGAGCAAGCAGAGCGCGAACATGATCGCTTGTGTTCGATGCTGCGCGATCAGACCGTGTTTGCCGCGCCCCGGCACAAAGATGGAGATCCCGTCGATGGGGTCGCGTGGTGGTGCAGTGAGGAGGGTGGCTACGTCGACTATTGCCATCCGGGCCAGATAGAGGATCGTCGGGATCACCGGTTCTCTGGAAGGGCGGATCGAGATCGATTTGCCGAAATTCTGGCGGCCCATGATCGACACCAAGCCCTGCGGGCCGAAGCGGGTGCGAGACTTGGCGTCGACGCGGCCGAAGCCGAGGCGGACATGGCGTTCGCCCGGCTGCGCGATCTCGAAGACAAGCTTGTCGCCATGCCGGCCTTTACCCCGGTGGGCATGGGCGCCAAGGCCATGGTGGTCGATCGGGTGTACTGGGGCTGCGACGTTTAAACGGACTTCCGTCTAAAGGCGCGGCGCAACGCGCGCTCATCCCTCGGACGAGCGCGCGGGCTGGGGATATTTCCATTTATGTGGAATTAATCGCATTGACATTCAAGTTTATGTCGACGTAATGTCATTCCACTTCCCGTCCAGCTGGCTGCAGGATTGGGAATGCGCCCCCGGGGGGAGAGCTTTCATCATCTTCAATTTCCCCCCGGGAGGCTTTTCAGTCTGCCCCCGCCACTCAATAATTTCAAGCCGTCATCAATTTCAAGCCATCATCGTCGGAAATTCGGTACGCAATAACCGTACCGATCGCGCGTTTGGGCGCCAAAGCACCTGTTATTGGCGTTGGGAGCGACTTGCCGCTTCCTGGCATTGGTCGCGGAATTCGACGTGCTGTTTTCTGGCATTGATCACGGAATTGACCTGCTGTCCGATACCCGCGATTGCGGCTCCATTTGCCGGCACCGCTGATGCCTCCAATGAGGCGGCCAACAGGATACCTGCGCCGACAACGGTCGCCAAAACGAAGCCCCTCATTCTCTCCTCCTGCAGACTGACATTTTCGAAATGCTCGCCCGCCGACGAGGCCCCCCACCGAGGCCCATCTTGCGCGCGTGCCGGAACATGCTCGTGCCAGTGAACGTTGTGTCCCGGAGCCGGCTCATCTGAAGCCGGTAAAGGAACACCTCATGATCCGTCTCACCGTAGTCGCCGTCTTGCTTGCCGTCGTTACTGGGTCGCCGGCGACACGTCAAGCAAACGCCCAGTCGCCCGATCCTGCCCTGCTCGCGCCGGGCCAGTCGGGGCGGATGATGGCACCGCCGCGGTACACGGGGTCGCGGCCGAACTATGCGTCCGCCGGGCCTCGCGGCCTATACAGGTCTCGACATGGAGCCCGCATGTCACATCCGTCCGCGCACAATCATTGATTCACTGATTTTCCATTGATTCACTGATTTTCGTGCATTGGATTTTCGTGCATTGATTTTCGCGGTGCGGTCCCCGATGTCACCGGGACCACACGGGGAACACACCGCGAGAACCACACCGAAGGAGTTATCATGCGCACCCTAACACTCGTATTCGCGACCGCGCTGGCAGTGCTGCAGTGCTGGCAGTGTGCTTCATGGATCCGGCTTCAGCCGCGACAAGGCGCTCAGGATACCAAGGCGCAAATCCGGACCGGGGCCCGTACCCGGCTTCTTCCTCCTGCGCCGGCACGACGTGCTTCCGCAGCGGCAGCCAGAAGATTTAAAAGCACCACAAGAAGCACTGAACGCGCCTGCGGAATCGAGCGCGGCGCTCGCGGCGGCGCGCTCGATCATCGCAAAACCGGGGCCACCTCGCTCCGGGTTGCGGGACGTCCGGCCCCGCTCAGCGATAGTTCGCGTGGTGCGGATGTCGAGCAGGAACCCGGACACCGCGGCCAGCGCTGGCGTAGATGCCACCATAGCCGTAACCGGGCGAATACCCGCCATAGCCGTAGCCGTAATTCGAGGCGTAACCGTAGCCCGGCCCGTAGCTGTAGCCCGGCGAGTAGCCGTAGCCATAATTGGGTGCATAGGCGAGGGTTTGCCCATAGCCGCTTGGCCCGTAGGCGCTCGGCCCATAGCCGTAGGTCGGGTAGTAGCTGTTGTACCCGTAGTAGCCGGGAGCCCACAGCGGCGCCGTTGCGACAGCCAAGGCGCCGCCGACGATGCCTGCCGCCAAGCCCGCAGCGCCCCAACCAAATCCACGGTATCCATAATATTGCGCTGAAGCCGGTTCAGCGGTCGAAAGGAAGGCGAGGGCGGCGAGAGCGGGCGCCGCGACCCCAAGCAAGAATCTCGATCTCATGTTGAACTCCACAGCTTTGATCGCGCCCGGTTACCGACCGGGCCTCATGATCAAACCATTCCAAGCATGAATGTTCCGGGAGCGAAGCCATGTTAATTGTCGGTATCGTCACGCGCGCGTGCGCTACGGGCCCTATCGTGGCGTTGCGCTCGGGACGCGGCCTGCGACCGGCCTTCATGATGTCCGCCGTCGCCGGTGGAGCGTCGCTGCGGAGACAGTCCGATGGGCGACTGTTCGCCATAACCCATTGGCGGTGGCGGGCATCCCAAAGTGGACGCCCGCTCGGTCACTTCATCGCAGGTAATTGGGTATGCAGTAGCCGTACCGATCACGCCTTTGGGCGCCGTAGCACCGTTTCCTGACGGTCCTGGCGTTGGTCACGGAATTGACTTGCTGTCCGACACGCGCGATTGCTGCACCATTTGCCGGCACCGCTGATGCCTCCAATGAGGTAACCAACGTGGCGCCTGCAGCGGCAATCATAGCCAATACGAAGATCCTCATTTGCTCCTCCTCTGATGCCTCCTCTGACCGCCTTTGAATTGCGGGACTTCGGCGGCCCGCGGCGGCTGTGTGAGCACGCTAGCACTGGGGCCAAGCCGTCTGAAAGGGCCGGTCAGGAAGAACTTATTCGCATCCTTTATTATCGCGGAAGCCTGGGCGCTGCTGTCGGCTGGATTTGGGACAAGCGATGACCGCTGCGGTTTGCAAAATATGCGTTCCGCAGCCTGACGGCAGACATGACAGACGGCGGACATGCAGTTGCCCCGCCCGCGTCGGTGTCATAATCTGCGGTCCGGGGCTTGCCGCGGTTTGCCGCGGTTCTTCTCTGGAGCAAGGAACATTCCGATGGTGACCGCACCCCTTGGCATTCGCACGCGTTTTTCCGACACGCTGTGGCGAGGTTTCGCCGCCGCTGCGATCTGCGCGGGTCTTGCCGGTTGGGCTAGTCCCGCCGCCGCGCAGGCGCCGGCGAGAGAAAAGATTCCCGACCTGGCTTCGACGACCTTCGCCTGGCTCTCGGTCGGCGGATTTCTCGATCCGCTGCCGGGCACTGGGCGTGGCCCGATCAGGCAGGATCCGAACATCCCGTTCCACGGCAACAATGAAGGCCCCGGCGCGGTGACGCCGCCGATGGGCAATTACAGGGACCCGGTGCTGAAGCCCTGGGCGGCGGCGCAGATGCGGGCGTCGAACGAGGAGGTCCAAGACGGCAGTCGCGGCCTCCCGTTCAGCGCCCAGGGACGGTGCTACCCGGGCGGCGTTCCCGGGCAACTGCTGTACCCGGCCGAGCCGTTCTATTTCATCCAGGCGCCGAAAGAAGTCTGGATGATCTGGCAGCGCGACCACATGGTGCGGCGCATCTATCTCACCGACCAGCATTCGGAGAGCGTCAAGCCATCATGGTTCGGCGAGTCCATCGGCCATTACGAGAACGGCGACACGCTGGTGATCGACACCATCGGGCTGTCCACCAAGAACAGCTTCGTCGACAATTATCGCACGCCCCACAGCGAAAAGGAGCACGTCGTCGAGCGTTACAAGGTGGCGGCCGACGGCCGCATGCTGGAAGCCACGGTGACGGTCGATGATCCGGAGACGTTCAACGAGCCGCTTCACATGATCAAGCGCTGGCGCAAGGTGAACAACCAGATGCTGGAGACGGTGTGCGCCGAGAACAACGGCGATCACTTCAGCAAGAACCTGTTCCCGATCCCGCAGGCCGACAAGGCGGATTTCTGATCGGGATACGGCTGCACCCCGCACAGCCCGTAGCCCGGATTGAGCGCTTGCGAAATCCGGGGCCGGAGGTCATGGACGGGCGCATGCGACAAACCCCGGATTTCACTTCGTTCAATCCGGGCTACGCCTGCTGATCCGTCAATCCGCTTCACCGGACCCGGCAGAGGTTGAGTCGAGCGGCCGAAGCGCGGCCGGCGCCACGCCTCGACGCCGACCTGTTCGTGCGGTCGACGTGCGGCGGGCAGGCGTTGGCGTTAGCCGTCAGGGTCGTTGGCAGACGCGTGGGTTGCTGTTACGGTAGCGGGGTAGTTTTTCGAGTCGTCGTAACTGCCTTAAGGGGGAGGAAACCCATGAAGAAAATGTTGGTTGCACTTCTTATGCTGCCGCTCGCGCAGACTGCTTCAGCCCAGACCGCGGGTGATGCCGCGGCGGGAAAAGCATACTGGGACAGGCTCGCGCCCAGATTGACGGACTGCAAGGACTGCCACGGCCTCAACGGCGAAGGTGGCTTCGGGCCGGACCTCGCCGGACGTGGATTGAGCGCTGCTCAGATCGAGGTCGCCGTCCGCAAGCCCTGGGGCATCATGCCGGCCTTCGTCGAAAGCCAGGTCAGCGACAAGGATGCCGCCGACCTCGCCGCCTATTTCGCCTCGTTGCCGAAGCCGGCAGCGCCCGGCAAATGGCGGGTGGAGGTTCCGCCAGACGCTCCTCCGGGCCAAGTCACCCTGATCACCATGGGCTGCGGCCAGTGTCACGGCGCGACTTTCAACGGCCCGCGCGGGAACACTCTGGGCGCCTACAATATCGACTTCGATGGCTTCGCCAACATGGTCTACAACCATACGACCGCGATGCCGCCGTATCGGGCGGCGCTCGGAGTGGCCGGCACGAACCTGGATATGGGCAATTACTCGAGGACGCGCCTTACGCTCGGGCAATTGCGGCAAATCTACTTCTGGGCGCGCGACGAAATCGGCGTCCGCGCACCGATGGCGGGTCAGATCGCCAAAGGAGAGACCGGTCCGAGCGGCGTGACCTACCCCGTGACCGTCACGAACACCGGCGTCCAGGGCAGGGGCGTGATTGCGGAAGGCTTGACGATCAGCCTCACGATCCCGGCCGATACCACGGTGGTGGCGGCTACCGGAACCGGCTATCAGGGCGTTCACACCGACGAAAAGACCAAGGCCACTGTCGCCACGTGGAAATTGCCGCGCAGCGCCCCCAAGGACCAGGAGAAGCTCAGCGTCACGCTCTCCAAGCCCGTGACCGCCACCGCCAATCTCAGGGGCGATATCCGCTGGACCAAGCCGTCGCCGAAGAGCGGCCCGAGCGCGGACATAGTCAATATCGCGCCTGCGCCGCTCTAGCCTCGCGCCGGCGGCGCGCTCAGTGGGCGCCGGCAAGGCGGATCGAAACCTGCCGCTCGCAGGACCATGGGACGGGGGCCGACATGGCCCTCGGTGCCCATTCCCTGCGGGCGGCTTTTCCTGACCAAGGCGGCCCGCCGCAACACGTCCGTCATTGACGCGGGGGTCGTTCAGGGCCGCGACGCAAAAAAAAAGCCCCGGCGAACCGGGGCTTGAAGTCGGTTGCGTCTTCGCAGGCGGATTTCACCAATAGTTCGGGGCAAAGCGCCAGTTCAGGCCTGCCTTGAACTCGTTGATGTGCTGTGCGTTCTGCACGCCCAGGGCGACCGGGATGGCCGGCGCCGCCGGGGAGGACCGAGCCGTTCAGGGTGACGGTCTTGTTGCCGAAGTCCAGATAGTCGTATTCGGCCTTGACCGACCAGTTATTCCAGAATGCCCATTCGATGCCGGTTCCAACGGTCCAACCGGTCTGGGTCGAACTGCCGGTGCCGGAGAACAGCGCCGGCCCACCGGTGGCGGCCCAGTTGTCGGTGTAGTTGGTGTTGGCCCAGGCGACGCCGGCCTTGCCGTAGACCAGCCAGTTGTTGTGCGCGATGCCGACGCGGCTGGTCGCGGTCGCGATCCAGTTGGTGTCGGCGCTGGTCGACCGGTTCAGCACGCCCGGCGTAAGCAGGGGAGCACCGAAGCCCGAGGTGCTCGTCCCATTGACGCCGCCCCAAGTGATGTCCCCTTCCCAGCCCACCACGAGATTGCCGAACTGGTAATTCGAGCCGCCCTCGACACCGCCGATGAAGCCGCTGCTGTTGGTGGTCTGGATCACCGGAACGCCGACCGCGGTCCCGAGGACGCCGAGACCGGGAGTGGCAACGTCGTTGGTCGCCCAGGCGCCACCGACAACGCCGCCGATATACATGCCGCTCCAATCGAAAGCGGCAGCCGGCGCGACCGCCCTCAGCGGCATGTCCGCCGCCATTGCCCAACCCGCCGCTGCCATGATCGCGGTGATGGCGACACCTGCTCCTAAAAGATGTTTCACGATACCCTCCCGTGTTGCCCCGATGAAAAAAACTGTAGCGCGGATGTGGCGGAGAGGACATTTCAATTCAAATTCGTCGTAAATGAAAGGTAATGGCTTTTCGATCCGGTAATACCTGTTTCGGGAAAAGCGGCGGGCGACCGCGCGCGCGCAATCGTCGCGCGAACGAAACGGTGCAAATTTTCGAAACGCCGATGCAGGTGTGCCGTGCCGGTTCGCATGCGCGAGCCGGCGATGAATGATCGAAACCGCTGCCAATCCGCCATTTCTCGGCGATGGTGTTGGGCGCCGCGCGGTGCGTGTCGGTTCGCGCGGCCCGATCGTCGCGCCCGTGCGGCGTCCAGCGATGCGCCGGCAAAAGACTGCAAATCCGTTCGCGGTTTCGAGGTTTTCGCGCATTCGATTTTTAACGCGCCATTAACCATGACGGGCGCAAATCGTGCGGGGGATCGCTTCGGCCATTGAAATGTCAATGTGCCTTCGATTCGCTGTCGTCCGGGAGAGGCCATGGGCACGGTCGTTGTGTTTCCCGAAGCGCGCCGCGCGCCGCACCGAAATCCGCCGCCGGCGCAGTCCGGTGCGGCGATCGTGGTCATTCTTCCGGTGGTCCGGATCGAGCGCGAGGGCGCCCGTTCGTCGCTCACCTCCGCGGTCGCCTCGACGGAAAATTCCAAGCCGCCATCCGGCCGCAAGCGCCGCAAGCGCGCGACGCCGACATAGATGCCGGCGGCCGCTGCCGGAGCATTGTCGTCCGAAGTCGATCGGTGCGAGCCGACGAGGCCGTCGCGCGGTTATTGCGGCCTGCACTGCGCGCCGGTCAGGGCGGCGGTCGCGGTCGGGAGCAGGCTTGGCTCCGGGCTGAAGGCGCGGGCCACGATCAGGCCCGTCAAGGTCGGCGATTCCACGATCAGCCGGTCGGCCGCGGTCACCTCCTCGTCGTCGGGCAGGTCGTCGCGCTGCTTGGTCGTCATCAGGTCGAGCTCGATGGCACGGCGGCCGGCGGAGCGATCGTTCACCGCGTAATAGGCGATGTCGTAGCGGGTATAGAAGGTGACGGAGGTATAGGCTTGGCTCACGGGCACGGTGAGCTTGACCGGCCCCTTGGTGAGGTCGTAGCGGCACACCGCCGTCGCGAAGGCGGGGTCCATGAACGGCATGGTGGAATTCCGCGGGAGTCGGAGCGGGCAGCAGCTTGAAGCCGTTGACGGGGGCGACGGGGGTGAGCCGCGCATAGGCATCCTGGGTCGCGGTGCGCGGCAGCCACATGATGCTGACGAGGTGGACGACGCCGCCCAGCACCAGCCCGCCGACGATCCACAGCAGCCATCGGATCATGCGCAGTTTCCCGACGAGGTGAGCGTGGGCATCGGCGCTTCGCGGCCGGCGCGCGTCGCGATGCCGAGCGAAGTATCGTAGAAGCGCATGATCAGGACGTAGTGCTCCACGCCGCCGGTCGGCAGCCAGTTTCCGGGGCGGGCGCGGGGCGAGACCATCACTTCGAAATCGCCGCTGCGATCGCGGACCAATTCCTGGCTGGTGAACCCGAACCGCGAGACCGAATTGGCGACCAGGCTTCCGGACGGGGTGTAGAGCGTCACGCGTGAAGTAACGCGCCGACGGAGTGGTGCCGCGCATCATCACGTCGCAGCGCCCGTCGAGCGGGCGGCCGGAATCATCGACGCTCGCGGTGAACCTGATTCCGTCACCGATGCCGACCGGCAGTTCGCCATTGCGCGCGATCGCCGCGCGCGCATAGGGGTCGATGCCGGCGGTGCCGCTGCGCGGATTGGCTTTCCAGGCGCCGAGCGAAAGCGCGCCGAACGACATGTTGTGCGACAGCGCAAACCACGTCGAGCCGAGGCCGATCGCTCCGGCGATGACGAAGGACAACAACAATCCGATGAGCAGTCGCACCTTCGGCCTGGCCTCGGCAGGAACGCTGGAGATGACGCCCGCGGCACAACCGGCGCCGCGACGTTTTCCGCGTTCGATGTTTCAAACTTACATCATGATCGCGAAAAATTGCAGACATTTTCGGACGAGATCGTCAGATCCAAAGCGCCAAGGGCTCGTCCGCCGACGATCGATTCAGTTTTCGTCCCCTCTCCCGCTTGCGGGGGAGGGTCAGGGAGGGGGCAATTCGACGGCACAGCTCGCTACGAGACTGGCGGAGCAGAAGCCTGGCGAGCCGCTGACGGTGAGCATCAATTGGAAGCCGCCGCCACATTGCCGACCTTGCCGTCCGCCCGTTTCGGCTGCGTCGCGGCCGGCGAAATCGGGACCGCCGGGGCCGCGACCATGGCGCGGCCGGCTTCGTCCATGAGCCGTTCGACCCGCAGCAGCGCCTGCACGCCCTTATTGGTGAGCATGACCGGCCGCAGCGCCTCGTTCTTGTTGCCTTCGAGGATCGGCCCGATGCTGAGCCCGTTGGGTCCGACGCCGGTGATGTTCTTGAGTTCGACGCCCTGATGGGCATAGGCCATGATTTCATGCCAGCGTCTGCGCCGGCAGCGAACCGCCGGTCATGCGATTGAGCGGGCTGTAATCGTCGTTGCCGAACCACACGCCGCACACGAAGTTGCCGGTGTAGCCGACGAACCAGGCGTCGCGATAGGAGTTGGTGGTGCCGGTTTTTCCCGCCGCCTTGATGCCGTCGAGAATGGCGCGCTTGGCGGTGCCTTCCTCGACCACCTTGCTCATCATGAGGGCCATGTCGGCGGCGACCTGCGGGCTGATCGCCAGCGACGGCTTCTTGCCGTCGCGGTCGAACCGCCAGATGGTGTCGCCGGTGCCGGAGCGCACCTCGAGGATGGCGTGGGGCGTCACCGCCATTCCCTTGTTCGGGAAGGTCGCGTAGGCGACGGTGTGCTCGAGCACGTTGACCTCGTCGGCGCCGATCGGCAGCGAGGGGGTGTCGGGCAGCGGCGAGCGGATGCCGAACCGCCGCGCGGTCGCGACGATCATGGCGCGGCCGATCTTGGGATTGCCCTTGCCGAGCGCGATCGACAGCTTGACCGGAATGACGTTGATCGAGCGGATGATCGCCTGCGTGCAGCGTGATCGAGCCGGAGTAGGACCGTCCGTAGTTCTGCGGGCACCAATTGCCGATGCATACCGGCCCGTCGACCACGACCGAGGTCGGCTTGAAGCCGTTCGCCAGCGCCGTCGCGTAGACATAGGGCTTGAACGAGGAGCCCGGCTGGCGCAGCGCGTCGGTGGCGCGGTTGAACTGGCTGGCGTTGTAGTCGACGCCCGCCCACCATGGCGCGCACCGCGCCGTCGAGATCGGCGAGCACGGCGGCCGCCTGCTTGGCGTGGTAGTCGCGGCCGAATTGGCGGATCTGGTTCTCGACCGCGTCTTCCGCGTTGCGCTGCATGCCGGGGTCGAGCGCCGTCCGCACCACGAAGGCGCGGTCGGTGATCGATGCGCGGGAAGGTGTCGACGAGCTTCTTCATCTCGTCGAACGCCCAATCGAGATAATAGCCGGGTGCGCCCTCGTCGCGGCGGTCGATCGCGCGGGCCGGATTGCGGCGGGCGCCGAACACCTGGCCCTCGGTCATGAACCCGGCTTCGACCAGATTGTCGAGCACGACGTTGGCGCGGGCGCGCGCCGCCGGAAGGTTGATGTGCGGTGCGAACTTGGTCGGCGCCTTGAACAGTCCCGCGAGCATCGCCGCCTCGGCGAGATTGACCTCGCGGGCCGATTTGCCGAAGTAGAAATTCGCCGCCGCGTCGACGCCGAAGGCGCCGCCGCCCATATAGGCGCGGTCGAGGTAGAGCTTGAGGATCTCGTTCTTGGTGAGGCGCGTTTCGAGCCACAGGGCGAGGAATGCCTCCTTGACCTTGCGCTCGATGGTGCGCTCGTTGCTCAGGAACAGGTTCTTGGCGAGCTGCTGGGTGATCGAGGACGCCGCCCTGGACCACGCCGCCGGCGCGCGCGTTGGTGACGACGGCGCGGAACGTGCCGGCGACGTCGATGCCGAAATGCTCGTAGAAGCGCCGGTCCTCGGTGGCGAGCACCGCCTTGATCAGATGGTCGGGCAACTCATTGAGCGGCACCGAATGGCTGTGCTTGATGCCGCGGCTGCCGACCTCGTTGCCGTAGCGGTCGAGGAAGGTGACCGCGAGCTCGGATTTCTTCAGCCAGTCCTCGTCGGAGGTCTCGCGGAACGCCGGGCCGGCGAGCGCCAGCATCAGCATGAGGCCGCCGAGGCCCATGGTGGCCGCCTCGGACAGCGGCTCGACGAGGAGCCAGCGCCGCCATCCCGCGACATGGAACCGGTCCATGAAATCGCGGTAGCGCTCGAATCCCTCGCGCGCCAGCAGGCCGCCACGGAACAGGCCGAAGTCCAGGCGTGCATCGAGATCGAGCAGATAATGCTTGAAGCGGGCGACGAGACCCGGCTTCGGCAAGGTCAGCGCATCCCGGGGCCGGGCGGCTCGCCGCCGGCCGAACCCTGGCCCGGCACATCCTGGCCCAGCTGTCCTGTCGTTCGGAACTTGATCCTGCACGGTCGCTCCGTTACTGACCGGGATGAACGATCGACTTGAAGTGATCCAGACTCGATTGAACGCGTCTAGCTGTACGCGCCTGACTGAACGTGTCTAGCCGATGGGCATCGCCGGACCAATGAGATAAGCCGGAACATGAACATTTGTGGGCGCGGGCGTGGCGAAATTGGCACACGACTCATGTTGTGCCGGAGAGTTATTGAGATTTCAACTGCTTGAAGGCCGATTGAGACGAAAAATTCAGTCTGGTGGCCGCCCTGCATCAGGCAAGATCGGGCGCGCCCGGAACGCCGGCGGAGGGCACAACGCCGCGAGGTGAGGCCGATGGATGAAAAGCCGTTTTGGCGCCGCAAGACCCTGGCACGGATGACCAAGGGCGAGTGGGAGAGCCTGTGCGACGGCTGCGGCCGCTGCTGCCTCAACAAGATCGAGGAAGAGACCAGCGGACGCATCTATTACACCGACGTCGGCTGCACCCTGCTCGACGACTTCACCTGCCGCTGCAAGGACTATGCGAACCGCACCGATCAGGTCAGCGATTGCGTCCGGCTCACGCCCGCCAACATCGCCGCGCTGAATTGGCTGCCGCCGACCTGCGGCTATCGCCTGGTGGCGGAGGGCCGCGACCTCTACTGGTGGCATCCGCTGGTATCCGGCGACCCCGATACCGTGCATGCGGCCGGGGTGTCGGTGCGCGGCCGGGTCGGCCTGTCCGAGGAAGATCTCGGCGACCAGGACTTCGAGGATCGCATCGTTTCCTGGCCGCTGCGGGTACCGGCGGCCGCGCGGCAAGCGGCGGCGCTGAAGACGATGGCGACCGCCGGTTGATTTCGCGCCCACGGCCGCCGCCCCACAGCCCGATTCCTCATACCACCTGCGCGGCCTGCGGCATTGAAAAGCCGGCGCTGCCGCGGCATATGCTGCCTCCGGCTTCCATTCATCCCAGTTCCCCACGACCGCCTGGCGGCTCCGGAAACGCGAGAAGACGATGACTTGTCCGCCTGCCGCCCGCACCGACGGGAGTCCCGCTCCGGCGACGCCCGCCGGCGGCGCGACGGGCGGCCGTGACGCGGCACCGGCGCCGTTCCACGCCCCGCTGGCGCCGGCCGCGGTCAACAAGATCATCGCCGGCATCATGCTCGCCATGTTCCTGAGCGCGCTGGAACAGACCATCGTCGCCCCGGCCTTGCCGACCATCGGGGTCCATCTCGGCGACATCGAGAACCTGTCCTGGGTGGTGACGGCCTATCTCTTGAGCGCGACCGCGGCGACGCCGCTGTTCGGCAAGCTGTCCGACATCTATGGCCGGCGCGGCATCCTGCTCACCGGCGTCTCCATCTTCATCGTCGGTTCGGTCGCCTGCGCGCTGGCGCCCACCATGTGGGCGCTGATCGCGGCGCGCGCATTGCAGGGCGTCGGCGGCGGCGCCATCCTGCCGATCGCCCAGACCATCATCGCCGACCTGGTGTCGCCGCGCGAGCGGCCGCGCTATCAGAGCTACACGGCGGTCATGTTCATGATCGCGAGCGTCATCGGCCCGGTGCTGGGCGGCGTGCTCACCGACCGCGTCCACTGGTCGCTCATCTTCTGGATCAACGTGCCGATGGGTGCCGTCGCGCTGGTCATGACCTACCGCGCGCTGGAACAACTGCCGCGCCACGAGCGCCCGCACAAGCTCGATATCGTCGGCGCCGCCCTGATGGTCGGCGCCGCGGTCGTGCTGATGCTGGCGATGACCTGGGGCGGGTCGCGCTATCCGTGGGCGTCCTGGCAGATCCTCGCTTTGGTGGCGGGGTCGACGGCGATGTGGGGCCTGTTCGCGCTGCGGCTCGCCGCCGCGGACGAGCCGCTCATCCCGCTGTCGGTGCTGCGCGAACCGGTGGTGACGCGGATCGTCGTGGTGGCCTTCTTCAGCATCGGCGCCATCATCGGGCTGTCGATCTACGTGCCGCTCTATCTGGAGCTGGTGCTCGGCGCGTCGCCGTCGGTGTCGGGCACCGCGCTGATCGCCTTCACCGCCGGCACCGTCGCCGGCGCGTTCGCGGCGGGCCGCTCGCTCGGCCGCAGCCGGCATTACATGCGCGTGCCGATGGCGGGGCTGGTGATCGGGATCGCGAGCCTCGCCGTCATGGCCGCGATGCCGACCGGGCTGACGCTCGCCGGCCTGAGCGGCCTGCTCGTCCTGTGCGGCGGCGGCATCGGGCCGATGTATCCGGTGACCACCGTCCTGATCCAGAATGCCGTCCTGCCGCACCAGTTCGGCATCGCCACGGGAACGATGAATTTCTTCCGGCTGCTCGGCGGCACCATCATCGTCGCCGGCCTCGGCGCCATCGTGCTCACCAAGGTCGACGCGGCCGGCGGCCTCGTCGCCCTCGACCGCATGGCGAGAAGCGGCGTTCGGCCCGACGCGGATTTCTCCGCGGTGTTCTCGTGGGTGTTCATCGCCGCCGCATTGTGCCTGGTCGCCGCTCTCGTCTGCCTGGCCGGCATCGAGGAGCGCCCGTTGCGCGGCCCGGCGCCGGCGCCACCGGCGGATTCGCGCGAAGCCGCGCCGATCGCCGCCGAGTAGCGCCGTGGCGAGCCGGCAAGCGCAACGCCCGCAGGCTGCGTTTCCCGCGCCGCCGGCGCCGCCGCTCAGCTATCTCGAGGTGCGCCGCATCATCACCGGAATGATGCTGGCGATGTTCCTCGCCGCGCTCAACCAGACCATCGTTGCGACGGCGCTGCCGACCATCGGCCGCGATTTCGGCGACTTCGAAAACCTGCCCTGGGTCGTCACCGCTTATCTGCTGACCTCGACCGCCGTGGCGCCGCTCTACGGCAAGCTCAGCGACATCCATGGCCGGCGCACCATGCTGATGATCGGGCTCGGCCTGTTCACGGCGGGCTCGGTCATGTGTGCGCTCTCCCCCAACATGATCGTGCTGAGCCTCGGCCGCGCGCTGCAGGGGATCGGCGGCGGCGGCATCATGCCGCTGGTCCAGATCGTCATCGCCGACGCCAGCACCCCGCGCGAGCGCGGCCGCTACCAGGCGCTGATCGGCAGCATCTGGGTGAGTGCAGGCATTTGCGGGCCGCTGGTCGGCGGTTTCATCGCCGAGCACCTGCCGTGGTCGATGATCTTCTGGCTCAACGTGCCGCTCGGCATCGCCGGCGCGGTGATGATCAACACCGCCCTCAGGAAACTGCCGCGCCACGACCGCAAGCACCGGCTCGACCTGATCGGCGCCGCGCTGATGGTGATCGCGGCGGTGGCGCTGCTGCTGGCGCTCGCATGGGGCGGCACCCGATATTCCTGGGTGTCGCCGCAGATCGGGTTGCTGCTCCTCGCCTGCGTCGTGTTCACGGCGCTGTTTGCCTGGCGACTGCGCCGCGCGCCGGAACCGTTCCTGCCGCTGCCGATCCTCGCCGATCCCGTGGTCCGCGCCGGCACCATGGCAAGCGCCTGCGCGGTGGGGGCGTCGCTCGCGCTCACCATCTATCTGCCGCTGTACTTCCAGGTGGTGCACGGGCTCTCGGCCGCCGCATCGGGGCTCGCCCTCATCCCGCTGGTGGTGATGTCGACGCCGGGATCGATCATGTCGGGCCGGGCGCTGGGCCATGCGGAGCACTACAAACGCCTGCCGATTGCCGCGCTCGGCTGCGCCATCGTGGCGATCGGGCTCGCTCGCATTGTTCCCGACGGCGCCGCTGTGGCTGGTGCTCGATCGCGCTCGTCATCGTCAGCGTCGGATGCGGCGCCACCTATCCGGTCTGCACCGTGAGCGTGCAGAACGCGGTCGCCCCGTATCAGGTCGGGACCGCGACCGGGGTGATGAATTTCTTCCGCGCCCTGATCAGCGCGCTCGAGGTCGCCATTCTCGGCGCCATCGTCATCGCCGGATTCGGCGTCGGCGTCGAGCGCGGCCGCGGCGCCGATGTCGTGATCCAGGCGGCGAATGCGCTGGGCTCCGACGTCTCCCACGTGTTCGGCTGGATGTTCGCCACCGCCGGGCTGTTCCTGGTGCTCGGCGTCGTCGCGCTGGTGCTCATGGAGGAACGCCCGCTGCGGGGTCCCGCGGCGGGAATGTGAGCGCGCGGCCTTGCGCGGGACGGATTGAGTGTCGTGAAACCCCATCATGGCCGCATCGACGGGCCGATGATGGGTTTCGCTCAACCCGTCCCGAGGATCGGCTTCAAGGAAATTGATCTGCTTCTTGCTACTTCTTGGTCTCGAGCCACTTCTTGGACGCCGCTTCGTCCATCACCGGCGTCACCTTGTCGGGATCGATGCGCACCATGATGTAGCTGATGTGGTCATCGATCTTGGTGAACTGGTGGCCGGTGCCGGCGGGAATGATGACCACGTCTCCGGCCTTGAGCTGGTAGGTCACCCCATTGCGTATCGCCTCGGAATTGTTGCCGGGACCGTTGAACAGGCGGACCGTCTCGGCCGACGCGGGGCGGCGTTTCTTGCCGACGAGATCCGGACCCAGCACCAGCGTCGCCGACCCGTCGACGATGTGATAGACTTCGCTGACGAGATCGTGCTCGGCGACGGATTCCGCTCCCGGCGCGTCGAGCTTTCCGCGATACACCATGCCGATCGCGATGTGGGACTTGCCGATATCGACATCGCGCACTTGCTGGTCGATCCGCTTCTCCGCGATCGCCTTCTTGACGTAGGATTGCAGTTCGTCGACCGGGATGTACGTTCCCGGGCACATGTTGCAGGTCGGCTGCGGATTGTCGCCCTGTGCGTTGAGCACGGTCACGAAGCAACCGGCCGCCGCTAAACCCAAAATGATTCTTTTCATGCTGTCCTCCCGATGTCGTGATGCAGCGCTTATCGGCACAGTTTTTCGAATTGGCTGGTGTTCCAATCGCGGAACCTGACATCGCATCGAGTGTACAACGGCGCCATTCCCAGTCCAAGCAGGTCGACGCCTCAAGTGTCGATGCCTCGAGTAGGCTGACGGCGGATCGGGCGGAAGAGGCATCGCGTCCCCGGCATCGCGTCCCCGGCATCGCGTCCCCGGCATCGCGTCCCCGGCATCACGTCCCCGGTTCCGCGCGTGCCGGCAATGGTGTAGCGTTCCCGGAGCACAGTGCTTCGACACAAGCCGCGAACAAGCGGCGCGGCACGAGGGAGGATGAGCGATGCTTTACCCGAGCACGATGGGCGCGTTGGCGCGCCATGCGGCGCCGCTGGCGGCGGCGCTGGTGATGACCTTCGGCATCGCCGCGGCCGCCGAGGAAGGAAAATATCCGGACTGGAAAGGCCAGTGGAACCGGCAGCGCGTGGCGGGCGTCGCCGGCCAGCCCTCGTTCGATCCGAACAAGCCGTGGGGCAAGGGGCAGGAGGCGCCGCTGACGCCGGAATACCAGGCGGTGTTGGAAGCCAACCTCCAGGCCCAGCGGGACGGCGGCTTCTTCGACTGGCTGGGCGCGTCCTGCCGCGGCTTCGGCATGCCATTGGTGATGTATGCGTTCCAGCCGATGGAGTTCATCATCACGCCGCAAACCACCTATGTGCTGGTCGACTGGGTCGAGCACACAAGGCGCATCTACACCGACGGCCGCGACTGGCCCAAGGAGATCGAGCCGACGCTGATGGGCTATTCGATCGGCAAATGGCTCGATACCGACGGCGACGGCGTTTACGACACGCTGGAGGTCGAGAGCCGCGGCTTCAAAGGCCCGCGTCACTACGATGCGTCCGGCCTGCCGTTGCACCATGACAACCAATCGGTCTTCAAGGAGCGCATCCACCTCGACAAGACCGACAAGAACGTCATGCGGAACGAGATCACGGTGATCGACCACGCCTTGACGCGGCCGTGGACCGTGACCCGGGGCTACGAGCGCAACCCCGACCCGCAGCCGCAATGGGCCGAGTTCATCTGCGCCGAAGGCAATTCGCACATCGCCATCGGCAAGGAGAACTATTTCCTGAGCGGCGACGGCCTGCTGATGCCGTCGCGCAAGGGCCAGGAGCCGCCCGACGGGCGCTATTTCAAGCCGGCCAGCAAATCCGGCAACCAGTCCGAAAAATAACAGCGAACGGGTTCTCGCATGAGGAGGGTTTCATGATGAAATGGAAGATCACCGCAGCTCTTGGATTGGCCTTCGGCGTCGCCGGCATCGGCTGGGGTTATGCGCAGCAGAAACAGGCCCCCGGGTTCTTCGAGCTGCGCGTCTATACGGCGCTGCCCGGAAAGCGCGACGCGCTGGCGGAGCGTTTCGCCAGCCGCACGGCCGCGATCTTCGCGCGGCATGGGATCACCAATGTAGGCTACTGGATTCCGCAGCAGAGCGATCCCGAGGTCGGCATCAGCGCCGAGAACACGTTCATCTATATCAGGGGCTACCCCTCCAAGGAGGAGCGCGACAAGCGCCTCGCCGCCAGGGCGCAAGACCCCGAATTCACCGAAGTGGTGACGAACGCGGAGCGAAACCCGGCCACCAAGCTCATCGCCAAAGTGCACAACATCGACATGACGCCGCACGGCGCCTACACGACGATCACGCTCGCCAAGTAGCGCGAGGCGGGTGGTAACGCGAGGCGGATGGCGGCGGCGGCCTCGTCGGCCGCTGCCGGCGCGTGGGGTTGGAAGCGGGCAGTGGGCTGCGCGTCTTCCCAACGTCAAGGCACCAGCACCGACCCGAGCTTCCCCGCAGTCTCGACGATCCAGGCGCGGTAGCGGGTCAGCGGCGTGACGCCGGTGAGGCCGCCGCAGCCGGCGGCGAGCTTGGGTCCGGTCGACCAGCTCACGACGCCGATGACGGCGGGGCGGCCGCCGCTCATGTCGAACACGGGGGCGCCGGAATCCCCGGTGCAGGCGCCGCGGCCGGCGGTCTCGCCTTTGGTGTTCGGATCGAACAGGCGGACTTGAAGCGTGCCGGGCTGGCCGGTGGCGACGAGGGTTGCGGCGCGCAGCGTGCCGCCGCTGCGGCCGTCGCCGCGGATGGCGAGGCCGTAGCCGGCGACCATGAAGGGATCGCCGACCCCAACGGTGCGGTCCGCGGCGGCGAGCGGTGCCGGTGCGAGGGTCGCCGGCAACGGCGTCGCGAGCTTGAGGAGCGCGACATCGGCGGTGGCCCGGTGCGCCAGCAGGGCCGCAAGGTCGAACTGGGGATGGCGCGCGATGGAGGCGACGTCGCGCAGATGCGGATCGCCGGCGGCGTCGAACTCCATGAGCTTGTAGTCCGCCCCCGGCAGCACGCAATGACCGGCGGTCAGCACGAGGTCCCGGGCGATCGCGACCCCCGTGCAGGTGGTGCCGCGCGAGCCCACCAGGAGCACCACATGGCGCGCGCTCGTCGATGTCCGCCGGCGGCGCGCCGCCCACCATGGCCGGGGCCACGTCGGCGGCGACAAGGAAATCCGAGGACGGCGAGCCGGCGGATCATCGGCTGGGATCAGCCGTGTGCGCTGCGCAATGTCAATGCATCCCTTTTTTGCTCCCCTTTTTTCTTGGGCGGCCTCGCGTGGCCCGAGCTTCGCCCTTTCATCCCGGCGGCATTCCCGCCACATTTCGCGTCGAGTCGCGGAGAGCGTTTCATGGATGTACGTGATGCCGTCGCGTCCCGGTTCAGTTGCCGGGCGTTCCTGCCGACCCCGGTGCCGCTGGCGACGGTGCGCGAGATTCTCGAGCGCGCGGCGCGCGCGCCTTCCGGCGGCAATCTCCAGCCGTGGCGGGTCCATGCGCTGGCGGGCGCGGTGCTCGAAGATCTCAAGGCGCGTATCCGTCCGCACGCGCCCGGCCAATCCGCGCGGGGAGGGCGCCGAATACCAGGTCTATCCGTCCCCGCTCGAGGAGCCTTACAATGCCCGCCGCTTCGAGGTCGGCGCGTTGCTCTACCGCGCGCTCGGCATTCCCCGCGAGGACCGTGCGGCGCGCTACCGCCAATACGCCCGCAATTTCGAATTCTTCGGCGCCCCCGTCGGATTGATCGTTTCGATCGATCGCACCATGGGCCCGCCGCAATGGTCCGACCTCGGCATGTATGTCCAGACCGTGATGCTGCTCGCGCGCGCCTACGGGCTCGACACCTGCAGCATCGAGGCCTGGACCTTCTGGCACAAGACCGCCTCGGCCTTCCTCGCCCTTCCCGAACGGCAGATGGTGTTCTGCGGGATGGCGCTCGGCCATGGCGACCCGGCCGCGCCGATCAACCGGTGGCGCGCGCCGCGCGAGGACGTCGACGGCTTTGCCGCTTTCCTGGGCTTTCGCGCCGCCGACCCGCCGCCTGCGGCGCCGCAGTGTTGACGCAGTAGCCTGCCAAGGGCAGGAACAGCGGGAAGAACGTCTTTTCTCAAGGTCGCGCAATGGCACCTCGGCATGGACGTGTTGGCTTGGACATGGCCCAGTCGGCGTCGTGGCCGTCGGATCGGCCGGGGGAACACGTAAATGCGCCTCCTCGTCATCGAGGATGATCCCGATCTCAACCGTCAGCTCGCGTCCGCGCTGACCGATGCCGGCTATGTGGTCGACCGCGCCTTCGACGGCGAGGAGGGCCATTATCTCGGCGAGACCGAGCCCTATGACGCCATCATCCTCGATATCGGCCTGCCCAAGATGGACGGCATTTCGGTGCTGGAGGCGTGGCGGCGTGCCGGCCGCGCCATGCCGGTGCTGCTGCTGACCGCGCGCGACCGCTGGAGCGACAAGGTCCAGGGCTTCGATGCCGGCGCCGACGATTATGTCGCCAAGCCCTTCCATCTCGAGGAGGTGCTGGCGCGCATCCGTGCGCTGCTGCGCCGCTCGGTGGGCCACGCCAAGAGCGAGTTCCTGTGCGGCCCGGTGCGGCTCGACTCCCGCACCGGGCGCGTCACGGTCGACGGCACCGCGGTCAAGCTCACCTCCCACGAATACCGCCTGCTGTCCTACCTCATGCATCACACCGGGCGGGTGGTGTCGCGCACCGAGCTGGTCGAGCATCTCTACGATCAGGACTTCGATCGCGACTCCAACACCATCGAGGTCTTCATCGGCCGCATCCGCAAGAAACTCGGCGTCGAGATCATCCAGACCGTGCGCGGCCTCGGCTATCTCCTCACGCCCCCCACCGATGCGCGCTAATTCGCTTGCGCTGCGGCTGTTCGTGTCGGCGACCGCCTGGACGGTGGTCATCCTGCTCGCCACCGGCATCATCCTGTCCTCGATCTACCGCGAGGCGGTGGAACGTTCCTTCGACCGCCGGCTCGGCGTCTATCTGCGCACGCTGGTGGCCGACGTGGCGGCGCCGGAGCAGGCGGCCGATCGCACCGGCCCGACGCTCGGCGAACCGCTGTTCGAGCTGCCGCTGTCGGGCTGGTATTGGCAGGTCACCCGTCTCGGCGGCGCCAAGCCCGAGGTCCGCTCGTCGCGCTCCCTGTGGGACAGCAACCTGCCGGCGCTCGACGACACCGAAGCGCCCATCGGTGCCGACGGCACCCGGCACGGCTATGTGCAGGGGCCGGAAGACCAGCGGCTGCGCATGGTCGAGCGCAATGTCGATCTCGGCGAGGACGGCCGCTTCCTGATCGCGGTCGCCGGCGATCCCCAGGAGATCGACGACGAGACGCGCGCGTTCGACCAGGCCCTGATCGTCGACGTTCGGAACGCTCACCCTGGTGCTGATCTTCATCACCATGTTCCAGGTGCGGTTCGGGCTGGCGCCGCTCAAGCGGATATCGGAATTGCTCGCCGCGATCCGCGCCGGCACCGCCGAGCGCCTGGAGGGCAGGTTCCCGTCGAGATCGAGCCGTTGGCGCGCGAGACCAACGCGCTGCTGGAAGCCAACCGGGAGATCGTGGAGCGCGCCCGCACCCATGTCGGCAATCTCGCCCATGCGCTCAAGACGCCGCTCTCGGTCATCATCAACGAGGCGGCCGACGCGCGGCGGCGATCCGTTCGCCGCCAAGGTGACCGAGCAGGCCGACATCATGCGCGACCAGATCGCCCATCATCTCGAGCGCGCCCGGCTCGCCGCCCGGCTCAAGGTGGTCGGCAGCATCACCGAGGTGGTGCCGGTGGTCACTGCGTTGACCCGGACCATGGAGAAGATCTACCAGCATCGCGGCATCGCCATCGATCTCGATGCCCCGGCGCCGGTGCGGTTTCGCGGCGAGCGCCAGGATCTCGAGGAGATGGTCGGCAATCTCGTCGACAATGCCTGCAAGTGGGCGCAGATGCGGGTCAGCGTCGAGGTGGTATCCGAATGCCGGTGCGCAATCCATGGTGCGAATCATCGTCGATGACGACGGTCCGGGCTTGAACCCCTCGCAACGCGACCAGGTCGCCAGGCGCGGGCGGCGCCTCGACGAGACCAAGCCGGGGTCGGGGCTCGGCCTGTCGATCGTGCTCGAGCTCTCCACCCTCTACGGCGGCAGCCTGACGCTTTCGACCGCGCCGATCGGCGGGTTGCGCGCCGAGCTGGTTCTGCCGGCTGCGTGACATCCGGCCGGCCGATCAAAAATGATTTGATTTTGAAACAAAGGCGGCGCCGCGGCCCGATCTCTGAGCTGGCTTGCCCCGAGCGGGCCTTGCCTGCGGCATCGACACCCTGCAGGCCCATGCGCTGCGGCTGCAAGTCGCTCCGGGCCGGGGATGGCCGGCCGGCCGCAATCATCCGTATATCCTCCATATGTTCTTCCGCCGATCGCCGGTCGCAGGTTCGGCTGCGATCACCATCTTAGCCGTTGCAGGGCACCCATGGCCCGTGGTGTAACCTGCATTCCGAAACTGGCAGCCCCTGCACCATGATGCTCTGGTCGATATTGGCGCTGATGACGGCCGCGGCGCTGGGCGCCGTGGTGTGGCCATTGGTGCGTGCGCGCGGCATGACCGCGGCCGGCAGCGACCTCGTCGTCTATCGCGACCAGCTCGAAGAGATCGAGCGCGATCGCACCGACGCGCGGATCGGCGCCGTCGAAGCCGAGGCCGCCCGTGTCGAAGTGTCGCGCCGGCTGCTGGCCGCGGCGAATGCCGAGAATGCCACGCCGGCCGAGACCGGGAGCGGCGGCCGGCGCCGCATTGCCGCCGCGGCGGCTGCCGTGGTCATGGTCCCGATGCTCGCCGTGGCGCTCTATGGAGTGCTCGGTTCGCCGGACCTCCCCGGGCAGCCGTTGGCGGCGCGCACCAAGGGCGGCGAGGAAAATCTCGAGAGCAATCCGATCGCCCAGTTGATCGCCCGCGTGGAAGCCCATCTGGAAGAAAATCCGGACGACGGGCGCGGCTGGGAGATCGTGGCGCCGGTCTACATGAAGCTCGAGCGCTATGAAGACGCGGCCAAGGCGCGGCGCCGGGCGATTTCGCTGCTCGGCGCGACCGCTATTCGCGAGGTCGATCTCGGCGAGGCGCTCACCGCGGCCGCCAACGGCGTCATCAGCGAGGAGGCCGAGGCCGCGTTCAATCGCGCCATCGCGCTCGACGCCGAGAATTTCAAGGCTCAGTTCTATCTCGGGCTCGCCGCCGAACAGGAAGGCAACACTGCCGAGGCGGCGCGGCTGTGGCGCGCCCTGATCGCCAAGGCGCCCTCCGACGCGCCATGGCTCCCGGTGGTGCGGCAAGCGCTCGCGCGGGTCGAGACACCCGGCGCAGAGGTTCCCGCCGCCGGAGCTCCGTCGGCCGCGGCTCCCGTCTGCTGCGGCTCCCTCACCTCCGGTTGCGGCGGCGCCTGGGCCGCGGCCCGAGGACATCGCCAATGCCGCAAAGATGACCGAACAGCAGCAATCGCAGATGATTCGCGGCATGGTGGATCGGCTGGCGACGAGCCTTCATCAGGACGGATCCAATCTCGAAGGCTGGCTGCGACTGTTGAACGCCTATAAGGTGCTGGGGGAGCATGCTAAGGCAAAGGCGGCGGTCGCGGAGGCACGCGCCGCCCTGGCGAGCGAACCGGACAAGCTGGCTCGCCTCGACACCGCCATCAAGGACCTCGACATCGGGCGCTGAGCCCATCGGGACCCGGCTTGGGCTGTTGCGCCGAGACAGACGCGTCTAAAACATGCGCGTATGGTATGAAGACAAGAACGCTTCCCTTGCCACGGCGGGGAAGTACAGGGAGTTCATGGAACGATGACGCGGAAGCAGCGCCGCATTGTCTTGATTGGTTCGGGTCTCGGTGTCCTTGCGGTTGCGGTGCTGCTGGTGCTCGGCGCCCTGAAGGATTCCATCGTGTTCTTCAATTCTCCCAGCGATGTCGTCGAGAAGCATGTCCTGCCCGGCGCCCGTATCCGCCTCGGCGGCCTGGTGACGCCCGGCAGCGTGTCGCGCGGCGATCCCCTGTCGATTCGTTTCGAGGTGACCGACGGCAATCAGGCGATTCCCGGTCACCTATCAGGGCATCCTGCCGGACCTGTTCCGCGAAGGGCCAGGGCATCGTCGCCGAAGGTTCCCTCGACAGTTCCGGCGTGTTTCGGGCCGACAACGTGCTCGCCAAGCACGACGAGAACTACATGCCCAAAGAAGTCGCCGATGCCTTGAAGAAGCAGGGGCATTGGAAGGACGAGTACGAGAAGAAAGGCGCCATGCGGTAGCGCCTCTCCGTCCCCGTCTTCTGGGAGGGCCGGGGTGGGGTTTGCGGACCGCAGGCGCGGCGTTCGGGGAGCGTCAGTGACCCCACCCCGGCCCTCCCCCGGGAGGGGGGAGGGAGAGACCACGAAAGGTCGGGTTCAATGATCGTAGAGATCGGCCATTACGCTCTCGTGCTTGCGCTGGCATTGGCGCTGGTCCAATCGACCGTTCCGCTGATCGGCGCCCGTACCCGCGATTCCGCGCTGATGGCGGTCGCCGAGCCGGTGGCAATTGCGCAATTCGGGTTCGTCGCGATTTCCTTCGCTGCGCTGGTATCCTGCTACGTCACCTCGGATTTCTCGGTCCGCAACGTGTTCGAGAATTCCCATTCGGCGATGCCGCTCCTCTACAAGTTCACGAGCACGTGGGGAAACCACGAGGGCTCGATGCTGCTGTGGGTGCTGATCCTCACTTTGTTCGGCGCCCTGGTGGCGGTGTTCGGCAACAACATCCCGGCTTCGCTCAAGGCGACGGTGCTGGCGGTCCAGGCCTGGGTGGCGGCGGCGTTCCATCTGTTCATCTTGGCGACCTCCAACCCGTTCCTGCGGTTCGCGCCGGCGCCCTTTGAGGGGCGCGATCTCAATCCGGTGCTCCAGGACATCGGTTTCGCGATCCATCCGCCGATGCTCTATCTCGGCTATGTCGGCTTCTCGATTTCATTTTCCTTCGCTATTGCCGCCCTGATCGAAGGGCGGATCGATGCGGCCTGGGCGCGCTGGGTGCGGCCATGGCTGCTGGTGGCCTGGATGTGCCTCACCCTCGGGTATCGCCATGGGTTCCTATTGGGCCTATTACGAGCTCGGCTGGGGCGGCTGGTGGTTCTGGGACCCGGTCGAGAACGCCTCGCTGATGCCGTGGCTGGTCGGTACCGCGCTGCTGCATTCCGCCGTGGTGATGGAAAAGCGCGAAGCACTGAAGATCTGGACCCTTCTGCTCGCGATCCTCACCTTCTCGCTGTCGCTGATCGGTACCTTCCTGGTGCGGTCCGGCGTGCTCACCTCGGTGCACGCGTTCGCCTCCGACCCGATGCGCGGCGTATTCATCCTGGCGATCCTCGTCACCTTCATCGGCGGCGGCCTCGCCCTGTTCGCCTGGCGGGCTCCCCTGCTGCGGCAGGGCGGCCTGTTCGCGCCGGTGTCGCGGGAGGGGGCGCTGGTATTCAACAACCTGTTCCTCACCGCCGCCTGCGCCACCGTATTCGTCGGGACGCTCTATCCGCTCGCGCTCGAGGCGTTGACCGGAGAGAAGATTTCGGTCGGTCCGCCCTTCTTCAACGCTACCTTCGGGCCGCTGTTCGCGGCGCTCATGATCGCGTTGCCGTTCGGGCCGCTGCTGGCGTGGAAACGCGGCGATCTCGGCGGCGTCGCCCAGCGCTTGAGCGGCGCCTTCGTGGTGGCGCTGATCGGTGTTGCCGCGACCTTCGTGGTGGAGGGGCGTCCGCTGCTGGCGCCGTTCGGCATCGGATTGGCGCTGTTCGTCATCGCCGGCGCGATCACCGACATCGTCGAACGCACGGGATTGCTGCGGGCGCCGCTGACGAGCGTCGCGCGCCGGGCGGCCGGCCTGCCGCGCTCGGCCTGGGGTACCGCTTTCGCCCATCTCGGCCTCGGGATCACCCTGCTCGGCATCGTCGGCGAGACCCAATGGAACGCCGAACGCATCGTTTCGGTGAAGCCCGGCGAAAAGATCGCGCTCCGCAATTACGATCTCACCTTCGACGGCACCACCGCCCGCAACGGGGCGAACTTCAAGGAGGTCGCCGCCGCCTTCACGGTGCGCCGCCACGGCGAGGTCATCGGCATCATGACGCCGTCGAAGCGGACCTTCGGCTCCCGCGATACCACGACCACCGAATCGGCGTTGATGGCGCGCGGCTTCAGTCAGCTCTATCTCTCGCTCGGCGACCTCAACCCCGACGGGTCGGCCGCCGTCAGGCTCTATTACAAGCCCCTGGTGCTGCTGATCTGGCTCGGCTGCGTCGTCATGGTGATCGGCGGCGGGCTTTCGCTGTCCGACCGGCGCCTGCGCGTCGGGGCGCCCAAGCCTGCGCGCATCAAGACGGCAATGGCTCCGGCGGAGTGACATGCGCGCGTGGCAAAATGCGCTGATTGCGCTGGCTTGCTGGGGCGCCGTCGCCGCCGTGCATCCGGCATGCGCCGTGCAGCCCGACGAGATCCTGAGCGATGCCGCCCTCGAAGCGCGCGCCCGCGGGCTGTCGCGCGAACTGCGCTGCATGGTGTGCCAGAACCAATCGATCGACGATTCCGACGCGCCGCTGGCGCGCGACCTGCGCCTTCTCGTGCGCGAGCGGCTGACGGCGGGCGACAGCGACGTCCAGGTGCAGGATTTCCTGGTCGCGCGCTACGGCGCGTTCGTCCTCCTCAAGCCGCCGTTCGAGTGGTACACCGCGATGCTCTGGCTCACGCCGGCGGCGGCATTGCTGGCCGGCGCCATCGCCATGTTCGTCGCGGTTCGCCGCCGCCGCCTCGGGGGCGCCGGACCGGCGCCGCTCAGCCCCGAGGAAGAGCGGCGGCTGAGCGAAATGATGGACAAAAGCGCGTGAAGCCGGCGCTTCGGGCCGCGTCACTGTGATTAATACAAGTTATTGATCTATTTGATTTATTTATATATTTTCCGTGCCGTTTTGAGGTTACCAAAGTTTAATCCGATGGTCAGAATGCGGTAAGGCGGCGCTCCCCATCTTGGTTGGCAAGAGTCCACTGGTGGGGGGCTCGTGGCTCCCTCCTGACACACAATACGCACGGAGTTTCTCATGATTGCGAATGCACCCCGAGAGGGGCATCGCCTTCTGTCCAAGCGCCGCGTCGCCATCCTTGCGACGGTCGCCGGCGTCGGGACTGCCGCGATGCTCGCCGACCACGCCGTCGCTCCTCGAACCGCCCTGGTTACGCAGGCCTACGCCCAGAACGTCCAGCGTCCGGTCGGTTTTGCCGACATCGTCGAGAAGGTGAAGCCTGCGGTCATGTCGGTCCGCGTCAAGATGGAGGCGCCCGCCGAGTCCATGGGCTTCAACTTCGGCGAGGACAATCCGCTGCGCGGTTCGCCGTTCGAGGATTTCTTCCGCCGCTTTGCGCAGCCGCAGCCTGGTCCCGGCGGCAGGTCCGAGGAGCCCGGCTTGCCGCGCCAGCGCCGGCAATACGCCACCGGCCAGGGCTCCGGCTTCTTCATCTCGGCCGACGGCTATGCCGTGACCAACAATCATGTGGTCGACAAGGCCGAGAGCGTCGAGGTGACCACCGATGACGGCAAGAGCTATACCGCCAAGGTGATCGGCACCGATCCGCGCACCGACATTGCGCTCATCAAGGTCAGCGGCCGCAGCGACTTTCCCTTCGTGCATTTCGGCGATCAGTCGCCGCGGATCGGCGACTGGGTGATCGCGGTCGGCAATCCGTTCGGCCTCGGCGGCACCGTCACCGCGGGTATCGTCTCGGCGCGCGGCCGCGATATCGGCGCCGGCCCCTATGACGACTTCATCCAGATCGATGCGGCCGTCAACAAGGGCAATTCCGGCGGCCCGACCTTCGACGTGGACGGCAACGTGATCGGCGTCAACACCGCGATCTTCTCGCCGTCCGGCGGCAATGTCGGCATCGCCTTCGACATTCCGGCCGAAACCGTCAAAGCCGTGGTGGCGCAGCTACGCGATCACGGCGCGGTCACCCGCGGCTGGATCGGCGTCCAGATCCAGCCGGTCACCGCCGATCTCGCCGACAGCCTGGGCATGAAGAATGCCCGCGGTGCGCTGGTGGCCGAGCCGCAATCGGGAAGCCCGGCGGACAAGGCCGGCATCAAGGCCGGCGACGTGATCGTGTCGGTCAATGGCGAGGGCGTCAATGACGCCCGTACGCTGGCCAAGCGCATCAGCGCGCTCGCGCCGGGCACCTCGGTCAAGCTCGGCGTCGTGCGCAACGGCAGGGAAGAGGCGCTGACGCTCACTCTCGGCGAACTGCCGGCGCAGCGCCAGGCCCGCGCCAATGTCGAGGAGAAGGACACTCAGGCCACCGAGGTGCCGAGGCTCGGCCTGTCGCTTGCGCCGGCGAAAAGCGGCAGCGAAGGCGTCGTGGTGACCGCGGTCGATCCCAACGGTTCGGCCGGCGATCGCTTCAAGAGCGGGGATGTCATCCTCGATGTCAACGGCAAGCTCGTCTCTTCGCCGGCCGAGGTGCGCAAGGCGGTGTCCGACGCGCATGCCGGCGGCAAACGTACCGTATTGATGCGGGTGAGATCGGGACAGGCGACGCGCTTCGTCGCCGTTCCCATCGGCAACGCATGACCTAACAGGGAGCGCCGCCACCGTCGCGCCCATGGCGGCTGCTTCCGTCGGGGACGGGCCTCGGCCCGTCCCCAGAATGAAAACCAGGAACCAAAAGAGCCCGGCATCCATCGCCCCCGCTGGGGTCTGTTGGTCGGAAGGGCGGTGGGGTTCTCCCGCCGCCCTTCCGTACATTCGAAGTCACGGTTGACAAAGTCACGGTTGACGCGTCGCCGCCGATCCCCCGATGATCCATATGTCCGAAGGATTTCTAAATAGATTTCCGCCACGGTAAATGACCCGCTCCGGCCCGCCCCAAAGGGAGGCCGGCGCATTACGGTGGACGCAATGCGATTGTTGATCATCGAAGACGACCGCGACGCGGCCGAATACCTCGTCAAGGCGTTCCGCGAGGTCGGCCATGTGGCCGACCATGCAGCCGACGGCGAGGAGGGGCTAGGGCTCGCGCTCGACGGCGGCTATGATGTCCTCATCATCGACCGCATGCTGCCGAAGCTCGATGGCCTCACGGTGATCGGCCGGCTGCGGACCAAGGGCAACGCGACCCCGGCGCTGATTCTCTCGGCCCTCGGCGCGGTCGACGACCGGGTCCGCGGGTTGCGCGCCGGTGGCGACGATTACCTGCCCAAGCCCTACTCGTTTTCCGAGCTGCTCGCCCGGGTCGAGGTGCTGGCCCGCCGGCACACCGGCCGGGGCGAGGAGACCCAGTATCGGGTCGCCGACCTCGAACTCGACCGGCTGTCGCATCGGGTGGTTCGCGGCAGCGAGGAGATCGCGCTCCAGCCGCGCGAGTTCAGGCTGCTCGAATACCTCATGAAGCATGCCGGCCAGGTGGTGACCCGGACCATGCTGCTGGAGAACGTCTGGGACTATCATTTCGACCCCCAGACCAATATCATCGACGTGCATATCTCGCGGCTGCGCTCGAAGATCGACAAGGGATTCGCGCAACCACTTCTGCATACGGTGCGCGGGGCAGGATACATGATACGTGACGGCGCTCGGTAAGCTACTCCGCACGACGGCGTTCCAGTTGACGCTCGTCTATCTCGTTGTGTTCGCGCTGTTCGCGGCCTTCCTGGTCGGCTATTTCGCCCTCAACACCCGCCGCCTCATCAACGAGCAGATCGTCGGCACCGTCGATGTGGAGGTCACGGCGCTGACCGGTCAATACAACCAGGCCGGCATCAGGCGGCTCGTCGTCATCGTCGATGTCCGCTCGCGCCGGCCCGGCTCGAGCCTCTATCTCGTCACCACCCCGACCGGGGAGGGGCTCGCCGGCAATGTCGGCTCGCTCGAGCCCGGCATCCTGGAGTCCGAGGGCTGGGTCGAGACCGCCTACCGGCGCCTCGAGGAGCCGGAATCGGCCGAGCACAATGCGCTGGTGCGGGTGTCGCGGCTGCCGGGCGGCATCCGGCTCCTGGTGGGGCGCGACCTCGACGAGCGCGAACACATGTTCCGCATCGTGACGGTCGCCGGACGGTGGTCGGTGGCGCTCGTCGTCGTGCTCGGCGTCCTCGGCGGCATCTTCGTCAGCCGGCGCGTGCTCAACCGCGTCGAGGCCATGACCGCCACCGCGCAGACCATCATGGCGGGCGACCTGTCCGGCCGGCTGTCGATCACCGGCAGCGGCGACGAGTTCGATCGCCTCGCGCTCAACCTCAACGGCATGCTGGAGCGCATCGACTCGCTGATGCGGGGATTGAAGGAGGTGACCGACAACGTCGCCCACGATCTCAAGACGCCGTTGACGCGCCTGCGCAACCGCTGCGAGGCCGCGCTGCGCATGGCGAAGGGCGACGCCGACTACCGCCGCGTGCTCGAAGAGACGATCGAGGAATCGGTCGGGCTGATCCGCACCTTCGACGCGCTGCTGATGATCGCACGGGCGGAGTCCGGCGAGGTCCGCGACGGCATGGCCGAGTTCGACATCGCCGATGTCGCCCGCGACGTCGGCGAGCTCTACGAGCCGCTCGCCGAGGACAAGGGACTGAGCTTGCAGATCCAGGCCAGCGAACATGCGACCGTGAAAGGCAACCGCGAACTCGTCAGTCAGGCGCTCGCAAATCTCGTCGACAACGCCATCAAGTATGCGGCGCCCGTTGCCAGGCCCGCCAACGGCGAGCGCGCCGGAATTATCGTCAAGACCAGCACCGACAAGGACCAGATCATGTTGTCGGTGAGCGATCACGGCCCGGGAATTCCCGCCGGCGACCGCTCCCGGGTGGTGGAGCGGTTCGTGCGCCTCGAGCAGAGCCGCTCGGAGCCGGGCTCCGGCCTCGGCCTCAGCCTCGTCTCTGCGGTCGCCCATCTGCATGGCGGCGAGCTCAAGCTCGAGGACAATGCGCCCGGTCTCACCGCGAGAATTGCGCTGCCGCGCGTGCCGAGCCAGCGGGCGGCGTGACGGTGGCCGGAGGCGCCGGCTGTTGCGCCGCGCGGGCCGTGCCGCGCGCCCATGTCGATGCCGCAGGCCGCGTCCGCGTCGCCGCGTGGCTCGACGAGATTGCCGATTCCGATCCCGGCCGGGCGCTGCGGGCGATCCTGGCGGCGCATCAAGGCGCTGCGGCGCTGATTGAGGCCATCGCGTCCTCGTCGCCTTACTTGTGGGACCTCGCCCGCGCCGATCCCGGCCGGCTCGTCACTCTGCTGCAATCGGATCCGGAGACGCGGCTCGCGGCCTGCCTGGCGCAGGCCGCGCGCGATGTGCGCGCCAGCACGTCCCAAGCGCAGCCCAAACCCAAGCTCAAAGCCAAGCCGATGCGATGCGGATTCTCCGCGAGATGAAGGCAGAGGCGGCCCTCCTGATCGCACTCGCCGAGATCGGCGGACTGTGGGAGGTGATGCGGGTCACGCGGGCGCTCACCGCGGTGGCGGATACCGCGGTCGGCGCCGCCGTGCGCCATCTGCTGGCCGGCGCCGTCCGTTCCGGCCATCTGGCGCCGCCCGATCCCGATCACCCCGAGGTCGGCTCCGGCTACATCGTGCTCGCCATGGGCAAGATGGGTGCCGGCGAGCTCAACTATTCCAGCGACATCGACCTCATGGTGTTCTTCGATCCGGGCGCCTGCGCGATCATGCCCGGCGTCGAGCCCGGCGCGTTGTTCGTGCGGCTGACGCGCCAGCTCGTCAAGATGCTGCAGGAGCGGACCGCGCAGGGCTACGTGTTCCGCGTCGACCTGCGATTGCGCCCGGACCCCTCCTCGACCCAGATCGCGATCTCGGTTCCCGCGGCGATCGACTATTACGAGGGCCGGGGCCAGAACTGGGAACGCGCGGCGATGATCAAGGCGCGTCCGTGTGCCGGCGACATCGCGGCCGGGACGGCGATGCTCGCGGACCTCTCGCCTTTCATCTGGCGCAAGTATCTCGATTTCGCCGCGCTCGGCGATATCCACGAGATGAAGCGGCAAATCCAGGCCTATCGCGGCCATGGCGAGGTCGCGGTCGAGGGCCACAACATCAAGCTCGGCCGCGGCGGCATCCGCGAGATCGAATTCTTCGTCCAGACCCAACAGCTCATCGCCGGCGGCCGTCACCCGCAGTTGCGCAGCCGCGAGACGCTGGTGACGTTGCGGGCGCTGTCGGAAGGCGGCTGGATCGACGCCGCGGCGCACGACGATCTCGAACGCGCCTACCTGTTCCTGCGCGAAGTCGAGCATCGCCTGCAGATGGTCGCGGACGAGCAAACCCACACGCTGCCGTCGACCAGGATCGAGCTCGATCGGTTCGCGCGTTTCCTCGGTTACGCCGGCCGCGACGCCTTCGCAGATGTCCTGCTCGCCCATCTCGGGACCGTGCAGCGGCACTATGTGCGCCTGTTCGAGGACGCGCCGGCGCGCGCCGCCGAGCGCCGCGGCCTGGTGTTTCCCCCCGACGCCGACGCCCACGAGACCCTCGACAAGCTCAGCGAAATGGGGTTCCGCCATGCGCTCGAGGCTTCCGCGACGGTGCGGCGCTGGCTCGCCGGCGCCCCGCGCGCGCTCAAGGGGCCGGCGGCCCGCGCCGTGTTCGGCGAACTGGTGCCGGTCCTGATCGATCATATCGCGCGCGCCGAAAATCCGGACGCCGCGCTCGTCACCTTCGACCGCTTCCTCGGCAATCTGCACGGCGGGGCGCGGCTGTTCTCGCTGCTGCGGCAGAACCTGGACCTCGTCGCCCTCGTCGCCCGCGTGCTCGGCACCGCGCCGCGGCTCGCCGATACCCTGGCCCAGCATCCCCAGGTGATGGATGCGCTCACCGACCGGGCTTTTTTCGGCGCTTTGCCGGGACCGGAGAAGCTCGAGGCGACCCTTTCGGTTTCGCTGGCGCAAGCGGGCTCACATGAGGATTTCCTCGATCGCGTGCGCCTGTTCGGCCAGGAGCAGATCTTCCTGATCGGCGCGCGCATCCTGTCCGGCACGGTGTCGGCGCAGCAGGCCGGGGAGGCCTTCGCGGGTCTCGCCGACACGGTCGTGCGCGCGCTGCACTGGCGGGTCGGCACGGTGTTCCGCGCCACGCACGGCGTCGTGCCCGGCGGCGCCAGCGCCGTGCTCGCCATGGGCAAGCTCGGCGGCCGCGAAATGACGGCGGGGTCCGATCTCGACCTGATCGTCATCTACGATTTCGACGAGGCGCATCCGGAATCGGACGGCCCGCGTCCGCTCCATGCCGCACCTTATTTCGCGCGCTTCACCCAGCGCCTCGTCAACGCCATGACCACCCGGACCAATCACGGGCGCCTCTACGATGTCGACATGCGGCTGCGGCCGTCGGGGCGCTCCGGCCCGGTCGCGACCTCGATCGCGGCCTTTTCCGACTATCAGCACAACGAGGCCTGGACCTGGGAGCACATGGCGCTCACGCGCGCGCGCGTCGCGTCGGCGTCTTCGCCGGCGCTCGCGGCGCGGGTCGTGAGCGTGATCCGCGACGTGCTGTGCAGCCCGCGCGACCCCGACATGGTGGCCGGCGACGTCGTGGAAATGCGCAGGGCGGTCGCCGCGGAGAAGGGCGACGGCACCCGCTGGGACCTCAAGCACGCGGCCGGCGGCCTCGTCGACATCGAGTTCATCGCGCAATATCTCCAGCTCATCCACGCCGAACGCGAGCCGGGGATACTCAACCCGTCGACGGGACGCGTGCTGGAGCGGGCGGCGCGGCTCGGAATTCTGGGTGTCGAGGATGCCGAGGTGCTGCGCCCGGCGGAGCGGCTCTATCAGGACCTCGGCCAGATCCTGCGCCTGTGCCTCTCCGGCCCGTTCGATCCCAAATCCGCCGGCGGCAGCCTGCTGAGCCTGCTCGCGCGGGCTGCCGACGTGCCGGATTTCCCCGCCCTCGACGCCCATCTCGCCGAAACCCAGGAGCGCGTGCGCAAGCGCTTCGTGCAGTATTCTCGGCAGCGCGCCGTGACTGTGGCGTATGACGGCGGGGAAGTCGTAAGCCCGAATTGAGCGCAGAGAAATCCGCGGCGAAAGAGACTAGGCTTCAAAGGCCTCGCTTCTATCTCTTGACCATCTGCCGCAGCGCAGCCACCTGCCGGAAGAATTCCCACTTGGGCTGCGCCGGGCTTCCAAGCACCGTGGTGCCTGAAGGGATGTCTGAAATGACGCCGGCCTGTGCTCCGATCTGCGCGCCTCGCCCGATCCGGAGATGTCCGGCCATGGCTGCCTGGCCCCCGACCCGGACGTAATCCTCCAGCACTGTCGAGCCGGAAATACCGACCTGGGCGACGATGACGCAACACCGACCGAGTGATAACGTTGTGGCCGATCTGCACCAGAGTTATCGAGACGCGAACCGGCACCGATCACCGTATCCGTGCCGATCCACGATCGATCGTCGTATTGGCACCAACCTCGACATCGTCTTCCAAGAATCACGCGCCCAAGCTGGGGGATCGTCAGAAATCCAGTATCGACGCAGGCGAATCCAAATCCTTCCTGTCCGATGCGCGCGCCGGGATATAGGTAGACACGTGCTCCCAACAGCGCGTAGCTCAGGCTGACATGGGCGCCGATCCGGCAGTCTCGGGCCCACCACCACGCCGGTTCCGATAATCGCGCAAGGTCCAATCCGGCAGCCAGGGCCGATCTCCGACTCCGGCCTCGATCACGGACAGGGGTCCGACTTCGGCGGACGGATCGACGCGCGCACTTTCAGCCACGATAGCCGACGGGTGGATACCGGGAGAAACCGGCGGCACCGGATGGAACAATGCAGCGACCCGTGCCCAGCCGGCATAAGGCTCGGTCGGTGAGGATCGGCACCGTTGCGGCCGGCACCTGCGCCTGCATATCAGGATGCACGATCACAGCGCCGGCCGACGTCTGTCCGAGCGCCGACACATAACGTCGGTTGTCGAGAAAACTGACCTCAGTCGGGCCAGCCGATTGCAGGGGAGCCACACCTTCGAAGGAAGTAGATCACTTCGCGCGCAATGCCGCATGCCGTCTCCGCGACGACTGCAAGAGGATATGGACCGCTTCGGCTGAAGAAGCGCACATTGCCGGTCGCAGCTTCGATCATTTTCGGTTTCCTCGCTGGGCGATTCGACTCGTACCGGCATTCCCGGACGAAGGCACCGAAAGGTTCCACTCAAGACGAGAGAGCGAGCTGCGCGGATACGGCCGATGAATGAGCTTGGAAGTCCGGTCGCGCCTTGCGACAACGGCCTGATCACCGAGATGACGCCGACTTAAAACCAGAATTGGAAGTGCAGCATCCGTTCACCGTCTACGACAATTGCCATCGCCCTCCTAGCATCTTAATTCGGCCACCTTACTTCTCAAACCGCGTCCGCGCCGCCGACGTTGCGGACTTTCTCGCGCTCGACGCCCATCTCGCGGAGACCTGGAACGTGCGCGCGAGCGTTTCCGTGAGCATCCTCGGCAGCGCGCCGTGAGGGCGGCGCGATCTCGACCGGCGGAGCGAACGTAGCCCGCATCGAGCGCAGCGGAATGCGGGGGGCAAGGATCGGAGCCGAATTTCGTTGCGCTCGATTCTCGGGCGACCCGGATTGCGCTGCGCTCGATGCGGGCTGCGTTCAGATGCGACAACTACCGCAGTTTCAGACGATGCTCAGGAAAACGGCCAAGGCCCGACTGACCCGAAGCAGCAGGGTATCGTCCGCCTGGCCTATCACCGGGCCAATTTTGTCGGCCGGGATAACCGTGATTTTGTCGATCGCAATCTGCGACGCTTGGCGGAGTCCGTTGTGTGGCGAAGGTTCGACGTCGAGGCGGAATAGGTCGGCGTCGGTGCGGATCGTCGTTGTCAAAGGGCAGATCACGACCGAGGGAAGTTCAGCGAACAGATCGCTTTGCACGACAAGGGCAGGGCGTGGCTTGCCATAGTCTCCTGGCGCGGCGATGGTCACAAACTGTCCGCGTCGCATTACGGCTCCGGCCATTCATAGACGCTGGCGACGAAGCGCATGATTTCATCGCCGGCGGGGTCGCCGGCCGCGACGGCGCGGGCCTGACGACGGCAAGCTTCGACAAAATCAGGCGAGCGCGTGTCGGGCACCCAAATCTGCACGGGGCGTAAACCTGCGGCGCGCATCCGCTGGCGGTAATTCGCCATGCGCTTGGGCGGTGGAACCGGATGTCGCGTCGAGCGCGGCATATGAGCCTCCCATCATTTCGTAACATGTTACACGAAATAAAGGGGGAAAGTCATGTAGATTCGGCTGTAGCCAGGATTGAGCGGAGCGAACTCCGGGTGAGCCATCGAGCATGGTCCCGTACCGTCGGAATTTCATGCAACGGGAACGGGACGGAGATTTAGTCACGGTCAAGCAGGCCGAGCTTTTTCGACGCCGGTTTCGGGATGCCGACGCCAGTGTCCTCGAACACCATGGTAACCGAGCGCCCCCAGGCGAGAGGCGTAGCCCGGATTGAACGAAGTGAAATCCGGGGTTTGTCGCATCCGCCCGCCAAAAACCCGCCGGCCCCGGATTTCGTAAGCGCTCAATCCGGGCTACGGGCCGTGCGGGGTGCGGCCGAATCCCGCTCAGAAATCCGGCTTGTCGGCCTGCGGGATGTGATAGTCGAACAAATGCTGATTGTTCTCCGCGCAGGCGTCTTCGGCCAACTCCTCCTGCACGCGTCGGTAACGCCGCTTGCCCCACCAGGGCTGATTGAAGGTGTCGGCATCGTCCACCGCGAAGGTCACTTCCAAGCCCTTGCCGCCGTCGGTCATGGTCCAGCGCTCGACCACGTGCAGCTTGTCGCTATGCGGCGTGCGGTAGGGATCGACGACCGTCTTGGTGTTCTGCCCGATGGTGTCGATGACCAGGGTGTCGCCTTCATAGTGCCCGATCGACTCGCCGTACCATGACGGTTTCGGGTTCTCCGAATGGGCCACGTCCATGTAGACGCGCCGGACCTGGTGATCGCCCGAAAAGATCAACCAGACTTCCTTGGGCGTTTGAACGAAGTAAAGCGGCGTCGGTCCGCCGTAGGCCATGAAGCCCGGAACGCCCGCCGGCATGCAGCTCTGGCGCGCCGAGAAGGCGATCTTGCCGGCGAGCACTTCGTCGTTGTCCTTCTTCAAGTGCTCCTTCACCCACGGCTTCAGGTTCGGATTGCTGACATCGGCGATCCGATAGGTCGGCTGGTTCCCGGTGCCGTTGTTCACGAAGGGATGCGCCGGATCGTTGGTGACGGGCGGCACCTTGCCCGGGACGGCATCGAAGTCGGGCCCGCCCTGGCCGACCCGAACCCACCCGAATTCGCTCGACGAGAAATTCGGCGGAGCCGCCTTCTGTTGTGCCGCGGCCGGCGCGGTCGGCGCCGACGCGACGAGCCCGGCCAAGGCGACCAAGGCGCTGCCCGCGAGTAACTTTCCTCTCGACACGAACGAGGACATCATTGCTGCTCCCTGTGGGAATGTTTCTGCAATCGAGCATATGCCATGTCCGGACATTGCGTAAGTAAGGGCGCCGGGGCGCTGAGCAGGAGTAGCCGGGATTTTGCCGCACGCGATCCGAGCGACGCTCGCTATGCCTGCACCCTTGGGAACCGCAGCAACACGGTCGTGCCTTTGCCGAGCGTCGAGCGGATGCGCATGGCGCCGCCGTGCAGCTCGGTCAGCGATCTCGCGATGGCGAGCCCGAGGCCGGAACCCTGATGGGTCTTGGTCAGGAGGCTTTCCACCTGCTCGAACGGGCGGCCCAGCTTTTTCAACGCCGGTTTCGGGATGCCGATGCCGGTGTCCTCGAACACCAGGGCCACGGCGTTCCCCCAGGCGCGGGTGCGGACCCGCACGCGGCCGCCTTCGGGGGTGAACTTCACGGCGTTCGACAACAGGTTGAGCGCGATCTGCTTGATGGCGCGCTTATCCGCCCGCAGCCTCATGCCGGGCGCGAGTTCGCAGACCAGCGCCAGCCGCTTTTCCTGGGCGCGGCCGGATACGACGCGCACGGCATCGGCGACGACCTGCTCGATCTCGACCTCCTCGAAGTCGAGCTTGATGCGCCCGGCCTCGATCTTCGACATGTCGAGCACGTCGTTGATGACTTCCAGCAGGAACTGGCCGCTGCGCCTTATGTCGCGGCAGTATTCGTCGTATTTCGCGGCGCCCAGCGGGCCGAACATGCCGGCTTCCATGATCTCCGAAAAGCCGATGATGGCGTTGAGCGGGGTGCGCAGCTCATGGCTCATATTGGCGAGGAACGTCGACTTGGCCTCGTTGGCGTCCTCGGCGCGGGTCTTCTCCTCGCTGTATTTCTCGGCGAGGTCGGCGAGCTGCTGCGCCTGGATTTCGAGCGCCTGCTGGGAACTGCGCAGGTCGGCGATGGTCGCGATCAGGCGCTGCTCGCCTTCGACCAGGCGGGACTCGTGGCGCTTGATGGTGGTGATGTCGGTGCCGACCGAAACATAGCCGCCGTCCTTGGTGCGCCGCTCGCTGATGTGCAGCCAGCGTCCGTCGTCGAGCTGGGCCTCGAAGGTGCGCGCGCCCGGATCGCTCGCGATCTCGCTCGCCGCCTGGTCGTTGGCCGATCGGCCGCGGACCTGCGGCTTGTGGCCGGCGGCGACGATCTTGTCGTAGGGCATCCCGGCGGCGATCGCCTCGTCGGGCAGGTTGTGGAGCGCCTGGAAGTTCGAATTGCACAGCACCAGCCGGTTGTCGGCGTCCCACAGCACGAAGGCCTCGGGGATGGTCTCGATGGCGTCGCGCAGCCGCACGTCGGCCGCCGCGGTCTGCTCCGCCATCGCCTTCTGTTCGGTGACGTCGACGGCAATGCCGAGCAGATGGAACCCGGTGTCGTCGGGATGGCGGGTGATCTCGCAGCGCGCGCGCAGCCACACCCAGTGGCCGGCGGCGTGGCGCATGCGGAAGGCGCGGTCGATCGACTGGGTCCGGCCTTCGGCGATCTGGATCGCGAGATCGTAGAGCGAGACATCGTCGGGATGCACGAGCGCATTGAGCTCGCCGAAGTCGAGCAGCTTGTCGCGCGGTTCCTGTCCGAGGATCGCGAACATCGAATGCGACCAGAACACCCGGCCGCGCGCGAGGTCCCAGTCCCACAGGCCGCAGCGGCCGCGGTTGAGCGCGGTGTCGACGCGCCGGCGCACCATTTCGTGGATGAGGTCGGCTTCGCGCGCGCGGGTCGATTGCCAGTGGAAGGCGAAGCCGAGGATGAGGACGACGAAGCCGGTGGTGGTGGAGAGCGTCACCGCCAATGCGGTGTCGGAACGCCACGCCGAAATGGCCTGCGGCCTCGCATCGATGACGGCGACCTGGCCGGTCGGCGCGCGCAGGTTGCGTACCGTCACGATCGCCCGGGTGCCGTCGGAAAGCGGCGTCTCCAGCGCGCCGGCGGTGGCGCCGAACGTCGTCAAGGGCTGGTCGGGACCGAGCACGTCGAGGAGCGGATGTCCGACCGCGTTGTGCGCCGGCTCGGCGACGACGACGATGCCGCCGGCGTCCGAAACGAGGACGGTGCGGCTGCCGCCGCCGCGGCGCTCGATGGCCTGGGCGACGATCTCCTGGGTGCTGCGGCGAAGGTCCTTCGGCTTTGCCGCCTCGCCGTCGAGCCGGCTGGCGAGGAAATCGGCGAACAGCTCGATCTCGTCGGCGGCACCTGCGGTCGCCTCGCGGCGATGGTCGAGCACCTGCACCGTGGTGCCGACCGCCATGGTGATGAGAAACGTGATGATCAGCAGCGGAACCGCCCGCCGCAATGCGGGCTCGGCAACGAGCAGCCGTCGGTAGGCCGGCTTAGCGAGCGATTGAGCCAGGCCCTTGATCGAATCCGTATTCGTCGACGCGCGCGCAACTTGAGCCGGCGCCATCGCTATATGCCCCCGAGGCCGAATGTGCTGTGCCGGGTGGGATGTCCCCCATCACCCCCGAATCACCAGTATAAGAATCGAATCGCGAATCGTTGTCGAGAGTCCGGGAATCCCAATCGTAAAATAATTATGAGCGGGACCTGGGTTGGAAACCCCGAATTCGACGGCCGTTTCAGGAGTTGTCCCCAGGCTCCCCCGGCGTGCTGCCGGGGGATTGACAGCGTCGGGGGCGCGCGTCAGCCGGTGCCGAGCGAGCGCACCACGATGTCGTTCACGTCGCGCGACAGGCCGGGCGCGGCGGCGATGCGCTTGAGCGCCGTCTCGGCGTGGCCGCGGCGCACCGGTTCGAGCGCGCGCCAGCTGCGGAACGCCGTCGTCAGCCGCGCCGCGACCTGCGGATTGATGGCGTCGAGCGCGATCATGGTGTCGGCGTGGAAGGCGTGGCCGGCGCCGTCGGCGCGATTGAACTGGGTCTGGTTGCCTTGCGCGAAATTGCCGACCAGGGCGCGGACGCGATTGGGGTTGGCGAGCGAGAAGGCGGGATGGGAGGTGAGCGCGCGCACGCGGTCGAGCGTTTCCGGCTCGGGGATCACCGCCTGGAGCGCGAACCATTTGTCGATGATCAGGGGATCGCCGTCGTAGCGCCGATAGAAGTCATCGAACGCCGCCTGGCGTTCCGGCACCGCGTGGAGGGAGAGCACGGCGAGCGCCGCCATGCGGTCGGTCATGTTGTCGGCGTCGCGGTATTGCTTCGCGGCGCGCGCGACCCCGGTGCCGGGATCGCCGGCGGCGGAGAGGTCGAGCGCGAGGTTTCTCAGGGCGCGGCGGCCGGCGCTCGCCGCATCGGGGCTGTAGGGCCCGGTATCGGTCATGCGCAGATAGGCGTCCTCGAGCGCGCCCGCGAGGGCGCGGCCGACAGCGGCGCGCAATTCGCGGCGCGCGGCGAAGATCGCATCGGGATCGACGTCGGTCCCGATCTCGCGGGAAATGTCGGCTTCGGTCGGCAGCGCCATGGCCTGAGCGACATAGGCGGGTTCGAGGCCGTGATCGCCGAGGATCGCCGCCAGCGCGACGGTCAGCTCGTCGGCGCCACGCTCGGGCGCGCCGCGGCGACGCGCCGCGATATTGTCGATCAGGAGGGCGGTCGCGAGCGTCTGCACCGCCTGCCAGCGGTTGAAGCTGTCGCTGTCATGGGCGGCGAGGAAGGCGAGATCGCCGTCGCGCAGGTTGGCGGTCAGCTTTACCGGGGCCGAGAAGCCGCGATTGAGCGACATCACCGGCCGTTCGTCGAGGCCGGTGAACACGAAGGTCTGCTTCGCCTGGGTCAGCGTGACCACGCCGCGCTCCAGCGTCGGGCCGCCCGCGAGGGTTACCGCGCGGTCGCGGCCGTCGGGTCCGAGGAACCCGATCGCCAGCGGAATGACCATGGGCTCCTTGACCGGCTGCCCCGGCGTCGGCGGCAGCATCTGGGTGATTTCGAGCGTGCAGGTCTTGGCGCCGGCATCGTAATTGGCCTGGACCACGAGTTCCGGCGTGCCGGCCTGGCGGTACCAGCGCATGAACTGGGTGAGGTCGTAATCGGCCGCGTCGGCGAAGCAGTCGACGAACTCGTCGACCGTGGCGGCGCGGCCGTCATGACGCTCGAAATACAGATCCATGCCGGCGCGGAAGTCTCGCGGCCCGAGCAGGGTCTTGAGCATCCGCACCACCTCGGCGCCCTTTTCGTAGATGGTCGCGGTGTAGAAATTGCTGATCTCGCGATAGACCTCGGGCCGCACCGCATGGGCGAGCGGGCCGGCATCCTCGACGAATTGATGGCCGCGCAGCGCCCGCACGTCGGCGATCCGCTTGACCGGCCGCGAGCGGATGTCGGACGAGAATTCCTGGTCGCGGAAGACGGTGAGGCCCTCCTTGAGGCAGAGCTGGAACCAGTCGCGGCAGGTGATGCGGTTGCCGGTCCAGTTGTGGAAGTATTCGTGGGCGATGATCGCCTCGACGCTGTTGAAATCGGCGTCGGTCGCGGTCTCCTGGGACGCCAGCACGTTCTTGTCGTTGAAGATGTTGAGGCCCTTGTTCTCCATCGCCCCCATGTTGAAGTCGGAGACGGCGACGATCATGAAGATGTCGAGATCGTATTCGCGCCCGAACGCCTGCTCGTCCCAGCGCATGGCGCGCTTGATCGCACCCATCGCGTAGCCGGCGCGGCCCTCCTTGCCGGGCTCGACGAAGACCTTGAGCGCGACGTTGCGGCCGGACATGGTGGTGAAGCTGTCTTCCACCACGCCCAATGCGCCGCCGACCAGCGCGAACAGGTAGCTCGGCTTGGGGAAGGGATCGTGCCACACCGCGTAGTGGCGCGCGGTGCCGGGGACATCGCCGGCGTCGACCAGATTGCCGTTCGCCAGCAGCACCGGCGCCTCGGCCTTGTCGGCCTCGATCCGCGTGGTGAAGACCGCCATCACGTCGGGCCGGTCGGGGAAATAGGTGATGCGGCGGAACCCTTCCGCCTCGCATTGGGTGGTGTAGGCCTTGCCCGAGCGGTAGAGCCCCATCAGCTTGGTGTTGGCGGTGGGATCGAGCTCGGTCTCGGTTTCCAGCACGAAGGGCCGGTTGGGCGGCTGCAGGATGGTGAGGCGGTCGGGGGTCGCCACGTATGCCTCGGCGGCCAGCGCCTCGCCGTCGAGCGTGACCGCGCGCAGCACCAACTCGTCGCCGTCGAGCACCACGGCGGCCGGCGCCGCGGCCTGCGGATTTGGCTTGAGCTTGAGCCTGGCGCGCACCCGCGTCCTGGTCGGATCGAGGGCGACGTCGAGTTCCACCGTCTCGACCAGCCAGTCGGGCGGGCGATAGTCGGCGAGGCGGACGGGAACGGCCTGTTCTGTGCGCATGCTCTTCACACCGGGATCAATGGAAAAACTGGATCAATGGAAAAACCTGCCATGATCTAAGCGGTTCGCCGGCAATTTCATAGGGGCCGCGCGTCTCGGGTTTTGCACCCTCGCGGTAGGGTGGGCAAAGGCGCGCCGTTCGCGCCGTGCCCACCATCAGCGTCGGACGTGGGCACGGCGCTGCCGCGCCTTTGCCCACCCTACATCCGCTAGATCGCGCGCATGCCGCCGCTCAATCCGGCCTGATGTTCGCCGCCTTGATGATCGGCCACCACTTCTCGATCTCCGCCCTTTGCAGCGCGCCGAGTGCGGCCGGCGTCTGCTGGTCGCGGGGCGGGATGTCCTGGCCGAGATCGGCGAGCCGGGCACGCACGGCGGGATTGGCGAGGGCCTCGACCACGGCCGCGTTCAGCCGCGTGACGATCGCGCCGGGCGTTCCCGCGGGCGCCCACAGCGCCGTCCACACCGCGATGTAGAATCCCGGCAGCCCGGCTTCGTCGACGGTCGGAATGTCCGGCGCTGAGGCCAGCCGCTCTTTGGAGGTGACCGCATAGGCCTTGATGGTTCGGTTGCGCAACTGCGGCAGGGAATTGGCGGCCTGGTCGAACATCACGTCGATCTGGCGGGCAACGAGATCCTGCATCGCCGGCCCGGCCCCGCGATACGGCACGAACACGAAGCGGGCGCCGGTGCTGTTCTGGAAATAGACCGCGGCGACGCGGTGGGACATCGAAGCCATCCCCACCGATACCTTGCCCTGGTTCGGCTTGAGCCAGGCGATCAATTCCCCGAGGTCCTTCGCGGGGACCGCGGTGTTGGAGACGATCACTTCGGGATTGGTCGCGATCAATGCGACCGGCTCGAAATCCTTCAACAGATCGTACGCGAGCGCGTAGGCGGCGCCGTTGAGCACGTGGGTGCTCCATTGCCCGATGCTGAGCGTGTAGCCGTCGGGTGCTGCACGCGCGACCCGCCCGACGCCGATGCTGCCGTCCGCTCCGGTCACGTTCTCGATGATGACGGTCTGGCCGAGCGACGCCCGCATGCGCTCGGCCACGATGCGCGTGATCGTGTCGGTCGGCCCGCCGGCCGCGAACGGCACCACCATGGTGATGGGACGGGTGGGATAGGTCTGGGCGTCGGCGCCCGGGCTGCCTGCGCAGGCGATGACGAGCAATGCGGCGCCGATGAAACTGCAATCTCTCATGTCACGATGCCCCGCTGTCGAGTGTCGCCTGCAATCTACTTTGTTTTCGGCGCTGCAGTCGATGGTCGACGACATCGGGGTCGACGACATCGAGCGACATCCCGCAGCCGCACCGGCGCGGCGGGGTGGCAGGGCAGGGGCCGTTCGGGTAGAGTCCCATCCAAGCTGGTGCTGTCGGCGCCGCGCCGCGTTGGAGGCCGACCAACGCTTCTCAATCAACCAAAGTCCGGCCAACCACGTTTCGGCCAACCACAGTTCGGCCCATGGAGGAATTCACATGAGGAAATCGGTTTACCTGTCCGCTGCCGCCGCCGCGTTGCTGCTCGCCGGCGCCGCGCTGCTGCAATTGCCGGGCCGCGAAGCGGCCGCCCAGGCCGGCGGCGTCTATATCAACGCGGTCGACCTCGACATCAATCCGGCCGATACCGCGAAGTTCCTCGAATTCGTCAAGGAGAATGGCGCTGCGTCGGTGAAGGAGCCGGGATGCCACGAATTCAACATCACCGTTCTAGCCAAGGATCCGAACCACGTGTTCCTTTACGAGGTCTATGACAACGAGGCCGCGCTGAACAGCCATCGCGCCACCGATCATTTCAAGAAATTTGCGGCCGCGACCGCCAACATGGTGACCGGGCGCAACGTGCGGGCGATGTCGGCCGTCGCGTTCAATTCCAAGGGACACTGAAGCCTCGGCAGGCTGCATCTTCCGATTGGGCGACCTAAACGATGTCGTTGCCCCGGCTTGACGGGGCAATCCAGTACGCCCGGTCGGGCCGGGCGATCAAAGCGACGGGGGTGCGGCGCCCGCCGTTTCACTTCATTGGGAGAGGATGCGATATGAAACGTCGTCAATTCCTGCGCGCGGCCGGCCCGGGCCTCGCCGCGACCGCCGTCGCCAAGCTCGCCACTTCCCAATCCGCCGTTGCCCAGCCCGCCATCGTCCAGTCCAATCCGGCCATCAAGTGGCGGCTCACATCGAGCTATCCGAAATCGCTCGATGTCACTTATGGCACCAGCGAGACGATTGCGAAGCTCGTGGCCGAGGGGACCGACAACCAATTCCAGATGCAGCCCTTCGCCGCCGGCGAAATCGTTCCCGGCCTGCAGGCGATGGACGCCGTGAGCAGCGGAACCGTAGAGGCATGCCATACCTCGGCATATTACTACTTCGGCAAGGATCCGACATTCGCGCTGTTCTGCGCGGTTCCGTTCGGATTGAACCAGCGCCAGATGTATGCGTGGACTTATGATGGCGACGGCGCCAGGCTGATGAATGAGTTCGGCAAGAAGTTCAACATCCACGCGATCGTGTGCGGGGGCACCGGATGCCAGATGGGCGGTTGGTTCCGCAGGGAGGTCAAGGAAGTCGCCGACTTCAGGGGGCTCAAATTTCGCATCGGCGGCTTTGCCGCGAAGACATTCCAGAAGCTCGGCGCCGTACCGCAGCAGATCGCCGCGGGCGACATCTATCCGGCTCTCGAGAAAGGGGCGATCGACGGCGCCGAGTGGGTCGGACCCTATGATGACGAGAAACTCGGGCTGAGCAGGATCGCCAAGTATTACTACTATCCCGGATGGTGGGAGGGCGGCTTCGTAAATCACCTGATGATCAACATCGACAAATGGAACGAACTGCCGAAGCACTATCAGTCCGTCGTCGTCGGCGCCGCGGCCTATGCGAACAACGAGGCATTGGCGAAAGAAGATGCGCGCAATCCGGCCGCGCTACGGCGACTGGTGGCCGGCGGCACGGAATTGCGGGCATTCTCGCAGCCCATCATGGAGGCGTGCCTCAAGGCGTCGAATGAAGTGAACGCCGAAACCGCGGCCGGCAACGCTGATTTCAAGAAAGTGCTCGAAAACATGCTGGCCTTCCGCAACGACGCATATCTGTGGTGGCAGGTTGCCGAATACAGCTACGACAACTTCATGATCCGGTCGCGGCTGCGCCCTTGACGCCGGCGACGGCGGCTCGATCCGCACGCCGAAACCCACCGGTCGGGAACCAAGAGCCGCTCACGCCCGCGGCTCGGCGTGGCCGATGACGCGCTTCACGGCGGGAACGCGGCGGCGCAGCCCGCGCTCCAACGCGTCGACGAGTTCGTGGACCTCGCTGACGGTGCGGGCCGGATCGACATCGCAGTGAAATACGACGATCCGTCCCTCGTCGGTGTCGCGCATGCGCACCTCGTGCACATTGCGCAGCGTCCCGGTTGCGGCCGCGAGTTCGGCGAGCGCACGGCCGACCTCGGCGACATCGGCCGCGGCGGCATCGCGGCCGGCCGAGCCTTCCATCTGCAGCGGCTCGATATGGGTCTCCACCTCGACGACGGGGGCGATCTCCTTGCGGATCGCCGTTTCGAGGCCGTCGGCGACATCGTGGGCGGCGCCGAGCGACAGCCGGCCATCGACCTCGAGATCGAGCGAGATGGTGAGCCCGGCGGGCATCGCGTGGACGGTGACGTGGTGCACCGGCAGGCCGCGGTTGCGTGCGATCACCATCACGCGCTCCATCACGGTCTCGTCGTCGAGTGCGCGCGGCATCACGTTGACGCCGATCTCCGCATTGGGCAGCGCCGTCCTGACCGCGGCGCCGATGTCCTCCTTCATGACCTCGATGCGATCGAGCGGCAGGGTGCGGCTCGCGCCCACGTCGATCTCGCCGAACACGGTGCCGCCGACCTTGCGGGTCCGTACCCGCTCGACCGAGGCGACGTTGCCGACCTTCCTGGCGATGGCGGTGATGCGGTCGGCGACGCCTTCGGGAGCGGTGTCGGTGAGGGCGTCGATGGTGCGGCGGCCGAGCCGCCAGCCGGCGAGGCACACGAACAGCGCCACCACCATGGCGGCGGCCGAGTCCGCCCAGGGGTAGCCGAGCCGCACGCCGGCGAGGCCGAGCAGGACGGCCGCCGACGACCACATGTCCGAGCTGAAATGCAGCGCATCGGCCTCCAATGCGGGGCTCGAGGTCTCGACGGCGACGCGGGTGAGCGCGCGGGCGCGATAAAAATCGACGGCGATGGAGACGATGATCACGCCGAACGCGACGGTGCTGGCCTCCACCGCGTGGGGATGATCGCCGATCAGCCGCTGGGCCGATTCCCACATCACCACGCCCGAGAGAATGAACAGCAGCGCGGTCTCGGCGAGGGCGGCGATGTTTTCGATCTTGCCGTGGCCGTATTGGTGGTCGCGGTCGGCCGGCTTGTCGGCCATGCGCACCGCGAAATAGGTCATCACCGTCGCCGCAAGGTCGATCAGGGAGTGGGCGGCCTCCGACAGGATGGCGAGCGAGCCGGTGGTGACGCCGACCGCGGCCTTGCCGAGCGTCAGGCCGCCCGAAGCGACGATCGAGCCGAGCGCGACGCGTTCTTTTTCAGTCGTCATGGTGCCACCGAATCCGAGCCACCGAATCCGAGCGTGAATTCGATTCACATTACCATTATAGCAAGACAGCCGGATGCGGTGGTGGCGGAGGCCGGCCGCCCGCGGAGGAGAGCCGATGCAAAAGGTCGAGATCAGGCCGGGTGTGTGGATGGCCTATGAGGACCATTGGTTCGGCCCGCCCTGGACGACCCCCGAGACCGTGGTGATGATCCACGGCAATTCGGAATCCTCGCGCGCCTGGACGCCGTGGGTTCCCCATCTCGCCGGCAAATACCGCGTCCTGCGGCCCGACCTGCCGGGCTTCGGCGCCTCCGACGAGCCGCCGGGATATGGCTGGACCGCGGGCGAACTCGCTGCAGATGTCTTGCGGTTTCTCGATGCCCTCGCCATCGAGACCTGCCACCTGATCGGGGCCAAATATGGCGGCTCGGCCTGCATGCAGTTCGCCGCCGACAACTCCCATCGCCTGCGGTCGCTCTGGCCTGTTCGGGTCGCCGTTCCGCGGCAGCGGCAGCGGCAATGCCGATGCCATCCGCACCAAGGGCGTGCGGCAATGGGCGGCGGAGACGCAGCCGTCGCGGCTCGGCAGCGCTGCATCGCAGGCGCAGGTGCGGTGGTGGACCGACGAACTCATGGGCAAGACCAGTGCACGCGCCGCCTACGGCGCCGCATCGGCCCGCATCGAGATGGATCTCGACGCCATGCTGCCGCGCATCGGCATTCCCACCCTGATGGTGACGACGCAGGAGAGCGGCTTGCAGTCGATCGCGGCGGTCGAACGTCATGCCGCCCGCATCCCCGATGCGGAGGTCATCGTGCTTCCCGGCGACAGCTTCCACATCGCGGCGTCCGCGCCCGATGTCTGTGCGCAGCACGCCCTGCGGTTCATCGACGCCGTGTCGCAGGGCCGCCACGCGCCCCGCAAACCCGTCGCGGCCGCGCGAGCCGGAGGCTGACCATGCGCAATCCGCGATTTTCCTTTCCCCCCCGACTTCGGGGAGGGCCAGGGTGGGGTCTTGCTCGCCAAGCGCTGCGCCGGAGAAAAGGACCCCACCCCAGCCCTCCCCGAAGTCGGGGAGGGAGCAGATGGCCGTCCGCCGCCGCGGCGTCTGCGATGCGCGCGCCGACGCGCCGCGTCGCGGCGGGCGCCATCGCTTCATGGGCGGGGTTCGCTGCGATGGCCGCGCTGGTGCCGACGCCGGGTGCGGCGCAAGTCGCCTATCCCGTCCGTCCCGTGCGCATCGTGGTGCCGTTTGCGCCGGGCGGCGGCGCCGACCTGATTGCGCGCATGCTCACGCCGCATCTCCAGCAACGTCTCGAGCAATCCTTCTTCGTCGACAATCGCGCCGGCGCGGCGGGACGGATCGGGGCAGGGGCGGTGGCGAAAGCCGACCCCGACGGCCACACCTTGCTGATGACGACCGAATCCTCGATCGTGATCGCGCCGCATATGGGCGTGCCCATGACCTACGATCCGCGCAAGGATTTCGCGCCGGTCTCGCTGCTCACCCGCAATCCCGTGGTCCTGGTGGTGCATCCCTCGGTGCCCGCCGCCACGCTCGAGGACTACATCGCGCTCGCCCGCGCGCGGCCCGGGGGAGTTGTTCTATGCCTCGTCGGGAGTGGGCGGGCCGAACCACCTCGCCGGCGAAATCTTCAAGCAGATGACCGGCGTCAACATCGTCCACGTGCCCTATCCCGGCACCGGTGCGGCGATCCCCGCGGTCATCTCCAACCAGGTCGGCGCGATGTGGGGCTTCGTGGCGGGGCTGCTGCCGCACATCCGCAGCGGCAGCCTCAAGGCGCTCGCGATCGGAACCAAGGAGCGGTCGGCGGCACTACCGGATGTTCCCACCGTCGCCGAAGCCGGCGTGCCCGGCTACGAGGCGTCGTCATGGATCGGGTTGCTGGCCCCGGCCGCGACCCCGCAGCCGATCATCGGCAAGCTATGGGACGCCGTCAGCGTCTCCATGCAGGAACCCGCGGTGAAGGACATCCTGCTGCGCGACGGCTCCGATATCGTCGTCAGCAGGCCCGACGAATTCCGCCGCGTGATCGGCGACGACGACGCCAAATACGCCAAGCTCTCCGGCCTGTTCGCCACCGCCAAATGAGCTGCGACACGGGGCAACAAGAAAATGGACGAACTTCAACCGACCAGGGCGCTCGCCGCGTTCGCCGCCGGCCTCGACCCCGAGCACTTGCCCGACGCGGTGCGCGAGAAGCTCGGCTGGCTCCTGCTCGATTATCTGCGCGTCGCGTCGATCGGCGCGCGGCTGCCGTGGAGCGAATGGGCACGTGGTTACATCGCGCTGGTGGCGCTGCCGGGCGCGTCGCGCGTGCTGTTTTCCCCGGACGCGCTCAATCCCGAGCATGCAACCTTCATGAACGTCACCTTCGGCAGCAGCTTCGATGGCGACGACACCCATGTCGGAGCGATGCTGCATCCCGGCGTCGCCTCATGGGCGGCGGCGCTCGCGGTCGCCGAGCATGTCGGGGTGTCCGGACCGGAGGTCCTCGCGGCGGTGGTCGCCGGCTATGAGACGGCGATCCGGATCGGCCTTTCGGTGCAGCCCAGCCATTTCAAGCGCGGCTTCCAGAGCACCGGCACCTGCGACGGATTCGGCACTGCCGCGGCCGCCGGGCGGCTCTTGTTCCGCGGCGCCGGCGCCGCCCAGCGCATCGTGGAAGCGATCGGCATTGCCGGCGGCTACCCCAGCGGCATCGCGCAATTCTATCATTCGGGATCCTCGGCAAAACGCATCCAGGCGGCCCATGCGGCGCAGAGCGGGGTCGCAGCCGCGCTGCTCGCCCAGCACGGCTTCACCGGTCCGGCCGATATTCTCGAAGGCGCCGGCGGCTTTGCGCGTGCCTATGCGGACGGCTGGAATCCCGCGCTCATCGAGGACGGGCTCGGCACCCGCTTCCATCTCATGGACGTGCTGGTGAAGTCCCATGCCGCGGCCGCGCGGGTGGCGGCCGGCATCGACGGCATGCTGGCGCTGCGGCGCCAGCACCGCTTCGCCGCCGCCGACATCGCGTCCATGCATCTCGGCATTCCCCGCATCATCCAGGGACGCCTGACCAACAAGCATCCGGCCGACCTGCAGGCGGCGCAGATGTGCCTGCCGTTCAGCGTCGCGCTCGCGGCGAAAGTCGCGCTGCCGCCGGGGCGGTTGCCCAGCCTCGGGGTCGCCGACTACGAGGCGGGGCTCCGCGACAAGAGCCTCCACGATCTCGAGGAACGCACCACGCTCGATCTCGACGACGAGGTCGAAGCCGCCAGCAATGCGCTGTCGACGGCAGCCAAGGTGAGCGTGCAATTGCGCGACGGCCGCAGCCTGTCGCTGCTGGTGCGCGCTCCCAAGGGCAGCGCCTCCGATCCCTTCACCGGTGCCGAGCACGAGGCGCGGTTCACCCAGGAGCTGTCGCGCCGCGTCTCGGCGCAAGTCTGTGCCGAGATCGTGGGGATGTCGAAGGACCTCGACCGTCTCGATCCGCGCTGGCTCGGCCGGGTGCTGAGCGAAGATCCGGCGGCGGGCGGGTAGAGAACGCGCTATGATCTCGCAACGGCTCGCTTTCCTTCCGCTGCGTGCCCGGATAAGCAGGCGCTATGCAGGGTCTGCGCGATGCCTTCATTACCGGGACTGGTGCCTTCCTCCCCGGGGAGCCGGTCACCAATGATCGCATGGAGGACTTCATCGGTCGCATCGGCGGCCGCACATCGTCCACCGGTCAGCGGGCGCTGCGCTGGAACGGAATCGAGAGGCGCCACTACGCGCTGACGCCGGCCGGGGAGCCTCTCCACAGCAACGCCTCCATGAGCGCGGCCGCCGTCGTGACGGCGCTGCAGGATGCCGGACTGGGACGGGAATCTCTGCAGTTCCTGGCAACGGCGACGACCCAGGGCGACCTCCTGGTGCCGGGCCACGGCAGCGCCGTCCATGGCGAGCTGGGTGGCTGCGCACTGGAACTCGCGAGCTTTCAATCAGTTTGCGTCTCTTCGCTGATGGCTGCAAAGGCAGCCTGGCAGGCCGTGCGGACGGGCGAGGCCGAATGCGCGGTGGCGGTGGCAGGCGAGTTCTCTTCGCGCTGGTTCCGCCCGAGCTTTTATGAGGACACGAGACTTATCGACCCCAAGGGCCGGCTCGCCATGGAGGCGGATTTCCTGCGATGGACGTTGTCGGACGGCGCAGGCGCCGTCGTCATCGAGCCGGTGCGGCGATGCGAGCGTCCGGGCCTGAGGATTGAATGGATCGATCTGACCTCGCTGGCTGGCCGTTTCGATCCGTGCATGTGGGCCGGCGCGCCGACGCCGACGCGCTGCGATATGACGACCGCGTGGAGCCATGCCGGCCCACGCGCCGCCCATGTCGCCGGAGCGATTGCGCTGCTGCAGGACTTCGCGCTCTTGAAGATCGTCATTCGCGCCTGGATCGGTGTCTATCTGGAAAAGGTCGACAACGGCCGCATCGATCCGCAGCGCGTCGACTGGCTTCTATGCCACTACTCGGCCCGTTCGCTGCGTCGGGAGATCGTCCGCCTGTTGGAATCGACGCGTGCCATGATCCCGGAAGAGAAATGGTTTACTACCCTGCCGACCATGGGCAATGTCGGCTCTGCTTCGATCTGGCTGATGCTTGACGCATTCCTGAAAGCGGGCTCGGCTAAGGTCGGCGACAGAGTGCTTTGCATCGTTCCCGAGAGTGGACGGGCGATGGTCGGGTTCATGATGCTCGAGGTCGTCGAATGAACGTCATCGAAAAGGCACCCGGCCAGGACATCGCGGTCGCCGACGTGTTGCGCAAGCTCGCGGTGGCGTGGACGGATTTCGAGGGGCGTCTCGAGTCGACGCCCCTGATCCGCAAGCTCACCCGCGGCAGGTTCGAGCTTGCCGACTACAAGGCGTTCCTCATCAACCTGCGCCAGCAAGTCAAGGACGGCGCGCTGTGGATGTCGCGCGCAGCGTCGAACATCGGGGAGAACCATCTCGAACTGCGTTCCACCCTCATGCGCCATGCCGTGACCGAACATCGCGACTTCCGCATGCTCGAGGCCGACTACGTGGCGAGCGGCGGAGATCTTGCGGCTATCCGAGGCGCCGAGAAGAACATCGGGTCGGAAGCGCTGTCTGCCTGGATGTTTCATGAAGCCTCGCGCCCCGACCCGTTCGGGCTGCTCGGCGCGATGTTCATCATCGAGGGCCTGGGCTCGATCAAAGCCTCGGCCTGGGGCTGTCTGGTGCAGGATCGCCTCGGCCTCGACAACAATGCGGTCAGCTTCCTCCTCTATCACGGAGAGAACGACGCCGGGCATATGGAAGAATTCGAAGCCATGTTGCGGATGGTGCTGCCGGATGCGGCGACCGCGGTGCGGATCGTGACCTGCGCGCGGGTGACGGCGCGCCTCTATGCGCTGCAGATCGAGGAGATCGCCGCTTGAGCATGAATGTCTTCGAGACCCGGCGTTTCGATCCCAGGGACCCCGATCCCTGGCTGGCGCTCTATCTCGACCAGAGCCTGCCGATCGACGAGGCGGCCAAGCAGGCGCTTCTGATCGGCAACCGGTCGGTGTCGCGACGGTGGCTGTTTCCGATCGCGCGCCCGACGATCCTCGCGTTTTTCATCATGGTGAAGGTTCTGCGCGTGTTGTCACCGCGGTGGCCGAATTTGAGCCTGCCGCTGCACGAGCTGATCTATTGGGGCTTGAAGAATTTCGTTTCCCCCGAGGGCAATACGCTGATCCTGCGGCATTTCACGCTGGCGACAGAACTCCTCGGCTTCATCAAGGCCAACGCCGGGCCGGTCCATATCGACAGTTGGCCGCTGCGGCCGACGTGCCTCGAGGACTTGCGCGACAACGTCTTTCTTCAGCACGATCTCAACATCTACAATTTCATCATCCAGTTGAACCAGAGCCTTCGCGCCGAGGGCCGCGATCTTACGCCAGTGGCGCGGCCTGATTTTTCCATGATCTCCGACGCCCCGATCGCACTCGCGCCGCTCCCGCGCGGTCGCTTCAACGTGATTGACGTGCAAACCGCCGTCGAAGCCTATACGCCGTTCTATGCGCTCTTCCTGCCACGAGAGGATTTCGTCCGCGCCGCCAATTCGCTTCAACTGGACGAGGTGATCGCGATCTATATCGCGAAGATACTCGGCAACGATTACCACCTCGCCTTCATGAAGAACGGCCATCCGCTGGTGCCACTCTCGACCTTGCAGGCTGGCTACCGGTTGATGATGCACGGGCTCGACGTTGAGGGGTTGCATGGCTGGCTGCGGATCCTCAAGCGCCGCCAGGCCGCCGGCCTGCCGATCGACCCACGCTCACCGACGGCGGTCGCGGTGGTATGATTTGTCGAATCGAGAGGCCTTGCACCGCCCGCGCCCGGTGCGCCGGATCCTGATTGGTCAGCCCGGCGATTTTCGCTACCATAAATCGGAAGGTGTGCGCCCATGACACTCGATCCGGTATTGCTGTCGCGCCTGCAATGGGTGTGGGTCATTTCCTGGCACATCCTGCTGCCGGCCTTCACGGTCGGGCTCGCATCTTACATCGCGGTGCTCGAGGGCTTCTACTTCTTCACCGAACGGCCGATCTGGCTGCGGCTGTCCGGATTCTGGACCAAGCTGCTCGCGGTCTCGTTCGGTATGGGCGTGGTGTCCGGCATCATCATGCCGTTCCAGTTCGGCACCAATTGGAGCCGCTTTTCCGACGTCGCCGGCAATGTGATTTCGCCCCTGCTGGCCTATGAAGGCCTGATGGCGTTCTTCCTCGAAGCGTCGTTTCTGGGCGTGCTCCTGTTCGGTCGGCGGCTGGTGCCGCGGTGGCTGCATTTCTTCGCCGCCGTCATGGTGGCGGTAGGGACGCTGTTTTCATCGTTCTGGATTCTGTCGACCAATAGCTGGATGCAGACGCCGGCCGGCTTCGAGATCGTCGACGGCCGCTTCTTTCCCACCGATTGGATGGCGATCGTCTTCAATCCGTCGTTTCCGTACCGCCTCACCCACAACGTCAATGCGTTCTACATCACCACCGCGTTCGTGGTGATGGGGGTCGGGGCTTATCTGCTGCGCCGGGAGCGATCGGTCGGCGAAGCCAAGATCATGATCAGCATGGCGCTCGATCTCCTGATCATCCTGGTGCCGCTGCAATTCATATTGGGCGACCTGCACGGCCTCAACACCCGTGAGCACCAGCCCGCGAAGCTCGCCGCGATCGAAGGCCGTTACGACACCGCCGCCCCCGCGCCGCTGACCCTGTTCGGCATCCCCGACGACGCGTCCGCCACGATGAATTACGCCATCGACGTGCCGTATCTCGGCAGTCTCGTGCTGACCCACAGCCTGGACGGCAGGATCGAGGGCCTCAAGGACTTTCCCGCCGACCAGCGTCCGCCGGTGGCCGCCCCGTTCTTCGGCTTTCGCATCATGGTCGGGCATCGGCGTGATCATGCTGGCGATCGTCGTCGTCGGCCAGGTCATGCGCCGCGACGGGCGGCGCTACCGGTCGCGCTGGTTCCTCCTCTTGTGCCAGGCAGCGGCGCCGCTCGGCTTCGTCGCGGTCATCGCGGGCTGGGTGACGACCGAAGTCGGGCGCCAGCCCTGGACGGTGTACGGCCTGCTGCGCACGGCGGATTCGGTCTCGCCCTCGCTCACCGGGAACGACGTCGCCATCTCGCTCGCGCTCTATATCGTCGTCTACCTCATCATGTTCCCGACCGGCCTCGCCTTCATGGCGACCATCGTCCGCGCTGGGACCGAGGAGGCTGCCGCCGAGGCCGGCGAGACCGAGGGCGGCTTGCCGGCCGGGCCATTCGCGGCGCCGCCTCCATCGGGGCCGGCAATGGAACCGGGAACAGGCCCGGCGACGGGAGCGTGACCATGCTGATCGATCTGGTTCCGATCTGGACGCTGATCCTCGGGCTCGCGGTGTTCTATTACGTGGTGTTCGACGGTTTCGACCTCGGCGTCGGCATCCTGTCCGGATTTGTCTCGCCGCAGTGGCGGCGGCTGATGATGAACTCGGTCGCGCCGGTGTGGGACGGCAACGAGACCTGGCTGGTGCTCGGCAGCATCGGCCTGCTGGCGGCGTTTCCCCTCGCCTTCGCGATCATCATTCCGGCGGTCTACTTCCCGATCCTGATCATGCTTCTGGCGCTCGTCTTCCGCGGCGTCGCCTTCGAGTTCCGCTTCAAGCGGCGCGCCCTGCAGGAGTTCTGGGGCAAGGCGTTCTGCGCGGGCTCTGCGGTGGCGACGTTCGCCCAGGGCGTCGTCCTCGGCGCGTTCGTCCAGGGCTTCAAGGTCGAGGGCCGCCGCTTCGTGGGCACTTCGTTCGACTTCGCCACCCCGTTCGCGCTGCTGACCGGCATCGCCCTGATGTTCGGCTATGCCCTGCTCGGATCCGGCTGGCTCATCATGAAGACCGAGGGCGAGTTGCAGGCCTGGAGCCGGCGCGCCGGCCGCATCTGCCTCGTCGGCGTCGCCATCGCCGTGGTCGCGGTGAGCGCCTGGACCCCGCTCGTCGATCCCGGCATCGCCCAGCGCTGGTTCTCCTGGCCCAACATCCTCTGGCTCTCGCCGGTGCCGGTGGTGACCGCGGCGATCACGGCGCTGTGCTGGCTTTCGCTCGGCGGCCGCAGCGAGGTGCTGCCGTTCCTCGGCGCGATCGCACTGTTCCTGATGTCGTTCATCGGCGTCACCATCAGCCTGTGGCCGATGATCGTGCCGCATCACTACACGCTGTGGCAGGCCGCATCCGCGCCGTCCACCCAGGCGTTCCTCCTGATCGGAACGCTGTTCCTGCTGCCGGTGATCCTGATGTACACCGCCTGGTCCTATTGGGTGTTCCGCGGCAAGGTGCGCGCCGACATCGGTTACCACTGAAGCGGAATTGAGCAATCGACGTTGCGCGATCCTTCGCTGCAGACTAGATAGGTGACTAGTCATTTGCAGCTTGAGGAAGCGGAAAATGAAGAGCTGGCCGGTCCAGGATGCCAAGGCGCGGTTCAGCGAACTCCTGGAAATGTGCCTTCGCGAGGGCCCGCAACTCGTAACCAAGCGCGGAGCCGAGACGGCGGTTCTCGTCCCGATGGATCAATGGCGTCGCATCCAGCAGTCGGCGCGGCCGACCCTCAAGGAATTGCTGTTGGCGGACGAGCCAAGAGCGGAAATTCCGCTGATGCCCCTCGGCAAACGCCGTCGGCGCGTGCCAAAGCCGATGACTTGAGCGATGCGACGTGTATCTTCTCGACACCAATGTCATTTCTGAACTGCGACGGAAACGCCCCCACGGTGCGGTCGTTGCATGGCTCCAAACGGTGCCGGACGCAGACCTTCATATATCCGCAGCCACCATCGGCGAACTCCAGGTCGGCATCGAGATGACCCGGGAGCAAAATCCTGCGAGAGCGGCTGAGCTCGAAACTTGGCTCGAGGCGGTGGCCGCGACGTACAACGTGCTGCCGATGGACGTCCGCATATTCCGCGCCTGGGCGCGCCTCATGCACCGGCAGACCGGCAGCCTTATCGAGGATGCCATGATTGCTGCGACGGCCGTCGTGCACGATTTGACGGTGGCAACCCGCAATTCCCGCGACTTTCAGAAGCTGGGGGTGAGGATATTCAACCCCTTCACGTCGTCGGGTTGAACTTCGTCGGGTTGAACTTGATCGTGAACACTGAGCACGCACACGGAGGGCCGCACGCTTGGACCCCGATTTCATCGCCGAGCTGTTCGCGCAATTTCGTCCGGTGACGGTGCGGCGCCTGTTCGGCGGCGCCGGCATCTACGCCGAAGGCCTCATGTTCGGGCTCGTTTTCGACGGCGCGGTCTATCTCAAGGTCGACGCCGCCAGCATCCCGGACTTCGAACGCGAAGGGTGCAAGCCGTTCGTCTATACCCGCGCCAAGAGCCCCGGCCGCGTCGGCCGCCATTCACTGTCGTATTGGCGTATGCCCGAGCGGCTCTACGACGACCCCGATGAACTCGCGGTATGGGCGGGTCGCGCGCTCGCGATCGCGCAATTCAAGAAGACTGCCCCGCGGGCGCGGGCCAAGATGAGTCAAGATACCGCCGTCAAAAAAGTCGCTGCCAAAAAAACCGCCGCAACGCCGATAGCGCGCGCCTCGCCGAGCCGCTCCTCTTCGAACCAGCGCCGATTGCGATCCGGTTGCGATTTGGTGCGTATGAGGGCACTCCCTACGCGTGCCCGCCATCCGCCTTTTCCTTCGCTCCTATCGATCGATATCGGTCTTCGCAAAATCCTCTCCCTTGAACAGGAGAGGTTCTCCACGGGTCAGCGCGAGCGCATAGGAAAAGCAATCGCCATAGTTCAGCCCGTCGGCATGCCGCCCTTTGCCATAGCGTCGCCAGGCGCGCCGCGCCGCGTCGGTCTGTTCGGCATCTACGGGAACAACCTCGGCCCCGACCTTGAGCAACCAAAGATCAAACTCGCGACCACCTGCATCTCCCAGCCGCGTTTCAATTACGATCGTGGCTTCGAGCACGGTTGCCGCGGAGATCAAACGGACCGGATCATCAGCAATCCGCAATTCGAGCTGCTGCCGCGTCGGGTTCGTTGAGGGCGATCGCCACGATGGCTGGACGTATCGATCACCATCAGCGCGGCAGTCCATGCTCATCATAACCGAGGATATGATCCGGCGTTCGGTCATCGACGACCGGCATCTCGCTCCAGCGCCGTCGGATTTCCGCCAGTTCCTCCAGCAAGACGGCTTTCCGGGAATGACCGCCAACCCGGCGCAGCCGCTCCTCGATAGCGCGCCTGGTTGCCGTGGTGATGCTCTCACCGGTGAGCCGCGCGAGATCGCGGGCCAGCCGCTCGGTTTCCGGGTCTTTGATGCTCAGGGCCATGTGGTGGTTCCTTGGTTCCTAATTAGGTGCTTTCTGCCTGAAATTCCCACAAGAGGGAACTCGCCCATGCGCCAACAAAATCATAGAAAATGCGGTTTGCGGTTATAATCTGCCGGTGAAATTCTTCAGTCGGTCCGGTGGGATATTGGACAGACTGACAATGTAAAAGCTAAGTGAAATGAACGACTTAGATCGCCGATTTGCCGTCGCCCCCATGATGGAGTGGACCGACCGTCACTGCCGGTATTTCCACCGGCTGCTGACGCGGCGCGCGTTGCTCTACACCGAGATGATCACCACCGGTGCGGTGCTTCATGGCGACCGGGCGCGGCTGTTGCGCTATGACCCGAGCGAGCATCCGCTCGCGGTGCAACTCGGCGGCTCCGATCCCGATGCGCTCGCGGCCTGCGCGCGCATTTGCGCCGATGCCGGCTTCGACGAGATCAACCTGAACGTGGGCTGCCCTTCGGACCGGGTCCAGGAGGGCCGGTTCGGCGCCTGCCTGATGGCCGAGCCGGCGCTGGTCGGCGCGTGCGTCGCCGCCATGAAGGCGGCAGTCGGCATTCCCGTCACCGTCAAATGCCGGATCGGCATCGACGACCAGGATCCCGAGGAGGCGCTCGATGCGCTGGCCGACGCCGCAGTCGCCGCCGGCGTCGATGCCGTGATCGTCCATGCCCGCAAGGCCTGGCTGCAGGGGCTGTCGCCGCGGGAGAACCGCGACGTGCCGCCGCTCGACTACGCCCGCGTGTACCGGCTCAAGCAACGCCATCCCGCGTTGCCCATCGTGCTCAATGGCGGCATCGACACCCTGGAGAGCGCCATGGCGCATCTCGGCCGCGTCGACGGCGTCATGATGGGGCGTGCGGCGTATCAGGAGCCGTGGCGCCTCCTCGCCGTCGATCCCCTGTTGGGCGCTCCGGCGCCGCTAGCCTCGGCACGCGAGGCGGCAGTCGCCATGATCCCCTACATCGATCGCGAGATCGCTGCCGGCGCGCGGCTCAATTCCATCGTGCGCCACATGCTCGGCCTGTTCACGGGGGTGCCCGGCGCGCGCGCCTTCCGCCGCCACCTCGCCAACGCTGCCGTGAAGCCCGGCGCCGGTGCCGAGGTGCTGCGCGAGGCCCTGTCCCTGGTCCGCGACGGCGCCGTATTCGCGGGCAGTGCCGCAGCCTGAATGCCCCTATCGTCCAACGGAGCGATCTGATGTTCGGCGTGCCCGCGGGCGAACTCGCGATCCTCGCCCTCGCCATCGCCGGTGGCGGCGTCCTCACCGGGCTTCTCGCGGGGCTGTTCGGCATCGGCGGCGGCGGCGTCATCGTCCCGGTGCTCTACGAGGTGTTCCGCGCACTCGGTGTCTCCGAAGAGATACGCATGCAGCTCTGCATCGGAACCTCGCTGGCGATCATCGTCCCCACCACCTTCCGGTCCTATTTCGCCCACCGCGCCGAGGGCATCGGGCTGCACGAGGTGGTGCGGCTGTGGACGATCCCCGCCGTTGTCGGGGTCATATCCGGCGCAGCCATCGCAGCGGTCGCGCCCGGGGCGGTGTTCAAGGTGGCGTTCGCGTTCATTGCCGGCCTGATTGCGACCAAGCTCCTGTTCGGCGGCGAGCGCTGGCAGCTCGGCAAGAGTCTCCCCGGCCGCGGGCCGATGCTGTTCTACGGCTATCTGGTCGGGCTTTGCTCGTCGCTGATGGGCGTGAGCGGCGGCTCGGTCTCGAACATGATCCTGACGCTCTACGGCACCTCGATCCATGCCGCGGTGGCGACCTCTGCCGGTCTCGGCGTGCCCATTGCGATTGCCGGGACCATCGGCTTCATGTTGGCCGGCTTGCCCCACCAGGACCTGATGCCGCCGCTGTCCATCGGCTACGTATCGGTGCTCGGCTTCGTACTGATGGCGCCGATCTCGAGCTTCGTCGCCGGCTACGGCGCCAAGCTCGCCCACGCCACGCCGCGCCGGCGCCTGGAAGTCATCTTCGGGTTGTTCCTCGCCACCATGTCGGTGCGGTTCATCGTGAGCCTGCTGTAGGCCCCGGTTTGCGGCGAGGGCGAGCGCGTCTCACAAGCTCATTCGTGGGAGCGCGGCATAAACTGCACCGAAAAAGATATGTTTGCGGATCATTTTCCATGAAATGATCCTCTTGCAGATCACGGCTTGTTTTTATGAAAGATATGTATACAGATCATCTATAAAAATTTGATCCGTAAGGGTATCCTGCCCGTGGCTGAAAGCGAGCTTCTAAAGCAACTTGGACGGCGCTTTCGCGTCGCCCGAGAGGCTGCCGGCCTCACTCAAAAGCAGACGGCCGATCGAGCCAATATCAGCCGACCCCGCTACCGGGATATCGAGACCGGGGCGGCTGCCGCGCGGACAACCACCCTTGTCAACATAACGCGTGCGCTCGGCATGGAGATGATGCTGATCCCACAAGCGATGGTGCCCGCCGTGCAATCCATGCTGCGGCCGACTGACGGCGACGAAGACCGACCCGCCTTCACCTCGGATGTCGAGGAAGACGAGAACCATGAGCCCTGAAGCCGCCGCCGGGCACATACAGGCGCTCGACATATCACTGAACACTTTGGCGGTCGGGACCTTGGTCCGGACGCCCGGCGACTACAACGCTTTCAATCTTTCAGAGAGCTATCGCGCCCTGAACGATCCACCAGTCTTTAGTCTCTCGTTGCGCGCGGAGGGCGGCGGCCTGCGCAAGGACGCCAAGCCGTTGCGCAGCGTCCTTCCACCGTTCTTCGCAAATCTTCTACCGGAGGAGAAGCTGCGCGAAGCCATGGAGCGGCATCATGCCGGATTGGTGAGGCCGGGAAACGATTTCGATCTGCTCGCCGCCTTGGGCATCAACCTGCCAGGAGCGGTGCGTGCCCTTCCGAGCGACGGCAATACGGCTCCCGCCGACGCGACGGCGGCGGGCAAAGGCAAGGCACGCTTTTCGCTGGCCGGCGTCCAAATGAAGCTTTCGGTGATGAAGAACGCCGGAAAGGCGGGTGGCATCGCGCTCGCCGTCGATGACGGAGCGGGACAATACATCGCAAAATTTCCGTCGCTCACGCACATCGGACTTTCGGAGAATGAGTTCGCCATCCTCGCGCTGGCCGAAGCGTTGGGCATGAAGGTACCGACGCGCGAGCTGGTGGAAAACACCGACTTTGATGGAATTCCCGAAGAGTTCAATACCTTGTCGACCGGCAAAGTGCTGCTGATCCGACGCTTCGACCGCGGACCGAACGGCGCCCAAATCCATATGGAGGACTTCGCGCAGGTGTTCGGACGTTATCCCGCTGAAAAATATACGGGAGCCGGATATCACAACATCGCAGTCGTGTTGAATGCGGCGCTGTCATACGACGCGGCCATCGAATTCGTCCGACGGCTGGCCTTTATTGCAATGACGGGCAACGGCGATATGCATCTGAAGAACTGGTCGCTCTACTATCCCGGCGACGGACGAAGTCCCGAATTGGCGCCGGTCTACGATGTCCTCTCGACAATACCCTATCTCCCCAAGGACGAGATGGCGCTCAGCCTGGCCGGAGCAAAATCATTCAGGGCTCTCACTCCCGATCGGTGGCGCAGCTTCGCGAACCGCAGCCGCCTTCCGGACGGCGCAGTAGCGGCCGCTGTCGCTGGGATCGCTGCATCGGTGCATGATAAGTGGTTTGTCTTGCCGGAGAGAGACCTCGTTGCGCGATCAGTCCTCGAGCAAATCGATGCGCATATCGACGCAATGGCATCCATTCTGGATCCCGCGTTCGGATGATCTTCATTGACCGCGTTCCCCCGCAGAGGGAGTGAGGTACGCGCATCCCGCGGCGGCGGAGTACAGGGGCTACGGCGTTCCCCGCATCGTCACCTTGTCGCCGCGCACCTCCCAGCCTTGCAGCCGGGACAGGAAGCTCATTCCGAGCAGGCTGGTCTTGAGCTGGCCGGGAGGCGCGATCAGGGCCGGCACGGCGCGCTCGACGATCGACCCGACGGCGATGCGGTCGAGGGTCACGGGGGCGGCCTGGGCGCGGCCGTTGGCGGTGTCCACATTGACGGTGTAGTGGATCATCTCCACCGGCAGCCCGGCCGCGACCGCGGCGTCATGGGTCAGCACCACCGAGGTGGCGCCGGTGTCGAGCACCATCGGCACCCGCACGCCATTGACCTCGGTTGCGACCTGGAAATCGCCGCCGCGGCCGCGCGCGACCTCGATGGTCTGCCCGCGCGCCGCCGCATGCCCGGGAATGAGCTCGGCCAGGATGCGGTCGCCGCTGTCGCGCAGATCGAAGCGGAACGTGTAGACGCCGAGGAGGACCAGCCCGACGATCACCCACATCATCGCCTGCCGGAGCGCCTCGCTCAGGCTGTCGCGGAATATCCGCAGCACCGCTCCGCTGATCAGGATCAGGAATCCGATCTTGCCGATCAGCGAGGCGACATCACCGTCGCTCAGGCTCCCGCCCATGTTCTGGCGCACCAGGAGCAAGGCCAACGCACCGATGATTCCGAACAGGATGAGGGTGGTCAGCATGCGCACGGCAGTCTCTCCGGTCTGGTAGCGGCCTGATACCGTCCAGGATATCTCGTTCCCAAGGATATCTCGTTCCCAAGGATATCTCGTTCCAAGAATATTCCCAGCAGCGGGACAACCGGCCGACCCCATCTGTCTTGGTCGCACCGCCGGCCGCGGCCGTCACGGCAATTCGCAACGCGGCCGCCGGTGATCATACCAGTTATGCAGGCGGGCGACGGGGATCAAGCCGACGCCGCTGCGAGCGCCGCCGGCCGTGCCGGGCCGGTCGAACGGCGGCAGACATCATCCCTGCGGGTCTTTCCTCCGGGCGCGAATGCGGCGTTCGCGGCGGAATTTCATCGAGGCCAGGAATCCTCCCATCGAACCGAACGTGCGGTGCTCGCCCTGCGACGGATCGATGGGCAGCGGATCGAAGACGAGGGGCGGCGGCGCTTCCACCACCGGTTCGAGCGCGGTCATGACCCGTTCGGGCGGGAAGGTGACGATGACTTCGGTGCCCTCGCGCAGTTTCGATTTGAGCGAGAAGGTGCCGCCATGCAGCTCGATCAGGCTTTTCACGATGGGCAGTCCGAGCCCGGCGCCTTGCTCCGCCGATTTGATCGCGTTCGAGCCTTGTCCGAAGGTGTCGATGACGATCGGTATCTCGCTTTCGGGTATCCCGGGGCCGTTGTCGCGGACGCTGAAATACTGGCCGCCGGCGGCGGTCCAGCCTACCTTCAGCCAGACCTCGCCGGCTTGCGGCGTGAACTTGATGGCGTTGGACAGGAGGTTGAGGCAGATCTGCCGCACCGCCCGCTCGTCGGCCCACAGCCGCGGCATGTCCGGCTCGAACAGGTCGTGGATCGCGATGCCGCGATTGCTGGCGCGCAGCTTGAGGAGATGGCGGCATTCCTCGGCGACCTGCGCCAGCGCGACCGATTCCTCGTTGAGCTCGTAACGGCCGGCCTCGATGCGCGACAGGTCGAGGATCTCGTTGATGAGCCCGAGCAGAGTGGACGCCGGAATTGTGGATGTCGTTGGAATAGTCCTTGTAGGCGCGCACCGCGTGGATGCCGAACAGCTCGTTCTTCATCACCTCGGAGAAGCCGAGGATGGCGTTGAGCGGCGTGCGCAACTCGTGGCTCATCTGGGCGAGAAACCGCGATTTTGCGATGTTGGCGGCTTCCGCATGGCGGCGCGCCTCGTCGGATTTCGCCCGGGCCTGCTCGAGCTCGCCGATCAGCGCATCCTTCTCCGCGCGCGCCTCCAGGGTGGCGAGGTTGGAGGTGTAGAGCCGGTTGGCGAGCAGCCCGAAATAGCACAGCGCGGTGAGCGCCAGCCCCGCGAGCACGTAGCCGTGCACGGTACCGGTCAGCAGGTAGCTGAGCGTTATGGCGATGGTGAGCGGCACCGTGGTCGCGAACACCGCGATCGGCAGGCTGGAGCCCAGCATGCTCGACACCGCGACGACCAGCAGCATCACGAAGACATTGATGATGTCGGAGTTCGACTTGTTGTCGGCCGGGTGGACCAGGTTGATCGTCCAGGCGAGCCCGAACAGGAGATCGAGCACGATGAAGGTGAGCCGCGCCCGCTTGATCGTCTTTTCGCTCGCCGGCTGCGCCAGGAACTCGCGGCACTTCACCATGCTCGCGAGCTGGATCGTGAGCACCATGGCCATCCACAGCCCGGCCCAGGCGACGCTCGCCCAGTAGGTGGAGATGAGGCCGATCGCGGTGGCCAGGAGGATGACGCCGAGCGAGCCCGACAGGCGGTTCTGCGCGTATTGGCGCAGCAGCTCGTAGTCGAACGCCGGCCGCGTCCCGGAGGTGGAGGTCAGCCGGTCGCGCGCCTCGCGCACCCGTAGCGACGCGATCCGCCGATGCCTGACTGCCGCGCTTTCAGGTCCCGCAGGCGTGGCCAGTGGATCGGTAGTCGCAAGGTTCATCGTTCGGCGGACGTGGTTAAGAAGCCACGCAGCGTGGCCGAAAATCCTTAAGGGCGTGCTTAGACCGTCACTGATTCCGAAGTTCGTTATGGTTAATGAGGGATTGCGGCAGCGCAGAATGCTCGGCGAGGGATGTCGCGGAATGACGAAGCGGCGTGGCCGAGGGCCGCTCAGCGCTCCAGGCGGGCGAGCAGGCTCGACGTGTCCCAGCGGCGCCCGCCCATCTTCTGCACCTCGGCATAGAACTGGTCGACCACCGCGGTCACCGGCAGGGTGGCGCCGTTGCGGCGCGCCTCGGCGAAACAGATGCCGAGGTCCTTGCGCATCCAGTCGACCGCGAAGCCGAATTCGAACTTGCCCTCGACCATGGTCTTGTAGCGGTTCTCCATCTGCCAGGATTGCGCGGCGCCCTTGGAGATGGTCGCGATGAGCTTCTCGGTATCGAGGCCGGCGCATTTGGCGAAATGCAGCCCCTCGGCGAGCCCCTGCACCAGGCCGGCGATGCAGATCTGGTTGACCATCTTGGCAAGCTGGCCCGAGCCGGCCGCCCCCATCAGGTTGCAGGCGCGGGCATAGGCGGCGATGACCTTTTCCGCCCGCGCGAACGGTTCGGCATCGCCGCCGCACATGACGGTGAGAGCGCCGTTCTCGGCGCCGGCCTGGCCGCCGGACACCGGCGCATCGATGATCTCGAAGCCGCGCTGCTTGGCCGCGGCGTAAAGCTCGCGGGCGATCTCGGCGGAAGCCGTGGTGTGGTCGACGAAAACGGCGCCCTTGCGCAGCCCGTGAAAGGCGCCGCTGTCGCCCAGGGTGACTTCGCGCAGGTCGGCATCATTGCCGACACAGGCCATGACGAAGTCCTGGCCCTTCGGCGGCCTGCTTGGGCGTCGCGGCGAGGCGGCCGCCGAACTGGGCGACCCATTTCTGCGCCTTGGCGGTGGTGCGATTGTAGACCGTGACCTCGTGCCCGCCCTTGGTCTTGAGATGGCCGGCCATGGGATAGCCCATCACGCCGAGCCCGAGAAATGCCACCTTCGCCATGGGTACCCCTCCTGCAGCGCCCGACCGGGTCGCTTTCCTTGCGATTTCGGCCTCTTGATGCGCTGGCGGGCCTCCCCGCGTCAACCTTGGCCGCGCCGGGGACGAGACCAACCCATGCGCTGGTCTCGGTTGACCGGTCGGCCACGGTTCTTATGTTGTAGCGTGATATTGGCCCCGCGGAGTTTGGCCCGCGGCGGTCATGGAGTGCAAAATGGCATTGACCAACAGCGAGGTTCTCGCGAGCCTCGACGGCGTGAGCAGTCCCGAAGGGCTGCCGCTGCCGAAGACCGGCGTCCTGTCCGACATCCTCGTCGCCGACGGCAAAGTGTTCTTCTCCATCACGGTGAATGCGGCGGTGGTGCAGGCCTGGGAGCCGGTCCGCAAACGCGCGGAAACGGCTGTGAAGGCGATCCCCGGCGTGACCTCGGTGATGGTAGCCCTGACGGCGGAACGCAAGGCGGGTGCCGCCCCGCCGCCGCAGCAACAGCGCCCCGCCGCCCCGCCGCAGGGGCGTCACGCCGGTCCGGGGGCGGCGCGGGCGCCGGGCCCGACCAGCGTCGAAGGGGTCGCCGCCATCATCGCCGTCGCCTCGGGCAAGGGTGGCGTCGGCAAGTCGACGACCGCCGTCAACCTCGCCCTCGGCCTGCGCGACCTCGGCCTCAAGATCGGGGTGCTCGACGCCGACATCTACGGTCCGTCGACGCCGAAACTGCTCGGGATCAAGGGGCGTCCGCAGAGCCGCGGCGGCACCACGCTGATCCCCATGGACGGCTACGGCCTCAAGGTGATGTCGATCGGCTTCCTGATCGAGGAAGAAACCCCGATGATCTGGCGCGGGCCGATGGTGATATCGGCATTGACGCAGATGCTGCGCGACGTGGATTGGGGCGAGCTCGACATCATGGTGGTCGACATGCCGCCGGGCACCGGCGACGCCCAGCTCACGATGGCCCAGCAGGTGCCGCTCAAGGGCGCCGTCATCGTCTCGACCCCCCAGGACCTCGCTTTGATCGATGCGCGCCGCGGCATCTCCATGTTCAACCGGGTCAACGTCCCGGTGCTCGGCATCGTCGAGAACATGAGCTACTTCCTGTGCCCGGAATGCGGGACGCGCTCGGACATATTCGGCCATGGCGGCGCGCGCCGCGAGGCCGAGCGCCTCGGCGTGCCGTTCCTCGGCGAAGTGCCGCTGCACATGGAGATAAGGGAGAAATCCGACGCCGGCCTGCCGGTGGTTGCGACCGCGCCGGACGGTCCGCACGCCAAGATTTATCGCGACATCGCCGCGCGCGTGCGCGACCAGATGGTGGGCCGGGCCGGCAAGGCTGCCCCTAAAATCGTGATCGAGGCCTGACGCAGCGTCCCGAAAAGCCACACTGTCTGCACCTTCTTGGCATCATGCTTCGGCGGTACGGTCTCGAAACGAATCGCTCCGGCATAGGCCGGGCGGGCAGGCTGAAGGACCGCAGGTCGAGGAAGGGCGGGGCCATATTGGCGATTTCCGCCCCTCGCCAGTCGTGATAACACCCCGCCCAAAGGGGCGGTTCGCTCCGTTGACGGGATGTTTTGGGAGAGCACCATGAAGCGTCGTGAATTTCTCAAGGCGGCGGGCCTCGGAGCAACCGCCGCCGCGGTCGCCAAACCGGCCATCGCGCAATCGATGCCGGAATTGAAATGGCGCTGCACGTCGAGCTTCCCGAAATCGCTCGACACCCTTTACGGCACCGCGGAAACCTTCGCCAAGGCGGTCGCCGAGATCACCGACAACAAATTCCAGATCCAGATTTTCGCCGCGGGCGAAATCGTCCCCGGATTGAATGCGGCCGACGCGGTGACCAACGGCACCGTCGAGATGTGCCACACCGCCTCCTACTATTATGTCGGCAAGGACCCGACCTACGCGTTCGCCACCGCGGTGCCGTTCGGGCTCAACAGCCGCATGCAGAACGCCTGGATGTTCTTCGGCGGCGGCATGGAGATGATGAACGAGTTCTACAAGAAGGCGAATATCTATGCAATTCCCTGCGGCAATACCGGCTGCCAGATGGGCGGCTGGTTCCGCAAGGAGATCAAGGACGCCTCCGATTTCAACGGGCTGAAATTTCGCATCGGCGGCTATGCCGGCCGCGTGCTGCAGAAGCTCGGCTGCGTCCCCCAGCAGATCGCCGGCGCCGACATCTATCCCGCGCTGGAGAAGGGCACCATCGACGCGGCCGAATGGGTCGGCCCCTATGACGATGAGAAGCTCGGCCTCCAGAGGGTCGCCCAGTTCTATTATTATCCGGGCTGGTGGGAAGGCGGCGCGATGCTGCACAACTTCATCAATATCGAGAAATGGAATGCGCTGACGCCGGCCTACAAGGCGGTGGTGCGCACCTGCTCGGAAATGGCGAATACCTGGATGCAGTCGAAATACGATGCCGTCAATCCGGCGGCATTGAAACGGCTCGTCGCCACCGGCGCCAAGCTGACGCCGTTCTCCCCGCCGGTGATGGACGCCTGCCTGAAGGCCTCGCTCGAGCTCTACCACGAGGTGTCCGCCAGCAATCCCGAATTCAAGAAAGTCTATGACGCGATGATCGCCTACCGCGGCGACCAGTATCTGTGGTGGCAGGTCGCCGAATATACCAACGACACCTTCCTGATCCGCAACCGCACCAAGGTGTGAGTGGGAGCCACCAAATCGCTTCGACGATCCGGCGACGATAGTCGTTCGCCTTGACGGCGGCATCGACGTGACGATATCATGATATCGTCATATTGGAGCGTCTCGTGGCGCAACTCGTCGTTCGTGATCTGGAAAGCGATATCAAGGTCCGCCTCAAGAAGCGGGCGGCGCGGCATGGCCGCAGTCTCGAGGCCGAGGTCCGCGATATCTTGCGCGACGCGGTCAAAGATGATCATGCGCCGGGCGGGGGGCTGGGCACGCGTGCCGCATCCCGCTTTGCTGAGCTGCATCTGAAGGAAGGACGAACTGTCGGAGCTACCGAGACAAACGCTCGAGCCGACGAGCCTCACGGAGTGATCATCCTCGACACCAATGTCGTGTCGGCCCTTATGAGACCCAATGACAATCCCGTCGTGCTCGCTTGGCTCGACAAGCAGGCTTCGGTCTCGGTCTGGACCACGGCAATCACAATCCTCGAAATTCGCTTTGGATTGATGTTGCTGCCCGATGGGCGTCGGCGGAGCACCTTGGAGCAGGCCTTTGCAGACTATGTCCGCGAAGATTTGCAAGAACGAGTCCTGGTATTCGATGCCGCTGCGGCCGAAGCGGCCGCATCCCTTGCGGTCGCGTATCGGAAGCGAGGGCGGAAGATCGATTTCCGCGATATTCAGATCGCCGGCATTGCGCTTGCCCGGAAAGCAACACTCGCAACGCGAAACCTCAGACATTTCGACGATCCATCCATTACGACGATCAACCCCTGGCAGACCTGAAATCCGCCACCGCGGGTTGGCTTCGGCGAAACGCGGGCGCGAGAAGCGCGCGAACCGCGGCCTCCTCGCGGTGTCGGCCCGCACGTGTCCGGCCGAATCTTCATGTTGCGCCGAAATAATTTATAGGCTGGACGAACTGGCAGACGGGCAAGTCAGTCTCTAAATCTCTGGCGTGCCGCCCAGGCGGACGCATCGTCCTCGAACCGCGAAAGAACCCGATGTCCGCCTTCGCCCTCTTCCTCAACCTGTTGTGGATCGCCTTTGGCGGCCTGTACATGGCGGCCGGCTGGGTCCTTGCCGCGGTCATCATGGCGATCACCATCATCGGCATCCCCTGGGCGCGGGCGGCCTTTAACATCGCGGTCTACACGCTGCTCCCGTTCGGCCAGAAGGCGGTGTCGCGCGCCGACTATCACGGCACCGAGGATGTCGGCACCGGACCGCTCGGATTCATCGGCAACATCATATGGCTGGTGCTCGCCGGCTGGTGGCTGGCGCTGGGGCATCTCATCACCGCCATTCTCCTCGCCGTCACCATCATCGGCATCCCCTTCGCCTGGGCGCATTTCAAGCTCGCCGGAATTGCGCTGTGGCCGATCGGCAAGATAATCGTGCCGGCCGATGATGCGCCGTTGCGGTATTATCGCTAGCACTGACCGCAGCGATCAGCGCGGCCTCACCGCCGCCTCTCCGTCACGGCGGTTTCGGCGGCTCGCTGAAATCGAGCGGCGGGGGCATGTCGGGCTGCTGGATCTCGATCTTGACCTTGTCGGGGTCGATGCCGGCCGGGTGGTCGATCCAATAGGTCACGGATTGCGGCCAGAAGATCAGGATCGCCACCAGGATGACCTGCAGGAACACCCAGGGGATCGCGCCCCAGTAGATGTCGGAGCTCTTCACCGAGGGCGGCGTGATGCCGCGCAGGTAGAACAGCGCGAAGCCGAACGGCGGATGCATGAAGCTGGTCTGGATGTTGGCGCAGATCAGCACGCCGAACCAAATGAGGTCGATGCCGAGCTTGTCGGCCACCGGCGCCAGCAGCGGGATGATGATGAAGGCGATCTCGAAGAAATCGAGGAAGAACGCGATCACGAAGATGAAGATGTTGACGAACACCAGGAAGCCGACCTGCCCGCCGGGCAGCGCGGTCAGCATCTGCTCGATCCACACCTTGCCGCCGACGCCCTGGAACACCAGGCTGAAGGTGCGCGCGCCGATCAGGATGTAGACCACCATCGCGGTGAGGCGCATGGTGGTCGCCATGCCCTGATAGAGCAGGGGGAAGGTCAGGGTGCGGTTGAAGGCGGCGAGCGCCAGCGCGCCGACCGCACCCATGGCGCCGGCCTCGGTCGGGGTGGCGAGGCCGAGGAAGATGGTGCCGAGCACCAGGAAGATGAGGCCGAGCGAGGGGATGATGCCGCGCAGGCATTTCGCCCACAGCGCCCAGCCGCGCAGCGTGCGCGCCTCGATCGGCAACGCCGGCACGTCCTTGGGCCAGACGAAGCTGACCACCAGCACCCAGATGCAGAACAGCGCCAATTGGATGATGCTGGGGCCGATCGCGCCGGCATACATGTCGCCGACCGAGCGGCCGAGCTGGTCGGCGAGCACGATCAGCACCAGCGACGGCGGGATTAGTTGGGTGATGGTCCCCGACGCGGCGATGACGCCCATGGTGTGGCGGGTGGAGTAGCCGTATTTCATCATCACCGGGACCGAGATCACGCCCATGGCGATGACCGAGGCGGCGACCGTGCCGGTGATGGCGCCGAGAATGGCGCCGACGAAAATCACCGCATAGGAGAGGCCGCCGCGCACCGGCCCGAACAATTGGCCGATCGAGTCCAGGAGATCCTCGGCAAGCCCGCACCGCTCCAGGATCGCGCCCATGAAGGTGAAGAACGGGATCGCCAGCAGCAGGTCGTTCGAGATGATGCCGAATAGCTGATAGGTGAGGTTGCCGAGAAAGTCGGGCTGGATCAGGCCGAACTCGATGCCGATGAAGCCGAAGAACAGCCCGGTCGCGGCGAGCGAAAACGCCGCGGGATAGCCGATCAGCATGAACACGATCATCCCCGCGAACATCAGGGGCGCCATGTTGTCGCGGATCAGGTTCATTGCAGCGGTTTCTCGTATTTGAAATCGGCATCGATCAAGTGCTCGAGCGCGGCGATGCGCTTGATGATTTCAGATACGCCCTGCAATGCCATCAGTGCGAAGCCGACCGGCAGGAGCAGCTTGACCGGCCAGCGCACCAGGCCGCCGGCATTGGAGGAGCCTTCGCCGATCCGCCACGAGTCCATGAACCACGGCCAGGTGAAATAGACGAGGATCAGGCAGATCGGCAGCAGGAACATGAGCCCGCCGACGATGTCGATCCAGATGCGGGTGCGCCAAAGCGTCCTCGCCAGCCGGCTGCCGGGCGGATGCGACCGGCTGGCGTGAGTGCCGGATCGATACGCAGGGCACCCGATACATCTGAAACCTGATATCATCGGTGGAATAATCCGGCTAGAACTCCCAGTGGTATCTTAGCTCGAAGACACTGACCGGGCCGCGGTCACGGTTGAACGCCGGGTTGGCGAAAAACTGGTAGTCGAGCGCAAAGTGCATGTTCTTGGCGATGGCCCAATCATAATACGTTTCCAAGGACATTTCGGGGGCGTAGCTCAAGTTGCCGTCGCCGGCCGAAATGCCCTGGCCGCCCGCCTGCAGGAAGGCTATCTGCTGGGACGAGGCACCGGCCAGATTACCCATCAAACCGTACGTGTCGCCGGGACGGCACCAGGCGGCGCCTTTGACGCTCAGGCCGAGCTGAACAGTCCAGTCAG
>CAVVCE010000082.1:0-49154 GCA_963746235.1 uncultured Alphaproteobacteria bacterium
ACCACCAGCGTCAGGATGCCGCCCGCTGCGCCGCCGGTCAGGGCCTGGATCATGTAGATCTCGGCGGGCCTCGGTTGGCTCAGGGAGCCGGTGCTGGTGACCATGGTGACCGCGAGGGTCTGCAGGAAAAAGCCGCTCAAAAATCCGCCGGCGAGGCCGGTGACGGTGTGGCCGACCGCGCCGAAGCCGTGCTCGTGGGCGGCGGTCGCCGCGAGATGGCCGCCGACGACGCCGGCGATGATTTGAATCACGAGGCTGGTCAGGGTCCAGGTCATGTCAGGTCCAGCTCATGTCAGGTCCAGCTCATGCGTGCCGCCCCCTGCGGCCGATCGGGTAACGGGCCGCCTCCTTGGGCAGGAGGCGGCGCCGGCAAAAATCACTTCTTCGCCTGCGGAAAATATTTCTGCAGGAATTTCGGGTCGGGCGGCGCCTGGCCCTTCTGGATCGGCATCAGGTAGCCTTCGGAATCCGCGAGATACAATTCGCCGCCGATCGCCACCCAGCGATTGTCCTCGGTGCAATTGTACTCCTCGTAGATCGGCTGGTGCTCGCGCTTATAGAACCGCGACACCGTCCACGGCCGCGTCAGCGCGTGATCGGTGGTCGTGATCTCGTTGCGCAGCATGTCCGGGTTGGCCTTGTCGAGGTAGAGCCTCTCCTTGACCACGGTCTCGTTGTCCGCGGCGAGCGGAATGCCGACCGAATCGAACAGCCGCGGTCCCCGCATGTGGCGGGTTTCGATCTCCAGCGTGTCGTAGGTGCCGTCATTGTCGGTGTCGAGCCACTTGCCGATGGAATAGCCGACGAAAGCGGGATCGGGCTCGGCCGGGAATTCGCGCCCGTCGGTGTAGATGCGCCGGATCGGGCTCATGGATTCGATCAGCATGTAGGTGACCTTCGGCTTGATCACGATTTCCATGGGCTCGTACATCATCATCACCCGCGGCATGCCGACCGGGCCGCAGGTGCCCTTGATGTCGAACTGGACACCGGCCTTCCCCTTGGCGAGGTTCGCCTCGAACACGGCCTGGTATTCGGGGGTGAGCGGCGCCTGCTGCCCGAGGCCCCCGGGCTTGCTCGGATCCCAGGCGCCGACCGGACTGCCGCGGTTCCACAGGCCTTCCCAGTCCGGGTACTTCTTCGCCTCCTCCGCCGCGACGGCGCTCGCTACCAGCACGAGCGCGACCGCGCAAGCAACGCTTCGGAACTCCATTGCAGCTCTCCCTGTGCTGACCGGCCTGCTTGCCGGCGCCATTGGTGCGAACTTAGTTGATGTGCATCTTGCTGTCATCGCCCGGCTCGACCGGGGCGATCCAGTAGACGCAGACCGGGCGTATGAAAATGGGTTCCTCTCTCACACCATCCGGTTCGAGAGCGTGCCGATGTGCTCGATCCACAGCCTCACCACATCGCCGGCCTCGAGGAATTCGCTGCGCGCTGCGCCGACGCCCGATGGAGTGCCGGTGAGAATCACGTCGCCGGGATTGAGGGTGATGCGGGAGCTGAGATGGGCGATCTGCTCGGCGATGGTGAAGATCATCCGGGCGGTGTTGGAATCCTGCTTGATGACGTCGTTGACCCACAGCTTCAGGCCGAGCTTCTGGGGGTCGGGAATGTCGCCGGCCGGCACGATCCACGGCCCCAGCGAGCAGGAGCCATCGAAATTCTTGTGTGCCACCCAGTCGAACTTGAACGGCGAGGTATCCGGGACATTGGGCCGGCGGCCCATGTCGCGTGCCGAGAGGTCGTTGGCGATGGTGTAGCCGGCGACATGGTCGAGGGCCTGCTCCAGCGCGACGTTCTTGGCACGGCGGCCGATCACGGCGGCCAGTTCGATCTCCCAGTCCATGGTCTTCGACAGCGCGGATATCTGGACGGTCTCGTCGGGACCTGCGAGCGTGCTGCGCCCGGCCTTGATGAAGTGCCAGGGCTTGAGGCCCAGCGTGTGCGGGTCCGGTTCGGGCGGCCGGTTGTGCAGCCGCCCCATCTCGGCGGCGTGGTCGGCATAATTCGCCCCGGCGCAATAGATCGCCGAGGGCCACCGCACCGGCGCAAGAAGCCGCACGCCGGCGAGCGCCCGGCCGGTTCCCGGCGCGGGGGCAGCGTTGCCGAGGCGTTCGCGCGCGGCGGCCCAGTCGTCGAGAATGCCGAGCACCGTCGCGTCCCCCGCGCGTCCCGTGAGCGCGGCCGCGTCGAACACGTCGTCGCCGATCACGACGCCGGCGCGCGGCCCCGCGGCCGCCGCGTAGGTCACCAGCCGATAGCCCGTCATGGTCCCTCCCGATCGCTTCCGGCACCAAACCGATTTGCAGCCCGCTTGGCAAGAACCGCGCGAAAAGCGCCGGCGGCGCGTGCACGATCGCTGCGCGCTTGTTCCCATCGGTCTTGTTCGACAGGTCTTGTTTGATCGGCTGGTTGCTGCTGGCGATTTCAGCTAATCTCATCGATCAGGCCGCCCCCGACGGCCGGGAGGGAACGCTGCGCATGGCTGAGAAACTTGTCGGCAAGATTTCCGAGTTCAACGACGGCGACCGCCGCATCGTGTTCGTCGGCGACCACGAGATCGGCGTGTTTCGGGAACACGGGACGTTCTACGCCTACAGCAATTATTGCCTCCACCAGGGCGGGCCGGCCTGCGAAGGATTGACCATTGCCAAGGTCGAAGAGCGGCTGATGCCGGACAAGACCTCCAAGGGCCTGTATTTCTCCGACACCGAATTGCATTTCGTGTGCCCCTGGCACGGCTATGAATACGACATGAAGACCGGGGAATGCGTCTCCGACCGCAAACTCAAGCTGCGCAAATACGAGGTGATCCAGAAAGGGGACGAGGTCTATGTCCGCGCGTAAGCCGGCGGCGGCCAAGGTCGCCACCAAGCTCGGGGCAAAACCTGCCGGGCGCGCCAAGGCTTCGCCCGGCAAAGTTCCTGCGCCCGGCAGAGTTCCTTCGCGCGCCAAAGTTCCTACGCCCGCCAAAATCCCGGCGCCAGCCAAGGTCGCGGCCCCTGTCGATGGCGCCCCCACGCAGGACGCGTCCGACGCCGCCACGCGTCTCGCCCGCGACATCGACCGCGCCCTCAACGAAGGCCGCACCGACCACTTGAGCGCGCGCAGCGCTGCAGAGCCTGATGGCGGCGGTATGCCGAAGCTACGCGGCCCAGATCGAAGCCGGCGGCAGTTTTCCTCCGCTGGCGAACCGCAGCCGCGTGACCTCGACCGATGTCATGGTGACGGCGAGCGGACTGCTGAAAGCGGCCAACCTCGCTGTTTTCGAACTCGGAATGTGGCAAAGCTGGACCGGGCGCTGATCGCCGGTCCCGACACACGTCTTTTGGAGGCACGCCATGGAACTCATGTCCGATCGCGGCCGGCGCGTCACGGTGGAAGAGCTCAACACCTCGCGGCTCCTCGCCCACGCCCGCCAGCAGGCGCACAAGCGCAAGTTCGACGACATGCTGATCGTCGACGTCGACGCCCATCACTATGAGAACGAGCACATGAAGGACATCCTGCCCTTCATGGAAAACGACGTGCTGCGCCAGCTTTCCATGGCGCAGGGCATGAAGGGCGGCCGCGGCACCCTGATCCCGCAGCAGATCGGCTATCAGGACATGGGCGGCCGGGTGACGCGCTATGCCACGCGCAGCTCGGAGAAGACCGAGCCCGGCACCCATCGCGACGTCCAGCTCGGCAACCGCTGGATGGACGCCATGAGCGTCGACTATTCCTGCCTGTTCCCCACCGGCATGCTCAACATCGGCCTGCACCCGCAGAAGGAGATGGAGGTCGATCTGTGCTGGGCCTACAACCGCTGGGTCACCGAGAAGGTGCTGCCGGAATCCGGCGGGCGCATGTATTCGATGCTCACGCTGCCGCTGTCGGACCCCGACGAGGCGCTGCGCCAGGTCGAGACCTTCGGCCACCGCAAGGATGTCGGCGGCTTCATGATCACCACCGTGCGCACGCTGCCGGTGCACGACAATGCCTACATGAAGATCTACCGCGCCATCGAGGAGCGCGGCCTCGTGCTGTCGTTCCACTCGGCGTTCAACTGGAGCGAAAACGTGTTCCGCGGCTGCAACCGCTTCATCGCGGTGCATGCGCTGGGCTTCTCGTTCTACAACATCCTTCACTGCACCAATTGGGTGGTGAACGGCATGGGCGAGCGGTTCCCCAAGCTGCCGGTGATCTGGATCGAGTCCGGCATCGCCTGGGTGCCGTTCCTGATGCAGCGCCTCGACCACGAATACATGATGCGGCCGTCGGAGTGCCCGCTGCTCAAGAAGAAGCCGAGCGAGTACATGCGCGACATGTATTATTCCTCGCAGCCGATGGAAATCCAGGACCACGCCGCGATGGAGCAGACCTTCCGCATGATGGACGCGGAGAACCACCTGCTCTACGCCTCCGATTATCCGCACTGGGACTTCGACCTGCCGTCGACGATCTACGACCTGCCGTTCCTGTCCGAGAAGGCCAAGCACAACATCCTCGGCGGCAGCGCCGCGCGCCTGTTCAAGCTCAAGCCGCGCAACGAGAAGCAGAAAGAGAATTTGATCAAGTTCGGCAACCTCGCGGCAGTGTAGAGCGTATTTCAGGTGACCGCGACGCAGCACGTGGCGCGTAGGGTGGGCAAAGGCGCTTTCTTCGCGCCGTGCCCACGCGGGGCGGCAGCGTGGGCACGCTTCGCTTTGCCCACCCTACGCGCTGCCGTGCGCCTCCTCGTCGCGGCCGTCGTCATGTCGTCCGCGGGCGCGCTCGCGCAGGACGCGCCATCCTTCAAGGGCAAGGCTGTCGACATCTACACCGGCTACAGCGTCGGCGGCGGCTATGATCTCTACACCCGCCTGCTGGCGCGCCACTTCGGCAGGCACCTCGCCGGCAACCCGTCGGTGATACCGAAGAACATGGAGGGCGCGGCGAGCATCCGCCTCGCCAACTGGCTCTCCAATGCCGCGCCCAAGGACGGCACCGCCTTCGGCACCATCGGCCGCGGCACCGCGCTCGAGCCCCTGCTCGGCCTGCCCGGCGCCCAGTTCGACGGCACCAGGTTCAACTGGATCGGCAGCGCCAATGACGAGGTGAGCGTGTGCGTCGCCTGGCACACCGCGGGCTTCGCGACGTTCGACGATCTCATGCGCAAGGAGCTCTTGATCGGCGGCACCGGGCCCGGCGACGACACCGTCCAGTTCGGCAAGATCCTGGTCGGCGTGCTCGGCGCCAAGCTCAAGATCATCGCCGGCTATCCCGGCGGCAACGACGCCGTGCTGGCGATGGAGCGCGGCGAATTGCAGGGCCGCTGCGGCTGGTCCTATTCGAGCGTGAAGGCCGCCCATCCCGATTGGCTGGCGCAGAAGAAGATCGCGATCCTGGTGCAGTTCGGCCTCGCCAAGCACCCGGAATTGCCCGACGTGCCGCTCGTCACCGACCTCGCCAGGACCGAGGAGCAGCAGAAGCTCCTGAAGTTCGTGTTCGCCCGCCAGGTGATGGGACGGCCCTATCTGGCCCCGCCCGGCCTGCCGCCGGCAACGGTGGCAGCGCTGCGCCGCGCCTTTATGGAGACGATGGCCGACAAGGAATTTCTGGCGGATGCCGAGCGCTCGAAGCTCGAAATCACGCCGGTGTCCGGCGAGCGCATCCAGGCGCTGGTGGCGGAGCTCTACAAGACGCCGCCGGAACTGACGAGGCGGCTGGCGGAGATGCTGCGGTAGCGGGGGCGCCGACAGGGGGCACGCTGCCGGTAGTATGCCACCCTCACCCCGTTAACTCGGCATCGTCATTCCGGGGCGCGCACTCTTCGCGCGAACCCGGAATCCAGGGCTGCGGTGCAAGGGGCGAGGCCGCCTGGATTCCGGGTTCGGTGCGGAGCCTGTCATCGGGCCGGCCAGAGGCCGGACCCGTTGGCACCGCCCCGGAATGACCGCGTAATATATTTGCGTTATAGTTTGCCATATGCGCCGTGACGATATCATCGCGAAACTGAAAGAGGCCGAACCCGCGCTGCGGGCGCGCGGGGCGTCGGCGCTTTACCTGTTCGGCTCCCATGCCCGCGATGAGGCCCGTCCTGATTCCGACGTAGACGTATTCATTGACAAGGACCCGTCGCGCAAATTCGGCTTCGATGAATTCATGGACATTTATCTGCTGCTTCAGGAACGTCTTGGCGGCGATGTGGACTACGGCACCCGCGAAGGCCTGCATCCGGTGCTGCGCCCGGACATCGAGCGGGAAGCCGTCCGCGTGTTCTGATGGCCCGCCATTCCCCTCGCGTCTGGCTGGTCGATATCTGCGGAAAAATCTCCGGCATACGGGAATTGACGAAGCACGCCGACCTTGCGGCTTTTGCCGACAATTGGGCGATGAAGCGGGCTGTCGAGCATGCGCTTTTGATCGTGGCGGAAGCCGCGAAGCATCTTCCGCCGGAGATGAAAAACTTGCAACCGGATGTGCCGTGGCAGAAGATCCACGGCCTCGGCAACCTGCTGCGTCATGAATACCGGCGCATCGATCCCGAAGTGCTGTGGTCGATCGTCACCGAGCACCTCGATGCGCTCGATCGCGCCGCCGCCGCGCTTCTCGAAAAGCTCGAAGAGTGACGGACTTGGAAATGCAGCGCCCTGTGAATCGAGATGGCCGGAACACGTCCGGCCATGACATGGTCGAGGGCAGAGCGTGCGGAGCTACTCCGCCGCCTCCGTCGCCGGCGCCCGTTCTCCGGGAACTCCTTCCCCATCCGCGGCGTCACGCCGTTCTTGCGCATTTCGTCGAGCCAGATCGGGTGGATGCGCTTGTCCTGGTCCTCGTATTCGATCTGGTCGCCGCCCTCTTTCAGGCTGAGCGACACCGCGCCCTTCTCGCCGGGCTTGACGCCGAGGAGCGAGCGGCGCTGCTGCAGGGTGAGCGGATAGCGCAAGCCGCCGACGCCGGTGGCGAGGTAGCGGGCCGGGTGCTGGCTCGCATTGAAGTGCTGGTGGAACTGCTGGTCGGCGGGCGGGAACACCACGCCGTAGTGCCAGTCCAGCCGCTGGAAATCCTGTTGGTCGTCGTACCACAACAGCGAATAGCCATGGCCGGTGACGCACATGACGTGGAAGCCGGGGCCGTGGCGGTGGCCCTTCTTGTAGGTGCCGACCGGCATTTCCGAGATGTGGGCATGCATGGTGCCGTCGGCGAGGACGAACATGATGTTGGTGCCGCCGCCGCCGCGGTCGCCCCAGGATTTCAGCTCGATGGCGGCGAGATCGGGGACGAAATTGGTTTCCCACATGTGGTTGCCGGGCCGCACCGTGATGAGGTCGCCCTCGCCGGCGAAATACTCGTTCTTGCCGGACCGCGCGGCGAATTCGAAATCGGTGTCGAACACGAAGCGCTCGTCATGGAAGGTGTTCATCACCAGCGGCAGGTCGGTGGTGGAAACGAGGAGCGCGCGCTCGCGCCCGCTGCCGTTGAAGTGGCGATGCCTGGCGTTGAGCGGGATCGCGAACAGGCTGCGCGGCCCCCATTCGAAGCTCTTCTTGCGGCCGTCGGAGAATTCGATCTGGGTCGAGCCGGTCCCTTCGAGGACGCAGATCACGTCCTCATAGAGGTGACGCTGCGGCGTGGTCGCGCCGCCCGGCGGCAGGTCGAACACGAACATGTTGGCGAAGTCGCCGCGGCCTTTGAGATGCACCGCCGCCGATTTGACGCCGGTGCGCGGCCACATCGCGGTCTCGACCTTGAAGAGATCGATGCCGAAGTCCTCGGCGACCGGCAGGCCTTCCTTCTCGACCCAGTCGAGATAGGCATCGACGCCGTAGCGCGGCTTCTGCTCGCTCATGGTTTCCCCTCACCCTATTGCATCGATGTCATTGCCCGGCTTGACCGGGCTATCCAGTACGCCCAGCCGGTGTTTACTGGATCGCCCGGTCGAGCCGGCCGATGACAGCTTAAGTGTGAGGGGATCGCGGGTCCAGGTGGCAGTCAATCCTGCGGCGTTCAGGAAAACAATAGCGATTTGATCACCACGGGGACGACGCCCGGCGGCGTGATGGGCTCGCCGACATCGACGAAATCGAGCTCCTGGAGCGCGACGCCGTCGATGGCAGACGAGATCGCCGATCAGCCCGAGTTCGTCGGCAAGGATGCGTCCCATGGTCTTGCCGATATCGCCGTCGATCATCAGCAGCAGCGGCCGGCTGCGGCGCCCGTCCGGGGCGACCGCGGCCATGATCGCGCGGCCGGCCGCGGCGAGCCGGGGATAGTCGGGATCGCCGTGCCAGGAGAACGCGATGGCGACCCGCGCATCGGCCTCGAGATCGAGCCGCGCCAGCCCGGCCGCGATGGTGGCGGCGATGGCATCGCCGTCGATGGCGCCGCCGAGATCGAGGCCGACATGGACGACGGGGACGTTGTGCACCGGCAGCACGCCGGGCCGCGGCAGATGGATGGTCTTGCCGCTGACCTGGACGGTGAACTGGGAGGCGCCGATCACGGTGGCGCGAATGCGCTGGCCGGGATCGACCAAAGCGAGCGTGGTGCGCCGCGCCAGCTCGGCGCGCAGCGCGTCGGCGAGCAGCTTGGCGATGTCGCCATAGTCGCGGTCCTCATAGCCGAAAATATATTCCGACACCCCGCCGGAGAACGTGATGGCGGAAGGCGCCCGGTGGCGCGGCAGCGGCGCGGTGAGCAGCAGCGACTGCCCGAGCGCATCGGGCGCGGCACCGAGAATGTAATCGGCCGCGATGCCTGCGAGCCGGCGCGCGATCGCCTCCCGCGGCTCCCGCCCCGCCAGCGTTGCCGGGTCGGTCGCGATGCCGAGCGCATCGGCGACGAGGCGGGCGGAGTCAGGTCGACCCGGCTCCAGGCGCCGCTGTCGTCACGCGCGATGAGCCGGCCGCCGACGGCAAAGGCGGCGACGCCGATGAGCACGCCGTTGTCGATCAAGGCGAGCTTGGTGGTGCCGCCGCCGATATCCACATGGAGCACGCAGGCGCCGCGCTCTTTGGAGAGCTTCACCGCGCCGGCGCCATGGGCCGCGAGCGCGCATTCGAGCTTGTGGCCGGCGGTGGCGCAGACGAACTTGCCGGCCTCTGCGGCGAACAATTCGTCGATCGCCTGGGCGTTCTTGCGCTTGATCGCCTCGCCGGTGAGGATCACCGCACCGCTGTCGACGTCGTCGCGGGCAAGTCCGGCTTCGCGGTAGCACTGCGCAATGAAGTGGCCGAGCGCTGCGGCGTCGATGGTGCCGTCGGCGAGGAACGGCGTCAGCATGATCGGCGAGCGCCACACCACCTGGCGATGGACGACGACGAACCGGCTCGACAATCCCTGGGTCTGGCGCTGCAGCAGCACCTTGGCGAACAGGAGGTGCGAGGTGGAGCTGCCGATGTCGATGCCGATGGTGGAAAGCTCGACATTCTCCTGGTTCCAGATGTATCGCGCGATCTCGGCGCGGTCCTGGTCGGACATCGCGAGATGTTCGTGAAAGATGTCGAGGTCGTGCATGAGAATTCCGCCCAACCGGGCTCCATCCCGATCCGGTGGGCAGAGTGCCTCCAAGCGGCGCGGCTTGTAAAGCGCGCGGCGGGCGACTAGTAGAACGCTTCCGAGGTTCGACATCGATTTCACAGACAACCTCGTCCTGAGGAGCGCGCACCGAAGTCGGGCCTGCCCGGCTTCGGCGTCCATTGGTGTCGAAATCGGCAACAGCCGATTTCGATGCGCGCGTCTCGAAGGACGGCCACAGGCCGCAGTGTGTGTGGCCATCCTTCGAGACGCGCGCAAAGAGCGCGCTCCTCAGGATGAGGCTCTTTTGTTTGAGATTCCGTCCCGTCTGGCCTCCCCAGGGCACCACATGAAACGCAGCACGGAACGTATCCTGACCACCCATGTCGGCAGCCTGATCCGGCCGCCGGCGCTGATCGAGTTTCTGCGCGCGCAGCAGGAGCACCGGCCGGTGGACGAAGCGGCGTTCGCCGCGTGCCTCGCCGCATCGGTCGCCGAGATCGTGCGCCAGCAGGCCGATGCCGGCGTCGACGTGGTCAGCGACGGCGAGTTCGGCAAGACCATAAGCTGGTCGCAATACGCACTGGAACGTCTGTCGGGGTTCGAGCGGCGGCCGATGAAGGCCGGCGCCAACCCGTTCGCGCGCGGCGCCGACCGCAGCCGGTTCGCCGAATTCTATGCCGAGCTCGATGCCCGCGACGCGCCGGCAACCCAGTCGGAAGCGGCCTGCATCGGCCCCATCGCTTATACCGGGCAGGCGGCGCTGCAGCGCGACATCGACAACCTCCAAGCCGCACTGACCAACAACGCGCTGGCCGACAACGCGCTGGCCGAGAACGCCGCGACCGAGGCGTTCCTGCCGGTCGCGGCGCCCGCAAGCGTCATCCCCGACCGCAGGAACGAATATTATGCCAATGACGACGACTGCCTGCAGGCGATCGCCGAGGCGATGCGCACCGAATACCGCATGATCGTCGACGCCGGCTTCCTGGTGCAGCTCGACGATGCCCGCACCGCGGTCACCTATGACCGCATGGTGCCGCCGGCGAGCTTTGCCGATTACCGGCACTGGGTCGGCCGCTATGTCGAGGTGCTCAACCACGCCCTCGCCGGCATTCCGCAGGACCGGGTGCGCTATCACGTCTGCTGGGGAAGCTGGCCGGGCCCGCACACCACCGACGTGCCGCTGCGCGACATCGTCGATCTCATCCTGCAGGTGCGCGCCGGCGCCTACGTGATCGAAGGCGCCAATCCGCGCCACGAGCATGAATGGAAGGTGTGGGAGAGCGTGAAGCTGCCGGCCGGCAAGGTGCTGGTGCCCGGCGTGATCAGCCACGCCACCAACATCGTCGAGCATCCCGAGCTCGTGTGCGAGCGCATCGTGCGGCTGGCGCGGCTGGTCGGCCGGGAGAATATCATTGCCGGGACCGATTGCGGCTTTGCGCAAAGCCCGATGTACCGCCGGGTGCATCCCTCCATCATGTGGGCGAAGCTCGAGGCGCTCGCCGCCGGCGCGAAGCTCGCGACGAGGGAGCTGTGGCGGTAGACCGCGACGCCCGGCCGCGCCATCGGAGCCGCCGGCCAGATTTACGGGCGCTGCCGCCGTCTGACCGGCGGCGGTTCTGGCGGCGGGGGCGGCGGCGCCGGTTGGAGTTCGGCCACGACCGGGTTGGGTTCGAGCCGGGCCGGCGTCATGTCGATGAGCGCGCTTTTTTGGGCTCGTATGGAGTGGACCGATACGGTCTGCGGCAGGTATCCGTCGAGCGTATAAGTCACGGTGAATCCATCATTGAGCGGCACCGGCAATTCGCAGGGCGTGCGGCAGAGTCCGCCGCTCGAGGGGCGGGCTTCGGCGCCCGGCGGGTTGGATTGGATCGTCAACGTAGCTGTGGTGGGCGGATCGAACAGATCGATGTTCGGCACGTTCAAATTCGGCAGGTTCGAATTCACGCCGCAGCCTGCGAGCCCAAAGCCGCATACCGCGCCGACGATGGTCCAACCGATATTCACTCCCAACCCCTGCGCACGAGCTGATATGACCCGTTGAACACATGAAACCCAGGACCGTGCGCAACGTGTGACCCCGATCCCGGATTCTCGCTGGGTCCGGGCTACTTTCTATTCCGTCCTCACGAGGTGAAGCTCAACGGCGCTCGTTGACCCGGTCATGGGAACGAACACGGCCGGTGATTTCAAGGTCAACTTGTCACCATCGACGCGCATGAGGAATACACGATTGGTTCCGGTCAGCGCTTGATTCGATGCCGCGTCGACGTGAATGGTTACTTTCATCCCGTCAGGCGTCTGAGCAGGATCGACGTCATATCTGCCGGTGTAGGACGCGCTCGTTTTCATGAAGGAGACCGCTTCGGCATCGGTCAGGGCAGCGGCGGCCGGCGCCTTGCGCGTAGAGTCGACCAACATCACCCAAAATCGAGCCGGGCTAAATCCGAGATAGCCGCCGGGATGTTCTCCAAGGGGATAGCTGACCTGATTGCCACTGGTTGCGGTAAAGGTCGCAAGCTGCCACGTCCCGACGAGTTGATCCTTCTTCATCGCGTCCTGTGCCTGCAATGGCACCGATAGGATAATCGTCGCAAGCGCTGCGATGGCTGCCAAATAAGGAGCGGTCGAAATTCTCATCTGTTCCCTCCAATGAGCGGCTGAGAGATCCTTCTCCGGCGCGTCGATGTTAGGCTAACTCGCTTGCGGCAGGTAGCCCCATGACTTTCCAGCCTCATGACTTTCCAGCCCCATGACTTTCCGGTCCCATGACTTTCCGGTCGACGCGGTGCCCTCGTTACTTCCCGGAACGTGCGCCACCGGCAAATGTCTGGATGTGACGAACGCTGCCGCTCCATGCAGGGATGCTGCACCTTGTCCCACGTGATATTAACAAACCCGCGACCCCGGAACCGTGGATTAGTCCGATGCGATCCTTGGCGCTTGCATTTCTCGCCCTCCTCGGCACCTCCGCCGCACAGGCGCAGTCCGTCGAGAGCTTTTATCGCGGCCGCACCGTCAATCTCGTCGTCGGCTACAGCGTCGGCGGCGGTTACGACATTCATGGCCGGGTGCTGGCGCGGCACCTCGGCAAGCACATCCCCGGCAATCCCGCCATCGTGGTCCAGAACATGCCGGGGGGCGGCAGCCTGCGCGCAGCCAATTTTCTCTACAACGCCGCGCCCAAGGACGGCACCACCATCGGCGTATTCTCCCGCGGCATGGCGATGGAGCCGCTGATCGGCTCGAGCAACACCCAATACGATCCCCGCAAGTTCGCCTGGATCGGCAGCGTCACCAACGAGGTCAGCGTGTGCGCGACATCGCGCATGTCCAAGGTGAAGACCTGGGACGACCTCCTCGCCATTCCCTTCACCGTGGCCGGCGAAGGCTCGGGCTCGGACCCCGACATTTTCGCGACCATGATCAAGAACGTGTTCGGCGCCAGGCTGCGCCTGATCCCCGGCTATCCCGGCGGCGCCGAGATGACACTCGCCATCGAGCGCGGCGAAGTGGACGGCCGCTGCGGCTGGTCATGGTCGAGCATCAAGCTGCAGCGCCCCGACTGGATCGCCGATCACCGGCTCAATATCCTGGTCCAACTCGCGTCGAAGCGCAGCCCGGAACTCGCCGATGTGCCGCTCCTCATCGAGCACGCGACCACCGAGCGCCAGCGCCGGATCGTCGACGTGATCCTCGGCCGCCAGGCGATGGGCCGGCCCGTGGTGGCGCCGCCGGGGCTGCCCGAGGATCGCAAGCAGGCGCTGCGCCGGGCCTTCGACGCCACCATGACCGACCCGGAATACCTCGCCGAGGCGGCCACGCGCAGCCTCGAGGTCAATCCTGTCAGCGGCGCCGATCTCGACAAGCTGCTCGACCACCTCTACGCGACCCCGCCGGAAATCATCGCCGAGATCCGCGCCATCATTGCCCCCGGCGCCAAATAGGGGCGCGGGAGCGCTCGCAAAGTGCGCGATGGGTCTCAATGAAAGTTGCGGCCCTTCGGCATGGCCGCGCGGACCTGTGCGGCCGCGCTCGCCTCATCGGCATATTCGGGCTCCTCGCGCGCGTGGCGCCGCGAGGCGTGGCGGGCGGCCCTTCCGGGATCGGGCGCCTGATCCTCGTCGCAATGGGCGAGCGCCTGGACGCAGCCGGTGTCCTCGGCGAGGCGCTTGAGCAGCGGCGTGAGATCGTCGAGGCGGTCGGCGACCACGTGGATCACGCCGTATTCGTTCTGCAGCTTTCCGGTGACGCCGACCAGCCGGGCGCCGAGCACGATCGGGCGGAAGGTCTCGAACACCTGCGGCCACACGATCGTGTTGGCGACGGCGGTTTCGTCCTCCAGCGTCATGAAGATCACGCCATTGGCGCTGCCGGGACGCTGGCGCACCAGCACCAGGCCGGCGACGGTGACGCGGCGGCCCGATTTGGTCGCGGCGAGCTGCTCGTGGCGCAGGATGCCGCGGCGCGCGAGCTCGCCGCGCAGGAACGAGACCGGATGGGCCTTGAGCGACAGATGCAGGCGGCGATAGTCCTCGACCACCTGCTCGCCGAGGCGCATCGGCGGCAGGTCGACATCGGGCTCGAGCGCCGGCGAGGCGAAATGGGCGAACAGCGGCAGATCGTCCTTGTCGCCGGCGCGGCGCAGCGCCCGCACCGCCCACAGCGCCTGCCGGCGGTCGAGGCCGAGCGAGCGGAACGCGTCGGCCGCCGCGAGCCGTTCCAGCGCCGCGGGCTTGAGCCGGCTGCGCAGCCACAGGTCGCGAATGGAATCGAAGCCGGCGCCGCGGCAGCCGCGCGATGGCGAGCGCCGTCGTCTTCGGAAAATCCGCTGATCTGGCGAAAGCCGAGCCGCAGCGCATGGTCGGCGCGGAGATCGCCGGCCATCGTCGGCGTGGCGCGGCGTGCAGGCGGGCAGCGGCCGGCGTACCCGGCTCCAGCGTGCAGTCCCAGTCGGAATGGTTGACGTCGACCGGGCGGACCTCGACGCCGTGCTCCTGCGCATCGCGCACGATCTGCGCCGGGGCATAGAAGCCCATCGGCTGGCTGTTGAGCAGCGCCGCGGCGAACACGTCGGGATAGCGGCACTTCATCCAGGCCGAGGCATAGACGAGCAGCGCGAAGCTCGCGGCATGGCTTTCGGGAAAGCCGTATTCGCCGAAGCCTTCGATCTGGCGGAAGCAGCGCTCGGCGAAATCGCGGGGATAGCCGCGCCCCGCCATGCCTTCGACGAGCTTGTCGCGGAAATACTGGATGGTGCCGACCCGGCGGAACGTCGCCATGGCGCGGCGCAGCTTGTCCGCTTCGGCGGGCGTGAAGCCGGCGGCGACGATCGCGATGCGCATCGCCTGCTCCTGGAACAGCGGCACGCCGATGCGTCTTGCCGAGCACCTGCTGCAGCTCGTCGGGTCGGCCCATGGTCGGGAGAGGGCGAGGGAAACACCACCTTCTCCACGTCCCTGCCGCCGCCGCAGATAGGGATGCACCATGTCGCCCTGGATCGGGCCGGGCCGCACGATCGCGACCTCGATGACGAGGTCGTAGAAGGCCTGCGGCTTGAGGCGCGGCAGCATCGACATCTGCGCCCGGCTCTCGACCTGGAACACGCCGATCGAATCGGCGCGCGACAGCATGTCGTAGACCGCGGGCTCCTCCGGCGGAATGGCGGCGAGGCAGAACGGGCGTCCCCCTCCCCCTGAGGGGAGGGTCGGGGCGGGTCCAGCGCGGCCGGATGTGGAAGTCCGCGGCCCCCTCCCTACCCTCCCCCTTCAGGGGGAGGGGATCGGCCTCTCGACCAAACTTCGTCGGTCCACCGCTTGCATCGTTCGTCATCTCTCCCGCGCTGCGGCACATTCCCCTCCCCCGCTTGCGGGGGGAGGGAGGGGGCCCTCTGAGACTTCACGCGCTCTGTGCAGGAGGAAAGGCCGCTTCCCCCCCACCCTCTCCCCGCAGGCGGGGGAGGGGAGTCGGGCGGCGGGGGAGGGACGGCGGAGGCAGGAGCGGCGGAGAAATCCCCGCGTAATGCTTGTTCAACAGATCGAAGCCGCGCCGCAGGCAGGTCAGCATGCCGAGCGCGAGGACGTCGATCTTGAGGATGCCGACGGCGTCGAGATCGTCCTTGTCCCATTCGACGCAGGTGCGCTCCTCCATCGCCGCGTTCTCGATCGGCACCACCTCGTCGAGCCGGCCGCGGGTGATGACGAAGCCGCCGACATGCTGGGAGAGATGGCGCGGAAAGCCGATCAGCTCGCGCGCCAGCGCCAGCACCCGGGCGAGCTGGGGATCGGCCGGATCGAGCCCGACGCGGCGCGCATCCTTCTCCGACACCGCCTGCGTCGACCAGCCCCACAGCATGCCGGCGAGCGCGCCGACGGTGTCCTCCGACAGCCCGAACACCTTGCCGACCTCGCGGATGGCGCTGCGGGCGCGATAGCAGATCACGGTCGCGGCGAGGCCGGCGCGATGGCGGCCATAGCGCTCGTAGATGTACTGGATCACGATCTCGCGCCGCTCGTGCTCGAAATCGACGTCGATGTCCGGCGGCTCGCCGCGGTCGGCGGAGACGAAGCGCTCGAACAGGAGATCGACCCGCGCCGGATCGACCTCGGTGATGCCGAGGCAGTAGCACACCGCGGAATTCGCCGCCGAGCCGCGGCCCTGGCACAGGATGTCCTGCGAGCGGGCAAAGCGGACGATGTCGTGGACGGTGAGGAAATAGGGCGCGTAGTCGAGCTTGGCGATCAGCGCGAATTCATGGTCGAGGGCCTTGCGCACCTTTTCCGGAATGCCGTCGGGATAGCGCCGGCGCGCGCCCTCCTCGGTCGGCGGCGATCAGCGCCTCCTGGGGCGTGGCATAGCCTTCGCGGGTCTCGTCGGGATATTCGTATTTGAGCTCGTCGAGCGAAAACCGGCAGCGTTCGAGCAGGTGCAGCGTCTCGCCGACCGCCTCCGGCGCGTCGCGGAACAGGCGCGCCATTTCCTGCGGCGGCTTGAGGTGGCGCTCGGCATTGGCTTCGAGGCGCCGTCCGGCAGTGGCGAGCGTCACGTGCTCGCGGATGCAGGTCATGACGTCCTGCAGGGGGCGCCGCTCGGGCGCGTGATAGAGCACGTCGCCGGTGGCGAGCAGCGGCACCCGCGCCGCGTCCGCGATGGCGGCGAGGCGGGCAAGGCGGCGCGCATCGTCGCCGCGATAGCGCATGCTGGCGCCGAGCCAGACGCCGGCGCCGCCTCGCGGAGCGCCGACAAGAACGCCGAGGAGCGCCGGCAGGCTTTCCGTTTCGGTCGCGGCGGCCCGCTTCAACGGCCCGGGCATGACGACGAGATTGAGCCCCGCCGCATGGGCGAGGAGGTCGTCGCGAGAAGAGCAGGCACTGGCCCTTTTCGGTGCGGCGCTTGCCGAGGGTGAGAAGCTGCGTCAGCCGGCCCCAAGCCGACGCGGCTCTCGGGATAGGCGAGAATGTCCGGCGTGCCGTCGCAGAACACGAGCCGCGCGCCGGGAGCAAAGGCGAGGCCCGCTTCCTTGGCCGCCTGGTGGGCGCGCACCACGCCGGCCACCGAATTGCGGTCGGCGACGCCGATGCCCGGCGAGGCCGAGCGTTTGCCCTGCAGCACCAGCTCTTCCCCGTGGGAGGCCCCGCGCAGGAACGAGAAGTTGGTGGTGACGGCGAACTCGGCATATCCGGTCATGGGCAATTCCGAAACTCGCCGTCACCCGAACAGGCCGTGGAGGAACCAGCGCGGCTGCGCGGTTTCGCGGCCGAACAGGCCTTCGCGGTAGAGCCAGGCGCGCAGGCCGTCGCGGCTTTCGAGCCGGAAGTAATCGCGGGTCAGCGCCTGCCCGGTCTCGTCGCGCCACCATTCCATGGCGATGCGCTCGGGACCCTCGGCGATGACGACCTCGTGCAGCACGCGGCGCCAGCGAAACCGCGCCGGCGGCCCGTCCGGCACTTCGGCCATCGCCTCCACCGGCTCCGGCCGCTCGAACAGGCGGACCGGCCGGGTGGGGCCGAGGCTGTCCTGGGCTGTCCTGATGCCCGGATAACAAGCAGCGCCTCCGCGAGCACCTCTCCCCGCGTGCGGGGAGAGGTCGGCGCCGCTTGCGCGCCGGGTGAGGGGGCCTTCCGCAGCCTGAGCGTGTGGAAAAGCCCCCTCAGCCCGACCTCTCCCCGAATGTCGGGTTGCCGATTTCGATCCTCCATGTGCCGAAGCGGCTAACCCGACTTCGTTCGGGGAGAGGGAGCGCGGCGCGCCATATCCATCGTCCTCCGTGCAGCCGCTGGCAGGGCGGCGACGGCGAATTCGGGGATATGGGTGTCCTGCGGCACCAGGCGGGTGACCCGGCGCGGGCCGAAGCGGGCGCCGAGGCGATCGATGAGGTGCCACAGCTCGGCACCTCGTCGGGGGCGGCATGTCGCCGCCAGGGGCGAGCGCGGCCTGCACCGGCTCGCTGCGCTCGGTGACGAGGGCGGCGAGCCGCACCATGTCGTAGCCGAAGCCGGGATCGCAGGCCTCGCCGATGGCGGCGAGCCGGTCGGCGAACAGGCGGACGATGCGGGAGGCCTCGCGCAGCGGCGCGCCGGTGCCGACCTCGATCCGGTAGACCTTGTTGTCGGTGCGGAACAGCGCGACCTGCAGCAGCCGGGCGCCGTCCTGCCGCCGCTCCATGGCGGCGCCGAGCTGCCCGGCGAGCCTGGCGATGGTGCCGAGCACGTCGCGTTCGAGCCCGATCGGATCGGGGAAGCGCTGCTCGGCCACATAGGACGGCACCGGCAGGCGCGGCGTGATCGGCTCGTCCAGCCGGCCGAGCGCCTGGTCGATGCGGCGGACGAGGATTTCGCCGAACCGGGCGGCGAGCGGCGCGCGCGGCAAGTCGACGAGATCGCCGATACGCTTGAGGCCGGTTTCGGCGAGCGCCTCGACCGTCTCCGGCGCGAGGCGCAGCGCCGCCGCCGGCAATGGCGCGAGCGCCGCCCGCATCTGCTGCGCCGGCACCAGCGAGGCGTCGCCATAGCGCGCGACGCCCCAGGCGCAGCCGGCGGTGTCGGCGACCGCCGCGCGGGCGTGCAGGCCCTCTGCGGCGAGGCGGGCGAGCAGGTCGCGGCCCATGGCGGTCTCCCCGCCGAACAGATGGGCGCAGCCGGTGATGTCGAGCATGAGGCCGTCGGGCGCATCGAGGCCGACCAGCGGCGTGTAGCGGTCGCACCAGTCGGCGACGGCGTCGAGCAGCCTGCCGTCCGCCGCCGCCTCGCTGGCGGCGACGGCGAGGGCGGGATGCATGGCGCGCGCATCGGCGAGCGGCATGCCCAGGCCGCAGGCCGAGACGCTGCGCCGCATCGTTCATGGCCACGATCCGCTGGGCGCTCTTGACCGCCTGGATGACGACCAGAGGCTCATCCGGCGCGGGCGAGCTGCGGGCGAGGCGATCGGTCGAAAGCCGCCGCAGCCACAGGGAGAGATAGCGCCGGGAGGGCCGAGAGGGAAGCTGTGGCGAAGGCACGCTCATGATGATCCCATGACAAGCGCCACTGGCCGGTAGGCCCATGGCGGTTCTTGACGAGCGAAACCGCGAAGGTGGGAAGCGCAAGGCCGCCGAAACCGTCGCGCGCGCCGCAGGCGGACGCGACCTCCCAGCGCGTCATCGCCGCATTCGCCGCCCGGCAGGGCTGGTGGCGCAGGATCAGGCCGAGACCGCCGCCGGTGCCGGCGGCGAGCGCCAGCCGCCGCGTCGCCGTGAGGTCGGCGTCGTCGCCCATGAGCTCGGTCACGACCGCGCCCACCGCGCGGCACTGCAGCGCTTCCTCCATCGCCCATAATCCGTCGCGTGGCCGCGGCACCCGCAGGACGACCAGGCGCTGCAGGGAAAGCCCCATCAGCGCGAGCCCCGGCCCGTAAAGCTCGCCCGTCTCGGCGGCGGCGAAATCGGACCGGATCCAGATCGCCTGCCGGCCCTCGCGCAGCGCCAACACGGCGAGCGCTGTGGCAAACCCCGTCGCCGCGCCGCCATCGCGGGGCGCGGCCGGACCGATCTCATGCAGGGCGCCACCGGCAAGGCCGCCGCCGAGCACTCGATCGAGCGACGCCACGCCCAACCTCACGCTCGAGTCCAGCCGCGCCTCCCCGCCCGGCCGGGACGCCCCAGCTATCACGCGCCTCAGGGCGTCAAGGGTTTTCGGTTCTCCGGCGGACGGTTCGACGGCGGGTGACTTGGCGGCAGACATGGACGCACTCTACTTTTCATGATGTGCCGTGGTTCCGGGGCAGTCACAATGTTCACTATTTGTTCTATAGTCCTCCAGCTCCCGGCCGATGTCAAGATGAGGGGGAATTTTGAGTGCTATCAGCGCCACCGGCGCACCGCTGCACGATAATCATGTGCGCACCTCCGGCCGCCAATAGTCCAAAACAGACGATCGTAAAGAGCGCCACTGAAAATCAGTCTGCCTTTCCCTGCGGTGCCGCCGCCTCACGGGATGTACGTCGAATACACGTAGTCCTGATCCTTCTTCGGCTCGTGGCACCCGAAGCATTGCTTGGCGGCGTCGGTCACGGCCGGCATCTTCGGGTCGCCGCCCACGAAGAACTGAAAGCCCCAGCCGCCGGTGGATGCGTATTTCTTCGCGTCCTTGACCATGACGGCCAACCCCTTTCGGGCGCCTTCCACGTAAGAGCCGTCGGCGATCGTGAAATCATGCAGGTCGGTCACGAACATGGACTTGTTGGGATATGTGCCGCCCTTCTTGAGCGCGGCCTCTCCCGTCGTATTGATGTAGACGTTGTGCATCCCGCCGAGCCCCTCGAACAGCGGGCTCGCCTTGTCGACGATCATCGTGTTGACGTGGAACCAGTGCCGATAGCCGCTCGGCGGCTTGATATCGTCGGCGGACTCCGCAGGGAGGGCGGCAAGGGCAAGCAGACCGAGTGTTGCGGACAGCATTCGCAGTTTCTCATGCATGGCTGCACTCCAATGGTTCAGGAATCCGCGCGGGCGCACGATATCCGATGCCAATGTAAGGAACACGACACCGGACGCAATCAGTCTCGACGCGCGGCATGCGGCTTGCCGGCCCAGGCCCGCCCAGGAAGGCACTGCGCCGCATTCGACCGCGCGGCGAACACGGCCCTACTGCTTCTCGCTCACCCGCAGCCGCGAAAGCCGGTCGCGCAGGTCCCTGGACACCCGCGACGATTTCTCCGGCGGGGTGAAATCGGCGGTCCTGTGCGTCTCGCCCGGCGCGCCTTGGAAGGCCTTCAATCCGTCGGCGGTGGCGACGATGTCCCCCGGCCGCAAGGTCGGGTCGGTCATCACGTCGATCGGGGCGAGACCGAACGCGTCCTTGCCGTTGCAGGTGCAACCCGGCACCACCTTGGTCCGGTAGGCGAAGGCCTGGTCGAGATCGCCATAGCGCGCACCGCCGGAATTGCTGGCGTAATCGATCTCGCCGCCGCGGAATATCCTGGTCTTGCTCGCCGGGCACATGGCGCTGCACATCTGCACCGGCGTCGCGTTGCCGGCCGAAGCGATCGGGTAGTAGCGCCCGTCGCACAACCGCACGCAGAACATCTTCTGCCCGCTGGAATAGCCGGGCGTATCGACCCTCGCGTTCGGATCGGAATAGGCATAGGCCGGCTGGTGGGTCTGGATGCCGAACAGGCCGAAAATGCCTTCGAGCAGGCCTCCGGCCTTGGCGCCCGATACCGAGCCGGCGACGATCAGGCCGGCGATGGCCAGCACGCGCACGAGGCTTTGAATGCGCACAGAGCGACTTGCCGAAAGCGCGCACAATGGCAGGGCGACCGAGGTGTCCATCCGCGTCACGAGCATCCCCCCAATCATGAGACAACGGGACATCCATTGTTGGTCTCCCGTTACCGCGTGATGGTTCAACCGGGGCGCCAAAAAAACACGGTCCCGTCCGCAGGGATTGCGGACGGGACCGACGGCTTGCCGAAGCCGCTTCTTTTGCGCGAAGTCGCTTCTACCGAGCGGCGGTTACCGAGCGACGGTTACTGCGTGGCGGTCGCCCGTTGGACCAACTCGATGCGGGTGCCCCAGGGATCGGTGATGTAGGTGATGGTGCTGCCGGTGGGGCTCTTGCGCGGCGGTTCGTCGAGCTTGATGCCTTCCGCCTCGATCTTCTTCACGAAGGCTTGGTGGTCCTTCACGTCGAAGCCGATGTGGTCGAGCACGCGCCCCTTGGTCGGGGCCTGGGCCGCGTCGGCCTTGGCAAACCGGATCTGGCCGCCCGGGATGTCCACGACCGCAGCATTGTTGCGGGTTCCCGCCTTGCCGCCGAAGGTCTTCGCGTACCAGGCCTGGGCCTTGGGGATCTCCGCTTCCGGCACGAACAGGTGCACGTGCTCGTTGCGGATCGGCATCGTCTGGGTCTTGTCTTCGAGGATTTCCATGCGCAACCCGTCCGGCGTCTCGACGAAGGCCTGGTCCAACCTGTTGTTGCCGCCGGGCAGCACGGCGACGCCATTGGCCTTCCACTTGGCCACCTGCTCCTGGACGTTGTTCACGATGAAGCCGACATGGTTCACCACCGAGCCCTGCGAACCGCCCGCGCCTGCTGCAGTCCCCAGGCTCAAATTGACGATGACGCCGGGGAACCGAACCGACTCGGCGGCGCCGACAGTGACCGGCGTGCCGCCCATGCCGACGAAGATTTTCTTGTTGGCCTGAACGTCTTTCGAGGCGATGTGCCAGTGCCCCATCGTCACGCCCGCCTCGTTGAACGGGGCCGGCTGTGCGACCGCCGTCGCTGCGGCCAGCGTCGATGCGAGACATAAACCAGCGATCAAAGCTTTCATGGATTCCTCCCTGTTGCGCCGACCCTGTTGCGCCGACATGCGCCGGTCGGCGATTGGCACCGACCCTACCATCTTGCCGGGATGCGCAAAAGCGCGGCGGCGGAATTGTCATGGCCGGGCTTGTCCCGGCCATCTCGATACGGAGGGCACAGCGTTCAAAAACACGCTTGGCGTAGCCCGTGCCCTGTCGATCGAGATCACCGGGACAAGCCCGGTGATGACGTCGGTGGATGCGTCGATCTCATCGGAACGTGCGCTAGTTGGTGACCGGCTCGAGCGCCGGCTTGTCCTTGTCCAGGATGTTGAGTTCGATCGAACGCGCCGGCTTGTCGGTGAGGTTCTGGTTGCGGTGAACGGTGCCGCGCGGAATGTAGACGCTGTCGCCGACCTTGAGCGTGCGCGGCTCCTGGCCTTTGATCGTGAGGGTGACCTCGCCTTCCTGCACCGCTGACCATTGGTCACCGGGGTGCCGATGAAACTCGTTGCCGCCCTTTGCCGGTATGCTGACCGATTGCAGCCGCACGAAGCGCGACGCATCGTTCTCGAGCGGCGTCGTGTAATAGATCTTCACATTGGGGTTGGCCGGCGGCGTCTGCGACCATGCGGCGGCGGCCACCATCCCGACTGCCGCGATGACGGCGGGAACGATCAGCTTGTTCATGACAATCTCCCTTTTTGATTGCGTCAGATTTCTTGTTTCGACTGATGCCGGTATTTTGTTTCCGACACGCGATCCCTGTCGATGCAACCGCCCGCGCAGGCGGGCGATCCGGTTCAATAGTGCATTTCGGCGAGGTGCGCAAAGCGCTGCTGCGCGCGCTTTCCTATTCACCGCGGGACGATGATCGCCGACATGCGCTGGCCCGCGGCGATCCGCCGGATCGCCGGCGCCGGGGCGCTTTCGGCATCCGCACCGCCCGCGAGCACCACGACCTTGCCGCCGACCTTGGCGCGCCGGTAGAGATCGGCGATGTCGTCATTGGTCAGGCGGATGCAGCCGCTCGACACCCGGTGGCCGATGGTCGAGGGATCGTTGGTGCCGTGAATGCGATAGTCGGTGTTGCCGAGATAGAGCGCCCGCGCGCCGAGCGGATTGCCGGGGCCGCCCGCCATGAAGCGCGGCAGATAGGGCTGGCGCCCGATCATTTCCTTGGGCGGATTCCAGTCCGGCCATTCGGCCATGCGCGAGATCGCCTCGACGCCGGACCAGGTGAAGCCGTCGCGGCCGACGCCGATGCCATAGCGCAACGCCTTGCCGCCGCCGAGCACGTAATAGAGATAGGTGTGGGCGGTATCGACGATGATGGTGCCGGACGCCTCGCGGGATGGATATTCGACCACCTGCCGGCGCAATTGCGCGGCGGGCGCCGCCTCGCTGCCTGCGGGGTCGCGCAGGATCTGATTGAACGGCGAGGTGAGGAAACTCCCGGCCGGCGCCAGCGACAGCGGCTCCGCCTGCGCGCCCGCTGCGCTCGCCGCGATGACGAGCGCAGCGCCGAACGCCAAAGATTTATAGGACACCGAACATTCTCCCCACCCGCCTGCCGACCTGCCTGCAACGCCCCGTTTTGTTGCACCTGTTAGAGAAGTTTCCGGGCCGTCGAGACACCTGCGAATGTTGACAGGCCTTGCGGTACGGTTAACGCGGTGCGGGTATTTCGTTCGCGCGCGGCGCGGCGCCGGGCGCACCGGTGCGGCGGATTTCGTCGCGCGTCTTGGCCGGCAGCACTCCGCGCGAGGTCGTTGACCCCACCTTCGAAATATCGGAGCTATCGAGACGCGGCAGCAGCGGAGGAATTGGCATGGCGCAGGCGAGCGAGACTGCCCCCCAAGGCGGCATGCGCAGCGGGGCGGACTATCTGCGCTCGCTCAAGGACGGCCGCTGCGTCTATGTCGACGGCGAGCGCGTCGCCGATGTCACCGTCCATCCGGCGTTCCGCGAGGCGGCGAAGAGCGTGGCGCGCCTGTTCGACATCGCGGCGGCGCCGGAGCACCGCTCCGTCATGACCTATCCCTCGCCCAAGACCGGCGCGCCGGTGTGGCGGGCGTGGCAGATTCCGAAGAGCCACGACGATCTGCGCGCGAAGCGGCGCGCCGCGGAAATATGGGCCGAGGCGACCTTCGGCCTGATGGGACGCACGCCCGATCACGTCGCCGGATTCATCGCGGGCTATGCGGCCAAGCCCGCATTGTTCGCGGCCGCCGGAGCGTCCTTCGCCGAGAACCTGCAGAAAATCTACGAGCGTCTGCGCGACAACCACCTCTACGTCACCTATGCGATCGTCCCGCCCCAGATCGACCGCAGCAAGCCGGCCCATGCGCAGAAGGACCCCGCGCTCTATGCCGGCGTGGTCAAGGAGCGCGACGACGGCATCGTCATCTCCGGCGCCCAGCAGCTCGCGACCGCCGGCGTGTTCTCGGACTACCTGCACCTGACCTGCATCCATCCGCTGCGGCCGGGCGACGAGGCCTATGCCAACGGCGTCGTGATCCCGATCGACACGCCCCGGCTCAAGCTCTATTCGCGGCGCAGCTTCGCCACCGCCGGCATGAATTCGTTCGACTATCCCCTCACCAGCCGGTTCGACGAGGCGGACTGCTTCTGCGTGTTCGACAACGTGTTGGTGCCGTGGGAGAGCGTCTACATCTACCGCAACCTGCAGATCTGCTGGGACCAGTGGTGGAAGACGCCGGCCCATCTCTACGGCAATCACCAGGCCCAGTGCCGCTATGCCACCAAGCTGCAATTCATGCTGGGGCTCGCCAAGCGCATGAACGAAATGACCGGCAATGAGGGCCATCAGGCGGTGCAGGTCGAGATGGGCGAACTCGCCGCCATCGCCTCGGTGGTCGAGAACATGCTGCTCGCCCACGAGACGGTGGCGCCGATCGACGCCGACGGCGTGCTGTGGCCGCTGCAGACCGCGCTCTATAGCGTGATGGCGCTGCAGTCCGAGCTCAACGGCCGCATGCTGGAGACGTTCCGCGAACTCGCCGGCGCGGCGATGATCACGCTGCCGTCCTCGGTGCGCGACTTCGATAATCCCGAGACCGCACGCGACATCGAGCGCTACATGCAGTCGGCCACCACATCGGCGCGCGACCGCGTCGCCCTGATGCGGATGGCGTGGGACTTTCTCGGCACCGAGTTCGGCAGCCGCCACGCCCAATACGAGAAGTTCTACGGCGGCGCATCGTTCCTGATCAAGCAGAACGTCAACCGCTTCTACGACTACAAGCGCGCCACCGCCCTCGTCGACGCGGCCCTCGCGCTGCCCCCGGTGCCCGGCGGCGGGTGACGTGTGGCCTTTCCCTCTCCCGCTCAATTGCGGGGCACTAAATGGCGGCGATCATCGCCCTGCCCGGTCACTCACGGTGCCGGGCTGATTTCGATCCGGTCCGCCATGGAGTAAGGGTCGATCGCAAAATGCAGCATCTTGATCACCGGCGTCGGCACCCGGCGCCGGTCGACGGTACGCATCTCGAGAAACCCGAAGGCTTCGAGCTTGCCGAGGGTGCGAAGGAGGTTCGGCTCGGCGCGATTGGTGAGACGCGCCAGTTCGGCCACCGACTGCGGCTTCTGATCGCGGATCGTGCGCAAGAGGCTGCGATTGTCCGGCGTCAGCAACCGGATCAGCGCCTCGGCAAATTCCACGCTCGCCGGCTTTGCATCGGCGGGTGCGGCCATTTCTCCGCGTGCGACGGCCCTCATCTCCGCTTCCAACGACTTCCTGCTCTGCACCTTCATGGCTCGCTCCTTTTCGTCGTGTCATCCTCGCCGATGACGGTGTCGTCGATCCCGTGCTCGGCCAACACACGCGTCACCTCGGCAAAAAAGTCTGCAATCAATTGATCGGCGGTGGTGAACGCGTAGGGCCTGCCGGAATCATCGGCGGTCCGGTGCCAATGGTCGTGTTCTACGTCCGCCTGCCGGTAACGCGACCCGAGGGGCGGCACGCCGTGAGCATTGTCGAACCCCATCAGCCTGTCGCCCTCGGGATCATGCAGCGTGAAGGCATAGCGCAACCCATGCGGCCGCTCCGGCGTTGCCTCCACGCGCTTGATCTCGAATTTCAACCAATAGCCCTGCTCGAGATGATGGATGCGACCATCGAATCCCAACAGGAACTCAAGCGTGTGCTCGTCAGAAATAGGCCCGCCCCTCTAGTATCCCTATCCTGATAGGATACTAACGTCGGGTTGTTTTTTCAAGTCCCAGCTTTAAGCTGGACGTCAGGCTCGCTCGCCATCCATTCCTGGCCGAGGGCGGCGCTGGCCGGGAAGATCAGCGACTTGATCACCACCGGCACCGCACCGGAGCTTTCCAACAGTTCGCCGATGTCGATGTAGTCGAACTGCTTGAGTTCGAGGCCGTCGATGGAGACGACCGGGTTGGTCAGCTTCATCTCCTCGCGGAAATAAATCCCGATCAGGCCGCCGACATCGCCGTCGCCCGCCAATACGATGGGATGGCCGCGGGCGAGCACCTCGCTCAAGCCGTCGGCGACGCCGCGGCAGAAGGCATCGAGGCGGTGGAACGTCGCCGAGCCCTGCCAGGGAACGAAAATCGCGACCGGCGTATCGGCGTCGCCCAGATCGAGATGCCGCAGCACGGTGCGGATCGAGGCCGCGATGGCATCGGCATCGACGGTCTCGCCCTCCAGGAGGAGGCTCGGCGCTATGACGGGGACGTTGCGCAGCGGCAGGGCGCTGTGGGGAGACACGAAAATCGTGCTGCCGCTCACTTGCGTCGTGTATTGCGAGGCGCCGATGACGGTGGCACGGATGCCCTGGGCCGGCGGCTCCAGGCGCACTCCCCAGGCGGCGACGCGCTGGCGGATCTCGGCGGCGAGCAGGCGGCCGAGATCGCCGAAGCCCTGGGTCTCCCAGCCATAGACGTATTCCGAGACGCCGCCGGAGAACGTCACCTGGTCGACGGCGCCGCGCCAGCCGAGGGGATCGAGGCGCAACAGGCCGGTGGCGCCGAGCTTGGGCGCGCCGCCCCGCATGGCCTCGAACAGGCAATCGGCCATGCGGCCGGCGAGCCGCCGGGCGTCGTCCGGCGCGAGCGCCGCACCGATCTCGAGGGCGAGCCCGAGGTCTTCGCCGAACCGGCGGCCGGCTTCCTCGAGCCGCGTGATCCGTCCGTCCGCATCGGTGCACACGAGGCGCGCGCCGACATCGACCGCGGTGATCGCGATCACCTGGCCGTCGACGCACACCGCGATCTTGGAGGTGCCGCCGCCGACATCGACGTTCATTACCGGGGCGCCGTCGCGGATCGAGCGGGCGACCGCGCCGGAGCCATAGGCCGCCATCACCGTTTCGAGATTGTCGCCGGCGCTGACCGCGACCAGCTTGCCGGCCTGGCGGGCGAACAATTCGCCGATCTTTCGCGCATTGCTGCGGCGGACCGCGACGCCGGTGAGGATCAGCGCGCCGGCGTCGATCTCGTCGGGATCGACCATGGCGTTTTCGTATTGCTTCTCGAAGAACGCGCCCAGCGCGTCGGCGTCGATCTCATCCTGCGACGAATAGGGCGTGAGCAGGATGTCCGACTGATAGAAGGTCTCGCGCTGGGTCACGACATAGCGGCTGTCGAGCCGTTCCAGCACGATCCGGGAGAACACGAGGTGCGAGGTCGACGAGCCGATATCGACGCCGACGCTCAAGACGCAGATCTCGTCCTCTCCCTCCAGGCTGCGTCCGGTGGTGGAAAAGAAAATCCGGCCGCCGGCTTCGTCGGTCTCGATGTTCATTCAATTTCCAATCCGCAACTCCGCCGGCGCGGCCTCGTCCGTTGCCATCCTTCGAGACGCCGGCTGCGCCGGCTCCTCAGGATGAGGCTGCAAGGGATATCCACCCAGGAGCCTCATCCTGAGAGCGTGTGAAACTTTTCTACGACCTCATCCTGAGGAGCGCGCTCTTGCGCGCGTCTCGAAGGATGGCAGCCAGCACAGCATCTGAAGGATTCCTAATTCCTGCGCTTCGCCAATTCAGGCAAACGATTCCATTCCCCTTTAATCATGGCCTCCTTCTTGGCGCGCGACCATCCCTTGACCTGACGCTCGGCAGCAATGGCATCGGTAATGGTCTCGAAGTGTTGGGCGAAGACCAAACTAACCGGGCGTCGCGCAGCCGTGTAACCGCCGTGGAGGCCGGCATTGTGCTCGCCAATTCGTTCCTCTGGGCTCTTGCGCGTGGTGCCGACGTAGTAACTGCCGTCGGCGCAGCGTAAGATGTACAGGCAGGCTCCGCTATTCACCCATCCGCCTCATCATTCAACCGCAGCGCCTTCCGACCCCTCAAACCCCCTTGGGCAATTCGCCCTTGTAGTTCTTGTCGTAGAATTGCGGATCCATCCGGTTGGCGACGCCTTCCCGCGCTAGTCTCTCGGTGTATTCCCTGGCGATGTAGGGGTCCTCCATCCAGTAGGGGATGGAGCTGCCGCCTTCGGTGATGTCCATGGCGGTATAGTCGACGTGGGTCTCGCCGGGCGGTCCGGGCTCGCGGCCGGGATTGTACGGCCCGAACCAGGCGGTGAGCCGCAGCGGCTCCTTGGAGCAGCCGAAATGCTGGTGGTTCCAGCGCGCCCCGCCGGGCGCTGCGGATACGAGGCCGACCGGCTCGTAGTCGACCCGCTTGACGAGGTGCGCCTTGCCGTCCTTCCACGGATTGACGCCGGCGTGCTCCGGCCACGTGTAGGTGTAGCCCTTGCCCTTGATGCAAACCAGCACGGCGGCGGAGGTGTGGGCGTGGGCCTTCGAATAGCGGCCGTTCTCATGCTGGCCGACCCAGAGATAGAAGGTGTTGCCGGTCATGAACGGCTCGACCCGGCGGAAGCCCGGCGAGCGGCGGTTGTCGAGCGGCAGGTCGCAATCGACGATGTCGGGGATGAAATTGGTGCGCCGCATGGCGAGCCCGCGCACCGGGTCCGGCTCGATGTCGTCGTTGTATTTGTAGAAATCGTCGGCGCCGCTGAAGCGATCGCGGAACTGATAGGGGCAGTCGAAGATCGCGCCGACATTGTTGATGAGGTTCATCAGGTTCGGCGCCGTGGTGCCGCCGAGCAGCAGCGCCGGGCTTGACCCGGCATTGACGATGCGGTGCATCGCGTTGACGGGAATCGAGAACAGCGAGCCCTTCTGCCACTCGAAGACATGGCGCTTGGAATCGGCGTCGAGCCACACCTCGGTCGAGCCGCGCCCTTCGACCACGAAATAGATTTCCTCGTAGATGTGCTTTTCCGGGTTGAGCGCGCCGGCGCCGGGCACCTCGACCAGGTAGCAGCCCCATTTCCCTTCGGTGCCGTGGAGCTGGATGTAGGTGCCGCGCCCGCCCAGGCGCTTCCACGGCGCCAGCGGCAGGTTCTGCACCTTGCTCACGCCGATGTCGCGGAACACCGGGATGCCTTCGGATTCCATGAACAGGTCATAAGGCGTCTTGGGACGCCCGAACTTGCCGAATCCGGCGCGCTTGCCGGCAGTGGGCTCGTGCCAGTGGCTTCCGGGAAGGTCATGCATGGGCGTGGTCCTCGTAGTTCGGGTGGGTTCGCGTGTTGGGAAACATCATATTGGGAAAGATCATGGCTTGGCTTTTAGCAGATCGGCAAGCGCTATTGTCGGGTCGGCCAGCACTGCCGGATCGACGGCGATGCGCCGCTCGATCAGCCGCCGCACCACCGCCATGTCGCGCTGGGCGTTGATGCCGATGGCATAGCCGATGTGGCGGCCGGTCAACTCGAACGTGAGCATGTTCGCGCCCAGCCGCCGCACCCGCCGCTCCGGCTGCGGCTGCGGCCAGCCGACGCCCTGAATGTAGAGGCCGAATTGCTCCGACCAGAACGACGGCGTGCTGCGATAGGCATCGCTGGCGCCGGCGGCGTTGCGGCCGGCGACGCTGCCCTGGTCCTGGGCATGGCGCCAATCCTCCTGGCGCACCAGGCCGTGGGGGCCGGGAAAGCGCACGACGTCCCCGGCGGCGAAGATCGCGGGATCGGAGCTGCGGCACTGCGCGTCGACAACGATGCCGTTGTCGGTGACGAGGCCGGCCGCGGCGGCGAGGGCATCGTCCGGCATCGCGCCGGCGCCGACCACGACGAGATCGGCGCGGATGGTCTCTCCACCGGCGATCTCGAGCATGAGGCGGCCGTCGCTCCCAGTCGCTGCATCGGCAAGCTTGGCATCGAGGCGGATGTCGACGCCGTGCCGGCGATGCTCCGCCGCGATGACCGCCGCGGTTGCCTCGTCGCAAACCCGCGCCAGGATGCGCGGCGCCACCTCGATGACGGTGACGGCGACGCCGAGCTCGCGAGCGGAGGCCGCGACCTCGAGGCCGATCAGCCCGCCGCCGACCACCGCGAGGTGCCGTGCCGCCGCGAGTTCCGCCGCAAGCGCATCGGCATGGGCTTCGGTGCGCAGATAGTGCACGCGGGGCGCGCCGAGCGGCAATGCCGGGATCTGGCGCACGACCGACCCGGTCGCGATGACGAGGGCGTCATAGGGCAAGCGCCGGCCCGCTGCGGTGACCAGCTCGCGCGCAGCGCGATCGATCGCAGCGCACCGCGTGTGGAGCATCAGCGTCACGCCGTGGCCGGCCATGCCTTTCGGCCCGGCGATCGGGGCGTCGCCCGCGCGCGCCTTGCCGAGCAGCACCGCCTTGGACAATGGCGGGCGCTCATAGGGCTCGGACGGTTCGTCGGAGACGAGCGTCACCTCGGCGCTCGCATCGCGGCGCTTGGCCTCAATCGCGGCGAACACGCCGGCCGGGCCGCCTCCGATGACGACGATGCGCCGCGCTGTCATGCTGGGCTTCGCGCCGCGTCGGATGCACACACCTCTCCCCGCGCGCGGGGAGAGGTCGGCGCGCTCTTGCGCGCCGGGTGATGGGGCCTATCCGCGCGCCTGAGCGCTAAAATTCGATGCTCAGAATCGTGGAAAGGCCCCCTCACCCCGACCCTCTCCCCGCACGCGGGGAGAGGGAGCAGAGGTGCCGCGCCGGACGACATGGGATGATTGCCTGTTGAATGAGAAGGGAGGAGAGGGGCACCGCGCAAGGCTCATGCGCGCAGCGCGATCAGCATGTCCTCGATATAGTCGACGGCGCTGGCGATGACGAGCATCAGCGACCACGGCCGCATCTGCGACAGCGTTTTCGACAGCATCTCGTCGGAGACGGACGCGCCGCCGAGAATGAGCCCGGTGGTGGTGATCCGCCTGAGGCTGCAGGCCTCGCCGATCAGCGCCGCGGCCTGGGCATTTTCGCCGGCCGTCGCCACCATGACGACGAGGTCGGCGGTGTCGACTTCGTCGAGCAGGTCCTTGGTGCGGCCGGCGAGATCGCTGAGCCAGCCCTGCATCGAGAAGCTGCCGGCGGGCGGCGCGCCCGCGAATGCCGAGGCGGTGAAGAAGGTCGCGCCGTTCCACTGCTTCCGGGCGAGGTGCTTGACCACGGCTTCGCTCGGCCGGTCGAGCGCGATGACCTTGACGCGCTTCGATCTGGCGTTCGGAGCATCGATGCGGAACCGCGCCTCCGCGGCGCTCGCCATTCTCGCGCTTTCGCTCGGCATCGATGTCTCCTTGCGAACCTAAACCGAGGCCGGCGCGACGCCCGGCCGCGCCATCAGCGCCTCCCTGGCGGCGTCCTTGAAGGCCTGGTCACGCGGCAGCACCACGGCGGCCGAGCGCACCTGCTGGTGCGCGGGGTCGACGCCGGGCGGCACCTCGCCCTTGTCGGCCAGCGCCTTCGCCGCGCGCATCAGCCGGTGGCGCGCCATGATGATGCCGTTGTCGGTGGAGACCAGGTTCTCCTTGGTGCGGTCGACGATCGGCCCCATGCTCTCCTGCAACGAGGCGTCCTGCATGCGCGATGCCTTCGACGCCGCTGTAGGTGCTGCCGGCCTTCTGCGCGGCGCGGTCGATCAGATAATCGTTGTCCTTGTTGGCGAGCGGCCGGAAGCGTGCCGGGCACGTATTTGACGTGGATGCCCTTGCCGTCCCTCATCGCCGCGACCTCGGCGTCGGTGAGGTCGCGGATCGGATGATAGTCGAAGCTCCAGGCCCAGCAGTTCTCGTCGTCGATCGGGACCCAGAAATGGCCGTGGACCGGATGGTTGCCGCGCGGCGGGATCATGGTGAAGGAGGGCATCACCCACTGCGTGATGCGCCAGTAGTAATGGTCGTTCTCGGCATTGCGGCGGGCGCCGATGTAGAGGCCGCCGGCGCTCTCGACCACCTCGAACACCGGCCGGGAGTCCGCCATGTTGTACTGGTTGCCCTTGGCGCCGCGGAACAGCGGATCGGAATTGAGGTCGCCGCGGTGCAGGAACGAGACGTGGCTCGAATCGATGCCGCCCTCCATCGCCTGCAGCCAGTTGCATTCCTGCAGCCGCTTGGAGACGAAGCGCTGGGGACGGGCACGGTGGCGAATTCCCATTCCGGCAGCGGCGGCGGCGTCTCCGGCGGGCCCATATAGGTCCACAGCACGCCGCCGCGCTCGACCAGCGGATAGGACTTGAGCTTGATCCGCTTGCAGAAGCCGCTTTCCTCCGGCTCCGACGGCACCTCGATGCACTGCCCGGTCACGTCGTATTTCCAGCCGTGATAGGGGCAGCGCAGGCCCGCTTCCTCGTTGCGGCCGAACCACAGCGAGACGCCGCGATGGGCGCAGAACTCGTCGATCAGCCCAAGCCGGCCCTCGCTGTCGCGGAACGCCAGCAGCCGTTCCGACAGGAGCTTCACCCGCACCGGCGGGCAGTCATTGCCGGGAAGTTCCTCGGCGAGCAGCGCCGGCAGCCAATAGCTGCGGAACAGCTTGCCGCCGGGCGTGCCGGGACCGGTCTGGGTCAGGAGATCGTTTTGTTCTTTTCGCAGCATCGGGCGCCTCCTGGGGCGTTTGCGGCCGGTTTGGGACGTCGCCCGCGAGCGAGATCGAAGGGGGCCAAAGGGGGCCAAGCGGGCTCGCCCATGCGTCGCACGCATGCGTCGCACGACATTGACCTGCGGTGACGCCTATGGTCTATGAACGCGCTGCACAAACCCTTGCAAAACGCCGTGTTTTTGCCGCCGCGAAACTAGCGCGGGGCTCCCCCGGCGTCAATGAAGCGCCGTTGTCGAGAAGTTGTCGAGAGCCACCGTAAAGAGATCCTGCAAAGAGCCTGCAATGCCGTCACGACTGGAACTGTGCCAAGCCGACGAAGTCGCCGAAGGAACCGCGCTCAAGGTGGAGAAGGAAGGGCTGACGCTCGCCGTCTTCAATGTCGACGGCGCGTTCTACGTGCTCGACGACGCCTGCACCCACGGTCCGGGATCGCTGTCGGAGGGCTATATCGAGGGCGACGTGGTGGAATGCAATTTCCACAACGGCCAGTTCAACATCCGGACCGGCGAGGTGGTGCTGCCGCCCTGCATGATCCCGATGAAGACCTATCCGGCGACCGTAGAGGACGGCAAAGTCTTCATCGAGGTGTGAGCCCTCTGCTCCCTCCCCGTCTTTCGGGAGGGCGGGGGTGGGGTCTTCTAGAGTCCGCTGAGACCCCACCCTGGCCCTAACCCTGGCCCTCCCCGAAGTCGGGGAGGGTAAAGTGCGGATGATCGCCGCGCTTCGGCTGGCGCTTTGCCGCGCCTCGGAATGCCGCTATCGTTTGCGCCAATTCTGGGGCCGATCCCGGCCATCCCGGCGAAGCGCTGAAAAACGAGGTGTGTCCGATGAAGCGATCATCGTGGTTTGTCGCCGCGGCTGCGGCCGCGTTGTGCATGGGCCTTCCCGCTTCGGCGGCCGAACTTTCCGCCGCCAACCAGGCCAAGCTGATCGGGGCCATCGACGCCTATGCGCCCCATATTTCGGAGGTCGCGCTCAAGATCTGGGCGGCGCCGGAACTCGGCTACCAGGAGACCAAGACCACCGCGCTGCTTCAGGACGAGCTGCGCGCCGCCGGCTTTGCGATCGAGGCCGGCGTGGCCGGCATGCCGACCGCCTTCGTGGCGCGCGCCGGGACGACCGACGGTCCGGTCATCGCCATCCTCGCCGAGATGGACGCGCTGCCCGGCATGTCCCAGGAGGCCGTCCCCGACCGGGCGCCGATCGCCAACCAGATCGCCGGCCATGCCTGCGGCCACCACCTGTTCGGCACCGGCGCCGTGGCCGCCGCCATCGCGATCAAGGGCTGGCTCGAAGCCTCCGGCACCAAGGGCCAGATCCGCGTCTACGGGACGCCGGCGGAGGAAGGCGGCGGCGGCAAGGTCTACATGGTGCGCGCCGGGCTGTTCAAGGACGTGGATGCGACGCTGTACTGGCATCCCGCCGACGCCAACAACGCCTCCCAGGACCGCAATCTCGCGACCACCAGCGCGAAATTCCGCTTCCACGGCCAGTCTGCCCATGCCGCCGCCGCGCCCGATCGCGGCCGCTCCGCGCTCGACGCCGTCGAGGCCATGAACTTCATGGTCAATTACATGCGCGAACACATGCCGCAGGATGCGCGCATCCACTACGTCATCACCAATGGCGGCGCCGCGCCCAACATCGTTCCGGACTTCGCGGAATCCTTCTACGTCGTGCGCCATCCCGATCCCCGCGTCACCGGCGAGTTGTTCGCGCGCGTCGTCAAGGCGGCGGAAGGGGCGGCACTCGGCACCGGAACGACGATGGATTACGAGCTGATCAGCGGCACTTACAGCACCTTGCCCAACGACGTGCTGGGACGCCTCGTCGACGGCAGCCTGCGCCGCGTCGGCGCGCCGCGCTGGACGCCTGCGGACATGCAGTTCGGAGAGCGGCTCCAGAAAAACCTGCCCGGCCCGCGCCTTCCCGCGCTCGCCAGCGCCGGCGAAATCCGCAAATACCAGTACGACGGGCAGAAATATTCCTCGACCGACTCCGGCGACGTGAGCTGGGTGACGCCGCTGGGCACGCTCAATACGGCGACCTGGGTGCCCGGAACCGCCGCCCATAGCTGGCAGGCCGTCGCCGCCGGCGGCACCGACATCGGCACCAAGGCGATGGTGGTCGCGGCGAAGACCCTCGCGCTCACCGGCGCGCAGCTCTTTGCCGACCCCGCCCTGATCGCCGCCGCCAAGGCCGAGTTCGACAAGAGCCGCGGCCCGGACTTCGTCTACAAGCCGCTGATCGGCGAGCGTGCGCCCCCGCTCAACTATCGCAACAACGCGACCGGCCCCGACGCGGGGTGACCTTCTCCCTCCCCGTTTTCGGGGAGGGCCGGGGTGGGGTTTCTTGCTTCGCCGCGAACCCCACCCGGCGCTGCGCGCCACCCTCCCCGAAGTCGGGGAGGGAAAGCGCGTAGCCGGGCGAGCGAGCGACCCGGGAACATGGTGCGGCTCGCGAGGCCGCCGGGTCGCTCCGCTCGCCGGGCTACGGACTTTGCGATGAGGGCCGAAGGCCTTTGCCGTCGCCGCGGAATGGCGCTATCTGGATAGCACCGCCGTGATGAGAGAGACCCGCCGTATGGCCAAGACCGCCATCGTTTCCGAGGAACTGGCGAAGAAATTCGCCTCCGAGAAGGACACCCCCTACACCCGCTGGGTGCGCGGCGAGGGGCTCGACATCATCGGCGCGCATTACGTGCCGAGCCTGCATACCGTCGAGCTCAAGCCATGGGCGCGGCGCGGCGGCCACGGCGTCTTCATCAATCACGAGGCGTCGCGGACCTCGAACGACTGCTATGTCTGCGAGATTCCGCCGGCCGGCAAGCTCGCGCCGCAGCGCCAGCTGTTCGAGGAGATGATCCTGGTGCTGGACGGCCGCGGCTCCACGACGGTGTGGAACGACGCCGGCGCCCGCATCACCTTCGAGTGGAAGGCGGGCGCCCTGTTCGCGATCCCGCTCAACACCTGGCACCAGCATTTCAACGGCTCCGGCCGCGCGCCGGCGCGATACGTCGCCGTGACCAATGCACCCCCGGTCATCAATCTCTACGAAGACATCGACTTCGTGTTCGCGACCAGCCACGACTTCCGCGACCGCTTCAACGGCGAGCCCGACTATTTCAGCGCCAAGGGCGAGCAGAAGGGCCTGCTGCTGCAGACCAATTTCGTCGCCGACGCGGTCAACCTGCCGCTGATCTCGGCCAAGGAGCGCGGCGCCGGCGGCGGCCATATCCGCTTCAACATGGCCAAGGGCTCGATGAACAGCCACATCTCCCAGTTCCCGATCGGCACCTACAAGAAGGCGCACTGCCACGGCCCCGGCGCCCACGTCATCATCCTGTCCGGCGAAGGCTACTCGCTGATGTGGCCGGAGGGTGAAGCGCCGCGCCGCTACGAATGGCAGGTCGGCTCGATGATCGTGCCGCCCAACATGTGGCTGCACCAGCATTTCAACACCAGCACCACGCCGGCGCGCTATCTCGCCTTCAAGCACGAGGTGGTGTCGATCCGCAATGCGCAGGGCGTACCCAAGGCGTGGATCAGCCGCCGCATCGGCGGCGACCAGATCGACTATGCCGACGAGACGCCGGAAATCCGGAGAACCTTCACCGAGGCGCTGTCCAAGCACGGCCTCACGCCGAAGATGGATGCGGCCTACGAGGCCGAGCTCGCCGACCTGCCGCCGCTGCCGGCCCGCTCGGTGGCGTGAAATACGCGCAAACCGCGAGGCGTCATTCCGAGGCGGTGCTATTGAGCACCGAACCGCGAAATCCATGACGCCGCAAAGAAAGCCTGCATTCCGGGTTCCGGCCTACGGCCGGCCCGGAATGACTCGGTCTTGTCGCAGGCTCGCGTCCCTACATCGCTCCCGCGAGGAGCGCGGCGCCGGCCAGCGCTGCGGCGGTGCCGCCGACTTGCAGGACACGCCGCCCGAACATCTCGCCGGCACGGCCGATGAAGAGGCCGAGGCCGATGCCCAGCGCATGCAGGGCGGCGGTGGCGGCGACGAAGCCGGCGCCGTAGGCGAGGCCGGACATCGTCTCCGGCATTTCGGCGCCGTGGGCGTGGCCGTGGAAGACGGCGAACAAGGCGACGAGGCCCATGGCGGCGGCGACCGGCATGGTCGTCTCCAGGGCGATGGCGGCGCCGAGCACCAGGATCGAAAGCGCGATGCCGGCTTCCACATAGGGAAGCGCGAAACCGGCCATGCCGGCGACGCCCGCCGCGGCCATGGTGACGACGAAGCTCGCCGGCACCAGCCACAGCGCGCGGCCGCCGAGGCGCGCCGCGAACAGGCCGACCGCCACCATGGCGAGGATGTGGTCGAGGCCGCCCAGCGGATGGAGGAAGCCGTGGATGAAGCCGGGCGTGCCATCATGGCCGGGATGCGCCGAGGCGATGGTCGGGAGCGCGACGGTTGCGACGGCGATGGTCGCAGCGGCGATCGTCGTGATGCGGGCGAGCGAAGCAGCGGCAAGCCGCGGCGCGATACGGTTCATCAAAATCTCCCGTTCGGCAAAACGTATGATCACTGATGAATAAGTGCATAACCCGTGCTAGGCAAGCCCCTCCTTGCCCCGCCCTTGGCCCCGCCCTCGGCCCCGCCGGAGACCGCGATGCCGCCCGCCGATGATCCCACGCAGAAGGGTCATACGCTGACCGACCATGTCTATGGCATCGACCTCGCGCACACCCATGACGGCAGCGCCGATCACGACCACGATTTCCCCGACGACGGCCCGCTCGAGGACAATCCGATCTGGATCCAGGACCATGTGACCCTGACCAGCGTCGGCATCGACATCGGCTCGTCCGGCACCCAGGTGATCTTCTCGCGCATCCATCTGCGCCGGCTCGGCGAGGACCTGTCGAGCCGCTACTTCGTGGTGTCGCGGGAAACCCTGTTCCAGTCCGGCGTTGCGCTCACGCCCTATCGCAGCGAGGAGCACATCGACGAGGCAAAGCTCGGCGCCATCATCGACGAGGCCTACCATGCCGCCGGCATCGACCCCGATGCCATCGACACCGGCGCAGTGATCCTCACCGGCGAGGCGCTGCGGCGCGAGAATGCGAAGGCGATCGCCGCCATCGTTGCGGAGAAGGGCGGCGAGTTCGTCTGCGCCGCCGCCGGCCATCACATGGAGGCGATGCTGGCCGCCTACGGCTCCGGCGCCGCGACGCTGTCCAGCGCCGCGCACCAGCGCATCCTCAACATCGACATCGGCGGCGGCACCACCAAGCTCGCCGTGGTCGCGCATGGCAAGGTCGTCGCCACCGCGGCGGTGCATGTGGGCGGCCGGCTCCAGGTGGTCGAGGCCGGCCGCATCGTCCGGCTCGATCCGGCCGGGAAATATCACGCCGGGCGCGCCGGCTTTGCCTGGGACCGCGGCGACACGGCCGCGCCGGCCGATCTCGACGCCGTCGCGGAAGGCATGGCCGATACACTCATCGCCGCGCTGACGGCGCGGCCGCTGCCGCCCGACATCGGCCATCTCTACCTCACCGACCCGATCGCCGATTTCGGCGCCGTCGACGGCGTCATGTTCTCCGGCGGCGTCGGGGAATATGTCTATGGCCGCGAGGACCGCGATTTCGGCGACATGGGGCGCAGGCTCGGCCGCGCGATCAGGCGGCGGATCGATGCCGGGGCGCTGCCGTGGCCGCTGCTGCCGGCGGGCGAATGCATCCGCGCCACCGCGCTCGGCGCCTCCGAATACAGCGTGCAGCTCTCCGGCAATACGAGCTACATCTCCAATCCCGGCGCGCTGCTGCCGCGGCGCAATCTGCAGGTGCTGCAGCCCGGCTTCGAAAGCGCCGGCGACATCGACCCCGAGGCGCTGGCGCAGGCGATCCGCGCCCATCTCGCCGCCTTCGGTGTCGACGACGACCGCGAGGTCGCCCTCGCGCTGCGCTGGCAGGGACCGCCCGCCTATGAGCGGCTCGCCGCCTTCGCCGCAGGCATCCGCCGCGGCCTCGCCGCCCGCATTGCGGCGCGCCAGGCGATCTACGTCATGCTCGACGGCGACGTCGCCCAGACGCTCGGCGCGATCCTCCGCGAGGAGCACGGCGTCGAGACCGACATCCTGGTCATCGACGGCGTCATGCTGATGGATTTCGACTACATCGACCTCGGCCGCATCCGCCTGCCCTCGAACACGGTGCCCGTCACCATCAAATCGCTGGTGTTCAGCGAGGATCCGCGCGGCCTGCGTCCGCGCCAGCGGCTGCATCATCACGCGCATGACGAGGATGGGGAACACGGGCACGGATCACGAGCGTGCGCATTCACATGATCATCGCCATTCGCACGATCTCCCCACCGCATCCCCACGCGCATCCCCATGCGCATGATCGCCACGGACACGCCAAACGGTCGTGACCGTGATTGCCGTCACCTTAGGAGTCGTTCGTAAGTTGTCGCTTCAATGCGCGTAATCGAACGGCTCTTTTGCTCCCTCTCCCGCTTGCGGGGACGTGTTACGTGTTCGGCCAGAGGGCCGCTTCGGGTTGCCGATTGAACCGTCGTCTGAGTAGGTTTATCCTAATCGGGGACAGAGTTCAGTTCTGTGGGGAAACATGTCCAGATTAAGTTTGACATGCTTGATGGCCTTCTTGTCGACGACGGGTGCCGGCTTGGCGGTCGATGCCGTTGGGAAGTCGGCTATTCCGATATTCGCCACGGACGACAGGACCGGTTGGCAGCTTGACCGCACCTTTGGTGTCGACGACCTGATCGCGGTACCGGGGGGCGGGCCGGGGGGGCCCATCACCTTCGATAAAGCCCATCCTTACGTGCCTCCCGGTCGCGGAGTTCCAACCTACCGCGTCGCCGATCTCTCCAATCCGGTTCTGCAGGATTGGGTGAGGCCGGGGATGAAGAAAACGAACGACGAGGTGCTCGCCGGCGGAGTGGCCTACCGTGCCCATGAACGTTGCTGGCCAGCCGGTGTTCCGACTTTTGATACCGACGTCGTGGGCGCGCCACTTTTCATCTATCAACGGCCAAATGAGATTGTGGTCATCATGGAGTCCGGGCCGGAGGTGCGCCACATCTACCTGAATGTGCCGCATTCGGTTAACGTTAAACCGTCTTGGTATGGAGAATCGGTCGGCCATTACGAAGGCGGGGACACCCTCGTCATCGATACCATTGGCCAAACCGACAGGACCTTTGCCGACAATTACCGCACGCCGCATACCACTCAGATGCATGTGATCGAACGCTGGAAATTGTCAGCCGACGGAAACTCTGTCGATGTCTCGGTCAACGTCGACGACCCGGGGGTCTTTACAATGCCCTGGCGAGGCCTGCAGCGCTGGCGGCGTGTGCAGCAGCCACTCATGGAAGTCATCTGTGCAGAGAACAACGCCCAAGATTTCCTTGGTTTTAAAGTCCCTATTCCACAAACGTCCAAGTCGGATTTCTGAATAGGACTAATCGGCTTCGTAGTTCCCAAGTGGCCTACTTTCCAGGCTATCATTGTACCCCCCGCAAGCGGGAGAGGGTACAAAACAACGCAATTCCGGGCGGCAACCGACGCCGGCCGCCGCCCGGAACGCACTGCGCTATTGGGCGAAGCACATGAACAACCCGGCGCCGCCGGTGGCGACCAGGCCGGGCTGGGTGCAGTCCCGCGACATGTGGGCCGAGTTCCAGGAGTGCTGGTAGACGGTGTCGGCGATGCCTTCGCGGTCGCTGTGGCCGAGCATGGCGCTGCCGAAATTGCCGCTGGTCCAGTTGTTGCAGGTCAGGTTGAGGTTGGGCGGGAATGCGCGGCCCTCCAGGGTCGAGCCGGTCAGCATGTCGTGCTGGTTCACGGCGTCGCCGCGCACTTTGGTGGGCTCGCCCTTCTCGTTGAGCCCGTTCGCCTTGTTGATCTGGGCGTTGGCATGCAGGTCGTTCACGTCCTTGGCGATGACGACGCCTTTGGCGTTCTGCCACGGGCCGTTGCCGATGCGGTCGCGGGCGTTGATGCCCGGGGCCGCCGGGGTGGAGTTGGTGCTGATATAGGCGCGCCAGGTCTTGCCGCCCGCCCCGGCCGCCGCGGCGAGTTGCTGGCAGTGCGCATCGGCCCCGGCGACGCCGCCGAGGTCGCCGCCCTTGCCGGACCCGACGCTGGTGATGAAGAAGCTCATATTGTTCTGCTGGGCCTGCGAGGCGCCGGCCCAACCGAGGGACGCCAGCGCCGCAGAGGCGAGGATCGACAACCGCAAAGTCCTGTTCATTGGTTTTCTCCCTGATGTAGGATGTTCACGCGAATTTCGTTACTGCGCGAAGCAGTAGAACAGCCCATGCCGCCGGTGGCGATCAGGTCGGCTTGGCTGCAGCCGCGCGACTGGTGTGAAGAATTCCACGAGCGCGCGTAGTCGTTGTCGGCGAGGCCGGTGCGGTCGATATGGCCGAGCATAGCCTTGCCGAATTCGCTGCTTGTCCAGCCGTTGCAGGTCATGTTGATGTTGCCGGGGAAGGCGCGGCCGTCGCGGTCGGAGCCCGTCAAGGCATCGTGCCAGATCGGCTTATAGCCGACGCCGGCCACGATGTTGCCGCGCTCGGTCAGGGCGGTATCGCGGCTGAGCTTGTTGTTGGCACTGTGAAGATCATCGACGTTCTGTGCGATGACGACGCCTTTCGCGTTCTGCCATGGTCCAAGGCCGATACGATCGCGGGCGTTGACGCCCTTGGCGTCGGGAGTTTCGGGGCCGCTGAGATAGGCGTGCCAAGTCTTGTTGCCGGCGCCTACGGTGGACGCGAGCTGCTGGCAATGGTGAAGCGCTTCATCGGAGAACGGGTTCTGACCCGAGATTAGCTCGCGATCTTGAAGGACGTAGCTCCCCCATGGAGCGACCACACTTACGTCACCGCCCGCTGTTTTCAAGGCGAAGTCCGGATAGAAGAGAACCTTACCACCGATCTCAAGCGGTTCGCGCTGCTGCTCTTCTGCGGTCGAAAAGATGGTCATCTTATATCCAGCGTAGATCCAACCTTTAGCCTTGGCCTGCGCTCCGGCGTTATCGCCCGCCTTGAGCGCGGCGACCACCTCCACCGAATTCGGAAGAGCCGAGAGCAGTGAAATCGGGCCATGACAGAGCACTGCCGTAGGCTTGGATGTTTTATGAAAGTGTCTCATCACGGTGCCGGCGTCGGGATCATCGAGAAGATCGATCATCGGGCCATGGCCGCCGGGGACGAACACAGCGTCATATTGATCCAGGCCTGACGCGATGACATCCGAGATACGCATTGGATCTCTGAGCCCAGTCAGGCCGTCGCGGAATAACATATAGTCCTTAAGCTTGGCCGCGTCCCCGCCGAAGAAATCGGCGACCTCTGAATTCACATCCACTTGGGGCGTGTTGCCTCTGGGGGTGGCGAAGGTGATTTCGTAGCCCTCCTTCATCAGGGCGCGAACCGGAACCGTCAGTTCGTTGAGATAGTAGCCAGCGCCCTTGTAACGCCCGCCATCTTTCAAGGGCAAGCCGCGACCGCTCGAGACTAGTACCAGGATTTTTCCTTTTGTTGCCATTTTGTTCTCCTTTCTGAAATCGAATCATTCTCTTGAAATATAAGCCAGCTCATCGAGTGGTTTTTTTGCGCTCGTTCACGCAACTGCCAGCCTGACTGCCTCTCGTTTTGCCGGCAGAAGTGCTAACAGGACGACTCCGATTACAAGGAATAAGATCACATCGGCAAAGCTCCGGTGGACGCCGTGAATCCGCGCTTCCACGGTTTGAATGGCCATCACAGAGGCATGGGAGATGTTCCACCAGGCTGCCAGAGCAATCATCGAGCGATGCTCAGACGGCCTCCTCGCGGCTATGAGTAGAAAGACCGCGACCGGAATGAAAAAACTCAGAAACATCGGTTCGCACTCGTTGTTCTGCTCCAAAAGCCAGCTGGAATGCCGCAGGTCCATATATAGAAAATAAGTTGGGGCCAGATACAACAGCCCCACGATCACCAGGACGATCTGTGTCAAGCGTTCTCTTTTCACATTGACCTCCTTTGAGCGACCGCTTACGACGTGCGGACAGTCTCAACCCCTGACCAATTCCACGCCTGCCAGATGATGAGCGAGGTGGCCACAGTTTCGATCGTTGCGAAGAACAAGTACTCTGGAAAAGCAGGCGGCCTGCCCCATCCGGCCAGAGGCGGAACGAAGGTCAGAAAACCGTTTACAAGGGTCACAATACCACCCGCGATGATGTTCGCCAGCCGGTTCGCTCGAAACGGAAGCAGTCGAGACGCCAGAATCATGGCGATGGGTATTTCCATCAAGACCGCTGAACCCATCAGAGCCCATGGGGCGAGAGGCTCGAATGGATTTCGCGAGCCAGCAATAGCGAACAGGGCAATGACGTCGGCATACAGGTAGTTGAGTAACGCGAAGATCCACAACAGAGATAACCGCTCCTTTGTGTCATGCATGTTGACCTCCTGCGGAAAGTTACGGTCCCGCGGCAAAATAAGTTTCAGCTTTAGGTTCAGGCGATTTATGGGCCTTTTCAACTAGGAACTAAAACTGAACTAAAACTGGGACAGACGGGACATTCACCAATTCCCATCATTGAGATTGGGGACGTTCCACCTGTCTTTACTGCTGCGGTTCTTCCGTGTTCATACCTGATGCCGATTATGCCTGGCGAGCCCTCCCCTCATGGGAAGACGCCATAAAGTTTCTCATTCTGGAAGCAATCTCGTCGGCAGCCGTGTCCAGGGCGAAATGGCCGCCGTCAACAATGTGGACCTCGGCGTTCGGAACATCCTCACGGTAGCTCTCGGGCTCGCTCGGGTCAAACGATGTTTCGTATTTGCCCCAGATCACGAGCAGCCGTGGTTGGTTCTCGCGCATCCATTGCTGCCATTTCGGATAGGAGTCGACGTTAGTCCGGTAGTCGTAGAAAAGATCGCTTTGTATCTCAGCCTGGCCGGGCCGATTCAGAAAATAAAATTCGTCGATCCAGAGGTCGGGATCGTGGCGCTCGACGTCGGGATCGGTTCCGACGTGTCGCGCACGCGCGGCCTCGAGTGACAAGAGATTGGTGCGCAATGCGCTTTCATTAGCAGCGCGATCAGCCCAGAACGCCCGGCGCGTTTTCCAATTTGCTCCGAGGCCCCGGTTGTGGGCGACGGCGTCCTGCACGATCAGCGCTTCGACCCGCTCCGGATGCTCCAGTGCCATGCGAAAGCCGACGGGGCCACCGTAGTCCTGCATGTAAAGGGTATAGCGCGAGAGCCCGAGCGCCTCGGTGAAATGGTTCATGGTCTCTGCCAAATGGTCGAAGGCGTATGCGAATTTCTTCGGATCCGGCCAGTCACTGTGTCCGAACCCAGGATAATCAGGCGCTATCAGGTGGTAGCGATCGGAAAGCCTTGCGAAAAGCGGTTCGAACATCCGCGACGACGATGGAAGGCCGTGGAGCAGGAGAATCGTTTCCGCATTTGCCGGCCCAGCCTCCCGGTAGAAGATCGACAGGCCGTCAACCTGTATTGTGCGATAAGACGTGGGATTCATCGGTGTGTTTTCCCTTCATCATGCGCAAGGAAATATTCGCATCAGGGGCTTATGCAGCATCTCCGTACGCGAGAGACGATGACAGCTTGCGGTAGGCCTCGGTCTGCTGCAGAAGCGTTGCCGCCACCTGCTCTGCAGTGCCAACGGCGTCCGCGCCTGCAAGGAAGCGCCGTGGCGGCTTTTCCTGACTGGAGATCGTTATCAGTGCCTGGGCGAGCTTGGCGGGATCTCCGGACTGCTGACCGTTGTAGCCTTTCCAAAATTCCATTTGCTTCGCTCTGCGCTCGTTATAGTCCTCGATGGTCCGCTCTGCGAAATTCGTAGACTCCTCAGTGAGAAGCTCCGTGCGGAAGAAGCCAGGATTGACAGTGATGGTATTAATGCCAAACGGTTCGACTTCAGGCTGCAGCGATTGCATCCAGCCCTCAAGGCCGAATTTCGACGCAGCGTAGGCGGTGCCGAACTCAAAGCCGATGAGGCCTGCCGTAGATGAGATCGTGATTATCAGCCCAGCACGCTGCTTGCGCATAACCGGCAGGACGGCGCGGGTTACGTTCATGGGGCCGACCAGACTGGTCGACAACTGGCGCTCCATCTGCTCCGGCGTCAGTTCCTCAAAGAAGCCCGCGTAAAAGTTTGCAGCATTGTTGACGAGCACGTCTATGCGGCCAAACCGGTCAACGGTCGCCTTAACCGCGGACTCTGCGTCGGCAGGTTTCGTAATGTCCAGTTTCACGACCAGGAGATTTGAAGATTCTCCGAGGGCCTTGGCCACCTTGGCGGTATTGCGTCCGGTAGCGACAACTTTGTGGCCAGCGGCCATGGCCGCCTTGGCGATATCCACGCCGAGGCCGCGCCCGGCCCCGGTGATGAGCCAAACTTTATTGGTGGCCATGTTTCTTTCCTCCTGTATCTACGGAATAAGTATTGTCACTCTAGGTTGATGTGGCTCATGGCTGCGGGAATCCGAACATCAACCACGACTGGTTGGCTACCCAGTGCGGGTACAGCTCGGTCATCTGATCGAACAGCTCCTGGTCGGACTTTGTGGTTTTCTGCAGCCGATCGAAGTCCTCGAGGTAGCGCTTGGACTCCTGGATTGTCGAGGGGGAGTCGGGTGCGCCGGGCTTCTTGTGGCCGGCGACAACCATCGTCGGATTGAGCGCCGCTAACCGGTCCAAAGCCGCGATCCAATTCTTTCGGCTCTCGGGGGTGGTGTCGCCGACGTACATGCGGCATTGGTTGTACACAACGTCGCCAGCGGCGATCAGACCGATTGATGGGACATACAAAGACGTCGAATCGGGACTATCGGTGCGACCCTGCTTGATGATGCGCAATTCCTGGCCCTCGAGAGTGAACGTGTCGTTCTCATAAGGCTGAGGTGGAACCAACTTAGTGGGTACTTGCCCAGGAAACAACCGGCGGGCTAACCGCTCCACTACGGGAGTGAAAGACATCTCCATGGCCTTCACCGCCTCGGGCGTTGCTATCGCCCGGGCGTCCGGGAAACGGTCGAGCAGAATACTGAGACCGTAGAAGTGGTCGAAGTGGGCGTGCGTTATATAGATGGTCTCCAGGTTGCGGTTGTGCAGAGCGACCCACGCCGCGAGAGCCTCGGCCTCAGCTACTGTCCCCATTGCGTCCACAAGCACCGCGTCGTACTCGCCGAAGATTAAAGTCGACGTGATCGGATCAAAGCCGAACGGTTCGCCGAAGGGCTTTGGGCGCTCGCCGACCATTGTCTTACCGGGGGCGGTAAAAACGTTCACACTAAGGCTGTTCGACGCGACAGGCGCGGTCACGCGCGTAGTCTCTTTCGGGACGTTTGTGCCGGCCATTTTGGTCGTCCTTTCGATGCCAGAGCGAGTGACTTTTCAGGGCAAGATTAGCAAAAGGTGCGACGATGAATCCATTGGACGATCAATCAATGCCGAAGAATTAGCAAGGCGCGGCAGCCCGCGACGCGAATGGGAGATGTGTGGCGACCCGTCCGATGCGGATATCTCATCAGCCCGGCTTCACTGATGGAAACGATGGAATGCGGTCTCGTAAACCACCCACCCGACCAAAGTAATTACTCCGAGGAGAACAATCGCAAAGATGACTGCAAGAGGCCAGAAAACCCAAGACCACGATTGCCTTTTTCGGATGTTTTGCATGGCGTTGAACAATGAGAAGGCCGTTGCAATTGCGCCAGCCGGAGTGAAAAGGAAGGCGGGCATAAATGCGTCGAGGTCGGGCCCCTTGCATCCGCGCTGGTAGCAGTAGAGACCAGGCAACAGGATCAAAAGGAGGTAAACGATCGCAACGAAGTACGCAATTCCGAGGCCTAGCCTGCGTAACATAGGGTGTCTCAAATCTTGATACGACGTACAGGTAGCCACGTTAGCACGGCGGTGGGATATGCAGGCTACTGTTCAAGTTTTTGTGTTGGACGAAAGGACTAGGAACTTTTGCTTTTTTAATTTCAAGAGAAGTCCTTCATACAAAGAATCCGTATCGGTGATTTCCAATGAAAGGACGTTGCTTGACCCGATAATTTCTTTGGTGCAGGTACCGAACTGAACTTGGCGGCTGAGGTTAAAGCATTCTCTCGTTTTATGATCCAAGACACTTCACCTTGCTGCTTAATCATCTGAATGATGCCATCCTCCTTGCCTTGTCTCGATGCCGTTCCGCTGAAGAGCTTCACAGGTGAATGAAGAAAAAGGTACATTTTGAAACTTCGATGGACTGAATGCGGTAACCAAAATACACTTGTCTAAATTTTCAAACCTTGTTTCCAATACCCAGATGAGTATTTTGTGCGCCGATCCACTTGACAGACAACATTTGAGTGTCGTGCTCGAATGTAACGGTTGAAGAGGCGAATGCCCTGCTGTTGCTCCTCGTTATTCCAGTGACTTACAAATTTTCCAGGAGAACTGAAGGCTCCCAGAGACATTTCGTTCATTCTGAATTTGTGCTTTGGGCATTCAAGATATTTCGTGTCAACTGGCTGACGATTTGTGTCTAACCACAGGTCGCTGTGTTCTGGATATTCATCAAGACTTTGACACCAGGTTGCTTCAAGCCATCTGTGAAAGTGCGCGTCTAGTAGTTTGTGTCTCATTCAAAACAACTTCGACGACGTTGGTCAGAAGAAAGGATTTTTCTGAATAGGCAAACACAATGCATCGCATGAAATAACACGACAGCCAATTCTGCCACTAGACGTACATGAATATATTGAATAGTCACTGAATATTGCAAGTTGTTAACTAAGACTAATTCAAACAAATCATGCTAAATAAACAAGGAAGCTTAGTAGCTATAACATAAGTCGAAAAACACTCTTAACGCATTTTTATCAGTCCTTTGTACCAGTAGTATAGGGACTGCTATTGTTTCATCTCTGACGATTATCTGTCTTTTGTCCATAGATACGGTACGTTATAAAAATGTTGCCACTGCAGGAGCATATTTATCAAGACCGTCATATTAAACCAGATAGAATGTATTGTCATAGAATAGTCATGCAATGCTGCCACCGCTCAACTCAGATCTGCTGCGAGACAAAAACTTTTTGATTAGGCGAGTTTGTGAACCACTGGTTTGAACACGGCGACTGCGTTCAATAAGCTTGACTACCGGTAATTATTTCACATCAAGTTTCTCATGCTTTAAGAAATCAGTGGCACAAATTAATTGTAGCGCTGTGCTGTGTGTGCTGCTGCTGTTACGCTATATGAGATATATCCGATCAGCTTATACAATAGGCTAGATCGCAGGTTCATTCAATAGATGTCGCCACAGAAAACATGTAAGTCTTGACTATATGCACATTGTATAGCCATTGCTTCGTTTAATAATTATCCTACTTTTTGTATCGCTCCATTACTCTCAAATTTTGCAAGAGAGTTACTAATGCAGTTTAAGGTGATTTGTGATTTTAAAAGCAAAACATTTGTAGCCTAAAAGGTGAATTTCAGCCAATTTTTCGTAAAAAATTGCACTAGACGAATCTAATGACAAACACCTTTAAAACTAAACTTCTGCTTATTGGCTAGCACCAAATAAAACTGCAACTAATTTGTGCAATTAATTATTTACCACAATCGCTAGTGCTGCCACCTTTAATAATTTAATCACTGAAATCTAGCCTATTACAAGACAATCATCAGCTCATCATGGCTCATAATGGTTTTATTTAATTATGTCGGATAAAATTGTCACTAGCCTAGAGATCAAGAGGTCTATGCTAGAGATTCTTGTACCACAAAGGACCAAATATAATATTAATGATAATACAGTGCTTACTGGAAATTATTAGAATAGCTACAGGTACATGTAGCCCTATAGCTAAAGAAACAAAGCCGGTATCCACGTACAAGGGCTAGTCATTTAAGTGCAAAGTTGTTTTACAAGATAATAATAAAAATAGCTTAAAATAGAATAATGATTCTAAATCAAGACATAA
>CAVVCE010000083.1:0-26673 GCA_963746235.1 uncultured Alphaproteobacteria bacterium
CGACAGCGGATGCACCATGCGTCCGCCGAAATGCGCGCGAAACTCGCGCGCAGACCGTTCAGCGGCGAATCCCGAGCTTCTCGATCAGGCTCTTGTAGCTGCCTTCGTTGACACGCTTGAGATAGTCGAGAAGCTGGCGACGCTGGGACACGAGCTTCAATAGCCCCCGCCGCGAATGATTGTCTTTGACATGGGTTTTGAAATGCTCGGTGAGATTGACGATGCGCTCTGAGAGGATCGCAACCTGCACCTCCGGCGACCCGGTGTCGCCGGCCTTCTTGGCATGCGTCTTGATGACTTCGGTTTTACGTTCGGCGGTGATCGACATCGTCAACGACCTTCCTGTCGGCCGGCTCTGCCCTGCAGGCCAGCGAGATTGAACACGCGCTTGGGGACGATTTCGCCGCGGTCGACTTCGGCAAGGGCAATCAGGCTGCCTGACGCCGTTACGTAAACCGTGCCGCGGACCATGGGGGCGTCCCGTCCGCGCAACAAAACGGCTTGGCCCCGCTGGAGCCTTGCCGCGTCCGCCCTGCTGACGGCCAGTGCCGGGATGTCGTCCAGCGCGGTCGCAACGGGCAGTAGTGCGTCGGCGAGGCTCAACTCGCCGGACGCGGCTCTATGGCACAAAGCCTCGATTTGTTCCAGCGAAATCATGTCCGCCTCGGCGAACGGCCCGACCGAGGTCCGCCGCAGCGCCGACACATGGCCGTAACAGCCGAGCAGCCGGCCGAGATCGCGCGCCAGCGCGCGCACATAGGTGCCCTTGCCGCATTCGGCATAGAACCGGCTGTGGTCCGGATCCGGCGTCTCTTCGAGCTGCAGGCGGTCGATGTTCACCACCCGCGCCTCCAGCTCGAACTCCTCGCCGTCGCGGGCGATGTCATAGGCGCGCTCGCCTTCGATCTTGATGGCGGAATAGCGCGGCGGCACCTGTTGGATGGCGCCGACGAAGCCGGGCAGCAGCGCCGCAATCGCCTCCGGCGCGGGACGCAGGTCGCTCGAAGCGACGACCCGGCCCTCGGCGTCGTCGGTATCGCGTTCCTCGCCCCAGCGCACCGTGAAGCCGTAGGCCTTGCGGCCGTCCATCACGAACGGCACCGTCTTGGTGGCGTCGCCGAGCGCGATCGGCAGGCAGCCCGAGGCGAGCGGATCGAGGGTGCCGGCATGGCCGGCCCGCTTGGCGGTGAACAGGCGCTTGATCACCGACACCGCATGGGTCGAGGTCATGCCGACCGGCTTGTCGAGCACCACCCAGCCATGGACGTCGTGCTTTTCGCGCCTGGCCTTCGGCCCGGCGGGAGGAGGCGCGCCGCCGGCTCGAACGTGTGGGCTGGTTCGGCTTGCGCCGCGATCGGGGTCAATTCTTTGGTCATCGAAGAATTCATTTCGTCTTGCGCGAGTCCGGATCCAAATCCAAGGAAGGCAAATCTACGAGAGGCGAATCCACGGGAGGCGAATCCGCTTGAGGCTTGTCCAGGTCCCGCTTGACCTCGGGCGAACGCAGCAGCCGCTCGATCCGCTCGGCCTCCGCGAATCGCTCATCGACGCGGAAGCGGATGTCGGGCGCGAATTTCAGGTTCACCCGATGGGCGACCTCGCCGCGCAGATAGCGCTTGTTGCGTTCCAGCGCGGCGAGCACGTCCTTCTCGTCGGTGCCGCCGAGCGGCATCACATAGACGGTCGCGAGCCGCAGGTCGGGCGACATGCGCACCTCCGGCACCGTGATCAGATGGGTTTCGATCACCGGATCGTGGATGTCGCCGCGCGCCAAAATCTCGGCGACGGCGTGGCGGACGAGTTCGCCGACCCGCAACGCGCGTTGTGAATGGCCCTTGCCGGGCGCTTGGACATGACGTGACATTTGTGCTCCTGCCCGTCTTGCCGGGACTCGGACCCGGCGGACGGGACTGCTCATTATCGCCCGGATGTTGCGTTTGCCGGATGTTACGTTTGCCGGATGTTACGTTGGCCGGATGTTACGTTGGCCGGATGTTGCGATCGCCCGGATGCGGCTGCGCCGCGCGCAGACCGCAGTCTGCGACGCGGGCCTCCCATTACAGCGAACGCTGTACCGACTCCACCCGGTAGCATTCGATGACGTCGCCGGCGCGCATGTCCTGGTAGTTCTCGAAGGACATGCCGCATTCCTGTCCGGCGAGCACCTCCCTGGCGTCGTCCTTGAAGCGCTTGAGCTGGGACAGCTTGCCTTCGTGGATGACGACGTTGTCGCGGATCAGGCGCACATTCGCGCCGCGCTCCACGGTGCCGTCGGTGACGCGACAGCCGGCGATTTTGCCGATCTTGGAGATGTTGAAGATCTCGAGGATCAGGGCGTTGCCGAGCATTGTCTCGCGCAGCATCGGCGCCAGCAGGCCGGACATCGCCTTCTTCACGTCGTCGACGAGATCGTAGATGACGTTGTAGTAGCGGATCTCGACGCCATCGCGCTCGGCCATTTCGCGCGCTTCCTTGTGGGCGCGGACGTTGAAGCCGATCACCGCCGCACCGGAGGCCTCCGCCAGCGTGATGTCGGATTCGCTGATGCCGCCGGCGCCGGCGAGGATGATGCGGGCGCCGACTTCCGGCGTTCCGAGCTTGTCCAACGCGCCGACGATGGCCTCGACCGAGCCCTGCACGTCGCCCTTGATGAGGAGCGGAAATTCCTTGCGCCCCGTGGTCTTGAGCTGGCTCATCATCTGCTCGAGCGAGCCGCGCATTCCGCTCGCCCGCGCGGCCGTCTTCTCGCGCTTCTGGCGGGCGCGATAATCGGTGACCTCGCGCGCGCGGGCTTCGCTGTCCACCACCGCGAGCCGGTCGCCGGCCTCCGGCGTGCCGTTGAAGCCGAGCACCTCGACCGGCATCGACGGCGTGGCCTCGCTCACGGGAGCGCCGGTGTCGGACACCAGCGCGCGCACCCGGCCCCATTCGGCGCCGGCGACGACGATGTCGCCGCCGCGCAGCGTGCCGCGCTGGACCAGCACGGTCGCCACCGGCCCGCGGCCGCGGTCGAGCTTGGCTTCGATCACGGTGCCTTCGGCCGGCCGCTTCGGATTGGCCTTGAGGTCGAGGATTTCGGACTGCAGCCCGAGGGTCTCGAGCAGCCTGTCGAGATTGGTCTTCTTGGTCGCCGACACTTCGACGTCGAGCACGTCGCCGCCCAGCGATTCGACTTGCACCTCGTATTGAAGCAATTCGGTGCGCACCCGCTCGGGCCGCGCGTCCGGCTTGTCGATCTTGTTGATGGCGACGATCATCGGCACCTTCGCCGCCTTGGCGTGCTGGATCGCCTCGGCGGTCTGCGGCATCACGCCGTCGTCGGCGGCGACCACCAGCACGACGATGTCGGTGACCTTGGCGCCGCGCGCGCGCATCGAGGTGAAGGCAGCGTGGCCGGGCGTGTCGATGAAGGTGATCTTGGAGCCCGACGGCGCGGTCACCTGGTAGGCGCCGATGTGCTGGGTGATGCCGCCTGCCTCGCCGCCGGCGACGTTGGTGGCGCGGATGGCATCGAGCAGCGACGTCTTGCCGTGATCGACGTGGCCCATGATGGTCACGACCGGCGGCCGCGAATAAAGCTCCGCCGGATCGTCGGCCTTGTCGAACAGGCCTTCCTCGACGTCGGATTCGGCGACGCGGCGCACCGAATGGCCGAGCTCCTCGGCGATGAGCTGGGCGGTGTCGGCGTCGATGGTGTCGGTGATCTTGAGCATTTGACCCTGCTTCATCAGAAGCTTGATCACGTCGACCGCGCGCTCGGACATGCGGTTGGCGAGCTCTTGGATGGTGATGACCTCCGGGATCGTCACCTCGCGCACCAGCTTTTCCTTGGGCTCGTTGGCGGCATGGCCCTTGGTCAGGCGCTGGGTGCGGCGGCGGAACGAGGCCACCGAACGCTCGCGCTCCTCGTCCGCCGTGAGCGCGGTGACCAAAGTGAGCCGGCCGCGACGCTTCTCGGGCCCGGGCCGCGCGGGTTTCGGGGCGACGACGGGCCGGGCGACGCCGCCGGGCCGCCGGGCGGTCCGCGGGGCCTCTTCCTCGTCGGGTTCCTGGACCGCGGTCCGCGCATTGATCGGAATGGCGGTCACGGTGGCCGGGGTCGCCGCCTTGGCCTTCTCGTCCTCGCCGAACCGCTTCTTGGCCTCGGTCTCGGCCTTGCGCTTGGCCTCTTCGTCGTGGCGGCGGCGGTCGTCCTCCTCGCGCTTGCGCGCCTCGGCGGCCTCGCGTTCGGTCTGCTCGCGGGATTCCCGCTCGTTGCGCCGGCGCGCGTCATCTTCGGCGACGCGGCGTTCCTCGGCTTCGCGGACCTTGGCGTCGGCGAGCGCATGGGCGCGGGCGCTGCGCTCTTCCTCGGTCAGGGTGCGCAGCACCACGCCGGACGGCTTTCCACCCGGCCCCGTCGGCACCGCAGACGGTGAGGCGGCCGCGGGTGCCGTCCTGCCGCTCACCGGCGTACGACGCACCGGGGGCGCAGCCGGGGCAGCAGGGGGCGCGGGTTCGGCTTTCGCCTCGCCCGGACCGACCATGCGGCGCTTCACCTTTTCGACCACCACCGCCTTGGTGCGACCGTGACTAAAACTTTGACGCACCATCCCTTGCTCGACGCCCGTGCGCTTGAGCGTCAAGGTCTTGGTCGGGGTGACGGTCAACGTCTCGCCGGGGTTTTTCTTGTCAGTCATTACGATCCTGGTTCTAGTGCATCTTGGTTCGGACAAAGCGAGCCGGAATTCCGGTCGTCCGGTTCATCCGCTCGGAAACATTCGAGAATTCGCCAGCGCGCGAGAAATGTTTCAACTGCCCGCCCGGCCAGCAGCGCTGCATGTACCACATTTAGGCGGCCCAATGCCAAATCCAATTGATCACCGGTGAAGGACGACACGATTTCCACCGGGACCGCCCCTTCACCGCGCCGCACCAGCGCCGCCGCGAGCTTGCGCGACCCTTCGGCGCCCGCACCCCGGGCCTGGAGCAAAGCAACCACCGCCGGCCCGGCAATGGCCGCCTCGACCCGGGTAAACCCCGTGACCACCAGGGAGGCCTTATGGGCGATCGACAGCGCGTCGAGCGCTGAACGCTCCAACAGCCCATCGACCATTTCGGCAAGGCCGGAAGGGACCTTGATGTCGGCCCGCAGGCTCTTCTGAAACGCCCGCCGCTTGACGGCGGCTTCGACCTGGCTGCGGCGGGCGCTCACCCACACCCCGCGGCCCGGCAACCGGCGCTTGAGATCGGGAACCAAGCCGTCGGGTCCGGCGACGAACCGGATCAGCTCCGCGACCGGGCGCACTATGCGGGTCGCAACGCACATGCGCTCGGTCGCCGCGGCCGCATTGCGCGGCCCGCGGTCGGCTTGATCGGGTTCGAGGTCGTGAGCCTCTGCCAGCATGTCGTTTCCGGTCCATCCAATATGCGCGCCAATATGCGCCGATGCGGCAATGTGGGCGCGATGGCTATTCCGCCTCGGCCGGGGCTTCCTCGGGTGCGCCCTCCGGTGCCGGCTTGGGCGCGAGGTCGGCCTCGGTGATCCAGCCAGCCTTTAAGCGTGCCTGCATGATCAGGCTCTCGCATTCCTCGCGGGAGAGCTCGAAGCCGTCGAGAAACCCGGCGGTGCGGACCGCCTCGCCGTCCTTGCGCTCGGTCCAGCCGGCGAGATCGTCGGTGGCGCAGCCGGCCAGATCCTCGATCGTCTTGACGCCGTTCTCGCCGAACGCGACCATCATTTTCGTGGTGACGCCGGGCACCTCCCGGAGCTCGTCGGCTCGACCCCGAGCTTGACGCGCTGGGCGTCGTATTCGGCCTCGATCTGGGCGAGATAATCGCTGGCGCGGGCCTGCAATTCGCTCGCGGTTTCCTCGTCGAAGCCTTCGATCGAGGCGATATCGTTCTGGTCCACCATTGCAAGCTCCTCGACCGAATTGAATCCTTCCGAGGCAAGCAGCTGGCCCACCACCTCGTCGACATTGAGCGCTTCCATGAACATCTTGGTGCGCTTCTCGAACTCCGCCTGACGGCGCTCGGACTCCTCCTGCTCGGTGAGGATGTCGATGTCCCAGCCGGTGAGCTGGGAGGCGAGCCGCACGTTCTGGCCGCGGCGCCCGATCGCCAGCGAGAGCTGCTGGTCGGGGACCACCACCGAGATGCGCTCGCGCTCTTCGTCGAGCACCACCTTGGCGACTTCCGCCGGCGCCAGCGCATTGACGACGAAGGTGGCGACGTCCGCCGACCACGGAATGATGTCGATCTTCTCGCCCTGCAGCTCGTTGACCACCGCCTGGACGCGCGAGCCGCGCATGCCGACGCAGGCGCCGACCGGATCGACCGAGGAGTCCTTGGAGATCACCGCGATCTTGGCGCGCGAGCCGGGATCGCGGGCGACCGCCTTCACCTCGACGATGTTGTCGTAGATCTCCGGCACTTCCTGGGCGAACAGCTTGGCCATGAACTGCGGATGGGTGCGCGACAGGAAAATTTGCGGCCCGCGCGGCTCGCGCCGCACGTCGTAGATGTAGGCGCGGATGCGATCGCCGTTGCGGAAAACCTCGCGCGGCAGCAGCTCGTCGCGCCGCACGATCGCCTCGCCGCGGCCGAGATCGACGACGACGTTGCCGTATTCGACCCGCTTGACGATGCCGTTGACGATGTCGCCGATGCGGTCCTTGAATTCCTGGTACTGGCGGTCGCGCTCGGCCTCGCGCACCTTCTGCACGATGACCTGCTTGGCCGACTGGGCGGCGATGCGGCCGTATTCGAGCGGCGGGAGCTGCTCGGCGATGTAGTCGCCGACCTGGGCGGCCGGATTGCGCCGCCGGGCGTCCTCGATGCTGATATGGATCGCATCGTTCTCGACCTGCTCGACCACCAGCAGCAGGCGCGACAGCCGCATCTCCCCGGTCTTGGGATTGATCTCGGCGCGCACTTCGGTCTCGCTGCCATAGCGCGAGCGCGCCGCCTTCTGGATGGCGTCTTCCATGGCGGCGATGACGATGCCGCGATCGATCGACTTCTCGCGGGCGACCGCGTCGGCGATCTGCAGAAGTTCGAGCCGGTTGGCGCTGACGGCCATCGGTTATTCTCCTTTGGTCTCTGTCGCGGCCGGAGATCCGGACCTGCGGCTTTCGTTCGATCATCGTTGGCGTCGAATTACCTGCATGTGGCGCGCGGCCGCGACGGCGGGCCGCACGGACCTCGGATTTGCCGCGCCGCAACGATGCGGCGATCAACTCGTCGGTGAGGACGAGCTTGGCGTCGGCCATGTCGTCGAACGGCAGCACGAATTCGGCCGGGCCGTCTTTTGCATCGTCGCAGCGGATGCGGGCACCGCCGCCTTCGACCCCGAGCAGCGCGCCGCGGAAGCGGCGGCGGCCCTGGTGCGCGGCCTCGAGCTCGATCTTCACCTGCTGCCCGACGTGACGCTCGAAATCCGAGCGGCGCACCAGCGGCCGGTCGAGGCCGGGGGAGGAAATCTCCAGCCGGTAGGCGCGGTCGATCGGATCGGCGGCGTCGAGCACCGGCGAGAGGGCGCGCGACGCGGTCTCGCATTCCTCGATCGTCATCGTGCCGTCAGGCCGCTCCACCATGATCTGCACGGTGCAGCCGGCGAGCCCGGACACCTTGACCCGCACCAGGCGCAAGCCGAGCTCCGCGAGCACCGGCACCACGATCGACGCGACGCGTGCCGCCACCCCGGCGTCCGCGATCACGCGCGGTTCGCCGAGTGCTTCACTGCAGGTCGCTTCACTGCAGGTCGCTTTACTGCCGGTCGCGTCGGTGCCGGCCTTTGTGTTCGCCGCGAAGGTCGCAGATGTCATCAAGCGTCGGGTTGCCGTTGTCTCGATTTCATGCCCGGCCGGGTCCTGCGTGCTGCAGGTAATAAAAAAGAGCGGGTCCCGGGCGGGGCCCACTCTCACGATCCGATCGATAATTCGACCGTTATGAGATGTCGTTCTCGACAGCGGGAATATAGCGATTTGCCGCGCCCGCGCAAGATGCGGCGGGCACCGGGGCGGCCGATTTTCCGCCTATCCCCGGCATTGGAATTCCAGATAGCAGGGCGCGCGCCCCTCGCGTTTGGCCTTGGCCTCGTAACGGGTGCCGCCGAAGCCGGCCCACGGCAGGCGCCAGTCGTCGGCACATTGCGCGGTCCAGGCGAAGCCGGGCGCGCGCAGCATGCGCTCGAGGGTCCAGGCGGCATAATCCGGAATGTCGGTGGCGAAGCGGAATATTCCGCCCGGCCGCAGCACCCGCGCGATCATGGCGACGGTGTCGTCCTGCACGAAGCGCCGCTTCCAGTGCCGCCGCTTCGGCCATGGATCGGCATAGAGCAGGTCGACCCGGGCGAGCGCCGCGGCCGGAAGCCAGCGCAGGAGGTCCACGGCGTCCCCGCCGAACAGCCGGATATTGCCGGTTCCGCCGGCTTCGATCAGGGCCAGGATCTTCGCCATGCCGTTGACGAAGGGCTCGCAGCCGATGAAGCCGGTGCGCGGATCGGCGCTGGCTTGCGCGAACAGATGTTCGCCGCCGCCGAAGCCGATCTCCAGCCGCACCGCATCCACCGGGCGTGGAAACAGCGCTGCGAGATCGCCGGGCGCCGCGGCCGCGAGGTCGATCGCAAGACGCGGCAGCAAGGTATCGAGCAGGGCACTCTGATGCGGCCGCAGCCGGTGGCCCTTGCGGCGGCCGAAGAAGGCGCGGTCGCGCTCCACGCCGTGCCCCTCGCCGGTGGTGCGGTGCCCGGTCATCGGCCATGAATCCCGGGTTGGGTATTCGGCGCGAGCGGGCCCGCGATCAACCGAATATCTGCGCCGCGTCCGGATTATTTCGTCGTCCGGCGCAACTCGTCGACGAGGTCGGTGCGTTCCCAGGAGAAGCCGCCGTCCGGCTCGGGCGGGCGGCCGAAATGGCCATAGGCGCTGGTGCGCGCGTAGATCGGACGGTTGAGGCCGAGGTGCTCGCGGATGCCGCGCGGCGTGAGGTCCATCACCTCGTCGAGCGCCTTTTCGAGGCGGGCGTCGGCGACCTGCCCGGTGCCGTAGCAATCCACGTAGATCGACAGCGGCTTGGCGACGCCGATCGCATAGGCGATCTGGATGGTGCAGCGATCCGCGAGCCCGGCCGCGACCACGTTCTTGGCGAGATAGCGCGCGGCATAGGCGGCGGAACGATCGACCTTGGTGGGGTCCTTGCCGGAAAATGCGCCGCCGCCATGGGGCGCCGCGCCGCCATAGGTATCGACGATGATCTTGCGCCCGGTGAGGCCGGTATCGCCGTCCGGGACCGCCGATCACGAATTTGCCGGTCGGATTGACGTGCCACACCGTCTGCTTGGTGATCCAGTCCTCCGGCAGCGCCTGGCGCACATAGGGCTCGACGATCGCCTTGATGTCGTGGGACGACAGCTTCTCGTCGTAATGCTGGGTCGACACCACGATCTGGGTGGCCTCGACCGGCTTGCCGTTCTCATAGCGGATCGTCACCTGGCTCTTGGCGTCGGGCCCCAGCGCCTGGGATTCCCCGGAGCGCCGCGCCTCCGACATCACCTTGAGAATCCGGTGGGCATAGAAGATCGGCGCCGGCATCAGTTCCGGGGTCTCGCGGCAGGCATAGCCGAACATGATGCCCTGGTCGCCGGCGCCTTCATCCTTGTTGCCGGCGGAATCGACGCCCTGGGCGATGTCGCTCGACTGGGCATGCAGATGCACTTCGATCGACGCCTTTTCCCAGTGGAAGCCGGCCTGCTCGTAGCCGATGTCCTTCACCGCGAGGCGGGCGATGTGGGCGATGAAGTCGCGGGTGATCGCAGACGGCCCGCGGGTCTCGCCGGCGATCACGATGCGGTTGGTGGTCGCCAGCGTTTCGCAGGCGACGCGCACCTGGCGCGGGTCCCAGCCGTGCTTTGGGGCGATCTCGAAGAAGGCGTCCACGACCTCGTCGGAGATGCGGTCGCAGACCTTGTCGGGATGACCTTCCGAAACCGATTCACTGGTGAACAGATAGCTCGCGCGCGACACGGATGATCTCCCCGCAGGACGCGAACCCGCTCGCGCCAACCTCAGGGGCGTGTTCTTGCAGCGGGGCTGCGTGCGGTCAAGGTGTGGGCGGAAGGGTGGGCCGAAGCCCGGGCGGGATGCAGGCGGGATGGCGGTGGGCGCGCACTGCAGCGCCGGCTATTTTTTCTCTTTGACCTCGGCGTCCTCCCCGGCGATCTGCTGGACGAGATCGACGATGCGGCGGCGCAATTTGGCGTCCTTGATCCGCATGAACGCCTTGGTCAGCGACAAGCCGTCGGAGGTCGCGAGAAAATCGGACACATAAGCGGGAGAGGGAGCTTCCTGCATTCCTGGCGGCGGCTGCGAACTCGCCCGGTACGATCGGGGCGCCCTCGAAAAAGAACGCCACCGGCACCTGTAGGATCTGGGATATCTGCTGGAGGCGGCTGGCGCCGATACGATTTGTTCCCTTTTCGTACTTCTGCACCTGCTGGAACGTCAATCCGAGCGCGTCGCCGAGCTTCTCCTGGCTCATCCCCAGCATCATTCGACGCATGCGTACCCGGCTACCCACATGCTTGTCGATTGGGTTGGGAGCCTTCTTTGCCATCCACCTTCTCCTTGTATATCCCCAAGAATAATCCCAAGAATTGCGGCGTCATGCACCTGACACAACCAAAGTGCAACCGGTCATTTCCCCGCATCAAATCAAGAATGGGGAAACTGGCGAGAATTAGTGTTCGAAATTGAAATTATATGCAGTTTTAGGACAATTAGACTTACATATCACTCCCCACGTCATCGCTGTGCTTGCTATTTGCGCAAGCGCACGACCAGCCCCGCCAAAAACGCGAGCGCCGCCGCAATCAACAACCAAAGGTCGCCAATGCGGGCGTAGATCGTGGCGGCAATTGGTCGCGGCAGGGCCGTATCCAGGATTCCCTCGCTGCCCAGCGGGAGGGATCGCACGATGCGCCCGAACGGGTCGATCACCGCCGAAATCCCGCTATTGGCCGCCCGCACCAGCGGCAGCCCCTCTTCGATCGCCCGCACGCGCGCCTGCTGGAGGTGCTGATAGGGCCCGGAGCTGATGCCGAACCAAGCGTCATTGGTGAGGTTCAGGAGCCAGCCCGGCCGCTCCCCGCGCGGCACCGCCTCGCCGGGAAATATGACCTCGTAGCAGAGCAGCGGCAGCATCCGGCGGCGCCGGCGGCACCGCGATCCGCCGGCGCCGGTCGCCGGCGAGAAAGCCGCCCTGGACCTTGGTCAGTTGCATCAGCCCGAGGCTCTCGAGGAAATTCTGGAACGGCAGATATTCGCCGAACGGGACGAGATGCAGCTTGTCGTAGATCGAGAGGATCGAGCCGTTGTGATCGATCACATAGATCGAGTTGTAGGCGCGCACGACCCGGGTGCCGGGCGGCGGGCTCGGCGGCGCGCGCGGCGCCGGTGATCAGGACGGTGGCTGCCGGCAGCAATGTTGGCGATCGCCGCCAGCGCGTCGGGTTCGCGGGTGAGGAAGAACGGAAACGCGGATTCCGGCCAGATCAGGTGGGTAACGTCGCCGAGATGCCCGGGCCCTGGCCCGGATCGCCGCGTGGGACAGTTCCACATAGCGCCTCATCACTTCGTTCTTGGCGCCGTAGTTGAATTTCACGTCCTGCTGCAGGTTCGGCTGCATGATCCGCAGCCGCACTCCGCCCACCATTCGGTGGGATTGAGCGCGAGGCGGATCGCTCCGAAAGCCGCGAGCCCGCCAGCACCGCGACGGCGGCGAGGACGGGCGCCCAGCGCCGCCGTTTGGCTTCGTCGGCGAGCACCGCCGGGCTGGCGAACACCGCCACCGCAATGAAGGTCAGGCCCCAGATGCCGAACACCGCGGCGCCCTGGGCAAGCGGGAGCGGGGAGGTCAGCGCATAGCCGAACGCGTTCCAGGGAAACCCCGTCAGCACATGTCCGCGCAGCCATTCGCTCGACGGTGAGCGCGGCGGCGAGCGTAGCGATGCGCAGCGGCCCCGGCGTCCACAGCACGCGGGCGAGCGCGACGCCGAGGCCCGTGAATACCGCGAGCCCGGCGGGGAGCGCGGTGACCGCGACCGGCAGCAGCCAACCGAACGTCTTGGCATCGACCAGGAATGCGTAGCCGATCCAATAGAGCCCGGCGACGAAGTAGCCGAATCCGAACCACCAGCCGATCACGAATCCGGCGGCGGCGCCGCCCCATCGCATCGCGGTCGCGCCGTCGATCAGCCAGACCAGCAGCGGGAAGGTGACGAACAGCACCGGCCAGGCATTGATCGGCGCCATCGCCAGCGTCGAGGCCACGCCGGCGAGGAACGCGATCGCGGCGCGGCGCCATCCCCAGGCGAGAATGACGGGCTGGGCGAGGCGGAAGAAATTCACGGCTGCGGCGTCGATCCGGCAGGCGGCGCGGCTCGGCGACTCGGCAGGAGCCGCCGCGGCGGCAGGCGCCGGCTCGGCCTGGTCCGACGCGAGGACGGCGGCGCCTTGGTCGGACGCGGCGCGGTGGTCGGGGCTGCGCACCTGGCGCGGGTTGCGTTCGATGACCCGTCGGCGCTCCTTGCTCGGATAGATGCGCACGCGCTTCACCCGGCGCGGATCGGCATCGAGGATCTCGATCTCGAAGGTGCCGGGTCCCGGCACCAGCTCGCCGCGCACCGGCACCCGGTCGACCAGGGTGACGATGTAGCCGGCGATGGTGTCGACCTCCTCGGCGGCCTTGCCGACGTCGAATCCGGGGCCGATCACCGCGACCGCCTCTTCGAGGCTCGCGCGGCCGACCGCGATGAACGAGCCGTCGCTCTGGCGGATCACCGGTTTCGGCGCCGCCTCGTCGTGCTCGTCGTCGATCTCGCCGACGATCTCCTCGACGATGTCCTCGATCGAGACGATGCCTTCGCTGCCGCCATACTCGTCGATGACCAGCGCGAGATGAATCCGGGTCGCCTGCATCTTCGCGAGCAGGTCGATGGCGGGCATCGAGGGCGGCACGAACAGGATGGTGCGGATGATCTTGGTCGCCGACAGCGGCATGGTGAGGTCGATCGCGGCGAGATCGAGGCCGGACGGGCTGCGGCTCGCCGCGGGCCGCGAATTGGCGTCTGCCGCAGCCGCCGCCTGCGCCATCATGAAGGCGATCATGTCGCGGATATGCACCATCCCGACGGGATCATCGAGGGTGTCGTTGTAGACCACGAGGCGCGAATGGGCGGCGTCCTTGAACACCTTCAGGAGGTCGCCGAGCGCAACATCCTCGCTGCACCGCGATGATGTCGGTGCGCGGCACCATGACATCGTCGACCCGCCGCTCGCGCAGGCTCAGGATGTTCTTGAGCATCCTGCTTTCTTCCGGCGAGAAGCCGGTTTCGGCGCCTTCGCCTTCGAGCAGCACCTGCAGGTCGGACCGGATCGAGGTCGGGCTCCAGCCGAACACCGCGCGCAGCAGCCGGGTGGAACCAGCGATTCCGGATTCTCCCGCGCCGTGCTGCCGGAGCGCCGCGCCGGCAATCGCGGCACAGTCGCGCTGGCCGGCCTGGGCGGGGTCGGTATCGCTGGTCAATGCGCGGAGAGCTGTCGGGCATGGCACCGATTTCAAGCATCGCGGACGGGCATAGGGATCAGGAATGCCCAGGCAGGCCAGGATCTCGCGTTCCAACCGCTCCATCCGCTCGGCCTCGCCGTCGGTCCCGTGATCGTACCCCAAAAGATGCAGAAATCCATGCACCGCCAAGATGGGCGAGGTGCTGGGATACCGGCCGGCCCTGCTCCTGCGCCTCGCGGATGACGGTCTCGCAGGCGATCGCGATGTCGCCGAGGTGGGCGGGTGCGGCGGGGTCTGCGGGCGGATCAAGAATTGCTGGCGGCGGTGCCGGAAACGACAGCACGTTGGTCGGCTCGTCACGGCCGCGCCAGCGGGCATTGAGCGCCGCGATGACCGCGTCGTCGCACAGCAGCACCGCGACTTCCGCGCGGGCTCGGCGGTGCCCTCGACCGCGGCCGCCTGCGCAATGGCGCGGCGCACGATCGCCTCGGCGCCGGGCTGCGCATCCCATTGCGGCGATTCCATAAGGATATCGACCGTGAGACTTGCCGTGGTGGTGCGCGCAGAGGTGGCCGTCATTCCTGTCCGCTTGCCTGTCCGATCGCCTTTCCGTCAGCCTTTTCGCCGGTCTTCCCGCTTGTCTTCCCGCCTGTCTCCACCCTTGGGCGGGTGCCGGAGGGCCGATCATAGGCGGCGACGATCTTGGCCACGAGATCATGGCGGATCACGTCTTCGTGGGTGAACACGACGTGGCCGATGCCCTCGACATCGGCGAGCAGCCGCACCGCTTCGGCGAGGCCGGAGGTCTGGCCGGGCGGCAGGTCGACCTGGCTCGGATCGCCGGTGATGATCATGCGGCTGTTCTCGCCGAGCCGCGTCAGGAACATCTTCATCTGCATCGACGTGGTGTTCTGGGCCTCGTCGAGAATGACGACGGCATTGGACAGCGTGCGCCCGCGCATGAAGGCGAGCGGCGCAATCTCGATCTCGTTGGTCTGCAGGGCGCGCTCGACGATGCGGGAATCCATCAGGTCGGCCAGCGCGTCGTAGATCGGGCGCAGATAGGGATCGACCTTTTCGCGCAGGTCGCCGGGCAGGAAGCCCAGGCGTTCGCCCGCCTCCACGGCCGGCCGCGACAGGATGATGCGGTCGACCTCCTTGCGCTCGAACAAAGCGATGGCGTGGGCGACCGCAAGCCAAGTCTTGCCGGTGCCGGCAGGGCCGATGCCGAACACCATCGCATGGCGGCGCAAGGCGCGGATATAGGCGTCCTGCACGGCGGTGCGGGCGCGCACCGGGCGCTTGCGCAGGTTGATCTCCTCGAAGCTCGCGCGCGACGCGGCGGGGTCGAAGTCGAACAGCGAGCCTTGGGCGATGGCGAGCCGGATCGCGCCTTCGACGTCGCCGGTGACGAGGTCGCGGCCGCGCTTGAGCTGCTCGTAGAGGCCTTCGAGCACGCGGCGGGCCTGCTCGCAGCCGTCGCGGCTGCCTTCGAGGGTGACGTGATTGCCGCGCTGCTCGGCGACGACGCCGAGGCGGCGCTCGATCAAGCGCGAGGTTCTGGCCATATTGGCCGAACAGCGCCGAGGCGAGGCGGTTGTCGTCGAATGCCACCACGATCTGGGTCGCGGCTTCCGTGGGTGCGGCAGGAATGACCGATCCGGGATCGGCTGCGCGTCTCGCCAAATGAATCAGGCTCCCATTGCGGCCGGTGCCGGCTCCGGCTCGCGCGCGGAAGGCAAAGCACCGAACAGGCTGTTCGACCCGACGCCGGTGATTCCCACCGTCGCGATTTCACCGATCAACGATGACGGTGCCATGACTTGCACCGGCTGCAAATAAGGCGAGCGTCCGACGATCTGCCCGGGCAGGCGGCCCGGCTTTTCGAACAGGATTTCGAAGCTCTTTCCGGCGCAAGCCCGGTTGAAGGCATCCTGGTGGCGATCGATCGCCGCCTGCAGCCGGGCGAGCCGCTCGACCTTGGCCGCCTCCGCGACCTGGTCGTCGCGCGCGGCCGCCGGCGTGCCCGGCCGCGGCGAATATTTGAACGAATAAGCCCCGGCATAGCCGACCGCTTCGACCATGCGCAGGGTGTCGCGGAAATCCGCCTCGGTCTCGCCGGGAAAGCCGACGATGAAATCCGAGGTGAAGGCGATGTCGGGCCGCGCCGCGCGCAGCCGGTCGATGACGCGCAGGTAGTCGGCGCCGGTATGGCGGCGGTTCATGGCGGCGAGGATGCGGTCGGAGCCCGACTGCACCGGCAGGTGAAGCTGCGGCATCAGCGGCGCGAGGTCGCGGTGGGCTGCGATGAGGCTCTCGTCCATGTCGCGGGGATGGCTGGTGGTATAGCGCAGCCGCGCGCACCCCGGGCACCGCGGCGACCGCCTGCAACAGGTCGCCCAGCGTCGCCGGGCCGGCCGGCCCGTCGCCGTGATAGGCATTGACGTTCTGGCCGATCAGGGTGATCTCGCGCACCCCGGCCGCGGCGAGGCGCTCGGCCTCGGCGACGATCTTGGCCACCGGCCGCGACATCTCGGCGCCGCGCGTATAGGGCACCACGCAGAAGGTGCAGAACTTGTCGCAACCCTCCTGCACGGTGACGAAGGCGGTGACCCCGCGGCCGCGGATCGCGGCATTCGAGGCGGGAACGAGATGGTCGAACTTGTCTTCGGCCGGAAATTCCGTGGCGACGACCTTGGCGCCGCCGGCGGCCTGCGCCAGCAGGTCCGGCAGACGATGATAGCTCTGGGGGCCCACCACGAGGTCGACCACGGGCGCCCGGCGCACGATCTCCTCGCCTTCGGCCTGGGCGACGCAGCCGGCCACTGCGACCATGACGCTGCGGCCGTCGCGCGCCGCCGCGTCCTTGAGCTTGCGGATGCGGCCGAGCTCCGAATAGACCTTCTCGGCGGCCTTCTCGCGGATATGGCAGGTGTTGAGGATGATGAGATCGGCATCCTCGGGACCGGCCTCGGCGTATCCCTCGCGCGCCAGCAGATCGGCCATACGATGGGAATCGTAGACATTCATCTGGCAGCCATAGGATTTGACGTGAAGCTTGCGTACCCCGCCGGTCACCGTTGCGATCAATCCTTTATCGTTGCGCCCGCTACCGAATTACCAATGTGCGGTAATTCGTGACGATCCCGGCGGACCGCGGCCGCGCTCGCGGCTGCCGTCATAACGCCTTTCCAGCCAAAAAGGAATTGGGGCAGAAATCGCGGGAACAAGCGCGGCGATGACGCCCAGCCCAGAAGGGCGCAAGCATGGGGGCAAGCCATGGGGGGCAAGCGCAACGCAGGGGCGGGTGCGCTTCAACCCGCCATCCTGCTGACCGGCGGATTACGCTGGCGCTAATCCGCCCTACGAGCTGAAACACGAACGGCCCACCGGCATGTGCCTCATGGGCCATTCTGATGGAGCGGGCAAAATCAGTGCGCGTCGGCGTTGCGCTGCCGGGTCGAGAGGTAGAAATAGCCGATCCGGTTGTTGGGCGGCGAGCCGTACCAGAAGCGACCGGACTTATCGAGGAAGAAGTCGCGCATGCCGTTGTCGGCATAAGGCATCGGGAATTGCGTCACCTTGCCGGTGTCGGGATCGAGCCGGCCGAGCACGTCGGTGTGTTCCGCCGAGTACCACACCTTGTGGTCGGGTGCGATGCCGAGTGCATAGGGCGCCGACCTCGCGTGCGGCAGCGGGAATTCCTTGAAGGTCTCCTGCTCCGGATCGAAGCGGCCGATCTTGCCGTCGGCGTATTCGGCGAACCAGACGATGCCGTCGGAATCGACCTGGATGCGCCGCGGCCGCTCCCGGGTCGGCGGGATGTATTTGGTCACCTTCAGAGTGACGGGATCGACCTTGCCGATGGCCCCGGTCTTGGTCATCTCGGTGAACCAGACGGTGCCCTTCTGGTCGATCGCGATGCCGTACGATGTCGGCACTTCCGTGATGTGGGTGTAAATCTCCGGTCTTGGGATCGAACCTCGTCAATCCGCCCGTCGACCAGATCGATCCGTCCGGGTGGATGCGCACGGTGTGCTTGCGCCAGTCGTCCTGGAATTCGGTGATCTTCTGGGTCACGGGATCCCAGTGGCCGAGCTTCTTGGAGCCGGCCTCGGTGATCCAGACCGAGCCGTCGGGCGCCGGCACTGCCGAATGGATCAGCGCCGGGCCGAGATTGGGCGCGGGAAATTCCTTGATCTCGCCGGTCGAGGGATTGAGCCGCGCCACCTTGTTGGCGGCGCCGTATTCCGGAATCCAAAAGTAGCCCGTCCTGGTCCGGATTCGCCGTCCAGGGAAACCGGTTGGGCCCGGGCATTTCGAAGTCCACGTAGACGATCTTGAGCGCCTCGTCGCTGAAGGTGGTCAACGTGTCCTTGTAGCCGGGCAAGTCGGCCGGCGATTTCGGCAGCGGCGAGCTCTCCCCGAACATCGTGGTGAGATAGGAGACGACGTCCTCGGCCTGCGCGTCGCTGAAGCCCTGGCGGTCCGCGAGCGAGGAGCGCATCGCCTCCCGCATGAAGCTCACGCGGTCGCGCCAGCCATCCTCGTCGCGCACGGTCGCCGCCATCCTCGACTGGAAGCCGTGGCAGCTCATGCAATTGTCGAACAGCGTCTTCTTGCCGCGCGCTTCCGGCAGCAGCACCTGGCCCTGATAGATCGAAATGTCGGTCCAGCGGACCGGCCTTTCTGCAATGCGAAGTCATAGGAGGCGTTCTGATCGGCATCGAGCTTCACGCCGGCCTTGACGTCGGCCTTGTAGCCGACCGCGCGCACCTGCACGCGGTAATCGCCGGCCGGCAGGTTCTCCACGACATAGCGGCCCTGATTGTCCGACAGCACGCTGACCGTCATCTTCAGGCCGGCTTGGCGGGCCTGCACGAAGGCGCCGCGGAACGGCGCGCCATCCGGCCCGGTTACCGTGCCGGTGATGGTCGCGGCGTCGGCAACCGGCGCGGCCAATAGCAGACCTAGAATTCCAAGACCTTGGATTCCAAGAGAACCTAATGACCGCATGGCTTTTCCTCGCGTTCGAATTGGTGAGTATCGTTGGCGCTCGGACCGAGCGCCCCGCGCACCTGACCCTATCGCGGCCGGCTTACCGGCACCAGCCCGACCCGCGGCATGAACTCATCTCGGTTGGTACTCTGCATACGGCACGGCGGATATGCTACCTCGCCCCGCGTGCGGGGCGAGGTACGATCGTGCCGCGCAAAGATGTGTCTACCCCGCAGGCCCGACCTGCGCGATGTCGCGCCTCGTCATGATTTTACCACCCACCCACAATAGATGTTGCAGCGCAGCATGACGGAGAGGCAGGTTACGCGCCCTCCTCCACAAAGTCGTCAGGACAGGTCATGCAAGAAGCAAGAAATGCCGCGGCGGCGCTGGTCGCCGGCGCCAACCGCCCCCTCGATCGCTGGACGGCCCGATGAGCGGCGCCGCAACGGCCGCAGCACCGCCGGTTGCAAAAAAGGGCATCAACCTCGCCTTGCAGGGCGGCGGCGCGCACGGCGCCTTCACCTGGGGCGTGCTCGATTATCTGCTTGAGGACGGGCGCCTCTCGATCGAGGGCATCTCAGGGGCCTCGGCGGGCGCAATGAATGCGGTGATGGTCGCCGACGGCCTCGCCCGCGGCGGACCCGAAGTCGCGCGCACGCGCCTGGCCGACTTCTGGCGCGCCGCCAGCATCGACGGCGACCTGCCGTTGATCCAGCGCAAGCTCATCGAGCGCCTGTTCACGTTCGTGCCGCTCGAAGGCTCGCCGATGGCGGCATGGTTCGACGCGATGTCGCACTACTTCTCGCCCTACGATCTCAATCCGCTCAACATCAATCCGCTCAAGGATCTCCTCGATCGCTTCGTCGATTTCGAGGCGGTGCGTGCCTATTCGCCATTGCAGCTCTTCGTCTCCACGACCAATGTGACGACCGGACGCCTGCATGTCTTCTCGCGCGACAAGATGACCGCCGACGTGGTGATGGCGTCGGCCTGCCTGCCGCTGCTGTTCAAGGCGGTCACGATCGACGGCGTACCCTATTGGGATGGCGGATATCTCGCCAACCCCCCGATCTTTCCGCTGTTCCGCTCCACCAGCACCGAAGACGTGTTGATCGTCCAGATCAATCCGCTGGAGCGCAAGGAGGTGCCGACCTCGACGCGCGATATCGTCAATCGCGTCAACGAGATCAGCTTCAACTCCTCGCTCGCCTCGGAATTCCGCGCGGTGGAATTCGTCGCCCGCCTGATCGATCGCGGCCAGCTCCAGCGCGGCACCGGACCCGGCCATTATCGCCGCATCAATGCCCATCGCATCGTGCTCGGCGAGAACCAAAAATCCTATTCGGCCGATACCAAGCTCTCGACCGACTACGATTTCTTTCGCATGCTCCATGCCGGCGGCCGCCGCGCTGCCCGGCGCTTCCTCGACGCGCATTTTGACGACATCGGCCAGCGCAGCACCTTCGACCTGCGCGCGGAGGCCCAGGCGGAGTGGGCGTGACGTGACCAAGGCGATCACTTCCATCGCAACGGCGACATGCGGCGTCGCAACGATCGAGATCGTCGTGGCCGACATCACCACTCTCGACCTCGACGCCATCGTCAATGCCGCCAACAGCTCGCTGCTCGGCGGCGGCGGGGTGGACGGCGCGATCCATCGCGCCGCCGGCCCCGACCTCGTCGCGGAATGCCGCATGCTCCATGGCTGCAAAACCGGCGCCGCCAAGATCACGCGCGGCTATCGCCTGCCGGCGCGCCACGTGATTCACACGGTCGGGCCGGTGTGGCAGGGCGGCGGCCACGGCGAGGATGATCTCCTCGCCTCGTGCTACCGCGCCTCGCTCGCACTCGCCGGCGATCACAAGCTGGCGTCGATCGCATTTCCCGCGATCTCGACGGGGATCTACCGTTTCCCGGCCGATCGCGCCGCCGGAATTGCTGTCGCGACGGTAACCGCAGCGTTGTCAGGCACGCCGGGATTGCAGCATGTCGTGTTCTGCTGCTTCAATCGCGACGCGGCAAGGCATCACGAGGCGACGTTCCGCGCGCAGTAGGTGAAGTCGCGCTACGATGGACCGCCGGATTAAGTGGCCGTAGCCTGGATTGGGTGGAAACCCAATCCGGGAGCAGCCTATTCCATTGCAAGGCTTGCCCCCGGGTTTCGCTTCGCTCTACCCGGGCTACATTTCTCGCTACCCCTTGGCCTCCACTTCCTTGAAGGCCTCGCGGGCGATGCGGAAGGCGTCGACGCCGCAGGGGATGCCGGCATAGATCGCGACCTGGATCATCACCTCACGGATCTCGTCCTTGGTGACGCCGTTGTTGAGCGCCCCCTTGACGTGCAGCTTCAATTCGTGGGGGCGGTTGAGGATGCTGATCATCGCGATGTTGAGCATGCTGCGGGTCTTGCGCGACAGGCCGTCGCTACCCCAGGCGGCGCCCCAGCAATATTCGGTGACGAGTTCCTGGAACGGACGATTGAAATCGTCGGCGTTCTTCATCGACGCCTCGACGTAATCCTTGCCGAGCACGGCGGTGCGAACCTCGAGTCCTTTGTCGAACCTGGCCTTGTCCATGGGGAATTCCTCTGTTTGCATCTCGGGGCGCCGGTGCGCGGCGCATGGGATGCGTTGATATTATCCGGTCTGAACGACCTTTGCTGCCGCGACCGCGGCGAACTCCTCGCGCGCCCGTTGCGTGTGCTCGCCCACCGCGGGGACGGCGCCGTAGCCGCCGCCGCGCCGTTGCGGCGGCGCCGGGTAGGACACCGGCCCGGACGGCGTCGCCACCGTGATCCGATGCAGATGCGGATGCACGGCCAGCGCCGCCATGTCGCTCACCCGGGCGAAGGCGATCTCGGCGGCCGCGAGCTTCGCGGTCAGCGCCTCGACATCGTTGGCGCCGAACACCGCGGCGACCCGCCCGTCGGTCTCGACCCGGCGCCTGACCCGCTCGACATTGGTGGCGAAGCCGGGATCGGCGGCCAGCGCCGCGTCCGCCAGCACGTCCTTCGCCAGCACCCGCCATTCGCGGTCGCTCTGGATCGAGATCAGGATATCGACGCCGTCGCGGCTCTTGAACACGCCGTAGGGCGCGATCGAGGGGTGGGCGAGACCGACGCGCTTGGGCGTGCGGCCGCCCTCGTGCTGGAGCAGCGGCACCGTCATCCAATCAGCCATGGCATCGAACATGGAGATCGAGATGTCGGCGCCCTCCCCGCTTCGTGCGCGCATGAGCAGCGCTTCGAGGATCGCCTCATAGGCGTTCATCCCGGCGGCGATGTCGACCACCGAGACACCGACCCGCGCCGGCGCTTCCGGCCCGCCGGTGATCGCGGCGAGGCCCGCTTCGGCCTGGATCAGGAGGTCATAGGCCTTGCGCTGCGCGTAGGGGCCGCTTTCGCCATAGCCCGACACCGAGCAGGTGATGAGCGCGGGATAGTCGCGGCGCAGGCGGTCCAGGCCGAAGCCGAGCCGCGCCACCGCGCCGGGCTTGAGGTTCTGCACGAACACGTCGGCCTTCGACAGCATCGCCTCGAGCACGGCCTTGTCAGCCGCCTGCGCGAGATCGAGCACAACGGATTCCTTGCCGCGGTTGAGCCACACGAAGTATGCGCTTTCGCCGTGGACGAGAGCGTCATAGCCGCGCGCGAAATCGCCTTCGGGACGCTCGATCTTGATGACGCGGGCGCCCGCATCGGCGAGCCGGCAGGTGCACATCGGCGCCGCCACCGCCTGCTCCAGGGACACGACGAGGAGCCCGGCGAGGGGCAGCACCGGTTTCGACGGCCCTCCCCGATGTTCGGCTGGACTCTTTCCCTCCCCGTCTTCGGGGCGGGCAGGGTGGGGCTCTTTGCTTTCTTCCATCGCAGTGCCCGCAGTCCCCACCCGACCTCGCTTCGCTCGGCCACCCTCCCCGAAGTCGGGGAGGGATCGCGGTTCATCCCCAGATTTCATCGGCCAGTTCGACGATCATGGCGAGCTTCGCCCATTGCTCGTCCTCGGCCAGCGTATTGCCGTCCTCGGTGGAGGCAAAGCCGCATTGCGGGGACAGGCAGAGCTGATCGATGTCGATGAACTTGGTCGCCTCCTCGATGCGCCGCATGAGGTCGTCCCTGCTTTCGAGGATACCGGTCTTCGAGGTGACGAGCCCGAGCACCACCGTCTTGCCCTTGGGCACGAAGCGCAGCGGCTCGAACCCGCCGGCGCGGGCGCTGTCATATTCCATGAAATAGCCGTGGACGCCGATGCTGTTGAACAACATCTCGGCGATCGGTTCGTAGCCGCCCGCGGCGACGAAGGTCGAGCGGAAATTGCCGCGGCACAGATGCATGGTGATGGTCATGTCGGCGGGAATGTCGGAGATCGCCGCGTTGATCATCCCGGCATAGACCAGCGGCAAGGTCGCCGGGTCATCGCCGCGCGCACGCACCTGGTCGCGCAGCGCCGGATCGCAGAGATAGGCGAGGTTGACCTCGTCGAGCTGGAGATAGCGGCAGCCGGCGTCGGCAAAGCCGCGCACGACCTTGCGATAGGTGGTGCCGAGATCGCGATAGAAGCCTTCCATGTCGGGATAGAGCGCCTCCGGCACCGCCTCGCGGCCGTAACGGAAATGCAGGGCCGAGGGCGACGGGATCGTCATCTTCGGCACCACTTTGGTGTTGGCCTTGGTATGGGCGGCGACGAATTGGAAATGCTCGATCATCGGGTGGCCGGAAAAGCCGCCGAGCCTGCCTTTGAGGCGCAGCAGGATCGGCCGCGGCTGCGGCCCCTGGAACTTGAACTTGCGCTCGCCGAAATAGGACTCGACGCCGTCGAGGCCGACGAGGAAATCGGTCTGCCAGGACGCCCGGCGGTATTCGCCGTCGGTGATCGACCGAAGGCCGACGGCCTCCTGGCGGCGGATCAGCTTGACGATCTCCTCGTCCTCGACGGCGCGCAATTCGGCACTCAAGTCCCGGGCGCTCGAGTCGTGGGCGCCGGTCTCGCCGCGCTCGTGGCGGCCGCGCGCCGCCTTGAGCGCAGCGGTGCGCAACAGGCTGCCGACATGATCGGCACGGAACGGCGGCGTGCGTCTCTCCATCGACTTCATCAACCCCATACCTCCCGGGCAATCTCCACGGCCATGCGCAGCTTCGCCCACTGCTCGTCCGCGGCGAGCACATTGCCCTCCTCGGTCGAGGCAAAGCCGCATTGTGGGGACACCGCAAGCTGTTCGAGCGGGGCGAATTTCGCGGCCTCGTCGATGCGGCGCTTGATGTCGTCCTTGTTTTCGAGTGCCCCGAGCTTGGAGCTGATGAGGCCGAGCACCACGATCTTGTTGCCTTCGGGAAGGAACCGCAGCGGCTCGAAGCCGCCGGCGCGCTCGGTGTCGTATTCGAGGAAATAGCCGTCGTAATTGCAGCCCGCAAGGAGGTTATGCGCCACCGGCTCGTAGCCGCCCGACGCGATCCAGGTGGAGCGGAAATTGCCGCGGCAGACATGGGTGGTGATGGTCATGTCGGCGGGCTTGCCCTCCAGCGCCTGGTTGATGACGGCGGTGTAGGATTCCTGGAGGCGATCGACATCGAGCCCGCGGTCGCGCGCCTTCTTCATCTCCACCTCGGAGCACAGATAGGCCCAGGCGGTATCGTCGAACTGGAGATAGCGGCAGCCGGCATCGTAGAAGGCGCGCACCGCCTTGCGATAGGCGAGGCCGAGATCATCGAAGATGGCGTCGCGGTCGGGATAGGCGGCCGCGGCGATCGCGCCGGGCTCGATGCGGAAATGCAGCACGTTCGGGCTCGGTATGGTCATCTTCGGCGTGACTTCGGCATGCGCCGCGAGGAACTTGAAGTGTTCGAGCATCGGATGGTCGGAGAAGCCGATCTTGCCGGTGACGCGCACGCTCTGGGCCTTGGTCTGGACGCCCTGGAACTGGATGCCGTGGTCGAGCTCGTAGAGCTCGACGCCGTCGAGCATGCCGAAGAAGTCGAAATGCCACCACGCCCGGCGGAACTCGCCGTCGGTCGCGAGCTTCAGTCCGATCTCTTCCTGCTTGCGGATGATCTTCGCGACCTCCTGGTCTTCGACCGCATCGAGTTGCGCGGCGGTGATGGCGCCGCGCGCCGCCTTCTCGCGGGCGTCCTTGAGCGGCGCCGGGCGCAACAGCGATCCCACATGGTCGGCGCGAAACGGCGGCTTGGTGCGTGCGGTCATGGGTGTCTCCTTCCGGGGTTTTTCTCATGGACGACGCGGCTGCTGGCGCGTTCTTGTCGGGCTCGTAGACCATCGGCCCGATCGGCAGGCTCACGCAATTGCTTCGACCTTGGTCAGGCAAAAGGCCTCGATGTCGCGCATCGTCGCCTTGTCCAGCGCATCGGCGTTGTGGAGCGCCTCTGCGGTCCTGTACAGCGATTCAGGAGGCGGTGGCTACGATAATTCGTTTTTCTTCGTCACAGTAGACACTTGGGGCAGACACTTGGGGCAGACACTTGGGGCAGACACTTGGGGCAGACACTTGGGGCAGACACTTGGGGTAGACACTTGGGGCAGATACTTGGGGGGGACACATGGGCCAGACACTTGGGGCAGACACTTGGGGTAGACACTTGGGGCAGACTATTGGGGCAGACACATGGGCCAGACACTTGGGGCAGACACTTGGGGTAGAGACTTGGGGTAGACACTTGGGTCAGACACTTGGGTCAGACACTTGGGGCAGACACTTGGGGTAGACACTTGGGGTAGACAATTGGATCAGACACATGGGACAGACACTTGGGGTAGAAACTTGGGGTAGACACATGGGGTAGACACTTGTGGCAGAAACTTGGGGTAGACACTTGGGGCAGACACTTGGGGGAGACACATGGGCCAGACACTTGGGGCAGACACTTGGGGCAGACACTTGGGGTAGAGACTTGGGGTAGACACTTGGGGAAGACACTTGGGGCAGACACTTGGGGCAGACACTTGGGTCAGACACTTGGGGCAGACACTTGGGGCAGACACTTGGGGCAGACACTTGGGGCAGACACTTGGGGCAGACACTTGGGGCAGACACCTGGGTCAGACACTTGTGGTAGACACTTGGCTCAGACACTTGGGGCAGACACTTGGGACAGACCCATGGGCCAGACACTTGGGGCAGACACTTGGGGCAGACACTTGGGGCAGACACTTGGGGCAGACACTTGGGTCAGACACTTGGGGCAGACACTTGGGGCAGACACATGGGCCAGACACTTGGGGCAGACACTTGGGGCAGACACTTGGGGCAGACACTTGGGGCAGACACTTGGGGCAGACACTTGGGGTAGACACTTGGGTCAGACACATGGGCCAGACACTTGGGGCAGACACTTGGGGTAGACACATGGGGTAGACACTTGGGGCAGAACACTTGTGGCAGACACTTGGGGCAGACACTTGGGTCAGACACATGGGCCAGACACTTGGGGCAGACACTTGGGGCAGACACTTGGGGCAGACACTTGGGGCAGACACTTGGGGTAGACACTTGGGGCAGATACTTAGGGGAGACACATGGGCCAGACACTTGGGGCAGACACTTGGGGCAGACACTTGGGGTAGAGACTTGGGGTAGACACTTGGGTCAGACACTTGGGGCAGACACTTGGGGCAGACACTTGGGGCAGACACTTGGGGCAGACACTTGGGGTAGACACTTGGGGCAGACACTTGGGGCAGACACTTGGGGCAGACACCTGGGTCAGACACTTGTGGTAGACACTTGGGTCAGACACTTGGGGCAGACACTTGGGGCAGACACTTGGGGCAGACACTTGGGGCAGACACTTGGGGCAGACACTTGGGGCAGACACTTGGGGCAGACACTTGGGGCAGACACTTGGGGCAGACACTTGGGGTAGACACTTGGGGCAGACACTTGGGTCAGACACTTGGGGCAGACACTTGGGGCAGACACTTGGGTCAGACACTTGGGGCAGACACTTGGGGCAGACACTTGGGGTAGACACTTGGGTCAGACACTTGGGGCAGACACTTGGGGCAGACACTTGGGGCAGACACTTGGGTCAGACACTTGGGTCAGACACATGGGCCAGACACTTGGGGCAGACACTTTGGGTAGACACATGGGTTAGACACTTGGGGCAGAAAC
>CAVVCE010000084.1:0-10498 GCA_963746235.1 uncultured Alphaproteobacteria bacterium
TGCCAAGCGACGCTATACCGCCATGCCCAAGAGTGCGGATCCACCTCAGCCCGCGCAAGCGGGGCTGAGGTGTTTGCTCTCAGGGACTGACCGTTGCGATGAGAATGGCGGCAATCGCCGCTGCGCCGAATGCTCGCTTTCCGTTCGCTCAGCGGAACTTGTCAGTTTTTTCACGAACTTCCGATGAATACGCCCGCCTTCCTGAATGGAAGCACGGGTCGCCGAGGCTTCAAGGTTATCCCTACTAGCAGGCGTTTCCGCGGTTCGAATCATATCGATGCCATCGGACTTGTAGGGTGGGCAAAGCGAAGCGTGCCACCCTTGTTGTATCCGCGTGGGCACGGCGCGAAGAGCGCGCCTTTGCCCACCCTACTGATTGGTTTCATGGAATCGATTTGCCAGCCTATCTATTCGGGCGGGGTCCGGACATCGCATGTTCCAAGCCCTCTACTCCTGCCACCGTCACGTACAGCGTGGCAGCCACACCCGCTTATCCGAAGGGGTCCGGCATTCCTGACTTGCAGGCACCCATCCGCTCGCCAGCATGCAGTCATTGAAATTCTGATTGGTGCGGCCTGCCTCACCAAGGCTGCCGGCTTGATGTTCCATCATGGAACATTGAGCCCTTTGCTGTTCGAAGGACATGTTGGGGTTGACGTTGGGGCCGGGCAGCCAAGTGTTGCTCGCGCATCCCACCAATGCCAGCGTCATTGCCAGCACCGAAGCGTATCGCATGAATGCCCTCCCCGTGATGGGGGAGAGCATAGCCGTTTCCCCGTGGCGCCCTGAAAAGAAGAGATGAGCGGCGCATTAACAAATGTACATCTCAGACGGCGAGTGCCTCCAGGATCAGGTTGGTGATCGCATCGGGGTGCGAGATCAGCGCCAGGTTACTCGCCTCGATCTCGATCGTCTTCGCACCCATTCGCTTGGCCATGAAGCGCTCGGCGCCGGCAGCGGCAGCCCCGATCAATGTCCGGCGGTTCATTAAAGGCTCCTATCGAACAAGGGGCGATTTTGCAGCCTTTCGAGTTTAGGACTGCGGTGCAAAGAATTCAAAACAGCGCCGCCGGGGCGGAGCGGTTTCGGCGCCCATTCGTCGCGCGCCGCGCGCGAGATCCGGCAACTGCGGAGCGCAGGCGCATTGCGGGCATTACGCGATGAATGTTAGTGTTGCGCCCCTATAAGCCTACCAGGGAGGAAATCACAATGACGAGAACGATCGTTCTTTCCACCGTTGCCATCGCTCTTCTAGGATCGGGGACCCTGTCGGCGCAGGCCCAGCAGCCGGCACAGCCCCAGCCCCAACTCGCGACATTCTTCGTTGCGGAGAACCCGAACGGCACGGGCAATCTTGGTGGGCTCGCGGGCGCCGACCAGCTTTGCCAAAGCCAAGCCCAGGCGTTGGGCGGCCAAGCCGCCACGCGCACTTGGCACGCGTATATGAGCCAGGAACAGCGCGGCAACCAGCCGCGTATCAATGCGCGCGATCGCATCGGCACGGGCCCCTGGTACAACGTCAAGGGTCAGTTGATCGCCAGCAACGTCGCCGATCTGCATGGCGACCAGCAGCGCGACCGCAACAACATCCAGCGCGCGACCGTCCTCGATGCCAAGGGTGCCGAGATTCCAGGGGCAGGAACCCCCAACAACGGCAACCAGCACGACATGCTGACCGGCTCGGACTCCGCAGGTCGGGCGTTCACCGACGGCACCGATCACACCTGCAACAACTGGACCTCGGACGCCATGTCTCTGCCGCAGCAGAACCAGAACGTCCCGGCAGATCGTGCGCGCGCGATGCTCGGCCACACCGACCGGACGGGCGGCCAGAACGTGTCGTGGAATGCGGCGCATATGAGCCAGGGATGCAGCAAGCAGGCGCTCATCAACACCGGAGGCGCCGGCCGGTTCTACTGTTTCGCCACTAACTGAAGCGAGGCCAGGAATTCTTCCGGCAGCGAAGAATTCCTTTGAAGGAATGGCGGGACGCCGCGTCGGTGTTCCAAGCGCACATTCCGGCCGGAACAGTCATTCCGGCCGGAGCAAAGGTTGGACATTTGTCTGGATCTGTCGGGCTTTATCGGGTCCAAAACTGCCCAACCTTTTCGTTGAGCAGAGCGATTTTCCATGCCTGTTTCAGTCCGTCCACTCCTGCCGGCTCCCGTATAAATTTTTGATATTTCAAGTATTTTTATCCGAATGGGGCGCTGATCATCCGGGGGTGCTACTGTTCCCGAATTACACCATCATGATGGGCGAAGGCGGGTTGCGGCATGGGCAAAGCAACAGCACGAGCGTTCTTCGGCGCGTCCATCATGGCGGCGCTTGCCGTGGGCGGCGCCGCCATTGCCGGTCCGGTCGAGGATGCGGCGGCGGCTTACAAGCGTGGGGACTACGCGACCGCAATGCGATTGTTTCGGCCGCTGGCCGACGACGGCGAGGCCTCCGCGCAGGTCGTTCTCGGCTTCATGTACAAAAGGGGGCAGGGCGTGCCGCAGGACTATGCTGCGGCTGTCCGGTGGTACCGCCTCGCGGCTGAGCAAGGCGATGCCTCCGCGCAGGCCGATCTCGGCTTCATGTACGAAATGGGCCAGGGCGCGACGCAGGACTATGCCGAGGCTGTCAGGTGGTATCGCCTCGCGGCCGACCAAGGCGTTGCCACTGCGCAGGCTGCGCTTGGTTTCATGTACGAAGCGGGGCGGGGCGTGCCGCAGAACGACGTCCTGGCGCATATGTGGTTCAGCGTGTCGGCCGCGCGGGGTTTCCAACGTGCGGCAGCGCTTCGAGACCTGCTGGTTGACCGCATGACCCCGGCGCAGATCGCGGAGGCGCAGAAGCTGGCGCGCGAATGGAAGCCAGCCGGGGGACGTTGACGGGGCGAGGCCTGCGGTCGAGACCGCCGGTGCGTCGCGCTTCCGCCGGAGCCGTGCGACCGTTGGCGCTGCGGTCAGTGCTGAACTTGAGGTTGCGCGTGATGGTTCGGCTGCCCTCAGTTCGCGTTGATCGCTGTTCGCGTGATGTCGGCGTCGCGTTCCCGCAAGGCCTTCGCGCCCGCAATGCCTTCGCGCCCGCAGGGCCTTCGCGAACGCATCGCGGACCTGACGATCAGGATGGGGGGATTACCCACCCGGCGAGACCGGCGCCGGCAAGCACGCCGAGCACGAACACGGCTACCGCGATAAGCAGCTTCCCCCAATGGTCGAATATCGGCCGCCGGGTGTCCCATTCGGCATCGTCGATCATGCGGGGGCGCTTGGCCATGGCATGTGCAGCATAGCATGTGAAAGCCCCAAGGGGCGACCCCAGACGCCCACACCCCAGGCGCCGCCTACCGAACTGCCAGCCCGGCACCGCACCTGCGCAATTTTTCCTCTTGATCAAAAGATTAAGCGAAGATATCTTGTTTATACGAAAGTTATACAACTCAATGTTGGTTGAATCAATCTATGGTAGGGATCGACATGACAGTGATAGCAATGCCGAGAAAGACAGCAATGCCCCGAGAACGCCAGCAAGTTGACCAGAGCGCGGAGTACCGTCACCGTATGCTCGTCAACGCTCTCGCGGCTTCCTTTATAGGCTTGCTGATGATCAGTGGGTATTGGGTGGTGAGCACGCTGGCGGGATAATCAGTGCCGCCACCTGCCAGTCTCCATGTGCGGCCGGCGTTGGACTACCGCGTAGCCGCGCGCCTGATCGCCTGTAACTTGGGGCCGGGAGCGGGGCTTGGGCGGCGCGAGTTGTCCATGCCGGCAGCGTATTGCTGCACCGCAGCATGCGCATGGGCGCCAGCCCAAACTGCCACAATTGATTTGCAATCAACGCTTATCGCTCCGGCATGGATAAATTGAATTCGAATTTGACGTTAGGCCCTCGTTGGCGGCTCGCCGTCCTTGGGTCGCTCGTTTGGGCGGTCGGCGGGACCCTTGATGGCAAGCCCATCGGGTCACTCATCGCCGTCCCGCTCATGGTCGGGGCGTGGATATGTGCCGTTCTCGTTGTTGATCGTTGGGTCGGGACCGGCGGGACGCCGCCGCAGAACTGAGCGGGCACCTGCGAAGAGCGCATTCGAGCGCGCGCAGGCGGCGCGCGGCGGCTCTCCGGTCAGCAAGCCCGGTCCGGCGCCAACTGCAGCCAAGGCTGCAATAGACCGATGATCGGAGTGCCGACGAACTCGGTCCCACTCGTCAACCCGAACCGGGACCACGCCACCCCTCGCTCACCCTCGCCGGCGCCCCAACGGGCTGTTTCGACGTTAGCCGCCACCCGCTCCGAAATGCGTTCCGCGTCATCCCGTTCCGCATCGTTCGTGCGCGACGTCGGCTCCATGGTTCCGGGCAGTATCGACGGCCGGAAGTCCTTCGCTAACTTTGCGACGGAGTGTGACTATTTTGCAACCAATGCGGGCGCCGGCTGCTGTACATTCGTTGAGCGTAAGCGTGTCATTGGGGGCTTGCGCGTTTGCGGGTGGAAATTCTCACCGTGATCGCGCGAATCGAATCGCGTGCCGGCAAGGATTTGAACATGGTCAGCTTCGCACACTCGATACGGGACGATGATATCTTTATTTCGGAGGAGGTCATCGGCCGTCTACATCATGCGACGGAAGACAGCATCCTCGATCTCGTGTCAACATTGCGAGCCAGCGAACGGGCGAACCTCGCGATGCACTGCTATCGCAAATCGCATCTGCGCCAGATCGGCCTCACCATCGCGACCACCTGCGATTTGAACGCGCTGGTGCAGGAACTCGGCTCGGTTCTCGGCGGAGCTATTTTCGCCCAATCGCGCAAACCTTCCGAGGAACCCAGTCGGTTGTGGGGCCGCCCGCGGCCCTCGATCACGCTCGCCTGTTCCGCCGGTGGTTCCTATCCTGCGCCGGTCGACCTCGATGACCTGCCCGGCGAGCGGGGGGTGCCCGCATAGCGCCGGTGCCGGCCGGGATCGACCGTCCGGGGCGTCCGCATTGGACGCTTCCTGCTCGACATGACGGCCCCGCCTCCGCGGGGCTTTTTGTTGGAACGGCTCGCTGCGATGAGTGGCGCGACACGGTCGAAAATAGCGCTACGGATGAGGTCGTTGTCCAAACCATGAAGAGGATGTGATGCGATCTAAAATCATTGCCCTGGCGTCGGCTGCAGCCCTCGGCGGGGCGGTCACGATGATGGCCAGCACCGGCGCAACGGCGCTGCGGCTTCCCGATGATGTCTATTACTACAGCGGCGTGACCCGCGCCTACGGCCACACGCCACGCCATTATGTCCGCAGATGGGCCTGGGCGTACGCCGGCCCGGTGGCCTATTGCGCGCCCCGTTCCAGGTCCTACGACCCCTCGACCGGCACCTATTTCGACCATCGTGGCGTCCGTCGCCGCTGTCGGTGAGGCGGCTGCGCCGGCGATCCGGCAGGCGCCGCCCGGAGCCGGTTTGGGCGCTGTGCTCGATCCCGGTCGGGGTCGGCCCGAGATGCAGGGCGAGATGCAGGGGGGAGGAGCGATGATCACGGTCGAATTCGACGACTGTGCGGATAGCTCTGCATGCGGCTGCTCGCGTTGTGAGCCGGCGCTCGGTCGTGGCGGCGCTCGCCGGTACCGCCGTCGTTGCGGCCATGACGCAGTTCGCCGAGGCCGCCGCGGCCGACGACGAACGCTTCATGCGCATCGCGCTCGAAGAGGCGCGACGTGCCGACTTTCCGTTCGGCGCGGTGATCGTGCGCGACGGGCGGCTGATCGCCCGCGGGCGCAATCTCGGGCGCACCAAGGACGATCCGACCGCTCACGGCGAGATGGTGGCGATCCGCCGCGGCCTCGCCGCCCACGGCCGCAAGGCGCTCGTGGGGGCGACGCTCTACACCACCGGCGAGCCGTGTGCCATGTGCATGGGGGCGATCCTGTGGTGCCACTTCGGCCGGCTCGTTTTCGCTGCGTCGGTGGACCAACTCGCGACGCGAATCGATCAGATCATGATTTCGAGCGCGGAACTGGCGAGCAAGGCGGCGTTCGCGCCGATCTCGATCACCGGCGGCGTGCTGGCGGATGAGGCGATGGCGCTGTTTCCGCCGCACAAATGATCGTGGTCTCGACGACCGATTTTGTTTCAATTTGGCCGGCGGCTTGTCATCCCGTGGCAATCCGGTGCCGGCCGCCCATGTAGCGGTCATCCGATGTCCGCCGCGCAGCTTTCGTGCACCGCTTGCTTTTGTGGCCGTCTGGCGGTAAGGGAGAAATGACGCCTGCGGCCCGATTTCGGACTTCCGCGGCGCTGCTATCCCCAACAAGGGCCCGGCAAGCTGGCTTGATCCGCAATGGATCGGGCGCTGAGCGGGCCTGTTCGGATTCATGAAATGGCGAAGGTCAGTCCATTCAAGTTCTTGCAGGAGGTGCGCCAGGAGACCGCCAAGGTCACCTGGCCGACCAGGCGCGAGACCGCGATCACCACGGTCATGGTCTTCGTGATGGCGGCGCTTGCCGGCATCTTCTTCCTGTTCGCGGATCAGGTGATCCGCTTCCTGGTCACTCTGGTGCTGGGGATCGGCAGTTGAGACAGAATCCGGGAATCGCCATGGCCAAGCGCTGGTACATCGTCCACGCCTACTCGAACTTCGAGAACAAGGTCGCGGAGTCGATCCGCGAGCAGGCCAAGCAGCGCGGCCTGTCTGACCTGTTCGAAGAGGTCATGGTGCCGAAGGAGAAGGTCATCGAGGTGCGCCGCGGCCGCAAGGTCGACGCCGAGCGCAAGTTCTTCCCGGGCTACGTCCTGGTGAAGATGGAACTGACCGACGAGGCCTTCCACCTCATCAAGAACACCCCGAAGGTCACCGGCTTTCTCGGTGCCGACAACAAGCCGATGCCGATCTCGGATTCCGAGGCAGCGCGCATCCTGCATCAGGTCCAGGAAGGCATCGAGCGGCCCAAGCCGTCGGTGTCCTTCGAGGTCGGCGAGCAGGTCCGGGTCTCGGACGGCCCGTTCGCATCCTTCAACGGCACGGTGGAGGAGGTCGACGAGTCGCGCTCGCGCCTCAAGGTCGCGGTGTCGATCTTCGGCCGCGCGACCCCGGTCGAACTGGAATTCGCCCAAGTGGAGAAGACCTGACGAGAAGGGCGAGAAGACCTGCCGCGCTTGATTTCGGCGCAATCCGTCCCTAGCTGCAGCGGCTGCGCGTGGCGTCCGCAAAAAGGGGTGGTCATCTGCGCTGGATGGTGTATGTGACGCACCTGTTTTCGCGCCCGTGCGCGTTGCAGGCGGAACGACGAGTTTACGACGACAAACTTGAGACGACGAGCTTGATACGACGAGCTCGAGACGACGCAGTCGGGCATCCGGCTGCGACATTGTGGGAGGCCGGCGGCGGCCGCCAACCGTCCGCATCGAGCCGAACCACGAACCCGGCGCCCGTTCGGCGCCGCAAGGAGCAAGGCAATGGCAAAGAAAGTCACCGGCTTTTTGAAGCTGCAGGTGCCGGCGGGTGCCGCAAACCCGTCGCCGCCGATCGGCCCCGCGCTCGGCCAGCGCGGCCTCAACATCATGGAGTTCTGCAAATCGTTCAACGCCCAGACCCAGAAGCTGGAGAAGGGCACGCCGATTCCGGTGGTGATCACCACCTATCAGGACCGTTCTTTCACCTTCGAGATGAAGACGCCGCCGGTGTCCTACTTCCTCAAGAAGGCGGCGAGCATCGAGTCCGGCTCCAAGGCGCCCGGCCGCGACAAGGCCGGCGCGGTCACCAAGGCGCAGGTCAAGGAGATCGCCGAACAGAAGATGAAGGATTTCAACTGCGACACCATCGAGTCCGCCATGCGGATGATCGAAGGCTCCGCCCGTTCCATGGGTCTCGAGGTGAGGGAGTAACGACGATGGCCAACGGAAAACGCACCGTGAAGGCCCGCGAGGGCATCGATCGCGAGAAGCTCTATCCGCTCGACGAGGCGGTGAAGATGATCAAGGAGCGCGCCAAGGCGAAGTTCGACGAGACCATCGAGATCGCCATGAATCTCGGCGTCGATCCCCGCCATGCCGACCAGATGGTCCGCGGCGTGGTGGCGCTGCCGAACGGCACCGGCCGCACCACCCGGGTCGCGGTGTTCGCGCGCGGCGTCAAGGCCGACGAAGCGCGGGCGGCGGGCGCCGACGTGGTGGGCGCCGAGGATCTGGTCGAGAAGGTCAATGGCGGCACCATCGATTTCGACCGTTGCATCGCGACCCCCGACCTGATGCCGCTGGTCGGCCGGCTCGGCAAGGTGCTAGGTCCGCGCGGCATGATGCCGAACCCCAAGGTCGGCACCGTGACCATGGACGTCACCGGCGCGGTGAAGGCCTCCAAGGGCGGCTCGGTGGAGTTCCGGGTCGAGAAGGCCGGCATCATCCATGCCGGCGTCGGCAAGGCGTCGTTTTCGGCGGACAAGCTGGTCGAGAACGTCAAGGCGTTCGCCGACGCGGTGCAGAAGGCAAAGCCGCCGGGCGCCAAGGGCCATTTCATCAACCGCATCGCGTTGTCTTCGACCATGGGGCCGGGCGTGAAGATCGAGCCGGCGACCGTTCTGGCGGCCGGAAGCACCGCCCATTGATCGAGCGACCCTTCACCCTCTCCCGCCTGCGGGGGAGGGAGTTTGCGCTTGGGCAGCGCCGGCGCCCGGGTTGCGGCAAAATAGTGCTTGCAAATCCTGTGCAGCGTCATAAATAGGTTGCAACGGGCGTGCCGACCCAATAACGTCGGCGCGCTTTTGTGCGCTTTCTCACAAATTTGGTGATCAGGTACTTATTCCTTTCAGGCGTCCGGTTTGGATTTATCTGAAAGGGAGGGCGAGATCGTCGGCTTTTGCGGGGACGCGCATCCATCCGGAGTTCCGGATGGATCCTGTCCAAGACTGCAGGCGCCCTGGCTTTATGCTAGGGCTTAATTCTTCGGCTTAAGTGCCTGCACAGACGGGTGAAGATCTTTAACGGGGGCAACCCCGCTACGGTTCGGACCTCGAGACCTCCGGCGGCGGCGTCCGCCTGAGGGGGCAGGGCATGAGGAGCGCCGTTCCGCCCTCTGCCTCAGGCTGAGAGCGGGCGGCAAGTCGCAAACCGGCGGCTTGTTCCCCTTGGGCTCACCCAGGATTGGGCCCACCCAGGTGGCAGGCCGTCAACCGGAGAGAGCAAGTGGATCGAGCGGCCAAAAAAGAGATGGTCACGGAACTGAACGGGGTCTTCAAGGCCTCCAGCGTCGTGGTCGTCGCTCACTACGCCGGCCTCACCGTTGCCGACATGCAGCTTCTGCGCAGGCAGATGAAGCAGGCCGGCGCCTCGGTGAAGGTCGCCAAGAACCGTCTCGCCAAGATCGCTCTTGACGGCACCGACGCAGCCTCGGTCGCCTCCCTTCTCAAGGGACCGACCGTGATCGCCTATTCCGGCGATCCCGTGGCTGCGCCGAAGGTCGCCACCGACTTTGCCAAGGGCCACGAGAAGTTCGTGATCCTCGGCGGAGCGATGGGCAAGACCGCCCTGAACCCAGACGGCATCAAGGCACTCGCCTCGCTGCCGTCGCTCGATGAATTGCGTGCCAAGATCGTCGGCCTCATCCAGGCGCCGGCGACCAAGATCGCGCAGGTCATCGTTGCGCCGGCGGCCAAGGTCGCCCGGGTGGTCCAGGCCTATGCCAGCAAGGATGAAGCGGCGTGATGCGCCAGTCTTGTCGATGCGCCTGATGCTTTGGTGCGCCAAACGCTTTGGTGCTCAAACGCGTTGATGCGTCAAACTCGTTGAAGTTCGAACCTGAAGGACATGCGAACAATGGCTGATTTGTCGAAACTCGTGGATGAGCTGTCGGGCCTGACCGTGCTCGAGGCCGCCGAACTCGCCAAGCTTCTCGAAGAGAAGTGGGGCGTCTCCGCCGCGGCCGCCGTCGCGGTCGCGGCTCCGGGAGCTGCTGCCGCCGCCGTCGTCGAGGAAAAGACGGAGTTCACCGTCGTGCTCGCGGCGGTCGGCGACAAGAAGATCGAGGTCATCAAAGAGGTCCGCGCGCTGACCGGCCTCGGCCTCAAGGAAGCCAAGGACCTCGTCGAAGGTGCGCCGAAGAACGTGAAGGAAGGCGTCACCAAGGAAGAGGCCGAAAAGGTCAAGGCCCAGCTCGAAAAGGCCGGCGCCAAGGTCGAGTTGAAGTAACAGGGCCGCAAAGGCCCGCATGGGAGGCAAGATCCGGACATCACCGGACCATCACGAGATGCCGGCACCACGGCATCTCCCGATGGCCGCTTTGGCCATCTCGGCGCGTGTGGTGATGGGCGATTCGCGAACTATATCAGTTCGCGGGTCCGCGCTGATCGCAGGCGCCGCCGTCTGCGTTCGGATTGTTTGCGTTCGGACACTCGGGTTCCGCCGCGCCTGCGAACGGGGGTTCCGACGAGCGGGCCCAGCATGAAGTTGGCGGGATAAGTTCCGCCGCCCTGATCATCTTCCGGTCCGGCTTTTTGGCCGCCTGGAAGACCCCGCCGCCCATCCGGGCCGGACGGAGGAAG
>CAVVCE010000085.1:0-63030 GCA_963746235.1 uncultured Alphaproteobacteria bacterium
TGGGCCCGGCGATGGACTGCATGGAGCCGGGGGCGCGGAACTCGAAGCGGTTGCCGGTAAAGGCAAACGGGCTCGTCCGGTTGCGGTCGCCGGGGTCCGGTGGCAGCACGGGCAGCGTGTCGACGCCGACGTCGAGGTGACCCCTTCTCCTTCGAGCTGGTGGCGCCGCCCTTGGCGATCTGGTCGAAGACGTCGGTCAGCTGGTCACCCAGGAAGATGGAGATGATGGCAGGAGGCGCCTCGTTGGCGCCGAGGCGGTGGTCGTTGGTGGCCGAAGCCACCGACGCCCGTAGCAGGCCCGCCGTACTTGTGCACCGAGCGGATAACGGCCCCGCAGAACACCAGGAACTGGGCGTTGGCGTGAGGCGTGTCGCCCGGGAGCAGCAGGTTGCCCTCGCTGGCGTTGCCGAGCGAGAAGTTGACGTGCTTGCCGGACCCGTTGATCCCCGCGAAGGGCTTCTCGTGGAACAGGCACTCCATCCCGTGCTTCTGGGCCACCCGCTTCAGGTGACCATCAGCAGCTGCTGGTGGTCGGCGGCCACGTTGGACCGCTCGAACATGGGGGCGAGCTCGAACTGGCCGGGCGCCACCTCGTTGTGCCGGGTCTTGGCCGGGATGCCCAGCTTGAACAGCTCCCGCTCGGCAGTCGAGCATGAAGGCCAGCACCCGCTCGGGGATGGCGCCGAAATAGTGGTCGTCGAACTCCTGGCCCTTGGGCGCCTTGGCCCCGAACAGGGTCCGGCCCGGCGTTGAGCAGGTCGGGGCGGGTCAGGAAGAAGCTGCGGTCGATCAGGAAGTACTCCTGCTCGGCGCCCGGCAAACGACACCACGGCGTCGGGGTTGTCGTGGCCGAACAGCTTGAGCACCCGCTCCGCCTGCGCCGCCATCGCCTGCTGCGAGCGCAGCAGCGGCGTCTTGTGGTCGAGCGCCTCGCCCGTCATGGACACGAAAACGGTGGGGATGCACAGGGTGTTGCCGTTGGGGTTCTCCAGGATGTACGCCGGGCTGGTGACGTCCCAGCCGGTGTAGCCGCGGGCCTCGAAGGTGGCCCTTAGGCCGCCGCTCGGGAAGCTCGACGCGTCGGGCTCGCCCTGGGTCAGCGTCTTGCCCTGAACTCGGCGATCGAGGATCCGTCGCCGCCGGGCTCCAGGAAGCTGTCGTGCTTTTCGGCGCGTGAGGTGGGTCAGCGGGAAGAAGACGTGGGCGTAGTGGGTGGCGCCCTTTTCCATGGCCCAGTCCTTCATCGCCGCGGCCACGACGTCGGCCACGGTCGGGTCGAGGGGCTTGGAGTGCTCGATCGTCCCCATGAGCGACTTGAAGACCGCTTTGGGCAGCCGTTTTTGCATCACCGCCTTGGTGAAAACGTTCTGCCCGAAGATCTCGCCCGGGTTGCCGTCCAGGCGGCGAGCTGCCGCCGGGGGCTGGTAATTCTTGACGGCGTCGATCGCCTGCAAGGCGGGCCTTGCTTCCACTCATAAAATCTCTCCCTTTGGTTCTGTCGGCATTTGGTCCTGTCGGCATTTGTCTCTGGCGGCACAGCGAAGTTAGGCCCAACCTGTGACGGCAACGTTTCGGTGAGGTGAACGCTGGGCCGCGGCGCCTTGCGATCCCGCCTACGAGGGGACACTCCGAGCGGTCCCGTGGCAGCCCGGCACCCGGCGGCGGCCCTCTCGGGCGCCGGCCTCTCGGGTGCCGGCGCACGTTGGATCCAATGTGTGGTCCTGCCGACAGGTTGGATCCAATTGGTGATCGACGAGGCACGGGAACCCGTGCACGTTGGATCCAACGTGTGGTCCTGGCGACAGGTTGGATCCAATGGGTGACGCCGGCGCCTACTACCTTCGGATTCATGTCCGTCGTCGTGATCACGGGGTGCAGCAGCGGGTTCGGTCTGGCCACGTCGGTGGCCTTCGCCCGGCGGGGCGACACGGTGTACGCCACCATGCGCAACCTGGCCAAGGCCGACGCCCTCCTGGAAGCCGTCTCGTCGGAAGGGCTGTCGATCGAGTTGCTGCAACTCGACGTGACCGACGACGCCTCGGTGACCGCCGCCGTCGACTTCATCGTGGCGACTGAAGGGCGCATCGACGTGCTGGTCAACAACGCCGGCGTGGAGCACTGGGGCGCGCTCGGAATTCCTGGCCGACGAGCTGGCCCAGGCCACGTTCGACACCAACGTGTTCGGGGCGGTGCGCATGATCCGGGCCACCCTCCCGGCCATGCGGGGCCAGGGATCGGGCGTGATCGTCAACATCGCCTCGGCGGCCGGGCGGATCCCGGGGCTGCCCGCCAACTGGGCCTATTCCGCCAGCAAGCACGCCCTGTGCTCGCTGGCCGACTCGCTGTCAGGCGAGGTCCAGCCCTTCGGGATCCGGGTGGTCAGCATCGAGCCTGGTTTCTTCGCCACCAGCAACTTGGCCAACGCCACCCGGCCGGTGCCCGGCTCCCCCTACCAGGAGTTGGAAAATGCCCTGGTGGCGTTCCTGGAGTCCAGCCTCGACCACGGCGGTTACAAACTTTCAATGAAGGTTTCGAATTTAAGCTTCTCAACTCCTTTTCGCGCCGCAGCCGTATTGCAGTCACGTGTATGGATAGTTGGAGCGTGAGCGGCAGCCCAGATCGCCTTGAGTGGATAAGGCTTCTCATCGTGCCAAATATAATGGGCTTTAGGCGGCCGACCGCTCGAAAACCTCTCTAAAAATGCAGTTTTTCCGATATCGTCATACTCTTTCATGCTCCTGAGCACAGAGGCCCTGTTGGGTGAGTTCATTTTTTCCCCCCGAATTCTCAGAGATCATGGCCTTTGGCCATCGCTCGGCGGGTTCGGTTTCTGAGGTCCCTGCGGGACTTGCGAAGGGTGCCGCGCGTCTACAATCGATATGTGATAAAGGACATTATCACATGTTCTTGGGACGGGGAAGAACCGACCGGAACCACCTGGCGGCATTGCATGATGAGCATGAGCCCCTACACAGACTCCGTCCTGCATCCGGTCGAGCCGCTGGCGGTGCGGCTCACGCTGACGGGGGTAATCTGATGGGGATGGGCGTGTTCTGATTGCGCCGTGTGCATGCGAGGCACACGGCGCCGCAACCGGCTCAGGGCGAAATCAGCCCGATCGCCTTCTTGAGATTGTCGTAGGGCCTCGCGCCGGCGCCGTGCGCGGGCGCGATCGTCTTCACGTCGAGATTGTTCATGCTGATGACCCGGTAGAGGTCGATCATCTGCTCGGGCGTGCGCCCGAAATCCCTGGGGTCGTTGCCCTCCGGCGGATTATAGCCGTCGCCCCAGAATACCAGCCCTTCCTTGGGCATGTAGACCATGAGATTGGCGACGTTATGGCTGGTGCCCTTCATGAAGTAGATTTCGATCGTCTTGGTCCCGTCGGTCATCACCTTCTTGTCGCTCACGGTTTCGAAGATCGCGGGCCGCGGCGATTTCGACAGGAGGTCGGGCGCAATCGTGCGCGGCGTCGCCCACACTTTTTCGAAGAACGGCTTGTTCCTCTCATGGGTGACGACGGTCGCGCCCTTGGCCACATAGGTGCGAAGCCCGCCGGAGTGGTCGTAATGGGCGTGGGTATTGATGACGTAGCGGATCGGCTTGTTCGGAACGAGCTTGGCGATCTCGTCCATGACCGCCAGGGAGCGCGCCTCGCTGCCGATGCCTTCGACGACCACGACATGATCGGCGAACTCGACCGCCCAGTTGCGCGCGTTGGGCGTGCCGAAGTACCACACGCCATCGGCAAGCTTGTCCACGCTCACCCTCAGGGCCGGCGCGACCGCGGTCTGCACATTGGCCGGGACGTCGATCGACACGACGGCGTTGGGCTTCACCTCGCCGACCGTGATGTCGAGGGTCGGGTGGCCGTCCTCGTTCAGCACGATGTGCCGCGGGAATTTGATCCCGCCGAAGTCGGCGTAGTCGGTATAGGCGATGTCGATGGGATAATCGCCGACCACCTCATTGGTCGACAGGTAGCTCACCTTCTCGACCAGGTTCTGCGCGTTGAGCGTCGCCTTGAACTCGCGGCCATCGACGCCCACCGTGACGATGTTGCCGTCCACGCGCCCTGCATTGGCCAGCGCCGCTTTGATCACGCCATGGGGCGTCGCCCACACCGCAAGCAGGCGATCGCCGGCCGCACCGGGATTTGGAACCGCCTGGTTGCCGGCTTCCTGCCAGGCGAATTTGCCGCTGACCACCGCGACCGTACGCTGGTCGGCCCCGACCGCCTGCGCCCCGCCGCCGCGCGGCGGGTGCTCGCCCTGCGAGCGCACCTGGATGACCCGCATCGCCGGCGTCTGGTAGTTGATCGCCGCGCCGTAGACGCGCTGCACGAAACGCGGCCAGCGCTCGCCGGGCTCGAACGCCTGCCCGAAGCTGAACACATTGCCGCTGCCGGTGAATTGGATCGAGTTGAGGGTCGTGGCTCCCATCGCCTCGGCCGCCGCGCTGAGCCGATTGGTTTGCGCATGGCCCGCCGTCGACAGCATGACCGCCAATCCTGCGACGGCCGTCCAGTGTATCCGCATTTGTCGTCTCCCCTTTGGAATTGTTCTTGGTTCGGGCCGAGCCGCAGGGCGTGCGGGACAGCTCGAGCGCTGCTCAATCGGCCCGACCGCTGCAGCGGGCGTAGAGCGCGGGCGCGCAGCGTATTGCACACGAACGGCATTTGCCAGCCTCCGGGTGCCGGACGCTGCTGCGGCAATCAGCGGCAGACCGTTCAGCGGCAGACCTTCACGTAAGTGCAGACCTTCTTGAAATTCTCCCAATGGCATTGCTGCTCCATCCGGCAGGTCTTGCCCTTGGGCTCCTGGGCCGCGGCGAGCGTCGGGGCGGCAGCAATGCCCAGCAGCACCACGGCCGCCGCGAGCGGGATCATCCGGTTCATGTCAGGTCTCCTTTCGATGGTCGGGGTGTCGATGGTCGGGTTGTCGATGGTCGGGTTGCACCAAAAAATCAGCAGGCGGACAGCGGCACGCCGAACGCAGCCTTTTGCTTTTGATCCTGCAGGCAGCCGTCCCTCCAGGTGCCGCGAAAGGTGCCGCCCGCATTGGTGAGGGTGCCGAAGCCGTTCGGCTTGCCGCTGCGCAATTCGCCTTCGTAGCGCACGCCCTGGACGATCAGGGTGCCGCGGCCGCTGGGCTCGCCATCGACGAGTTCGCCTTCATAGCGCCCGCTCGGCCAGACCTGGCTGCCGAAACCGGATTGGCGGCCCTCCCGCCACTCGCCCTCGTCGGTCTCGAAGGGAAGGTTGCCCCGAAACCATTGAGCGGCGCCGCGACCTTGGGCCATTCCGTTGGCGCAGGCGCCAGTCCAGCGCATGGTCTCGTTGGGCTGGGGATGCGGGTTCCAGACCTTGCAGCCGCCGCCGGTATCGAGAATCCAGGCGCCCGTTTCCGCGGCATGGGCGAGGAACGGCAGCAGCATGAGCACCGCGCCAGCCGCGGCCATGCGACAACGGACGGACATGAAGCGTCGCATCGCGGCTCTCACTTCGCCAGCATGGGAACGACCACGTCGTTCAAGAGCTTGTTCGGCACCGCGATGAACTTGTCGCGGATGATGCCGTCGGCATCGATCACATAGGTGATCGGCACGCCTTCCGGCGCGCCGAAACCGTTGTCGCTGATGTCGTTGATCCAGGCCGCGGGATAGGCGAGCCCGGCCGCGACCTTGCGCATCTTGGCGGCGTCGCGCGCAAAGTCGATGCTGATGCCGATCAACTCGAAGTTCTGCCCGCGGTGGCGCCGGTAGAAGGCATCCAGCGTCGGCATCTCCTTGCGGCAGGGCGCGCACCAGGTCGCCCAGAAATTGACGAGCACGACCTTGCCGCGCAGCTTGGCGAGATCGATGCTGGTGCCGTCTAGGGCGGTGAGGACCAGGTCCGGCGCCGCCTCCCCTATTTCGGGCGCGGCGCGCGCCCGATCGATGGCGAACCAGGTCGCTGAGGCGCAGACCGCGAGGGCCCATAGGAGTCGCACGAACCGCATAGCGCTCCCTCCGCAACTCGAGCGTCGACCCGCTTGCCTCGGGCGGCGGAGACTAGACGCTCGGCGATGCAAGTTCCAGTCTCGCTGCACAGGCACGCGGCTCAGAAGATTTTGTAATTTATCTTCAGACGCACGACATTGTTGGTAAAGCCGGATTGGGAAACATTGAGTTGACAGGACGCAACCCCGCCGGGCGAGCAACCTCCCCCGAGAGGCGCGGTCTGAAGGGCGAGGCTGGTAGCCCCGAGCCGCGCGTAGAGATATTCGCCGGCCACGCTCCATTTGTTGCCCAAGGCCCATTCGAGGCCGGCGCCGACGGTCCCACCGACGGCCCCGGGCCCCGCGCCTCCGCTGGAGGTTTGCGAGAGGGCCGGGAAACCGGCAGTGAGGCTCTGGTTCGTCGAGGCCCAGGCAAAGCCACCCGTCGCATAGGCCAGAAAGGTCGGTGTCACCAGCATGCCGACGCGCCCGCGGACCGTGCCGAACGCCGTTTCCTTTATGCTTTGGGTGGCAGAGTACGAAGTAAAGCCGGGCACGTTGACGTTCACGCTGCTCGAGGCGTTGGCGCTGCTCGCCTGCGCATCGGCCTCGAGACCCACGACCCAATTCCTGATCTGCCAGTTGAAGCCGAACTGGCCACCTCCGGTGACGGAATTTGCGTTGGCGCTGCCGAAACTGGTCGGGCACGCACCGGCTGCGGAACACGGGCCCAGCAAGGCAACGGTGTCACTGTCGGCGGGTGTGCCGGAAAGGCTCACCCCCTCGATCCCCAGCCACCCGACGTTTCCTCCGACATAGAGCCCATCCCAGGTGTACGCGGGCGCCGGCGGCGTTTTGACGGGCATGTCGGCCGCAAGAACGGGGGTCCCGATGAGCGGCCGCGAGTGATGCGCTGATGAAAAGCTTTGTCATGATTGGAGTCCTGTCATTCGATCTGACGGTCCGCGGCCCAAGACCCATGTTGGGCGCGGAGGGCATCGAGACTTCGCCGACATGTTGATTTTGCTCTGTCGCGACGCAGGCGACCGGCAGACGATGGGCGAAACGCATGGCAATTCCTCCCATCCTCAGAAGTTGTAGCTCGCGACCGCCTTGACGGCGATCGGAGCGACCAACTGGCCCTCGGTTCCGCCGACCGACGGGAGCCCGCCGTTATCGGCGGCATTGGTGCGGTAATAGAAGGGGATCTCTACATCCGCGTAGAACTTGAGGACGCGGTTGTTGGCCTCGTCGACCACCTTGGTGAACTCGATGCCCGGCGAGAACATCAGCCGGTCGAGGCCGGTGTTGAGCGGATCGGAGGCGGGCCCGTTGTCGTGCACGCGATGCGAGGCGATGATCTGCGCCAGCGGCGTGATCTTGTCGAAGCCGAACACGTTGTACAGATTGTTGTAGAGGATGCCGAGCGCGCCATCGACCTGATAGCCCGGTTTGTAGAGCGCGTAGGTGCCGAGATCGGAGTCGTAGGCGGCGCTGTAGAGGAACGGCACCTGCCAGCGCGCTTGGGCGAAGTATTGCCAGTGGTTGTCGCCGGTGATCATGCCGCGGTGGAAGCCGCCGAGCAGGAGATCGGTGCTGCCGGACCCGATCTGGGTGTCGCGGTCGAGGCCGTATGCCGTGTAGGTACCCGTCGGCAGCTTCAAGCCGAAGGTGACGCCGGTGGACATGTCCTCGAAGAAGCCGGTGTACATGCCCACCACCTCGATGTCGCCGACCGACTTGGAATTGAAGGTCTGCTGCAATGCCGACCGCCGGATCGGTCGTGGTGGTGAAATCGCGATCGGCCAAGGGTACGCGCACCATCATTCCCCATTGCCGGTTGAACATGTAGTTGAAGCCGACGTTGACCCAGGTGCTGACCAGCTTCTTGTCCTGATTGAGATTGGGATTGGCCCGCGACGTTGCCGGCCCAATTGACGTTCTGGTTCAAGTTCCAGTACTCGAGGAAAATCCGGCCGCCGTGATCGTTCTCCTGCGGCAGCATGCCGCCGCCGACATCGAACACGCTGCACCCGCAGGCGCAGGCGCGCGCCGCGGTGGTGGTGAGGCCGAGAAGCGGCACCATCGCCATGATGAGCGAGGCGATAAAGGTGATGCAGGCGGCGGCGCTTCGCCGGCGCGCACGGCGGCGCGGCGGCGGCTGCGAAGTTCTCGTGGTGGTCGACATGGTGGCACCGATCGGGTTTGCGCGCCGCGACGCAGCCGGATAACGGCGCGCAAGCGGGCGGACGATGAGAATGAAAGCTGCGGATGCGAGTTCGGACATGACGATCTCGCGGTCAGAATTTGAAGTTCACGCCGGCGCGGGCGGTCTGGATCACGAGATCGGCCGAGCCCTGGAACGGATTGGTTCTACCCGCGGCATCGGTGATGGCGCCGGCCCCGTTGGTGGTGCCCGGGAAGCTGGTGAACAGATATTCGAGCCTGAAGGTCCAGTTGTCGGTCCAGGCGTATTCCCATCCGGCCCCCACGGTCCAACCGACCAGGGATTTCGAGCCGGTGGCGAGGCCGGTGCCGGAGGGCACGCCGGCATCCAGGTAGCTCTGCGTGTAGCTCGCCTTGGTAAATGCCGCTCCGCCGGTGATGTAGAACAGGTTGCGGTCCGCAGCGACGCCGAGGCGGGGACGCACCGTCGCCAGGTAATTGGTCGTGAGCGACTGCCCGACGGTGAAACTGGTCACTCCGTCGCTCAGCGTCGCGGTGCCGTTGATGATCTGCGGATTGCTGTGGAAGTAGTCGACATCGCCTTCGAGGCCGTAGACGAACGTTCCTGACACCCAGTTGCAACCGGCCTGCCCGCCGCCGACGAAATTGGGGCTGTTGGCCGACGACGTGCCGCCTTCCACGACCAGCGCGGCATCGGCCGGCGTCAGGTGGGTCCCGGCGCCCACGGTGGTGGTGAAGTCCGATCCGCTTTCGGCACCGCCGCCATTGAGGCCGATGTAGCAGCCGCCCCAGTTGTAGGTGCGGGCCGCCGGCGCCTTTGCCGGCATGTCGGCGGCGTCCGCCGCCGTCGACGGCAGCACGAGCGGCGTCGCCGCGGCGATGGCGAGCACCGCGGCCAGACGGATGCAGCGCGAGTGGCGCGGCGCAAGGCGCTGCGCCTGCGGCCACCGGCCGTGGACCGGCGATGGCCCGATGACGAGATTCATGGACATGCGTTTCCCCGATGGTATCTGCGCCCGGCGCGGCACCAAGACCGACGGCTTGGCGCCCGCGCTTGCGGGCCGGCTTGACTGAATGCGAGCAGGAGGTTCGGCGGCTTACGGCCGCCAGGCGTCACGCCGCGGTCGGGGGGCCGCGCGGTCGTGCACTGGCGTCGACCGTCGTCGGCGCCAAACGCCAGGCCACCAGCGGCCACGGCGCGGCTGAAATCTCTACGGGGCAAAATACCGTCGAAACCGCCGGCGGCTCCAGAATGAAGCCGGGTCCGGCGACGCAGAAGACGCAATGGGTGTCGCCGGCCGGACCACCGGGATCGCCCGGCTGCTCGGATGCGGCGTTGTCATGGCGGCACAGCGCGAAGCCCGCCCAATCGGTCGCGCTTGCGGCATCGGCGGAAAGCGGCGCGCCGCTCGGCGCGCCGGCCATGGCAGCGGACATCGCAAAGGCGATGCCGTGCACGAACAAGGCACAGATGAGGAGGCATGCGGTCAGCCGCCGCCACCTCTGCCATCCCTGCGCGTTCCGATACATGCCGGTCCCTGAGTCGGCGAAGATTATTGGTGCGCTGCCGGCGGACGCAATCGAATTTCGTGCGCGGCGTTCGATTTGGAATGCCGCTGTGGCTCGCCGGGCACACAAAAATGCGCTACAGCGCCGTCCGTTCAAGGCGCCCAAAGGGCCAGCAAATATCCCAACCGGCGGATCGAACATGACACGCAAACCTCTCCAGCTCGGCCGACCGACCACGATTCCCGCCTCCCCTGCCGAGGCCGTGCTCGACCGCGTGACCAATCCCCATCCCGGGACGGACTACGTCGCCCGCTTCACCTTTCCGGAATTCACCTCGCTGTGCCCGGTGACCGCCCAGCCCGACTTCGCCATCGTGGTGATCGACTACCTGCCGCGGGCCTTCCTCATCGAGTCCAAGTCGCTCAAGCTCTATCTCAACAGCTTCCGCAACCACGCTGTTTTTCATGAGGAATGTACGGTGACGATCGGCAAGCGGCTGGTCGCGCTCTTAAAGCCGCGCTGGCTCCGGATCGGCGGCTATTTCCATCCCCGCGGCGGGATGCCCATCGACGTGTTCTGGCAGGCCGGGCGGCTGCCGCGCACGGTGTGGGTGCCGGACCAGGGCGTGCGCGCCTATCGCGGCCGCGAGTAAGGGGCTGACCGGCCGAAGTCACCGACCGGCTTATCTCGGCCAGCTTGAGTTACATCGCTTACGCCGGCATCGGAGTTGTGGAGAATCAGAAGACATCGCACATATGCTCCCGATGTGGTTGTCCGCGGTTCGGTGCGCTGTCAGAACTCCTGGGCGGACGTCTAAATAGTGGAGGCTGAAGATGAAATTGCGTATCGTTGCCGCCGGACGAATGCTCGGGTTTATTGCGATCCTCGGTGCGGCCTCATTGGGGCTGCCGGTTTGCGCCATGGCCGCTCCGCCCGGTGTATTGAAGGCCCTCGACACCGATCATGACGGCACCGTCGACCTCGCCGAGGCCAAAGCGGCGGCATCGAAACTGTTCGACAAGCTCGACCGCGATCGCGACGGCACGCTCGATCGGCGTGAACTGAGAGGCCGCATGGTGAGCAAGGAGTTCGCCGCCGCGGACCGCGACCACGATGGCACGCTGGACAAGGCGGAGTATCTGGCGTTCGTGGAAAAGAGCTTCAAGGCTGCCGACCGCGACAATGACGGCACGCTGGATGCCAGGGAATTGAGCACTGCACGGGGGCGGATGCTGTTGCGATTGCTGAGATAGCGACCTGGTGCCGAGGGCCGGGCCCCGTTGCCCGCCCTACCCGCCGATCTGCCGCATCGCGGTGCGGCGGAGCGTCACCGAGCAGACATAGCCCACCGCGATGATGACGGCCGCGGACAGCGCGACGGTCGCGGTGAGGCCGGCATAGGCGAGCCCGTAGCGGTAATAGATCGGGCCGATCGCCATCCCGAGGCAGAAGAAGCCGGAATGGGTCGCCGCTGCGGAGCCGCGTGCGGCCGGCGCGAGATCGGTCGCATAGATCTGGATGACGCCGTGCATCATGTAGAAGCCGCAGCCCAGCATCATGAATATGAGCGCCTCGTAGGGCCATGCCAGCCGCAGCGCTATCGCCAGCAGCCCGCATCCCATCAGGCCGGCGCCGATCCGCATCAGGCCGCGTTCGCCGATCCGCGCCAGCAGGCGTGACACCGTCAGCGAATAGACGACGCCCCCCAGCGCAAAGCCGGCAATGACGAGGCCCGCTATGGCGGCGCTGGTCTTGCCGCTGCTCTGCTGCTGCAACACGGCGACATAGGGGAATATCCCCATCAGGAACATGCCTTCCAGGAACACCGCGCCGAAGCAGAATTTCGCGAGCGGATTGTGGAAGATGGTGCGGTAGCCCTCGGCCGCGGCGGCGAGATCGAAGGCCGTCGGCTTGGCTTCGACGCCGCGAAATCCGATGATGGCGGTCACCAGGGCGCCGGCGCACAACACGCCGACGATCGCCAGGAACGCCCGCCATCCCAGGAGGTCGCCGACGAGGCCCGCGGTGGGCGTTCCCAGCAGGTTGCCGAGCATTCCGGCCGCGAGCAGGCGGCTGACCGCGACCTGACGCTGCTGCAGCGGCACGAGATCGGCGGCGAGCGCGAGCGCGGTCGGAAAGATGCCGCCGGCTGCGGCGCCGGTCGCAACCCTGGTCGCAAACAGGAACGCGAAATTGGGCGCCGCCGCGCCGGCAAAGGCGTTCACCACCAGAACCGCCACGCAGATCGTCATCAGCCGGGTCTTGCCGATCATGTCGGCCAGCGGGCCCAACACCGGCTGCAGCACCGCATAAGGCAACGCGAAAGCCGTGGTCAGGAGCGCCACCGTCGCCGGGTCGGTCGACAAGTCGGCGGCGACCTGGGGCACCAGCGGGTCGATCGCCCGCATGAACAGGCTCGAGGTGAGATTTACGAACGCGGCGACGGCCAGCATCCGCCGCGCCGAGGCCGGGCCGGCCGGCCCGGACGGCACCGTCATCGTTTCGCGTCTTTCGCCAAATCTTTCGCCAAGAAGTCTTTCGCCACTTGGTCGAACGCCATCAGCCGGCGCAGCAGCCCCTCCATGTCCTTCAAGGGAACCATGTTGGGTCCGTCCGAAGGAGCGCGGTCGGGATCCTCGTGGGTTTCGATGAAGACGCCGGCGACGCCGACGGCCACCGCCGCGCGCGCCAGCACCGGCACGAATTCGCGCTCTCCGCCGGAGGTGCCGCCGCGGCCGCCGGGCTGCTGCACCGAATGGGTCGCGTCATAGATCACCGGCGCCCCGGTGGTGCGGGCGAGGATCGGCAGCGCCCGCATGTCGGAGACGAGGGTGTTGTAGCCGAACGAAACGCCGCGCTCGGTGACCATCACGTCGCCATTGCCGGCGGCGGTGATCTTGGCGACCACGTTCGCCATGTCCCAGGGGGCGAGGAACTGGCCCTTCTTGACGTTGACGATCTTGCCGGTGCGGGCGGCAGCCAGGAGAAGGTCGGTCTGCCGGCACAGGAAGGCCGGGATCTGCAGGATGTCGACGGCCTGCGCCGCGCGGGCGCATTGCTCGTTCTCATGCACGTCGGTGAGCACGGGAATGCCGAGCGAGGTGCGGATCTCGGCGAATATGGGCAGCGCCTCGTCGAGCCCGATGCCGCGGGCGCTGGCGGCGCTGGTGCGGTTCGCCTTGTCGAACGAGGTCTTGTAGACGAGCCCGATGCCGAGCCGCGCCGCGATCTCCTTGAGCGCCGCCGCCATTTCAAGTGCGTGGCCGCGGCTCTCCAGCGCGCACGGCCCGGCAATCAGCGCCAGCGGCAGGTCGTTGCCGAACCGAACCGCGCCGGCAGCGACGATCGGGTTGGGCGGAGGCGTTTTCATCACCGTCATTGCCGCCTACACCAGCCGGCTCTGCACCACCGCCGCCTCGACGAACGAGGCGAACAGCGGGTGGGGCTGGAACGGCCGCGATTTCAGCTCGGGGTGGAACTGCACGCCGACGAACCAGGGGTGGTCGGCATATTCGATGATCTCCGGCAACAGGCCGTCCGGCGACATCCCGGAGAACCGCATGCCGTGCTGCTCGAGCCGGTCGCGGTAGCCGGTATTGACCTCGTAGCGGTGGCGGTGGCGCTCGGAAATCTGCGGGCCGCCATAGATGCCCGCGACCTTGCTGCCGCGCTCCAGCATCGCTTCATAGGCCCCGAGCCGCATGGTGCCGCCGAGATCGCCGGTGATGCCGCGCTTCTGCAACTCGTTGCCCTTGAGCCATTCGGTCATCAGGCCGACCACCGGTTCGGGGGTGGCGCCGAATTCGGTCGAGTTGGCCTCGGCAATGCCGCACAGATTGCGCGCCGCTTCGACCACCGCCATCTGCATGCCGAAGCAGATGCCGAAATAGGGCACATGGCGCTCGCGGGCGAATTGCGCCGCCTTGATCTTGCCCTCGGCGCCGCGCTGGCCGAAGCCGCCGGGCACCAGGATGCCATGGACGTGCTCCAGGAACGGCGTGGGGTCCTCGCGCTCGAACACCTCGCTCTCGATCCAGTCGAGATCGACCTTGACCTTGTTGGCGATGCCGCCGTGGGACAACGCCTCGATCAGCGATTTGTAGGCGTCCTTGAGGCCGGTGTATTTGCCGACCACGGCGATGGTGACGGCGCCTTCGGGATTGTGGATGCGCTCGTTGATGACCCGCCAGCGTTCCAGCTCGAGCGCCTCGGGTGCGATGCCGAAGGCGTCGAGCAGCTCGGTGTCGAGGCCGGCGGCGTGATAGGCCTCGGGGACCGCGTAGATGTTGTCGACATCGCGCGCCTCGATGACGGCGGATTCGCGCACGTTGCAGAACAGCGACAGCTTGCGCTTCTCGTCCTTGGGGATCGGCCGGTCGGTGCGGCACAACAGGATGTCCGGCTGGATGCCGATCGAGCGCAGCTCCTTGACCGAGTGCTGGGTCGGCTTGGTCTTGAGCTCGCCCGCCGAGGGGATGAACGGCAGCAAAGTGAGATGGATGTAGACCGCGTGCCGGCGCGGCAGCTCGTTGCCGAGCTGGCGGATCGCCTCGAAGAACGGCAGGCCCTCGATGTCGCCGACCGTGCCGCCGATCTCCACCAGGACGAAATCGAAATCGTCATTGCCGTCGCGGATGAAATCCTTGATGGCGTTGGTGACGTGGGGGATCACCTGGATGGTGGCGCCGAGATAGTCGCCGCGGCGCTCCTTGGCGAGGATCTCCTGGTAGATGCGCCCGGTGGTGATGTTGTCCTGCCGGGTTGCCGGCCGCCCGGTGAAGCGCTCGTAATGGCCGAGGTCGAGATCGGTCTCGGCGCCGTCATCGGTGACGAACACCTCGCCATGCTGGTAGGGCGACATGGTTCCGGGATCGACATTGAGATAGGGGTCGAGCTTGCGCAGGCGCACCGAATAGCCGCGCGCCTGCAGCAGCGCGCCGAGCGCCGCCGATGCCAAGCCTTTTCCAAGGGAAGAGACCACGCCGCCGGTTATGAAGATGTACCGCGCCATGGGACTTAACCTCTATCCCGCCGCCTGCAATTCGACGAGGGCGAAAACGATGCCGTCGCGACGTTATCCAATGCCAGCTCCGATGCCATATCCGACGCCACTGCGACATGCCTTCCGTTCGGGCGCCACTGTTGCAGTCGAACCGCGCAGCGCTCTCAAGCCTTTGATTTCGGGCATGATCCCGGCCAAAAAATCGGCGGCCTCCCGGGCTCGCGCCGGGCTGAATCAAGCCTTGCCGGGTTCCCGCCGCACCCGGCGGCAACGCTTACCTGACCCGCGAAAACCGAAGGGCCGGAAACCCGGCCCTTTGGCGTCACTACTGGGACCTCGGCACCTGCGGTTCCGGAGGCGGCGCGGCGGGCGCCGGCGGCGCCGGTTCGCCGCCGCGCAACGAGTTCGAGCAGCCCCCCGCCCTGGGTGAGGGGCTGGCCTCCCTCCGGAGCCGGCGCCGAGGCCGGCGCAGTGCCGGGACCGACGATTGTGCGCGGCTTGCGCTCCAGCCCAGCCAGCACCGAAAGCAGCAGGCTGGTGATGAAAAACCCCAGTGCCAGTATGGCCGTGGCGCGGGTCAGGACGTTCGCGGTGCCGCGGCTGGTGAGGAACCCGCCGCCGCCGCCGCCCATGCCGAGGCCGCCGCCCTCCGACTTCTGCAGGAGCACGACGCCGATCAGCGCCAGCACGATCATCAGATGAATTACGATAACGACCGTCAGCATTGCATTTTCTCTTCAAACGGCGAAAGGCGTCGCACGCTGGCGCCACCAACCGGGGGTCATATAGGAAGCTGCGGCGTCATTACACGATCCGCCCGGCCATTTCCAGCATTCCCGAAAGAGGCACTACAAGGGCGACACCGTAGCTTCGGCCTGGAGTGCTCAGGGCCGCAAGCGACACAGGAGATCGCCCGATCATCCTCGCGGCCAAGGATTGTGGAGCTAACCGCGAAGCAGATATGGAACCTCTATGGTGGGTACAATCCCGCCGCTGAACTAGGACAAGAGCCGTGGTCCACGCCCGGCGAGAGCTACCGATACGGCTGAAGAGTCAATAACTTAGCACGCAGTCAATTTAACTCAGCGCACACTCAATTTCGGAGAAAATCGATTCTGCCATTGCCTTGGGATCGCGGGATTCCAAAATCTGGCGTCCCACCACCAAGTAATCCGCACCGCCCTCAATCGCTTCCTGCGGAGAGGCGACCCGTTTTTGGTCATGATGCGGAACATTTTTCGACCGGATACCGGGAGCGACAATCAATAGAGGCCGACCATTAGTCATTTTGCGAATGTCAGACGCCTCTTGCCCAGACGCAATCACGCCATCGGCGCCGGCTTCGAGGGCGCTTCTCGCCCGCATCAACACGATGTCTTTAAGCGTAAACTTTTCGGCAAGTCCGAGATCCTGCATGTCGTGGCGATCGAGACTGGTCAAGAGAGTGACGATGAAGATTTTAAGCGGATGGCCCCCGCGGCCCTCAACGGCAGCCCGAATTGCCTTTCCGTTTCCATGCACAGTAACAAAATCGACACCCATTCGGGCGACGTTTGCCACAGCGTTCTTGACCGTCTCGTCGATGTCATAGATTTTTGAATCGAGAAAAACCTTCTTCTTTCGCTTAATCAGCTTGTCTGCCAGTTCCAAGCCGCCGGCAAAATGAAGTTGCAGCCCGATTTTGTAAAACCGAACAGTGTCACCAAGCTTTTCAACAAGCTCCAAGGCTTGTTCCTGATTAGGGACATCCAGCGCGACTATAAGCCTGTCGCGAAGTTCGATCGCCTCAGACTGACGAACATCAGCCACGGCCACGGCGCCCGATCGCATATTATGCTCGTTTGGTTGCCAACATAGGTAGTGGTGCTGTTGCTGCGAGCCCCAACATCTAGTGGCGAAGGACAACGAAGTTCATCCCACATTTCGGAGGCTTCCACAAGGTATCATATGGGATGGCTTAGGCGGAAACCTAATTTTCGCACTACTTTGGTGGCGTGTAATTTTGCAATCAACTGCAATCGCAACTGCCAGATGGTACGGATATGCCTATGCCCGTAGTTGCCTCGTAGCCGCAGAGTCAACTTGGCATCTCGACGATATCGCCAGCCCAGTGATTCGGTTGACCTGTTCGCCATTGGATCGCTGTACTTGGCATGCTCACTCCGGTGTGTCGTGACGCCGCCTATTTCGCCTTGCCGAACAGCCTGGTGAACCGTTCGGTATCCGCCTTCACCAGGTCGGTGAACTCCTGCGGTGTCGATACCTTCAGATCGACCCCGAGCCGGGTAAAGCGCTCGACATGGTCCGGCATCTTGGACGCGAGAGTGACGGCGCGGTTGATCTCGTTGACGACCGCCTTCGGCGTCGCCGCCGGTGCCAGCAGGCCGAACCAGGGGTCGTAGACGTAGCCGGGCAGCCCCGCTTCCTGGAGGGTCGGGATGTCCGGCAGCACCGCCAGGCGGTTGGCGGTGGTCACGCCGATCGGGCGCAGCCTGTTTGACTGGATAAGGTCGCCGCCGGCGCTGAAGAAGGTCATGAACAGGCTCGCGTCGCCGCGCATCACGCTGGTGTGGGCCTCGGGCAGGCCGCGATAGGGCACGTGCACGATATCGACGCCCGCCTGCGCCTTGAGCAGCTCGACGCCGATGCTCGATGCGCTGCCGAGCCCCGCCGAGGCATAGTTCAGCGTGCCGGGCTTGGCCTTCGCCATGTCGATCAGCTCTTTGACGCTCTTCGGCCCGTTCTCCGGGTTCACCACGAGGATGCCGGGAACGATCGCGATCTTGGCAACGCCGGTGAAATCCTTGACCGGGTCGAACGTGAGATTGGCGTTGAGGCTCTCGATCATGCTGTGCCCGTTGGACACCAGCAGCAAGGTGTAGCCGTCGGCCGGCGCTTTCGCGGTGGTCGCGGTGCCGGCAAGCCCGGGCTTGTTCTCCACGATCACGTCGCGCTTCCAAATCTCCTGCAGCTTGTCGGCATAGGCGCGGCCGAGAATGTCGGTCTGGCTGCCGGGAGTGAAGGGAACGACGATGCGGACGAGCTGGCTCGGATAGGCCTGGGCCGCGGCCGGCCGCGCCCCGCAGGCGGCGACGGCGACGGCGAGCGCAAGCGAGCAGGCCAGAGCGGACACGTGCAAGCGGCGCGCGCGCAAAGGGTGCGCGTGCAAAGAGCGCGCGGATCGGCGCATGTGCAGGCGTTTCATCCCGTTCCCTCCGCAGGCGGTCGGGCCAAATCGCCGCCGCCCGCCTATTTATACGTCGCGAGATAGGCGACGAGGTCGTCGGCCTCCTGCGGGTTGGCGACGCCGCCGAAGGGCATCCGGTTTCCCTTCACCTTGGCCTGCGGATCGATCAGATAGGCGCGCAGGTTCTCCGCATCCCAGACGAGGTTCGCCCGCTTCATCGGGTTGGAATAGCGGAAATCATCGAGCGCGGCGGACTTGCGGCCATACACGCCCTTGAGGTTCGGCCCGATCCCGTCCGCCTTCTCGGTGTGGCAGGCGGCGCAGGCCACGAACAACTGCTTGCCATGATCCACATCGGCGCCGAGCGCCGCCCCGCCGCCAGCAATCGACATCAGCGCGGCGGCGCCGGCACGAAACATTCCTGTCACCGTGATATTCATATCGCTCCCCGACGCTCCCCTGTAACTTTCTCGCGATGCCGCGGCACGACGGCTTGAGCGGCGCATGGTAGAATTATCCCGCTTTCGCGCCAAGCCGTTCGGTATGATGAGACCCCCCGGCTGACTCACCCGGGCTCCATGCCCTTTTCGACGATCACCGGAAGATTCTCCGGCGCCGCCAGGAATTTGAGGAAATCGCGCGCCGCCGCGCCCTGCGCAGCGTCGGAGCTGATGCCGGCGGTCTGCACGATGTAGTTCTGCACCTGCGGCGGCAACGGCCCGACCAGTGAAACGCCCTTGACGGCGAGCAACTCGCCGATCGGGGTGATGCCGATCTCCGCCTCGCCCTTGGCGACGGTCTCTCCCGTCAGCGGGCCGCTCGCGATGCGCTTGAGCTTGTCCTTCAAAGCTTCGGTGAGGCCGAGGCGCTCGATCAGGCCGACAAGGTAGATCCCGCTCTGGCCTTCCGGCGGAAACGCGATGGATTTGGCACCGACGAGCGTCTGCTTGAAGGCATCGACCGTACTGACATCCGGCTTCGGCGCGCCGGTGCGCACCATCACGCCCATGCCGGACTTGGCGAGCACCACGCGGGACGCCGCGGCGATCTTGTTCTGCTTGATGAGGCCATCGATCTGGGGCGGCGCCAGGATGGCGAGATCGAAGCTCTCGCCGCCTTCGATCTGGCGGCCCAGCACAGCGGCGAGGCCATAACTGACCGCCAGCTTGTGGCCGGTCGCCTTTTCGTATTGCGGGCCGAGCACGGCCATCACGGCCTGGAAACCGTTCGAACAGAGTATCTTGATCTCGGCGGCGCGGCCGTCGCCGCCGGCGGCGATCGTCGTCGCGACGGCAAGCGCCGCAGTCGCGGCCAGCACATTGAGCTTCATGGTTTCCTCCTGGGCGAGCTTCTTTTTTTGAAAACAACCCCGTGCAAAGTAGAATTCCAACCCCGTCACGCGTTCCGGCGGCAATATTTTACCGGTACGCGCCGGCAATCGCCAGGAAATCCTCCGCCTTGAGGCTGGCGCCGCCCACCAGCGCGCCGTCGACATCGGGGACGGCCATCAATTCACTGGCGTTGGCGGGCTTCACTGAGCCGCCATAGAGGATGCGGACCCCCTCCCCCGCCGCGCCCAGCCGCGCGGCCACCTGGCTGCGGATGAAGCCGTGGACCTCGGCGATGTCGGCGGGGGTCGGCGTCAATCCGCTGCCGATCGCCCATACCGGTTCGTAGGCGATGACGAGATTGTCCGGCCGCGCCCGGTCCGGCAGCGAGCCCTGGAGCTGGGCGCCGACGACCTTGAGGGTCCGTCCGCCCACCCGGTCGTCCTGGCTTTCGCCGATACAGAGGATGGCGAGCAGGCCGGCACGCCATGCCGCCATGACCTTTCGCCGCACCTCGTCATCGGTCTCCCGGTGGTAGGAGCGGCGCTCGGAATGGCCGGTGATCACCGCGCTCGCCCCGAGGTCGGCCAGCATTTCGGCGGCGATGTCGCCGGTATAGGCGCCGGACGGCTCGGGATGGCAGTCCTGGCCTCCGATTGCGATACCGTCGGCCACCGCGGCGAAGGGCATGATCAAGGTCGCGGGCGGACAGATCATCAGATCGATCCGCTCCCGCAGATCGCGGGAATCGCGAACGATCTTCTTGAGCTCCGACACCGACGCTCGAAGCCCGTTCATCTTCCAGTTGCCGGCGATCAATGGCCGTCGCGGTAGTGTCATCATACTCCCCACGGGCAGTCTCGGTGTTGCACCGTCCCCGTTTTCGGGCGGAGGGTCGGGGCGGGCGTCCAGGGAGACACCGCAAGCGACGCATCCGCGGCCGGCGATCCCAACCCGGTCCCTCCTGAAAGAAAGGAGGCATTTTAGTCTCTACACCACAGGCGGTTAGCAGACGCCGGGGGCGGGTGGAAGGGCTCGCCCACACGGCAATGGCGGGCTGCAGTGGCGCACCGCAGGGCGGTCGGTTGCGATGGCGTTGCGCGAATCCTATGATGCACCCGCCGATGAAGCCGGCTATAAGGCCGGCCTGATCGCCGGCTGCGGCCGTTCCCGCTCACTCAAATTCAGTGTTTGCCCCATGCTTCGAGGTCTACGACAAGCCTCTTCCAACTGGCTCGGCCGCATCATCATGGCGGCGGTGGTGCTGTTCCTGGTCATCAGCTTCGGCATCTGGGGCATCGGCGACATTTTCCGCGGCTTCGGCGTTTTCACGGTCGCCAAGATCGGCCGCACCGAGATTTCGATCGACCAGTTCCGCCAGCAATACAATGATCGCCTCCAGCGCATCAGCCAGCAGCTCGGCCGTCCGATCACGCCCGACCAGGCCCGCGCGCTCGGCATCGAGCAGCAGATCCTCAGCCAGATGGTCGCGGAGGCCGCCCTCGACGAGCGCGCCCGCCAGCTCGGGCTCGGCATTTCCGACGCCGAAGTGGCCAAGCGCATCACCGACGATCCGGCGTTTCGCGGCATCAACGGGCAATTCGACCCGAGCCGGTTCCAGCAACTGGTCCGCCAGGCCGGCTTTACCGAGCAGCGCTTCGTCAACGAGCAGCGCCGGCAGACGCTGCGCCACCAGCTCGCGACCGCGATCGCCGGCGAATTCGCCCCGCCCAAGACCGCGGCCGAGGCGATCAACCGCTACCAGAACGAAGAGCGCGGCATCGACTATGTCGTGCTCGACGGCAACAAGCTGGGCGATATCCCGATGCCCACGCCGGAGCAGCTGACGGCCTATTTCGATGCCCACAAGGCGGTGTTCCGGGCGCCGGAATATCGCAAGCTGGTGGTCCTGACGGTGTCTCCGGAGGAGATCGCCAAGACCATCGAGGTCAGCGACCAGGACGCCAAGCGCACCTTCGAGCTGCGCCAGAGCCGCTATACCGTTCCGGAACGCCGGCAGGTGCAGCAGATCTCCTTCCCCAATGCCGAGGAGGCGGACGCCGCCGCAAAGCGCATCGCCGACGGGCTCACCTTCGAGGCGCTGGCCGCGGAACGCAAATTGACCGACAAGGACATCGATCTCGGCACCGTCACCAAGGTCGAGATGATCGACCCGGTCATCGCCGAGGCCGCCTTCGGCCTTGCCCCGGGGGCGGTCAGCCCCCCGGTGAGCGGCCGCTTCGCCACCGCCATCGTGCGCGCCGTCAAGATCGAGCCCGGCTCGACCAAGCCGTTCGAGGAGGTCGAGAACGAGATCAAGCGCGACATCGCGGTCGATCGCGCCAAGGGCGAGGTCAACAAGATCAGGGACAAGATCGAGGACGAGTATGCCTCGGGCACCAAGCTGGAGGACATCGCCGCGAAGCTGAAGCTTCCCTTCGCGACCATCGACACGGTCGATCGGGCCGGCCGCTCGCCGGCCGACCAGCCGGTCGCGGGGCTGCCGAAAGGCGTCGACGTATTGAACGATGCGTTCTCGGCCGACATCGGGGCCGAGAACGATCCGCTGGCCATCCCCGGCGGCGGCTTCGTCTGGTACGAGGTCGCCGGCATCACGCCGTCGCGGGAACGCACGCTCGACGAGGTCAAGGACCGCGTCGAGGCGCGCTGGCGCGACGATGAGATCGCCAAGCGCCTCGACGCCAAGACCGCGGAGATCGTCGACAAGCTCAAGGCGGGCACGGCGCTCGCCGAGGTCGCGAGCGCCGATCAGCTCATGGTCGAGACCAAATTCGGCTTGAAGCGGCAGGAGGCCGCGATCCTGCCGGCGGCGGCCATCGCCCAGATTTTCCGCACGCCGAAGGACGGCATCGGCAGCACCGACGGCAGGGCCCCGACCGAGCGGATCATCTTCAAGGTCACCGACATCAAGGAGCCGAGCTTCGAGGCCGGCGGGGCGGCGGCAAAGCCGCTCCAGGATCAGTTGCGCACCTCCTATGGCGACGAATTGCTGAGCCAGTACGTGGTGCGATTGGAGACCGACCTGGACACCAACATCAATCAACAGGCGCTCAGCCAGGCCGTCGGCCGCACCACGAACAACCAAACCAACAACTAGTGCAGCAATTCCATGAAAGCGATCATATCGGACAGCGCCGATAATCCCACCGACCTCATCCTGAGGAGCCGTGCGAAGCACGGCGTCTCGAAGGATGGACGCCGGCGCCTCGCCTCTGACCGTCCTTCGAGACGCGCGCTCGAAATCGGCTGTTGCCGATTTCGACGCCAATGGATGCCGAAGGCGGGCAGGCCCGACTCGGTGCGCGCTCCTCAGGACGAGGTCATTGATGGTATGGATATGATTCGAAGCTCGGAAACGGTGGACTAAGGTCGGCTCCCCTCCATGCAGATCGAGCCTTCCGCCGGCGTGTTCGCGGCAAGCTACGCGCGGGGCGCGACCCAGGTCGTGTGGACGACGCTGGTCGCCGACCTCGACACGCCGGTGTCGGCCTTCCTCAAGACCGGCGCCGACAAGAAGCTGAGCTTCCTCCTGGAGTCCGTCGAGGGCGGCGCCGTGCGCGGGCGCTATTCGATCATCGGCCTCGACCCCGACGTGGTCTGGCGCGCCCGCGGCGCGCGCGCCGAGATCAACCGCGCCGCACGCAGCGCGCCCGACGCGTTCACGCCCTGCCCCGAGCCGCCGCTCGCGGCGCTGCGCGCCTTCGTCGATGAAAGCCGGCTCGACATGCCCGCGAGCCTGCCGCCCATGGCGGCGGGGGTGTTCGGCTATCTCAGCTACGACATGGTCCGGCTGATGGAGGAGCTGCCGCCCCCCAATCCCGACCCGATCGGCATTCCCGATGCCATCCTGGTGCGGCCCACCGTGGTGATCATCTTCGACTCCGTGCTCGACACCATCACCCTCGTCACCCCGGTGCGGCCGGCGGCCGGCGTCACTGCGGAGCGTGCGCTCGCGCGCGCGGTCGAGCGCCTCACCGCGGTGGTCGACGCGCTCGACAGGCCGCTCGCCAAGGAGCCTGCGCCCGACCTCGCGGCGGCGCTCGATGTCCCCGCCACCTCGAACACCACGCCGCAGGAATACCGCGCCATGGTGGCGCAGGCGAAGGAATACATTGCCGCCGGCGACGTCTTCCAGGTGGTGCTGGCGCAGCGCTTCGAGGCGCCGTTCACGCTGCCGGCCTTTGCGCTCTACCGGGCGCTGCGCCGGGTCAATCCGGCGCCGTTCCTGTTCTATCTCGATTATGACGGCTTCGCCGTGGCCGGCTCCAGCCCGGAAATCCTGGTGCGCGCCCGCGGCGACACGGTGACGATCCGCCCGATCGCCGGCACCAAGCCGCGCGGCCCGACGCCCCACGAGGACAAGGCGCTGGAAGAGGAATTGCTTTCCGACCCCAAGGAGCGCGCCGAGCACCTGATGCTGCTCGACCTCGGCCGCAACGATGTCGGCCGGGTCGCGAAGATCGGCACGGTCGTCGTCACCGACCAGTTCTTCGTCGAGCGCTACAGCCAGGTCATGCACATCGTCTCCAATGTCGAGGGCAAGCTCGATGCCCGCCACGATGCCCTCGACGCGCTGGCGGCGGGCTTTCCGGCCGGCACCGTCTCCGGCGCGCCCAAGGTGCGGGCGATGGAGATCATCGACGAATTGGAGAAGGAAAAGCGCGGGCTCTATGCCGGCTGCGTCGGCTATTTCTCCGCCACCGGCGACATGGATAGCTGCATCGTGCTGCGCACCGCCCTCGTCAAGGACGGCAAGATGTACGTCCAGGCCGGCGCCGGCATCGTCGCCGATTCCGACCCCGCCAGCGAGCAGCAGGAATGCATCAACAAGGCCAAGGCGCTGTTCCGCGCCGCGGAGGAAGCGCGGCGGTTCGCGAGTGCGGCGCGCAAGGGGCAATGACGGGCCGGGCCTCACATGGAAATCGTCATGGCCGGGCTTGTCCCGGCCATCTCGATGCACATGGCAAGGCCGTGCCCGGAGCATCGAGATCGCCGGGACAGGCCCGGCGATGACGTCTGACTGGTGGGTCGAGCGGGATGGCGGCAGCGACACGGATACCTTGGTGGGCCTGGGCCTGGCCCGTGCTGGCCTGGGTAATGCTGGTGATAACGACGCTCGCCGATGGCGGCATCGTGGCAGCGCTGGCCGGTGCCCTCCTGATCGCCACCGTATTCGCGGCGGTGTATCACGCCGAGGTGGTGGCGCACCGGATCGGAGAGCCGTTCGGCACTCTGGTGCTGGCCGTCGCCGTGACGGTCATCGAGGTGGCGCTGATCGTCTCCATCATGGTCGGGGCGGCGGGAGACAAGTCGGGGCTGGCGCGCGATACGGTCTTCGCCTCCGTCATGATCGCGTGCAACGGCATCGTCGGCCTGTGCCTTCTGTCGGGCGGCGTGCGTCATCATGAGCAGGGTTTCCAGGTCCAGGGCGCGAGCGCCGCGCTGGCGGTGCTGGCGGCGCTCACCACCCTGACGCTGGTTCTGCCGAACTTCACGACCAGCGCGGCCGGCCCCGTTTTCAGCACCTCCCAGCTTGCTTTCGCCGGCATCGTCTCGCTGGTGCTGTATGGCGCGTACGTTTTCGTCCAGACAGTGCGGCACCGCGACTACTTCCTTCCGGCCGAAGTCGGAAGCGAGGAGCAGCACGCGCCTCCGCCCGCGGTTGCGACGGCGCTTCTCAGCCTCGGCCTGCTGCTCGCCGCGCTGGTGGCGGTCGTCGGCCTCGCCAAGGCGCTCACCCCGACCTTGGAAGTCGCGGTGGCATGGTTTGATTCGCCGAAAGCCGTCGTGGGTGTCGTCATCGCGGCGCTGGTGCTGCTGCCCGAAGGCCTGTCGGCGCTCCGCGCCGCCCGCGCCAACCGGTTGCAGACCAGCTTGAACCTGGCATTGGGATCGGCGCTCGCGAGCATCGGCCTGACGATCCCGGCGGTGGCCGTCGTCTCGATCGCGCTCGGCCGGCCGCTCCAGCTTGGGCTGGGCCTCAAGGACGAGGTTCTGCTCGCGCTCACCCTGCTCGTCGGCGTGATCACGCTGGGCACCGGCCGGACCACGGTGCTCCAGGGCATCGTGCATCTGGTCATCTTCGCGGCGTTCCTGTTCCTCGCCGTGGTGCCGTAGCGCCGCGCCGGCCACCGTCCCCGCGGCCGCCGGCCGGCGCTCAGAACTGCGCGTGCAGCCGCGTCCCGATCACCGAGACCGGTCCGCGGTCGCGGTTGTAGGCGGGGTTCGCGATGAACTGATAATCCACCGTGGCCCGCCATGAGCCGATCGGGAAGCTGTAATAGGTCTCGATGATCTGCTCCGGTCCGGGATGCGGCAGTCGTCCGTCACCGATCAGGATGCCGAGCCCTCCGGCGTTGAAATACGCGACATGCGCGGCGGAGATGCCGTTCACCGCGCCGGCAAGGCCGAACGTGTCGTCCGGCCTGCCCCAGGGCGGGCCTGCGACCGCCACGCCCGCCGCCGCGGTTCGATCGATGTCGGTGAATTCGTATGGCTCGATGTTGCCGTCGGCCCAGCCGAGGCGCCAGAACAGGCCCACATTCGGCATGACCTGCTGCTCCACATTCAGGCTCAGGCCGGGCTTGCTGGCGTAGCGGCGCACCGCTGCCAGGTCGGGCGCATCTGCGGTCAACGCGGCCACGGCGACGGCGTCATCGTAGCGCCCCATGCGGCCGCGGGTGAGAAATCCGGTGACGGCGACCTTGCCGGGTTGCTCCCACAATTCATGGCGGTGCTCGATTTCGCCGACCCACTGAAACTGCTCGAAGCGAGGATCGAGCGGGATGCTGTTCGGCTCCGCCGAGAGGTCGAACAGGCCGCCGCGCAGGGTCCAACTTCCCCAGTACCACTCGAGAGCCGCGCCCAGCGTGTAGCCCCACGGCTCGGCGGCGTAGTCGAATGTTCCGGTCTCGACGATCGACCAGTTCAGAAAGTCGCCGCGGGGATCATGCGCATATTTGTTGCCGTCGAAAATGTCCGCGACGCTGAACTTGCCCACGGTGAGCACCACCCGGTCCGCCGTCTGCGATCCGCCGAACTGGTTGATGCCGGGTTCGACCTTCTCGGTTTCGCCGCCGAGTTCGATCGCCTGCCGGATGAAGGTCCGCGGCACGCGCAGATAGGGGTAGGTGTTGCCGACCTTGTAGGCTTCTCCGCTGACGAAGCCGGCAATGCCCAACGTGCCGCTGAGGCCGAAACCCTGGTCGATCTCCGGATCGATCCAGAGTTCCGCGCCCTCCCACAAGCGCAGCCCGGCGTAGAGGGTCGCGTCCCAGGTCTGCCGTCCGATGTTCGAGGCGAGGCTATCCTGGCCCCGGTACGGCGCATGAAACGGAGGATCGTACTGGCCGACAAAGGTGGTCTGGCCGTGAACGCTCCAATTCCCCGCGTCCAACGGCGCCGGCATCGCCAATGGTGCGCCCGCAAACGATCCCTCCCCGCCGAGCTTGTAGTTCAAGCCCCAACGGACCTGATGCATGGCGAGATCGGACTCGAATCTCTGTCCGCCCTGCGGGAACGTCGCGCCGGTCGTGGCGAATTGAGAGAACAGGTATTCGAACCTCGCGGTCCAACGGGGCGCGACCGGTGCCTCGATCCCGGCTCCGACGGTCCACCCGAAGCGGCCCTGGAACGAGGATTCCACCGTGCCGGCGGGCACGCGCGCATTCGGACTGTCGACCTGCTGGGTGCGGGAGAATTGGTCGTAGGTCCAGGCCAGGCCGGCGGTCGCGTAATAAAGCCAACGGCCGAAATCATAGCCGACCCTCCCGCGCGCCGTGCCGGACATCTTGACGGCGTCGCTGTAACCGGCCGCGCGGATCGCCGGCGACCAGAGAATTCTGCGCCGCGTCGAGGCTGTTGGGAAACGATACGTCCGCCTCGGCACCCAACACGAGGCCGGACGCGGGCATGTAGGTGTACCCGGCCTGGAATCCGCCGAGATAGCTCCCGGTGCCCTTGAACAGATCGAACGCCCGGAAGAAATCGAGCGACCCGCTCAGGTCGGATGCACCACCGGGCTGCGTCGCCGACCAATCGGAACGGGCGGTGGCGTAGCCGAGATGCCCGCCGACATAGAGGCCCGTCCAGTCGCCGCCGTCCGGCACTTTCGCCGGCGCGGCCGACGGCGATCGGCCTGACGGGTCGGCAGCCTGCACGGCGGTCCCGGGCGCGGCCGCGAGCGCAACGCCCAGGCAATACGCGGCGGCGCGCGCAACACCGGCGCCGGCGCGCAGCGGATCCGACGCGGCGCCGCCGGAGGCCCGGCTGGCGGTCTTTCGGACAAGCAATTCGGTCACGGCCCCGGCCCCATTATCAGTGTAGGCATCAACTTGTAGCCTTAGCTACATTAATAAGCCGGCAGATTAGTTGTCAATATGGTACACAGAATGTTCAACGTGCTCGATTCGGACGGATCGGGTGACGGCGGATGCTTTGTCCGGCAGGACGCGGATGGACACAGGACGTGGGCAGACCGTGCAACGCCCTCGCGGAGCTGCTAGACTCGCGAGCCGAGTTATGACGGTTCGATCCGAATTTGCGGTGTCGTGCTTCGCGCGCAAGCGACGATGCCAAATACGCATCGAGCGTCGGGAACACACAAGGGCGCGTGCGGAACGGCCCGACGAGGAGGAACGCGATGACCAAGATGCCGGGGATTTATGCGTTTGCCGTTGCTTTGCTCCTCGGCCATGGCGTGGCACCGCCCGCCGTCGCCGATGAGGGCACGCGCCTCATCAGGCTCGATCATTATGTGGGCGTTCGCTCCACCGTGCCGGCGATCGCCGGCCAGGTGGCCCCGATCTATGTGCGCGAGGTCGTGCGCGCGGACACCGCACTGCGCAGCGAGGCGCTGGCGGGCCGCGTAGTCCTGTTCGTCCACGGCGCCGGGACGCCTGCGGAAGTCTCGTTCGACGTGCCGTACCAGGACTATAGCTGGATGGAATATCTCGCGCGCGCGGGCTTCGACACCTTCGCCATGGATACGACGGGCTACGGCCGCTCCCACCGGCCGGCCGCGATGAACGATCCGTGCAACCTGTCACCGGAGCAGCAGATCGCGCTGGCGCCGGGCGGACACGCCGAGCCGTGCCGGCCTTCCTACGGCCAGCAGATGACCACGATCGCCTCGGACTGGAACGACATCGGCGCCGTGGTCGATCGCCTGCTGGCGCTGCGCCATGTTTCGCAGGTCAGCATCGTCGGATGGTCGTTGGGCGGCCCGCGGACCGGCGGCTATGCGGCCCAGAACGCCGACAAGGTCAACACGCTCGTGCTGCTGGCGCCGGCCTATGCCCGCGACGCCGCTGCAAAGCCGCCCACGCCGGTGCCGGCCGCCGGCGCCGCCATGAACACGCAATCCCATGACGAGTTCACGGCGCAGTGGAACCGCCAGGTCGGATGTCCGGGCCAGGTCGATCAGGGGGTCAGCGATGCCGCATGGTCCGACATGCTCTCGTCCGACCCGGTCGGCGCGACCTGGGGTTCCGGCGTGCGGCGCGCGCCGCAGGTGACGAGCTGGGGTTGGAATTCCGCGGTGGCGGCAAGCACCCGCGTTCCCACCCTGATGATCACCGGCGAACACGACAAGCAGGTGCCCTCCGCGCGCGTGCATAATCTTTTGGAGGATCTCGGTTCGACCCGGAAAGTCCTCATCGACCTCGCCTGCTCATCCCATTATGCGATGTGGGAGAAGAATCACCTGCTGATGTTCCAGGCTTCGTTGGAATGGCTGACCAAAGGAACCGTGAACGGCGTCGATCACGGCGTGGTGCGCCTCGGATATTGAGCGGTTCGTCCCAAGGAATTCATCCAGGAGTTTTCGGTTGAGACCGCGCGCCTTCGACTGAGATCACAGGGTATCGGGGTCTGCCGACGGCACCGCGGCCGGCGCATTCACAGCCTCATGCCGATTTTTTTCGCAGCCCGGGCGGTCGCAATGATTCCTTAACCGAACCCGCCCCACTGTGCGCGCAGAGGGGTTGGGACTGTTCTCGACAATCATTCCACTTGTCACTGGCCGGGCGGGTTCGCACCCGGCCTGCGGACGGCTGTCGCCCACAGCGGCCTCTCGCCCATGTAGCGTCATGTAGCGTGGAGTAAAAAACAATGAAGACCAAACTTGCCAGTATTCTGGGCTTGGCTGTGCTGGTGGCCTCTTTCACCTGCGGCAGCTCGTTCGTCTATGCCGATGCCCCTGAGGCTGCGTCTTCCGCGATGCAGGTCCTCGTCCCCGACGCCGATGCGAATGGCGCCGAGGCCGACAAGCTGCCTCGCATGTGCAACTGCGACGACAACAACTGCACCGATGCGCAGACTGCGGAGGCCGGTCAATCGCCGTCCGCCGTCAGTGAGATCGAACCGTCCACAGTCGAACCGTCTGCAGTTGAAGCGTCCACGGTTGAAGAGTCCCCGGCGCCGGCCATCCAGTCCGCCGACGCCATCATTGTCGAAGTGACCGAGACCGTGACCGTCGTGGTTCCCGGCGAGGGCGCAGCAGACAGCGAAGAACCGGCAGTGACCGGTTCGATACCGGCGCCGGCCGCGACAGAGGCTGCCGCGACGGAACCGGCCGCGGTTGTCGAAGCCGCAGCCGATGCGTCCCCGGCGCCCGCCACCGAAGCCACCGACGCCGTTGCGGTCGAAGTCGTCCAGACCGTGACGATCGCGGCTCCCGGTCAAACGGCAGGCGACGACGCCGAACCGGCAGTCGCGGAATCGATCTCGGAGCCGTCCGCGACGGAACCGGCCTTGACCAAGACGCCAAACTCCCCTGACCAAGCGGATCGACATGCAAGGCAGATGCGGCGGGAACCTGGTTCCCGCCGCAAATGTTTTGGGCGCTGAAAATTCGTGCGGCCTGACGGGACGGGATCACGTCACGTTTTTCCCGACACCCTCAATTCCGGCCGTCCCGTTTCCGTGCTAGACATGGCGGCGCGTAGCATCGACTTGCACCGTGAAATCGGGCTTCAAGTCTCAACAGGCACAAGTCTCAACAGGCAAGTCTCAAACGGGCAAGCCTCAAGTTTCAACAGGGAGGACTCTCATGCGTAACGCAGATCGCGTGAATTTATTATGCGGGTTCGCCGTCGTCGCGGTGGTCGCGATGTCGTCGGCGCCGACTTTCGCCCAAGATTCCAACGCCGCCCCCAATCCGTACCGCTTGGACGAGGGCTGGGCCAAGCAGCCCATGGGGCGCGGATTCGGCTCCACCATCGGCCTCAACGTCGATCGCGACGGCAAGAGCATGTGGATCTATGACCGCTGCGGCGGCAACGGCTGCGAGGGTTCGAAGATCGCGCCGCTCAACAAATATGACGCCTCCGGCAAGGTGGTGGCGAGCATTGGCACCGGATTGGTCAACTTCCCCCACGGCCTGTTCGTCGACAAGGACGACAACATCTGGATCACCGACGGCCGCGGCGACAAGGACAAGAAGAAGGGCCACACCGTCCTCAAGCTCAGCCCCGAGGGCAAGGTGCTGATGACCCTCGGCACGCCCGGCGTCGCCGGCGACGACGAGACTCATTTCAATGCGCCCTCCGACGTGATCGTGGCGCCCGGCGGCGACATCTTCGTCGCCGACGGACACGGCGACAAGACCAACGCCCGCATCGTCAAGTTCTCCAAGGACGGCAAGTTCATCAAGGCGTGGGGCAAGGAGGGCAAAGGCCCCGGCGAATTCGACGTGCCCCACGGGCTCGCCTTCGATTCCGCCGGACGCCTGTTCGTCGCCGACCGCGCCAACAACCGGCTGCAGATCTTCGACCAGGACGGCAAGTTCGTGGCCGAGTGGAAGCAGTTCGGCCGGCCGAGCGGCGTGTGGATCGACAAGAACGACGCGATCTACGTCGCCGACTCGCAATCGAGCGACAAGGTCAATCCCGGCTTCAAGCAGGGCATCCGGGTCGGCAGCGCCAAGGACGGCAAGGTCGCGGCGTTCATCGAAGAGAGCAAGCACCTCGGCGCGCTCGAAGGCGTCGGCGCGGACGATGACGGCAACATCTATGCCGGCTACACCAACGCCATGAACCTGGAGAGGTTCGTGAAGAAAGAGTCGCGATAGGCGCAATCGCGCGGGGCAGGTCGACCCACCTGCCCTGCGCGGCGTCGTGCCGGTGGCGATCGAAACGCCCGCGGGTCGGATCATCGGCGCCCATCATATTCGAGGGCAATCATATCCAAGGGCAATCCAAGGGGAGGAGAAGCACATGAAGCATCTCGTCACGCCGTCCTGCTGCATCGCCATACTCGCCGCCGTCGCCACGCTCGGCGCGCTGCCGGCGCCGGCCATGGACATCACCAAGGAATGGGCGACGGTGAAGCCGCCGCCGGTGCCGGAGCTCAAGCCGGCGACGGTCGATCCCAAGACGACGGCGCTTCTGGTCCTCGATCTCATGAAGACGAATTGCGGCGTCCGCCCGCGTTGCGCTTCCACCGTCGCCCCGGTCAAGAAGCTCGTGGACGAGGCCCGCGCCCACAACATGATGGTGTTCTATACGGTGGTCGGCACCACGCCGACGCCGGAGGGAATGGTCGATCCGGGTCTGGCGCCGCGCACCGGCGAATGGGTGGTCCGCGGCGGTGCGGACAAGTTCATCGGCTCCGACCTCGAGCAGCGGCTCAAGGACAAGGGCATCAAGACCGTGATCGTGACCGGCACCTCCGCCCAGGGCGCGGTCGTCGGCACCAGCAACGGCTCGGTGCAGCGCGGCTTCAAGGCGGTGGTGCCGGTCGACGGAATGTCGGCGGAAGAGCCCTACAACGAGCAATACGCGGCCTGGCACCTCTCCAAGGGCGGCCCCGCCGTGCTCACCGACAATGTGACGCTCACGCGCAGCGACCTGATCAAGTTCGCAAATTGAGAGGGACCGGCCGCGGCGCTTCCTCCCCTTGAAAGCCTTGAAAAGGGAAGGTTGTGGAGCGGCCGCAGCCCCCTCCCCGGCCCTCCCCCGCAAGCGGGAGAGGGAGTGGCAGGAGCGAGTGGCTCGCTCCGACATTACTGCTCCGGCAGCGGAATGAATTCGGTCTCGCCGGGCACCGGTGCGAAGCGGCCGGATTTCCATTCCTCCTTGGCCTGCTCGATCCGCTCGCGGCGCGAGGACACGAAATTCCACCAGATGTAACGCGGCCCCTCGAGTGCGGTGCCGCCGAGAAACATCAGCCGGGCGGCGGACACCGCGCGCGCGGTGATCTTGTCGCCGGGACGGAAGATCAGCAACTGCGGCGCGGCGAAGCGATCGCCCGCGATCTCGATCTCGCCTTCCACCACATAGATCGCGCGCTCCTCGTGGCCGGGATCGAGCGGGGCGCTGGCGCCGGGCTCCAGGACCACCTCGGCATAAAGCCATTCCGACAGCATGCCGACCGGGGAGGTGTGGCCGAATGCCGATCCTGCGATGACCCGTGCCCATACGCCGGCGTCCTCGACCACCGGCAGGCTCGCCGCACCGAAATGCTGGAACGACGGGGCGGTCTCCTCGTCGGCCTGCGGCAGCGCGATCCAGCTCTGGATGCCGAACATGTTCTGGCCATCGCGGCGGGCGTCGTCCGGGGTGCGTTCGGAGTGGGCGATGCCGCGCCCCGCCGTCATCAGGTTCATCGCCCCCGGCATGATCTCCATGGCATTGCCTTCGCTGTCGCGATGCATCACCGTCCCGTCGAACAGATAGGTGACGGTGGCGAGCCCGATATGGGGATGCGGCCGCACGTCCATCCCCTTCCCGGCGATGAATTGCACCGGACCGAAATGGTCGAAGAAGATGAACGGCCCGACCATCTGGTGCTGGCCGTGCGGCAGTGCGCGCCGCACCGTGAAGCCGTCGCCGAGGTCGCGGGTGCGCGGCACGATCACGAGCTCGAGCGCATCGCACGAAGCCTTGTCGCCGCGCACGGGGTCCTTGTCGGGCATCCAGCTCATGGTCGGTCTCCTTCAGGGGTGGGAGGATGGCAAGGCCGCAAGGCCGCAGGAGTGGCAGGGCTGCCTGCTCGGTGCGTGAAAGCGCTCATGCCGCATCGCAACATAAACGCGCAGTGCATTAAGCGTGGAAAGCGGCTGCATGCGGCGAATTTCATCGCAGCACACGGCGAAGGCGTGCTGAAAAATGCCGCAGATTCACCATTCGGATACTTCCCTTCGCTAATACCTCGGGATATGCTTTGAAAAAAATATAATGTCCGACTGAGGAATCGCCAGATGAAGCCCAGCGCGTGGTTTGGTTTGCTCATCGTCGCGTCGTCGGCTCACGGGGCACTTGCCCAACAACCTGCTGCCCAGCAACCTGCCGACAATCTCACCGTCCAACAGAAGCTCGGCCGCCAGGTCTTCGCGCAATCGTGCGGGGTGTGCCACCTGCCGCCTTCGCTGGGGGCGAAGACCTATGGTCCGGCGCTCAACAAGGACGCCGGCGGCGGCGACAATGACGTGATGCGTGAGTTCGTCGAGAACGGCACGCCGCGCATGCCGGCCTTCAAGTTCTACCTCAAGCCGCAGGACATCGACGCCATCATTTCGTACGTGAGAACAGTACCCGTGCAAGCAGCGCCGCCCGCAAACGCACCGCGCGCGATGGGCGGCGGAGAACCGTGAAGGAGAAGGGACCTATGACACATATCAGAGGCAAGATGTTAGCGAGCGTCGCCGGTGTGGTCGCGCTCGGACTGGCCGCGCCGGCTTGCGCCGATCAATTGCTGACCGGCTCGATCGCATCGGCGACCGGCCAGAAGCTGGACGGCGTGCAGGTGTCGGCCAAGAAGGAAGGCTCGACCATCACCACGAGCGTCTATACCGACCAGAACGGCGACTATTTTTTCCCGCCGCTGGCCGACGGCAAATACCGCGTGTGGGCGCAAGCCCTGGGCTTCCACACCGCGACGGGTTCCGTCGACCTGACCGCGACCACCAAACACCAGGACCTCAAGCTCGCCGCCATCGCCGACGCCGAGGAGCGCTATCGTCAGCTCCCGCCGGAAATGATGGTCGCGGGCCTGCCGGACGCAACGGCTGAAGACGCCAACATCAAGAAGGTCTTCACCAATGCGTGCACCGGCTGCCACACCCCGGGCTATCCGCTGCAGTTCAAGTTCGACGAAGCCGGCTGGAACAAGATCATCAACCTGATGAAGGTGGTTCCCGGCTCCGGCGTGTATCCCGGCGCCAATGCCAAGGTGAGCCAGATCATCGAATACAACCGCAAGGATCTCGCGGCGTACCTGGCGCGGGCGCGCGGCCCGGGCGAAACCTCGATGAAGTTCAAGGACCGTCCGCGGCCGACCGGCGAAGCCGCGCGTGCCGTCTGGACGACCTATGACCTGCCGCTCAACCCGGACGCCGGCATCGGCACCCAGGGCGTCAAGTCCGCGGACGCGGTCAATGACGGCTCCGATTGGTCGCGCGGGGTCACCTCGAAGCTCGGCCAGATGCCCCATGACGGCGGCATGGGCCTCGACGGCAATATCTATTTCACCAACAACAACGCCAACAAGCTCGCCACCATCGGCAAGGTCGACGGCAAGACCGGCGAGGTGAAGTGGCTGAAGGTGGACCGCGCCGACGGTCTTGCCGCCACTGCCCACGGCCTCGTGCGCGACGGCAATGGCGACTTCTGGTTCGACGTGAACCCGGGACGGCGCGCGCTCGGCAAGCTCGATACCAAGACCGAGAAGATCAGCGTCTACCAGACACCGTCCACCATGTCGCCGCTCGGCGGCGCGGTGACCATGGACGTCGACGGCAAGGGCAAGATCTGGGCTTCGGCAGCGGATGGCGCCGTGCGCTTCGACCCCGTGACCGAGCAGTTCACCGACTTCAAGTCGATCACGCCCTATAAATCTCCGAAGGGCAGCGGCATGACCTACGGCGCCGCCGGCGACCGCGACGGCAACGGCTGGTGGGCGCAGATGGCGCTCGACACTATCGGCCGCGGCGATATCGCCAGCGGCAAGGCGACCGAAGTGTCGCCTGCCGTCGATGAAGGACCAGATGGACCGGGTGACCCCGAAGGCGCGCGAGTTCTACGAGAACTACAACGAGCTCTCGTTCAACACGCCGGTTCCGTGGTCGCAAGGCCCGCGCCGCATGGGCACCGACAAGAACGCCGACGTGCTGTGGGTCGGCAATTCCTGGGGCTCGAGCCTCGCCCGCATCGACACCAAGACGATGCAGACGACGATCATCCCGTTCCCGGATTCGTCGTACCAGCCCTACCACATCGCGGTCGACCAGAACCACAATGTGTGGGGCAATTTGTGGACCGCGGACCGGATCACCAAGTACGATCCCGCCAAGGGCGAGTGGACGATGTTCGACCTGCCGACCCGCGGCACCGAAATCCGCCACGTCTCGCTGCTCGAGCGTGACGGCGTGACCAAGGTGATCGTGCCGATCTATCGCGACAGCAAGATGGGCGTCATGACGCTGCGCAGCGAGGCCGATCTCGCCGCCCTCAAGGACAAGGCGAAGTAACACTCGCCTGACCGGATATCGCGACAGGCCGAGTCCCGGAAACGGGGCTCGGTTTTTTTATGCGGCATTCAATTGGTGCCCTATTCCAGCGTGGCGGCGGCCGCATGCGGGGAGAGGCAGAAGCCGCCGTTACGGCGCATCGAGAAAAAGCACGGGCGGATAGGGATCGGTGCCGTAGGTCCACGCGGCCACGGGCTGGCCGGTGGCGTCGGTCAACCGTACCGTCGCGCCCCTGCCCTGCTCGCCCAGCTTGTGGGCCGCATCGACCGCGAAGAACATGGCGTCGCGGCGGCTTTCATAGGGTCCGTACTCGTCGCCGTCATGGGCGATGATCCAGGCATCGCCGTCGGGCCTTACCCAGTATTCCGCGCGTTGCGCACTGGGAATCGCGGGAGCAGGCGGAACAGTGGGAATCTCAGGATCGGACGCGGCGACATCGCTGTCGCGGGGCACAGGCATCGGCACTCCCTCGTTGACACGGCTCAACACCAACCGCCGGCGCCCCCATGTCGTTTCATCGAAATTCAAAAATAACCAGCGAAATCCCTACGCCCTTACCTCCTGCCGCTGGAACACGACATAGGTGGCGACGAACAGCATGATGGCGCCGGCGATGAGGCCGACGGCCTGGGGCCAGGCGATCATCAGGCTTTCCTTGAGCGGCAGCGCCGCGCCGATCACGGCGCCCTGCAATTGCTCGAGGAAGATCGGGCCGAGCGCCCGGGTCGACGGCGACAGGATCGCGAGCACCGCCTCGCCGTACAATTGATTGGGCGAAAGCCGCGACAGCGCCACCTGCCACTGCAGCGTCTCCGGGCTCTGCAGCCCGAGCATGACGTAGCGGATGTCCGGCGGCGCGATCATCTGCGCCAGCACCGGGGCGATCATCGGCCACAGCAGCGTCATGAACAGCCAGACGCCGAGCGACAACAGCGCCGCCGTCGCCGGCGAGCGGAAGATCACCGAGAACAGCATCGCCACCGCGAGCCACACGCCGGCATAGGCGAGCGAGACCACCAGGAAGATCAGCGAGCGCGCGATCTCTTCGCCGCTCGGCGGCACGCCGAGAACGTACAAGCCGAGCCCGACCACCAGCAGCCACAGGCACAGCAGGCTGATCGCGAGCGTGGTGCAGGCCGGCGAGGAATTTGCCCGCCAGCAGCGCATCGCGATAGATCGGCTGCGCCAGGATGCGCGACAGGGTGCGCCGGTTGTGCTCGCCATTGATGGCGTCGAAGCCGAGCCCGATCGCCATCAGCGGAATGAGGAAGCCGAGGATGCCGACGAAGGACGGCAGCGGCGCGCGGTCGACCGTGAACAGCTTGAGCAGCAGGAACGGATCTTCCGCGGTGGTGTCGCGCAGGCTGGTGATCGCGCTGTAGAGCGGCGCCGCCGCGGTGAGCAGCATCAGCCATTCGAGCATGCGCATCCGCGCGCTGCCGAGATGGTCGGCGAGCTCCTTGAGCACCACCGTGCCGAGGCCCTGCCAGGGCGAGCCCTCACGCCGCATCGCGCATCTCCTTCGTCCGCGGAACGCTCGAAGAAGCGCGTGTAGATGGCCTCGAGGCTCGGCTCGGCGACCGAAAGCCGGGTCAGCGCGCCGTCGGCGGCGACCACGGCGCGCGCCGCGTCCGGGCGCACGTCGTGATCGGCCGTCATGCGGTAATGGATGTCGCCGGTGCGCTCCACCGACTTCACGCCGGGGATGGCGCCGAGCCGCGGCACCAGGTCGTGCCCGGGCGCGGCGGTGGCCTCGACATCGACCACGAAGCCGGCGCCCAGCACTTCGCGCGCCAGTTCCGGCACCGTGCCCATCATCAGGATGCGGCCGCGCTGGAACAGCGCGACGCGGTCGCACAGGCGCTGCACCTGGTCGAGCAGGTGCGAAGTGATCAGCACGGTGACGCCTTCGCGCTTGAGGCCGGCGATCATGTCGAGGAACTCGTGGGTCGACTGCGGGTCGAGCCCCGAGGTCGGCTCGTCGAGGATCGCAATCTCGGCGCGCTTCATCACCATCTCGGCGAGGCCGAGGCGCTGGCGCATGCCGCGCGAGAAGGTCGCGACCCGCTTGTCGGCGACGTCGCCGAGCCGCACGCGGGCGAGCGCATCGGCGATGCGGGTGCGGCGCACCTCGCGGGAAAAGCCCATCAGCCGCGCCGTGTAGGACAGGTTCTCGGCCGCGGTCATGCCGTCGTAGAAGCCGACGGCGTCGGGCAGATAGCCGACCCGGCGCTTGACCGCGAGCGGCTCGCGCACGGGGTCGTGGCCCATCACCCGCACCTCGCCGTCCGATACCTCGGTGAGGCCGAGCATCATCAGGATCGTGGTGGTCTTGCCGGCGCCGTTCGGCCCGAGCAGGCCGAAGGTCTCGCCCCTGAGGATGTCGAAATCGATGCCGTCGACGACGACGCTCGCGCCGTAGCGCTTGGTGAGGCCGCGCGCGGTGATGACGGGCTCGCTCATCGCCGTCCGAACCTGGCGACCGCGCCCACCATCAAGCAGCAGCGCCGCGCCGATGACGCCGACGCCGACCATGCCCCAGGTGGTGGAGGTGCCGACCGTCACCCGGAACTGGGTCGAGGCGTTCTCACCGCGCGACGCCGCGCGGATAGTCGCCATGTAGTCGCCGGCCAGCGACTTGTCGGTCGGCGTGACCAGGGCATTGGCCTCGCTGGTGGCGTTCGGCGCGATGCGGTCGATGGTCTTGGGCTCGAACGTGACCTTCCAGCCGTTCGGCGCCGAGCCCGACAGGTCGATATTGTCGGCGGGCGCGGTGCCGTCATTGGCGATGATGATCGGAACCGTGGTCTGCTCGCCGGCGACGGCGCGGGCGCTGACGAGGCCATCGCGGCCGGCGATGGAAAGCCGCGGCTGCCCGGCGATCTCCATGGTCAGCTCGGTCATGGCGGAGGCGTCGGCGGCGGACGCCGTCACTTCGATCGGGAAGGTGCCGGCATCGACCGAGGATGGCGGCCGCACCTTGAGCTTCACATCCTTGGAGGCACCGGCATCGATCGGCACCGAGGACAGTTCCTGGGTGCCATAGGCCTCGGTGAAGGAGGTCTCGAAGTTGCGCGGCGCGGTCGCGGCGACGCTGACCGTGAGGTTGCGGCCGCTGTCGTTCTTGATGCTCAAGGTGTAGTCGAAGCTCGACTTCGGGGTGCCGCGCAGCGACGGCAGTTGCGGCGTGATCGCGAGCTTTGCCGGCAGCTCCTTGGCGAGATTGATGGTCAGCGGCAGGCTGACATTGCTGCCCTGCCCTTCGGCCTTCACTGTGAGGGTCTGGGTGGTCAGGTCGGCATTGGCGGGCACGTCGAGGCGTAGCTGCAGGGCCACGCTCTGGTCGGTCGCCGGCATCGCGGCGGCGATCGGCTGCCCGCCGCCGAGCAGCGTCGCGGTCCAGCCCGGCGGCGTGCCGTCGATGGTGAGGGCATAGCGCTCGGGCGGCAGGCCGTAGTTCTGCAGCCGCAGCGACACCGTCGAGGTCGTCCCCGGCCGCACCGACACCGCCGGATAGTCCGTGAGCAAATAGAGGCCCTTGATGTCCTTGTTGGGCTCCGCAGCGGCGGCCGGCAGCGCGAGCGATGCAAATACGAGCAAGACCGCGACCGAGGATTTTTTCATCGCGCCAACTCCCTTGAAATCACGTTTTCTTGTGTGTCGGCCCCGAGCGACCCGCGGGGCCGGTATCGGACTGCGGGAAACTCTGTAGCGATCTTGGCAAAATCTTGAAAGGCCCAGGACGGGCCTGAGGCTCCATTTGTCGCAGGGACGCACGACCGAACGATGGACGGCGGACGACTGTCGATAGAGCATAGAAAACGGAAGGCTGAAGTCGTGCTCCTTCCGTTCTTCTGCGCAGCCTGATCATCTGCGCTCGTTATCTGCGGTCTGTCATCTCCCGCAGGAACAGCCTATATCCGCACCCATGGCTTCCCAGGACGTCGAATCGTCGCGGCCGCCCGAACCGGCGCGGCGCATCAGCTTTGTCTCGCTCGGCTGCCCCAAGGCGCTGGTCGATTCCGAGCGCATCATCACGCGGCTGCGCGCCGAGGGTTATGAGCTTGCGCGGCAGCACGATGGTGCCGACCTCGTGATCGTCAACACCTGCGGCTTCCTCGACAGCGCCCAGGCCGAATCCCTCGACGCCATCGGCGCCGCGCTCCGAGATAACGGGAAAGTGATCGTCACGGGGTGCATGGGCGCCGAGCCGGAGAAGATCACCGAGCGGTTTCCCAACGTCCTCGCCATCACCGGCCCGCAGCAATACGAAAGCGTGGTCGAGGCGGTGCACCGGGCAGCGCCGCCGCGCCACCACCCGTTCGTCGACCTGGTGCCGCCGGAGGGCATCAAGCTCACGCCGCGCCACTACGCCTATCTCAAGATTTCCGAAGGCTGCAACAACCGCTGCAGCTTCTGCATCATCCCGAAGCTGCGCGGCGACCTGGTATCGCGCCCGGCCGGCGACGTGCTGCGCGAGGCCGAGCGCCTCGTCACCGCCGGGGTGAAAGAATTGCTGGTGATCTCCCAGGACACCTCGGCCTATGGCGTCGACATCAGGTATGCCGCGAGCCGGTGGAAGGATCGCGACCTGCGGGCGCGGTTCGTCGATCTCGCCGGCGCGCTCGGCGAACTCGGCATCTGGATCCGCCTGCACTACGTCTACCCCTATCCCCATGTGGACGAGGTCATTCCGCTGATGGCGGCGGGCAAGGTGCTGCCCTATCTCGACGTGCCGTTCCAGCATGCGAGCCCGGAGGTGCTGCGGCGCATGCGCCGCCCCGCCGCCCAGGAGAAGACCCTGGAGCGCATCCGGCGCTGGCGCGACATCTGCCCCGACATCACGCTGCGTTCGACCTTCATCGTCGGCTTCCCCGGCGAGACCGAGGAGGAATTCGCCTTCCTGCTCGATTGGCTCGACGAAGCCGCGCTCGACCGGGTCGGCTGCTTCCGCTACGAGCCGGTCAAGGGCGCCGCCGCCAATGATTGCGGTCCCGCCGTCCCCGACGATGTGAAGGAGCAGCGCTGGCACCGCTTCATGAAGCGCCAGCAGGCGATCTCGGCCAAGCGCCTCAAGCGCCGGGTCGGCACCCGCCAGCAGGTGCTGATCGACGCCGTCGGCCCCACCGTCGCCAAGGGCCGCAGCAAGGGCGACGCCCCGGAGATCGACGGCACCGTCTACATTGCCTCGCGTCGCCCGCTGCGCGTCGGCGAATTCGCGACCGTGAAGATCGAACGCGCCGAGGCGTATGATCTACATGGAACCGTGGTGGGGTTCTGAAGGGCGACGAAGTCGTAGGGTGGGCAAAGCGAAGCGTGCCCACGTGCGGCCTCCCCGCGTGGGCACGGCGCGAAGAGCGCGCCTTTGCCCACCCTACATTTTCCGTCACGCCCCCGGCGTCTCGCCCGCCAGCACCTTCGCCATCGCCAGCGTATCGATGTTCTGCCCGGTGACGATGAGGCCGACACGGCGGCCTTTCATGCGCTCGCGCTCCTTCATCAGGGCGGCGAGCGGCGCGGCAGCGGCACCTTCCGTGAGGGTGTGGGTCGCGCGGAAATAGAGCCGGATCGCTTCGGCGATCTCGTCCTCCGATACCTCGACGATGCGCTCGGCGCCGTGCCGGATGACGGCGAGCGCGGTGTCGTCAGGCACCCGCACCGCCATTCCATCCGCAAAGGTGCGGGCGGAATTGGACATCACCACGTGGCCTGCCGCGTAGGAGCGCGCATAGGCATTGGCATTCTGCGCCACCACGCCGACGATGCGGGTCGCAAGCCCGAACGCATCGCGCATGCCGATTACCCCGCAGATGCCGGAGCCGAGCCCGATCGGCACGTAGACGGTATCGAGATCGTGGATCGCACCGAGAAACTCGTAGGCATAGGTCGCGACGCCGATGACGAGGTCGCGGTGGAACGACGGCACGAACGCATAGCCGCGCTCCTGCGCGATGGTCGCGGCATGCTCCTTCGCCTCGTCGAAGTCGCGGCCATGCTCGATCAGTTCGGCGCCGAAGCCGCGCATCGCCGCGTTCTTCTCGACGGAATTGCCGTGCGGCACCACGATGGCGACGCGCAAGCCGGCGCGGCCGCCGGCAAGGGCGAGCGACTGGCCGTGATTGCCGCGCGTCGCACTCACGATCCCGGCCGCCTGCGGGCGCGTGCGCGCGAGGCCGTCCACATAGACGAGCCCGCCGCGCAGCTTGAAGGCGCCGGTCGGCGTGTGGTTCTCGTGCTTGACGAAGACGTCCGCGCCGGTCGCCGCCGCAAGCTGCGGCCAGGCATATTGCGGGGTCGGCGGCATCACCGCGCGCACGACCGGCAGCGCCGCTTCCACATCGGCGAGGCCGAACAGGGTTGTCATGAGTTCCTCCATCGTCGCGACGACGCGCACCACCGCGTCCATGAGGGTCGCGAGCTCGTCCGGCGAAATGGTGAACGCCGGCGTCAGGTAGACGGTGGTTCCGAACGGACGCACGAACACGCCACTCGCGACGAAGCGGTGCCGCAGCGCGTCGATGTCGTCGATGCGTTCGAGCTCGACCACGCCGATCGCCCCCATGACGCGGACGTCGCGCACACCGGGCATGTCTCGGCAGGGCGCGAGCCCCGCGCGCAGGGCCTGCTCGATGGCCGCGACCTCTGCCAGCCGCGGCTCGCGCGCAAACAGGTCGAGCGAGGCATTGGCGGCGGCGCAGGCCAGCGCATTCGCCATGTAGGTCGGCCCGTGCATGAGCGCATGGGAGGGCTCGTCCGACCAGAAGGCATCGAACACCTCTTTGCGCGCCAGCGTCGCGGCGAGCGGAAGCGTTCCCGCGGTGAGCGCCTTGGACAGCGTGACGATGTCGGGCACGACGCCGGCGCCGCCGCCCGCGAACATCGTTCCGGTGCGGCCGAAGCCGGTGAATATCTCGTCGAAAATCAGCAGGAGCTGATGATTGTCGGCGAGGAGCCGCAGCCGGCGCAGCGTGTCGGCGTCATGAAAGCGCATGCCGCCGGCGCCCTGCACCAGCGGCTCGACGATGATCCCCGCGATCTCGTGGGCGTGGCTGGCGACGAGCCGATCCAGCTCCGCGGCGCCGTCATCGTCTTGCGGCAGATCGCGCACGTAATGCCGGGGCAGCAGAGCGCCGAACATGCGATGCATGCCGTCTTCCGGGTCCGACACCGCCATGGCGCCGGTGGTGTCGCCATGATATGCGCCGCGGAAGGCGACGAACTTGGTGCGGCCGCGCACCCCTTTGTTGAGCCAGTATTGCACCGCCATCTTCATCGCGACTTCGACCGCGACCGATCCGGAATCGGAGAAGAACACCCGGTCGAGCCCCGGCATCATCGCCGCGAGGCGCCGCGCCAGCGTCAGCGCGCCCTCATGGACGATCCCGCCGAACATCACGTGAGGCATGACATCGAGCTGGCGCTTCACCGCGTCGGCGATCTCGGGGTGATTGTAGCCGTGGCAGGCGGTCCACCACGACGCGATGCCGTCGATCAGCTCCCTGCCGTCGGCGAGGATGATGCGGCTGCCGCGCGTCGCCACGACGGGCAGCGGCGCGCCTGCGGTCTTCATCTGCGCATAGGGCAGCCAGATGTGAGAAAGGTCGTGCCAGTCCGCCGCGTGCAAAGCGGAGGCGGCGCTTTTTTTGCCTGATTTTGGGTGCATTGAGCCGGTTCTTTGAACCTGTTTAATTAGCCACGTCAAGGCATCAGCGACATCGGGGCGGGCAGCAGGATGCTCAAATGTAATGTTCGGCCAAATCTTCTGTCCACTACCACTACACCGTAGCAGAATATGTCATCCCTCGACGACTTCGCGATGTCCAAGCTTGCCGGCCTCGAGGCCCGGCATCTGCGCCGCATGCTGGTGACCACCGCGCGCCGCGACATCGTGGTCGAGCGCGACGGACGGCGGTTGGTATCGTTCTCGTGCAACGACTATCTCGGCCTCTCCAGCCATCCCGCGCTGGCGGATGCCGCCCGCGACGCCATTGCGCAATATGGCGTCGGCGCCGGCGCGTCCCGCCTCGTCACCGGAAACCACCCGCTTTATGACGCGCTGGAGTCCCGGTTGGCGCGGCTCAAAGGGACCGCTGCGGCTTGCGTGTTCGGTTCCGGCTATCTCGCCAATACCGGCATCATCCCGGCGCTGGCCGGCAGCGGCGATCTCGTGCTGATCGACGAATTCGCCCATGCCTGCCTGTGGGCGGGGGCGCGGCTGTCCGGCGCGACGATCGTGGCGTTCCGGCACAACGATCCCGACGACCTGCGGGCGCTGCTGGACCAGCGCCGCGCCCGCCACGGCAAGGCGCTGATCCTCACCGACGGCGTGTTCTCCATGGATGGCGACCTCGCTCCCCTCCCCGCGCTCGGCCGGCTCGCGCGCGAATACGACGCCTGGCTGATGGCGGACGATGCCCACGGCATCGGCGTCGTCGGCGAAGGCCGCGGCTCGACCTTCGCGACCGGCACCGCCGCCGACGTGCCGCTGCAGATGGGAACGCTGTCGAAGGCGATCGGCGGCTATGGCGGCTATCTCTGCGGCTCCGTGCCGGTGATCGAGCTGATGAAGAACCGCGCCCGCACCCTCATCTACTCCACCGCCCTGCCCCCCGCGACGGTCGCCGCGGCGATCGCCGCGCTCGATCTCATCGCCGCCGATCCCGCGCTCGCCGCCGTGCCGCTCGCCAAGGCGCGTGCCTTCACCACCCGCGCCGGCCTGAGGCCTGCGGCGAGCCAGATCGTGCCGCTGATCGTCGGCGCCCCGGATGCGGCGCTCGCCGCGGCGCGCTTTCTCGAAGCGGAGGGCTTCCTGGTGGTGCCGATCCGCCCGCCCACGGTGCCGCCCGGCACCGCGCGGCTGCGCTTTGCGTTCACCGCGCGCCACGACGACGCCGACATCGCAAGGCTCGCCGATCTCGTGCGCACCCGCGTGGCGATCGCCGCATGACCGCCATCTTCATCACCGCCACCGGCACCGATATCGGCAAGACCTTCATCGCCCGCGGCATGATCCATCACTTGCGCGCGCGCGGACGCACGGTCGAGGCGCTCAAGCCGGTCATCACCGGGTTCGATCCCCGCATGCCGCAGGCGACCGACACCGGGCGCCTGCTGCTGGCGCTGGGCCACACCCTGACGCCGGAACTGATCGCGGAAATGTCGCCGTACCGGCTGCGCCAGCCGCTCTCCCCCGACATCGCCGCGCGCAAAGAGGGCACCAGGGTCGACTTCGCCGCCCTCAATGCCCATTGCCGCCGCGCCGTAGCCCACCACGGCGATGCGCTCATTATCGAGGGGATCGGCGGCATCATGGTGCCGCTCGACGATCGCCATACCGTGCTCGACTGGATGATCGAGCTCGACCTGCCGCTGATCCTCGCCGCCGGAAGCTATGTCGGCACGCTCAGTCACACTTTGTCGGCACTCGACGTGCTCGACCGCAACGCGCTCAAAGTCGCCGCCGTGGTGGTCAACGAAACCCCCGGCAGCGCCGCCGATCTCGATGACACCGCCAAGACCATCCGCCGCTTCGCCACCGGCATCGAAGTGTTCGCGCTGCCGCGGCTGCCCGACGGCATGCTCGACCATCCCGTGCTGGCCTGGCTCGCCGATATGATGTGAGGCTTTTCGGAAGTAGCCCGCACGAGCGAAGCGACTGCGGGATCGCGAGCGATAGATGCGACTGTCGACATCCGTTGCCCCGGATTTCGCGCCGCTCATCCGGGCTACACGCTACATGCTGTCTCCGTGGCAAAAGAGCCCTACACCCACCCCATCACGATCACCGTCTCCACCACGCTCTCCAGGTTGAGCAGCATGTGGAGCAGGATCACCAGCGTGGTCGAGCCGGTGCGCCAGCGCACGAAGCCGAACAGCACGCCGATCGCGAACACCTGTGAGGTGCCGAACCAGTCATATTGGACATGCAGCATCGACCAGATCAGCGCGATCACGAGGATGCCGGGCAGCGCATCGCGCGGCTCGTGGACGAAGCCGCGGAACATGAAGCCGCGGAACAGCAATTCCTCGCCGACCGGCGCCGCGACGATGATCGCGAGCCACAGCCAGGGCAGCGTGCCTGCCGCCTGGGCGGTGCGGTGCAGCTCGAGCTGGAACGCCGGCACCATTTCCTTGCCGAGCGCGAAGGTCAACGCATCGGCCGCGGCGATCACCACCAGGAGCCCCATCGCCGCGATGGTAACGTCGCGCCAGCGCGGAATGTCGAGGCCGAGATATTCGAGCGCATCGGTGCCGGAGAGCCGTATCGCCAGCACCAGCGTGACGATCTCGACGGGGTTGCTGACGAGGAGGTAGATCGCGACCGCGGTGCCGTCGGAATCGACCCGCGCCGGGTCGAAACTTCTTGCATCGTGACAGCCGCGGCAGCCCATGCCTGAGCCGAGCACGAAGGCCAGGATGGCGAAAGCAAGCGTCGCCCAGAGACCCCAGACCTTCATTATCTCCGGCCTTCGGGCATTATTTCAGGCCTTCGGCCCAGGCACCGAGCCGGTCGCGCTCCTCGTCGGTCATGTCGGTCTCGTTGCCGAGCGGCATCATCCGCCCGACCACGGCCTGTTCCACGATCTGCTTGGCGTAGCGCCGCAACTGCTCGATGGTCTCCAGCCTGATGCCCTTGGGAGGCTTGTCGAACGCCTCGTGGGTCGGCATTTCGGCATGGCACAAGGTGCAGTGCTTGGCCGCGAGCGCGACCGCCTCAGCGTCGGTCAGCGGGTTCGCCGCCCGGGCGCCCGTGGTCGCGAAAAAGAACGAAGTCGCGGAAACGAACGCAGTCGCGGCCGCGAAGGCAGCCGCGGCCACGCCGGCCCGCCATCCCGTCCGATGCTCCCGGTCATCCCGTTTCATGCGGCACCCCCGCTGCAGGAGGGCGGTCAGGTGAGCAGGATCGAAGCGCCCGTGGTGGCACGGGATTCGAGATCGCGGTGCGCCTTGGCGGCTTCCTTGAGCGGGTAGGTCTGGTTGATCGGGATCTTCACCTTGCCGCTGCTGATCACCGCGAAGGTCTCGTCGGCGAGCTTGAGGAGGTCCTCGCGCTTGGCGGCATAATGGTTGAGCGTCGGCCGCGTCGCGAACAGCGAGCCCTTGAACTGCAGCAGGTTGATGTTGAAAGCCTCGATCGCGCCCGACGCGGCGCCGAAGCTGACGAACATGCCGAGGGGGTGCAGGCAATCGAGCGAGCCCGGAAACGTGGTCTTGCCGATGCCGTCATAGACGACATCGCACAGCGCGCCCTTGGTGATTTCCTTGACACGGGCGACGAAGTCCTCGTCGCGATAGAGGATGGTGTGGTGGCAGCCATTGGCGCGCGCGAGCTCGGCCTTCTCCTTGGTGCCGACAGTGCCGATCACCGTGGCGCCCAGCGCATTCGCCCATTGCGACGCGATCAGGCCGACGCCGCCCGCGGCGGCATGGATGAGCACGGTGTCGCCCTTCTTCACGGGAAAGGTGCGGCGCACGAGGTAGCACACCGTCATGCCCTTGAGCATGGTGGCGGCGGCCTGCTCGTAGCTGATGCCGGCGGGCAGCTTGACGGCGCGTTCGGCCGGCAGCACGCGTTCGGCCGCATAGGCGCCGAGCGGCACCACGTAGCCGACGCGGTCGCCCACCTTGAGGTCGGTGACATCTGGCCCGACCGCGATCACCTCGCCGGCGCCCTCATTGCCGGAGACGAAGGGCAGCGGGGACGGATACATGCCGCCGCGGAAATAGGTGTCGATGAAATTGACCCCGGCGGCGTGCTGCCTGAGCTTGACCTGGCCCGGCCCCGGCGCCGGTATGTCGATCTCCTCATAGGTGAGCACCTCGGGGCCGCCCGTCTTATGCACGCGCACTGCCGCAACCATTTGTTTCTCCCTTATTGTCCGTCGGGCAGCGTTCGCACGGAACCCCGCCATTTGTCCAATCGCGGGGGATCATAGGTAGTCACGGCGCCGACGCAAGCAGGCGCGGCGAAGGCCCGGCGCGTTGCCGCGCCCGTCAGGTCGGCCACGGCTTCGGCGGCGTGAACGACGTCGCGGTGAACTGGATTTCGGTGATCGCCTTGAGGCTGCGCGCGCCGTAGCGGAACGGCACGACGAGGCGCAGCGGCGCGCCATGTTGCGGCGGGATCGGCGCGTCATTGAGCTGCCAGGCCAGCACGACCTGGCGGGTGCATCAGCGTCGTCATGTCCTCGTCGATGAAGTAGGCGTCCGAGCCCACCAGCCGGACATAATGCGCAAAGCTCTGCGCGCCGACGGCCTGGGCGAAATCGGAGAACCGTACGCCCGTCCACTTCACGGTGCCGCGCGGGTTCGGGGCGCCGCATTGCAGCCGCACCACGTAGGAATGCCGCGGCAGCTTTTCGAGAACGTCGAGGGTCAGGATGCCCGTCAGTTTCGACGTGCCGCGCCCGTCGATCTTGATCTTCATCTTGCTGGCGTCGTATTCGCCGGCGGGCGTCTGGTTCTTGGTGCGCCAGAGCACGCCGGTGATCGCACCGGCTTCCTGCGGCGCGTACTCGACGGCGGAACCATCGGGGTTGAGCGGCAGCGTCGAAATCTGGCGCAGATTGGCGTCCACGAGGCCGCCGGGCTGGGCGGCTTGAGCCGCGAGTTCCTCAGGCCCGAGCCCGGCGAGAGACAATCCCGCCAGCGCCGCCGCGGAGAGTTGCATGGATTCGCGTCGAGACATTCTCATCGCCACCTCCCTATCGACCGCCGCTGATGAAAGGCGGCCACTGTCGGGAGGTTAGCGCATTTTTGGGCGGCGTGGATACTCGTGACGCTCTCGACGCGAACAATGGCCGCGAATAGTCCGGAACGGTCGGAGCCTGTCATCAGGCCGGCCGAAGGCCGGATGCTGGCGACAGTCACGCCGGGGAGCGCAATCCGCTCGGGTTGAATTGGACCGCGCGCTGCCCTATTTGATTCTGCGCATGGTCTGTTCCGAGAACCTGCAGGTGTTCGGGATCATGCCCCGAGGGCCCAAAATGCGCCTGATCGCCTTCATCATCGCGTTGATCACCGCCGCCGCCACCGTCCGACGCCCCTGCCGCGGCGCAGGGCTGGGTGGAATACGCCTATCCCGGCGACGCCTTCACGGTTGCCTTTCCCGCCGACCCCAAGATCGAAACCACGACCTATCAGGCCGCCGACGGCCGCCTGATCGAAGCGCGGCTCTATTCCGTGACCCAGGATGGCGGCATTTTCCGGATGATGGTCGCCGAATTCCCCGATGCCACGGCGGAGGAAAACGCCGTGCTCGACCATGCGGTCAAGACGCTGTCCGAAGGGGGCGAGATCAAGCTCGACATTCCCCACCGCATCAGCCGAATCTACGGCCGCCAGCTCAGCATCTTGGGCGCCGGGGGCAGCCGTTCGATGGCCGCGGTGTTTTATTACAATCGGCGGCTTTACCTGATCGAGGGCAAGGCGCTGCCCGGCTGGGCCGACGCGACCGCGGACGCCATCCGCTTCCAGCAGTCGCTGGTCTTCACCGACGAGGGAACGAACCGGTCCAATTGAGGCGGCGGCCCCTACCGTCTTTCCTATCGCCCCCGCCACGCGCAGCACCGCGCCGGTGGTGAACGCGGACTGCTCCGAGAGCAGGAACATCACCGCCTGGGCGATTTCCTCCGGGGTGCCGGCCCGCGCCATCGGCACCGCCTTGGTGATGCGCTCGAGCCGGCCGGGCGGATGGATGCCGGTCGCGATCGGCCCGGGCTCGACCACATTGACGCGGATGCCCTCGGCGGCGACCTCGCGCGAAAGGCCGATCGACAGGCTCTCCACGGCTCCCTTCGAGGTCGCATACATCACATATTCGCCGGGACCGCCGAGCGTCGCCATCGCCGAAGAGATCAGCACCATGGCGCCCCCTGCCCCGCCCTTCGCCTTCGACATCCGCGGTATGGCGGCGCGGGCGCACAGGAAGGCGCCGAGCACGTTGACATCGAGAATCTCGCGGGCGGCGTCCGTGGCGAGCGCATCGATCCGCGACAGCGGACCGGTGATGCCGCAGTTGAAGACGAGATGGGTCAGACGGCCGAGCGTCTGGTCGACGGCCGCAAACAGGCGCTCGACGTCGTGCTCCCGGCTCACATCGGCCTGGATCGCCACGGCGCGGCGCCCCGCCTTCTCGATGTCCGCCACCACGGCCGCGGCCGCGGCCTTGTCGCGCACATAGTTCACGGCGACATCGTATCCATCCGCGGCGGCAAGGCGCGCGGTCGCGGCGCCGATGCCGCGGCTCGCGCCGGTGATGAGAACGATCTTTCGCGTGGTCACGGCGTCTTCTTCCCGGGATGGCGCCGCTTGCGGGCCGCCAGCACGTTGAAGGCCTCGACCGCCGCGGCGAACGCCATCGCAAAGTAGATATAGCCGCGCGGGATGTGGAAGTCGAAGCCGTCGGCCACCAGCGCCACCCCGATCAGCAGCAGGAACGCCAGCGCCAGCACCTTGGTGGTGGGGTGGTTGGCGACGAACCGCGCCACCGGCCCCGACGCCGCATACATGATGGCGACCGCGATCAGGACCGCGGCGACCATGATGCGGAGGTCGCGCGACATGCCGATCGCGGTGACGATGGAATCGATGGAAAAAACGAGATCGATGGCGACGAGTTGGAGGATGACGAGGCTCATCGAGGCCGTCGCCGGGGACCGGGCCGGTTCTGCGGCCGGCTCGTCCGCGTCGGGGATATCGATCTCCGCATGCATCTCGTGGGTCGCCTTGGCGATGAGGAAGAGACCGCCGCCGATGAGGATCAGGTCGTGCCAGGAAAACGGATTGTCCCACACCGTGAACACGGTCATGGACAGGCCCAGCAGGGAGGTCAGCGCGAACAGCAGCGCGATGCGAAACACCACCGCGAGCCCGAGGCCGACGCGCCGGGCGATCTCGGAGCGGCGCGGGTCGAGGCGTCCCACCAGGATCGAGATGAAGACGACATTGTCGACGCCGAGCACGATCTCGAGGGCCGTCAGGCTCGCAAGCGCCGCCCAGGCATTGAGATCGGTCAGGAGATCGAGCACGGATCGCTCACGGTCTGGTCCGGAACAATCCGGCGCAGACAACATAAACGGCGATCAGGCACAAGGCGACCGTGACCCAGGCCGGCGGCATCAGGTCGCGGGCGAGCGCACCAATGGCGAGCAGCGGCCCACAGGACGAGCACCGCGACGTTGAATGCGCGGTATCGCCGCACCCGCAGGGGATGGATGAACGGGAACGGCACGAAGGTCAGCACGGCGAGCGCGGCGACGCAGGCCGCCGCCAGCACCGGCCCCGGGCGCACCAGCAACAGGTAGAACGCGGCAATGTTCCACAGGGCGGGAAAACCGCGGAAATAATTGTCGGGGGTCTTCATGGCGCGGTCGGCGAAATAAAGCGCCCCGGTCACCACGACGAGGACGCCGCCGGCGGCACCGAACCCGGCCGGCAGCAGCCCGCTCGCCGCGATCGCATAGGCCGGCACGAACACATAGGTGGCGAAATCGACCACGAGATCGAGCGTGTCCCCCGACCAGCGCGGCAGTGTCTTGGCGATCTCGAGCCGGCGCGCCAGCGGACCATCGGCGGCATCGACCGCGAGGGCGAGCCCGAGCCAGGCGAGCATGACCGCCCATTGCTCCGCGACCGCCGCCATCAAGGCGAACAGCGCGCAGGCCGCCCCCGCCGCCGTCAGCACATGAACGCAAAAGCGGCCGACGATCCGACCGTCGAAATGAACCAACGACCGCCCCTGTTGCCATCGCCCGCGCCGGCAAAGGACGGCGCGGGCGCGACCGTTTCGCCTGCAGCATAGCATTTCAACTCTACGAATGGCTTTCTTGCTCCCTCCCCCGCAAGCGGGAGAGGGGACGAAAACTGAATCGGTCGGGGCGATTATTGCGCACTGTCCGGGCCGTCACGCCTGCGCAGCCGCGCTCTTCCACGGCCGCAGCATCGCATAGCGCATCGGGACCAACGCGACGGCAAATGTCGCGATCCACGCGAGCCGGGCGCCATAGCGGTCATGCGGGTTCGACAGCGCGCCGCAGACGACCGCGTTGGCGACCAGCGCGACCGCGACGGTGGCGGCGAGCAGCCGCAAATCACTGTAGTCGCCGCGCCCGAGCAGCAGGATGACCGGCAGCAGCAGCATGGAGAGGAGCGCCACCGGCACCTGGACTTCATTGAGGGCGCGGAAACTCACCTCGCCATGCTGCTGTCGTGCCGCCCGCATCGCCGGCACGGCGGCCGGCATGTAGTGCTCGATGATGCCGTAGGTGTGCCAGATCGAGGTCAGCACGCCCTCGCCGTTCTCCACTTTGACGAGTTGCTTGGCCGCGGCCACGATCGCCGTCTCGATCTGCTCTCCAGGGTATTCGGCGAGGCTCTCCAGCACGATGGTGCGCATCTCGTCGCCGAGCCCGGCGAAGCGGCCGAGTTCGTTGAACGGACCGTCGCTCCACAGGAACTCGTCCGCCGTGCGCGGCAGCCGGTGGCGATAGGGGCACAGCCGGAGCCTTGCGTCCGGGCAGTGCTCCTCGAGATAGCGCGCCACGATGCCGTCCTGCATCATGCGCGCGAACACGATGCCGTAGCCGCCGGGCGTCCAGGCGAGTTGGCCCGACAGCGCGAAGTTGGCGCCGAGCAGCATCGCGATCCCGAGCACCAGCGCGCCGGCGCCGCGCCCGAGCGCCGGCAGCGGCAGAAGGTCGCGCCGATAGAGCCGCGCGAGGCCCGCCACCGCCACGATCGCCATCAGCACCGCGAAGGTCGCGCTGTGGGTGGCGGCGGCGAAGCCGATCAGCAGCACCAGCCCGACGGTCTCGCGCCGGCTCAGCGCGGCCGGCGCGAACAGCAGGAGGTGCAGGGCCAGCACCGCGGTCCCCGCGAATATGTCGGTGAGCAGGATGTCGGCGAGCCACGGCAGCGAGGTGGTGGCGGCAAGCGCCGCCACGGTGCCGAGCAGCGCCAGGGGGCGATCGCCCAAGCCGTGGACCCGCAGCACCAGCCATATGATCCAAACCGCGGCCGCCGCCTGGAGCGAGCACCTCCGGCCAGAAATCGAGCGGCCATCCGGCGACGGCGAACAGGCCGTAGACCGTCGAGCGGCTCGGCACCAGATAGCCCTCGAACCACCGCGCCAGATAACCGCCGCTGTCGTATTGCAGGAACGGAAACCCGTTCCATATCGCCGGCGCCAGCAGCAACAACATCGCCGCCAGCGCCTCGCCGAGGCGTCGAAAAGCTCTCATCTTGCTCGCACGCTCCCCCGGAATGCCCTTGCGCCCAAGAATAGCCTTAGGACCGACACCGGTGCGAAAGCGGCGCCGCCCCGGTTGCGACATCTTGGACGACGACATCCGGACGACGACATCCGGACGATTCTTGCCACCGTCGCGCCGTCCCATGGTAGAGGTGGCGCCGGCGAACATGAACGGTGCAGCACCCCGAACCTGCGCGGTGATCGGCGGCGGGCCTGCCGGGCTCATCGCGGCCTTGGCGCTCGCCCATTACGGCGTGCCGGCGTCGCTGATCGCAAAGCGGCCGACACGGGTCGACAACCGCACCACGGCACTGCTTGCGAGTTCGGTCGCCGCGCTCGAGGCGCTCGGGGTATGGGAGGCGTGCCGGGCTCATGCCGCGCCGTTGCGGGTGATGCGTATCGCCGACGACACCAGGCGGCTGTGGCGGGCGCCGGAAGTGCGGTTCGAAGCCGCCGAGATCGGCCTTCCCGCGTTCGGCTGGAATATCGAGAACCGGCATCTCGTCGCCGCCTTGTGGGACCGCGTGACCGCGGCGTCCGGCGCTTGCCCACTATTGATTCCACGGCACAATCCATCGAAATCGAAAGCTGCGGAGTGACCGTCGTTCCCGCCGACGGATCGCCGATTCGGACCGAGCTCGTGGTCGGCGCCGACGGCCGCCAGTCGATGTGCCGGGCGGCCGCCGGGATTGCCATGGCGGAGCGCAGCCTCCCCCAGACCGCCCTCACCTATATTCTGAGCCACTCGCGGCCTCATCATGATATTTCGACGGAATTCCATACCGGTCACGGCCCGTTCACGGTCGTGCCGCTGCCCGGTTTACGATCGAGCCTGGTTTGCGTGGTCGCTCCGGCCGAGGCCGAAGACCTCGCCCGGCTGGGCGGCGCCGCGCTCGATGCCGAGATCGAGCGGCGCTGCCATTCGATCCTCGGCAAGGTTCATGTCGAACCGGGCCACGGCGCCTTTGCGCTGGCGACCGCGACCGCGAACCGGCTCGCAGCCCGCCGCGTCGCCCTGGTCGGCGAGGCCGCCCACGTATTTCCGCCGATCGGCGCCCAAGGGCTGAACCTCGGCCTGCGGGATGCCGTCACCATCGGCGAGGTCGCAGGCGATGCCTTCCATGGCGCCGGCGATATGGGCGCGGCAGACGTCACAACCGAATACGAGCAGCGGCGGCGCTATGATGTCGGCAGCCGCCGCATCGCGGTCGACCTCCTCAACCGTTCGTTGCTGTCGGATTTCTTGCCCTTGCAAGGGATGCGTGGCTTGGGGTTATATGTGCTCGACCGCATCGGCCCGTTGCGCCGTGCCATGATGCGCGAAGGGGTGGCGCCGTCTGCCGCGATGCCACAGTTGATGCGGCGCGAGGCATAGCCCGCCCGAGGCGCCGTGGCCCTCGATCCGGCCGGCTTGAATGCGCATGGAACCAACGGGGGGACGCGGATCGAGCCGACGGCCTTGCCGTCGTAACATCCGTGCCCCATCTGTTGGGCGGTTTCTTGGGCTGAAAAGCTGGCTGAAAAACGGAGGCTACAATGGGATTGATGGATGTTCTCAATGGCATGCAGAACGGCCCGCGCGGCGCCCGCACACCGGCCGGCACCGGCGACCAACCCGGCGCGACCGCCACCAAAGGCGGCTTGTCGCCGCTCATGATGGCCGTGCTCGGCCTGATCGCCTACAAGGCGATCAGAAGTGTTACCGGAGGCGGCAGCCAGCCCAGCCCGGCTCACCCGGCGGCTCCTCCAGTAGCTCCTCCGCTAGCTCCCTCGCGGCCGACGGGCGGTACGGTCACGGCGAGCATGCCGGGAGCCTCCGCTGGGGGTTCCGGCGGCTTCGGCGACCTGCTCAAGGGCGGGCTGGGCGGCCTGCTCGCGGGCGGCGCTGCCGGCACCGTGCTCAGCGGCGGCTTGAACGACCTGCTCAAGCAGATGCAGCAGGGCGGCCATGGCGAGACCGCCAATTCCTGGGTCGGCAAGGGACCCAACCGCCCGATCTCGCCGACCGATCTCGGGTCCGCGCTCGGAGCGGACCAGATCAACACGCTCGTGGGTGAGTCCGGCCTGTCGCGCGATGAGTTGCTCGAGGGCCTCAGCCATTTCCTGCCGCAGGTGGTCGACCACCTCACTCCCGAGGGCGAGGTGCCCTCGCCGCAGCACATGCAGCGCCTGATCTGAGACTCGTCCGCGGCCACCTCTCCGCGTGCGGAGAGGTCGGCGCGCTCTCGCGCGCCGGGTGAGGGGGCGCCTCCACGCGCCTGAGTGAAAATTTGTATGCTCAGAATTGGGAAAAGACCCCCTCCCCCGACCCTCTCCCCGCCCGCGGGGAGAGGGAGCAAGTCGCCGCGCCGCTGCATCTGCAGCCCCGGAGCGCTATCGTTTTCCGAGTCGAATCCGATAGTGCTCTGATCGGTTTGCCGCGCCTCCCGTCGCCGGTCTAAGGTGCCGGCCGGGAGAACGCGCCGATGCAACGCAAAGTCATGATTTCCTGCGCCGTCACCGGATCGGCGGACACGCCGGGCCGAAACCCGGCCGTTCCGGTGACGCCGCAACAGATTGCCCAATCGGCGGTCGATGCGGCCAAGGCCGGGGCGGCGATCGTGCACATTCATGTGCGCGATCCCAAGACCACCCGGCCGAGCATGGACAAGGCGCTGTATGGCGAAGTGGTCGAGCGCATCCGCGCCAGCGGCGTCGACGTGCTCATCAACCTCACCACCGGCCCCGGGGCGCGCTTCATGCCGGGCGACGACGACCCGCTCCAGCCCGGCCCCGCCACCAACATGAAGCCGCCCGCCCAGCGCGTCGAACACGTCATCGAGCTGCGGCCCGACATCTGCAGCCTCGACATGGGCAGCATGAACATGGGCGGCTATGTCTTCGTCAACACCCAGAGCCATCTCGAAGCCATGGCGGTCGCGATCCGCGACGCCGGCGTGATCCCGGAGCTCGAAGTGTTCGAGGCCGGCCATCTGCTGCTCGCCAAGCGCATGATCGAGACCGGCCACATCAAGCCGCCCGGCATGTTCCAGATCTGCCTCGGCATTGCCTGGGGCCAGCCGGCGACGCCGGAGGCGATGCATTACATGCGCGGCATGCTGCCGCCGGCCTCGCCGTGGTTCGCCTTCGGCATCTCGCTCCATCAGTTCCCCATGGTGGCCCAGGCGGTGCTCCTCGGCGGCCATGTCCGGGTCGGGCTCGAAGACAACATCTATCTCGGCAAGGGCCAGCTCGCCCCCAGCAACGCGGCGCTGGTGGAGAAGGCCGCGGCAATCATCGAGATCCTCGGCGACCACGTCGCGACACCGGCGGAAGCCCGCAAGATGCTGGCCGGCTGAGGAATTTCCAGCCCGTGAGATGCGCGTTCACTGCAGCGGCTGGTGATCGTCCTTGATCCCGGCGATGTCGGTCTGGACCGCAAGCGTTGCCGAGGTGATGAACGCCAGCAGGGCAAAAGCAGCGAGCAGGCAGATTTCGCGCAGACTTTGCAGCGCGAAGCTGTTCTTCGGCGGAATCGCGAAATAATAGATCGACACCAGGCTGACGAAGGCGGCGGCGATGCCGCATCGCGCGCCGAACATGAGCTGGGCGAGCACGATGGGCAGCAGGAACAAATAAAACGCCGACAGGATGTGGAGATTCCTCATGCCGATATAGACGGCGGTGGCCGTCACCACGAGCAGCGCCGACATCGCGATGCGGTCCCACAGCGGCAATGACCGGCACAGCCGCAGCAGGGCGCGCACGGGCCGGCGGACACCGCTGTTGGATGTATCCGAAGGAAGGACGCGACCGATCAGGAGCCCCGCCGCGGCACACAGCGGCAACCACCACCACGGCGCGCCCATCAGAAAAGTGATGCCTCCGACCAGAAAGCCGCCGGCCACGCCGACGGTGCCGGCGATAAACCGTTTCGGCGCCGTCCACCCATCTGTGATTGCCGTGTTCAAGATCAGCACTCTTTGAGGTTGGAACGACTATAGCCAAATCGGCCTGCCAAAGCGACGGGTTCCCGTTGCGCTTCCGGTATTATTTTATTGCAAATTCCGGGCTTTACCCGTGTGCGCTGCAGCACGAACGCGACCGGGTCAGCCCGGTCCGTCCACCAGTTCCCGCGCCAGCCGGTTGTGCCGTTCGATCAGGACAGGCAAGTCGAGGGTCGCCAGCCTGCCGTCCTTGACCACGACGCGGCCGTCGATGACGCTCAGCGCGACCTCGCCCGGCGCGCAGAACACCAGCGCCGCGACCGGATCGTGCAGCGCGCCCGCAAGCCCGATCCGGTTGAGGTCGAAAGCCACGAAATCGGCCGCCATGCCGGGCGCGAGCGCCCCGATGTCGTCGCGGTTGAGTACCTTGGCGCCGCCCAGCGTCGCGATCTCCAGCGCCTGGCGCGCGGTCATGGCGTCGGGGCCGAAGCCGACGCGGGCGAGCAGCATCGCCTGGCGGGCCTCGGCAAGCAGGCCGCTGGAATCGTTCGACGCCGAGCCGTCGACGCCGAGGCCGACCGGAACGCCGGCGGCGCGCATCCGGCCGACCGGCGCGATGCCGGAGGCCAGCCGCATGTTCGAGCACGGGCAGTGGGCGACGCCGGTCCCGGTGCGGCCGAACAGCTTGATGCCATGGTCGTCGAGCTTGACGCAGTGGGCATGCCAGACGTCATGGCCGACCCAATCGAGCTGCTCGGCATATTGCGCCGGCGTCAGGTCGAATTTCTCGCGGCTATAGGCGACGTCTTTGTCGTTCTCGGCGAGATGGGTGTGCAGCGAGACGCCATAGCTGCGGGCGAGCGCCGCCGCCTCGCGCATCAGGTCGGGGCTCACGGTAAAGGGCGAGCACGGCGCCACCACGATGCGCAGCATCGAGAACCGCGATTTGTCGTGATAGGCCTCGATGAGACGCCTTGTATCGCGGAGCACCGCGGCCTCGTCCTCGACGATGCTGTCGGGCGGCAGGCCGCCTTTGCTGACGCCGACGCTCATGCTGCCGCGGCTCGCATGGAAGCGCATGCCGATCTCGGCCGCCGCCTCGATCTCGTCGTCGAGGCGGGCGCCATTGGGGTAGATGTAGAGGTGATCCATCGCCGTGGTGCAGCCGGACAGGATCAGCTCGGCCATCGCGGTCTTGGTCGAGACCTCGATCATCTCCGGCGTCAGCCCGGCCCAGATCGGAAACAGCGCGGTCAGCCAGTCGAACAGCTCGCCGTCCTGCGCCGGCGGGACCACCCGGGTCAGGCACTGGAACATGTGATGGTGGGTGTTGATCAGGCCGGGAATGACGACATGGCCGGCGAGGTCGATGACTTCGTCGGCGGCCGCCGGCAGGGTGTCGCTCGGCCCCACCGCCACGATGCGATTGCCTTCGATCAGCAGGCCGCCATTGCGGATTTCGCGCCGGTCCGCATCCATGGTGACGAGCACGTCGGCGTTTCTGGCCAGCAAAGTCCTCGGCATCGCATCCCCTCTCGACGTACCGCCCCGATGGAGCGCAGCCGTTCCGTGCTGTCAAGAAGCGGGCCAGCTTGCGCGGATTTACTGGCTCAGAGATGCGAAAGGCCGTTCGATCGCTTGCCCAGTGTGTCACCAGTTGCGCGATTTCCCTGACGCTTTTTGCCGCTTGGCGCGTATCCGGCCTTCATTTAGCGTCCGCGCAGTGCCCCCGTGCGGTCCCGGACGCCCACGAAACCGGCAAGACCGCCGCAACCATCGAGAATCCCGATGAAGCTGCCGCGTCAGTTCTTCAAGCCGCTGGCGATCGGCGCGCCGGCGCCGCTGCGCGAATTGCCGGTGCGCCTCGAGCGCATGATCCATTTCGTGCCGCCGCACATCGACAAGATACGCGAGAAGGTGCCCGACCTGATCCGCCAGGTGGACGTGGTGCTCGGCAACCTCGAGGACGCCATTCCCGCCGACGCCAAGGAGGCGGCGCGGCGCGGCTTCATCGAGATGGCCAAGGCCAATGATTTCGGCACCACCGGACTGTGGACGCGCATCAATGCGCTCAACTCGCCATGGGCGCTCGACGACGTCGTCGAGATCGTCGCGGCGGTCGGCGACAAGCTCGACGTCGTCATGCTGCCCAAGGTCGAGGGCGTCTGGGACATCCACTATCTCGACCAGCTCCTCGCCCAGCTCGAGGCGAAGAACGGCGTCAAGCGCCCGATCCTGATCCACGCCATCCTGGAAACCGCCGAGGGCGTCGACAACGTGGCCGACATCGCCGCGGCCTCCCCGCGCATGCATGGAATCAGCCTCGGTCCCGCCGATCTCGCCGCGTCCCGGGCGATGAAGACGACGCGGGTCGGCGGCGGCCATCCGGATTACGTCGTGCTCGCCGACCCCACCAACGGCACCCGCGCGCGGTTCCAGCAGGACCTCTGGCACTACACCACCGGCAAGATGGTCGATGCCTGCGCCGCTGCCGGCATCAAGCCGTTTTACGGCCCGTTCGGCGACTTTGCCGACCCGGCCGCCTGCGAGGCCCAGTTCCGCAATGCCTTCCTGATGGGCTGCGCAGGGGCATGGACCTTGCATCCCACCCAGGTGGACATCGCCAAGCGCGTTTTCTCGCCCGAGCCAGCCGAAGTCGCGTTTGCGAAGAAGATCCTGGCCGCAATGCCCGACGGCAGCGGCGCGGTCATGATCGACGGCAAGATGCAGGACGACGCGACCTGGAAACAAGCCAAGGTGGTGGTCGATCTCGCCCGCATCGTTGCCAGCAAGGACCCTGCCATGGCAGTGTCTTATGGGCTGTGAGAGATCACCGATCGCTGAACGGCCGTTCAGGTGTTGGAAACGGAGTGCCACAATTGGGGGGTATTGTGTCGCCATGAACAAGATTCAAATCGCCAAATACACCATCGGCCAGATCGTGCGGCACCGCGTCTATCCGTTTCGCGGGGTCGTCTTCGACATCGATCCTTTGTTCAACAATACCGAGGAATGGTACCAGTCGATTCCGGCCGAGGTTCGGCCGAACAAGGATCAGCCGTTCTATCATCTGTTCGCGGAGAACGCCGAAACCGAATATGTCGCCTATGTCTCCGAGCAGAACCTGTTGCCGGACGAGACCGGCGAGCCGGTGCGCCATCCGCAGGTCGCCGAAGTCTTCGATCTCGACGACAAGGGTGGCTACCACCCGCGCAACTCCCTCTTGAACTGATCTTTGCCACGCCTCAGGCGAAGCCGCGGCGCGGCACTGTCCTGTCGAGGTGATGCTGCGTTGTGATTGGGGGGCCGCGCCGGCGACCGCCGGGCGGAATTTGCTATACTGACGGAGTGGCCCATAGATGAGGCGTCCGTCCGATCATGCCGCATCCGAGATCCTTCGCTGCCGCATTCGCCCTTCTCACGGCGTTTTCGGCGGCACCGCGGCCGCGCAGGACTATCCGACCCGGCCGGTGCGGGTCGTGGTCGGCTTTGGTCCCGGCGCCTCCGGCGACATCGCCGCGCGGGTGTTGACGCAGCGGCTCGGCCAGATTCTCGGCCAGCAATTCATCGTCGAAAACCGCAGCGGCGCCGGCAGCAACATCGCCACCAATTACGTCGCCAAGGCGCCGAAGGACGGCTACACGCTGTTGCAGGCCACCGTCGCCAATACCATCAGCGCCGCGTTGACCCCCAACCTGCCCTACGACCTGGTCAAGGATTTCGTCCCGGTCTCGCTGTTCGCCACGGTGCCGAACCTCGTCGTGGTGCACCCCTCGGTGGGCGTCAAGAGCATCACCGGGCTGATCAAGCTCGCGCGCGAGAGACCGGACGGGTTGGCCTTCGGGTCGGCCGGCGTCGGCAGCGGCTCGCATTTCTCCGGCGAACTGTTCAACGTGATGGCCGGAATCAAGCTGATCCACGTGCCCTATCCCGGCACCGCGCAGGCCGTCACCGACCTCATCGGCGGCCGCGTCCAGGTGGTGTTCTCCCCGGCCTCCTCCGCCTTGCAGTTCGTCGAGGAGGGCAAGATCATCGCCCTGGCGTCGACCGGGGCGAAACGGGCGAGCGTCGCCCCCGACCTGCCGACCGTCTCCGAATCCGGACTGCCCGGCTACGACACTTCGGGCTGGTTCGGCCTGATGGCGCCCACGGGCGTGCCGCGCGACATCATCGAGCGGCTCGCCGCCGCGACCCGGGAAGCGGTGAAGTCGCGCGATGTCTATGGTCCCCTGCAGCAACAGGGCATGGACGTCGAGTCCGGCACCGCGGAGGAATTCGCCGCCTATATCGCGGCCGACATGGCCAAATGGGCGCGCACCGCCGCAGGCGCCGGCGTCAAGCGGTGAGTTGATAATCGCCTATCAAGGTACAATCGCCTCCGATGAGACGCAAAGGCAGGCCGCCGGCGAACGCCATTTTCGCTGGCCGGCGTCGCCGGCTCAGCGGGTCGGCGCGGCAGCGCCCTGGCCTTCGAGCTTCTTGCGGGCCTCGTCGGCGCGCTTCTGCAACTCGTCCTGCAGCTTCTTCTGCTGCTCTTCGAAGACCTTGGGATCGGTGGGCGGGCCTTCATTGGCTTTGGCGAAATCGACCAGCGGCAGCGGGAAGCTGATGGCCGAGCCGGCCAGGTTGATCGCCTGTATGGTCAGCATCTGGCCGTGCTTGAGCTTGCCGATCAGATCGGCCGTCGCCTCGTAGTCGGCCATGCAGCCATTGGCGAAGCAGGTGAAGAACGGCCCGGTCAAGGGCGGCTGCTGGTCGACGATGACGCGGGTCCCGTATTGGAGCTGCAACGGGCTCGGCAGGGTGATGCGGAACAGCTTCTTCGGCTCGCCATCGGGCTCGATCAGGGCGGCCGCGACGACCGGCTGACCGGCCTCGGTGCGGGCATCCTTGCCGGTGAAGCAGACCTGCTTGGCGGTCGCATCCTGGCCCTTGCCGCAGAACTTCGCCCATGGCGAATAGATGAGCTGCGGCATTTCCGGCGCCGGACCCGGAGCTGCCGCCTGAGGAGCGGGCGCAGCGGGGGCCGGGGCCGCCGCGGTCGGCGCCTTCGGTGCGGCGGGTTTTGGTGCGGCCGGCCTCGCCGGGGGTTTTGCGGGCGCCGCGGGGGCCGGGGCTGGCGGCTGCTGCGCGAATGCCGCGCCGACAAATCCTGCAGAGAGCATCGTCACGGCGAGCGCCGTGACCGCCGCCTTGCGCGCCTTGTTCGGCCGCGCCCACACGATCGCATACGTCATCAGGAATCCTCACCTCTGGCCGCCCCACGGCGTCTGTATCTAGGCCCAAAGCACATCCGGCAAAAGCGGAATCCGGCATCGCGTGAAAACCGCTTCGATCGGCCGATCCGAACCACCCACCGAATCCAGATTATTCCGAATCCAGATTATTGAATGTGCACGCCTTTTCCCCGAGGCCGCCGATCATTCGATTCGGCGGCGAATGCGCTGCTCCACCTTACCCGTTGGTCTCGACGCCAATTACGGCAGTAAAGTGGCCTTCGCACCGGCCCGATGGCGCAATCATGCGCCTCCGGAAAGCCCGATCTGTGTGCATCACTGCGTGCCGGCGCGGACGCAGGCACAGACGCTATGATACACGTCCTTATCGATTCGAAAGAGCGCAACCCGGTGTCTCACGCCGCGCCCATCCGCGATCGTCGTCGACCGGCGGGTTTCCGCTGCGCCGGCCACGCGCATGTCGCCGCCCGCGCGTTGCTTGTTGCGCTCGGTGCGTTCCTCTGTGCCGCCGGCGCGGCGCCCGTCCCCGCGCTCGCGCAGCCGCGCCATGCCATCGCGATGCATGGGGAGCCGGCGCTTGCCGACGGCTTCTCCGCGTTCCGCTACGTCAATCCCGACGCGCCCAAGGGCGGGCGTCTCGCGCGCGGCGTGCTCGGGACGTTCGACAGCTTCAATCCCTTCATCGTCAAGGGATTGGCGCCGCCGGAGCTGCGCGGCTACGTGTTCGAAAGCCTGATGGCGCGCGGCTATGACGAGCCGTTCACGCTGTACGGCCTGCTGGCGCGCTCGGTCGAGACCGATGACGAGCGGACCTATGTGACGTTCGATCTCGATCCCAAGGCGGCGTTCGCCGACGGCGCGCCGGTGACCGCGGCCGACGTCATCTTCTCCTGGCAATTGCTGCGCGATCACGGCCGTCCGAATTTCCGCACCTAT
>CAVVCE010000086.1:0-4278 GCA_963746235.1 uncultured Alphaproteobacteria bacterium
GACATCCAGAATGATTCGAACCTCGGAAACGTAGGACACTACCAAATGTCGCCTCAACGATGAGTTCCAACCTGGGCATCGGACGGTTCGCCACCCACAACGCGACGGCCATCATGTTCATCACGCTGGCCCTGTGCCTTGGCCGGCATATTCGCGGCGCTGAAGATGCCCTCGTCGGTTTTCCCGCAGACGAGTTTCCCGCGCTGCGTCATCCTGATCGACAACGGCGTCATGCCGGCCGACGAAATGATGGCCACCATCACGCGGCCGATCGAGGAGGCGATGAAGGACGTTCCCGGCGCGGCGTTCGTGCGCTCCGCCACGGGACGCGGCTCCGCGGAGGTGAGTGTCTTCTTCAATTGGCAGGGGGACATGATTCAGTCCGAGCTTTACGTCAACAGCCGCCTCGCCCAAATCCGCAGCATTCTTCCGGCGACCGCCACCGCGGTCGTGTGGCGACTGACGTTCTCGGCGTTTCCCATCATCGGGGTGAGCCTCATCAGCCCGACGCGCGATATCGCTGCGCTTTGGGAAACGGCACGCTATGACATCAAGCCGCGATTTCTGCGGGTTCCCGGTGTGGCGCGCGTCGATTTGGTCGGCGGGCGCACCCCTGAATACCACGTGATCGTGGATCCGTTGCGGTTGAACGGCGCGCAGCTCAGCCTCGCACAGGTCACGGACGCGCTCATCAAAACCAATCTCGTGTCACCCACCGGAATGCATGAAGAGAATCACACCCTCTATCTCACGGTGGTCGACGGCCGCGTGCATGACATCGGCGAGATCGAGAACGTGACCGTCGGCGTCGTGAACGGCCGTCCTTTGCGTTTGAAGGATTTTGCGCGCGTCGAACGTCAGCAGGAGCCTGCCTTCAACGTGGTCACCGCAGAGGGCGTCAATGCCGTTCTGCTCAACGTCCGCAGCCAGCCCGATGGCAGCACGCTCGACATCGCCGACGGACTGAAGACCGTAATGGGCGCACTGCAACGCGAATTGCCGCCCGATATGAAGCTCGCGTTCTTCTACGATCAGTCGCTGCTGGTCCGCGCCTCGGTGCAGAGCGTGTGGGAAGCGATCCTCTTCGGGCTCATCCTCTCGATATGCATCATCTATGTGTTTCTCAAGAGTTGGGGCACGACGCTGATCGCCATCGTCGTCATCCCGGTGACGGTGCTCGTCACGCTGCTGGCGATGCGGCTGGCCGGACTGAGCTTCAATCTCATGACGCTCGGAGGCATCGCCGCCGCCATCGGACTGGTTATCGACGACGCCATCGTCGTGGTGGAAGCCATCTACGCCAAGGTCGCCGCCGGCCTTCCTCGCTTGGAAGCCATTCATACCGCCGTCGGCGAAATCTTCCGCCCGCTCGTCGGTTCCACGCTCACGCCGGTGGTCGTGTTCATTCCGCTGGCCTTCCTCGACGGGATCACGGGAGTGTTTTTCCGCGCTCTCGCGTTGACCCTGGTCGTGTCCCTGCTGACTTCGCTGCTGCTGGCGGTGACGCTCACGCCATCGCTGGCCGCGTGGTTCATTCGCGATCGCGGACATCCGGAGCACGGCCAGGTTCCCGCGCCGGACGAAGGCGGCTTCATCTTGCGCCGCATCATTCGCCTCTACGAAGCCGGCCTGCGCATCGCGCTGCGATATCGGTGGCTCACATTGATCGGCTGCGGCGTCGTGCTCGGCGCGGGAGTGTTTGTTTACGGCAACCTCAAAAGCGATTTTCTGCCGCCGATGGACGAGGGCGCCTTTGTCATCGACTACCACACGCCCTATGGAACGAGCCTCACGGAAACCAACCGCCAACTCTTGCAGGCGGAAGAAATCCTGCGCGCCACCCCCGAGGTGGAAAGCTATTCGCGGCGCACCGGCGCGCGGCTCGCACTGGCCATTGCCGAACCGAACACCGGTGATTTTCTGGTCAAGCTCAAACCCAGCCGGACGCGGCACACCCAAGACGTCATTGCCGAGCTGCGGGCGAAATTCAATGCCGCCGTACCCGGCACGCAATGGGATTTCCCCGGAATTCTTACCGATCTCATCGGCGATCTGATCGGGTCGCCGGAGCCGATCGAAGTGAAACTATTCTCCACCGATGTGGAGCTGCTGAAAAAAACAGCGCGCGAGGTCGCAGAGCAACTCAAGCAGATCACGGGCGTCGTAGACGTATTCGATGGGCTCGTCTTCACCGGCCCCACACTGAGCGTCAAAGTGCGCTCGCTCACCTCCCAGCGTTTCGGCCTCAGCCCTGCCGACGTGGCCGCCGCCGTCAATACCGCGATGATCGGGCAAACCGCGTCGAGCGTGCTCGAAGGCGACCGCGTCGTGAACATCCGCGTGCGCGTCGATGGCGCGAGCATCGGAGAAGTGGCGAGCCTGCGCGAATTGCCCCTGCGCACGGCCGATGGCAACCTCGTAAAGCTCTCGCAAGTCGCCGACATCGTCGAGACGCCGGGCCAACTCGAACTGCGCCGCGAAGATTTGCGGCAGGACGTTGCGGTGACGGCGCGGCTCGAGGGCCGCGATCTCGGCAGCGCCATGGCCGAGATTCGCGGCAAGCTGGCGGCGGACGCGTCACTGCCATCCGGCATGATCGAATTCGGCGGCCTGTATCAGCAACAACAGGAATCGTTTCGTAATCTGCTGCTCGTTCTGGCGATGGCCATTCTTCTCGTCTTCACGGTGCTGCTGATCGAATTCGGCTCGTTCCGCGAACCCATCGCCATCGTGTTCGGCGCGGTGCTGGCGCTGTTCGGTACGATCATGGCGCTTTGGCTCACGGATACGACGCTGAACGTCGTTTCCTTCCTGGGGGCCATCATCGGCGTCGGGATCGTGGCCAAGAACGGCATTCTCATGCTCGACCTCGTCGACCACTTGCGCGCCGAGGGCCTGAGCCTCGAGGAAGCGCTGGTGCGGTCCGGCCGGCGCCGCCTGCGCCCGGTGCTGATGACCTCGCTTGCCGCCGCGCTCGGCATGTTGCCCCTGGCCTACGGCATCGGCTCCGGCGCCGACATGCTCAAGCCGCTGGCGGTCGCGGTCATCGGTGCGCTGTGCATGTCCGTGCTGCTGTCACTGATCGCCACTCCGGTCGCTTTGCGGCTGCTTACCCGCCGCACCTGAGCGCATCGGCTGCTACCGCGGATCGGTGATGCGTCCCTCGAACAGGATCGCGCCGGTGGTGTCGTCGACCAGGTAGAACAGGAACGGATGATCGACCCGGAACGGCTCATGCGTCAGGGGCAGAACAGGCACCGCCGTAGGCCGGATCACGACCGCAGTCGCGGCGGCCGCCTCGGTGTTCTCCTCGGCGACATCGATGACGGCGCGGTGCACGATGTCGCCGATGTAAAGGCGTGCCTGCGCGACCGGGCGGCCGGTCATGCCGGAAAGGTCCGCGGCGTTCGGATCGAACACCTTCTGCATGCCGGCTTGCCGGAACGGAGGCACCAGATCGACTTTATATTCGGCCTTGAACCGCGGCAGCGCCAGTGCGACCGGTTTCATCGCCTGGCCGTCGCGCAAGGCCGTGAACAGCTCCGCGAGCTCGTTCGCGCCTAGACGCCTGACGACCGCGTCGGCGCCCTCGACGTCGTCGGGCAGCACGATCACGAGGCCGAGCTCGGGGACCTGGTAGTTCAACCGCAGCGCGCGATAGCCGCCGCGCGACACGAGCGAAAACCGGCCCGTCTGGCTCATCAGTGGAACCTCGGCCTGCTGCGACCGCGTGAGGTGGAAAGCCTCGTCCTTGGTGAGCTTCTTGTCGAACACCCGTGCCCAGCGCGCCTTGAAGTACACGGCGTCGAGGAGGACCGCGGCGGCATCGGGATCGAGCTTGTCGAGCATCCTGGGGATGCGGCCCTCGGTCTTGCGCGCAACCCAGCCATTGACGACGTCGAGGTTCGCGCCCGCGAACACTTCGGCGGCATATTTGGTCTTGAGCGCGGCGATATAATCCGCAGAAATGAGGTTGCCCGGCCTGGTCAACATCAGCGCATTGGCGGCGAGAAGCCGGGCGGAAGGCGGCATCGCGCCGGCGCCGACGCAGCGATCGCCCTGAAGCAGCAAGCCGTAGCGACACTGGTTCACCATGTCGCCGCCCGGCCGCATTTCGCAATTGCGCCCATTGACGGTCGCGCCCGGCGGGCAGACCGGCGCCACGTTGCTGTGGTCATAATCATTGAGGATCGACAGCACCTCGGCGTTCGCCGTGTCGATCGCGTCTGCTGCCATGCGCATCGACAGCACCCGCATCATCTCGGAAGCGGTGTCCCC
>CAVVCE010000087.1:0-35029 GCA_963746235.1 uncultured Alphaproteobacteria bacterium
GCCGGGCTGGTCCCGGCCATGTCCGACTTGCGGCTCAGGCGCGGGGCGAAACCCGCGCCTGACGTTGGTTATTACCGGGCATTACTCTGCCGGTTGCGCATGCGCGTGCGAGATGGGCTCCCGCGCCGGCATCTCCATCGAGATCATTTGCGGATACCGGCTGAGACCGTAGATGAACGCCGCGACCATCAGGTAGGCAATCGCCACCGTCGGCGTGACCCCGAGCCCGATCGCCTCGCCGTGCATGAACCCGAAGAAGGTCAGGACGGCGCCGGCCAGCGCAAAGGCCGAAGCCTCCACGAACTTGCGGTCGATCACCAGCGAGCTGATGGCGCCGAGCACGAGGCCGGTGAGGATCGAGCCGCCGCCCATCACCTGGAGGCCCTGATACAGCACGCCCTGGCCGATGAGCTTGTCGAACCCGACGGCGGCCGCGTTGGTGCCGGCCGCACCGAGCGCACCGTCCATCAACGTCTTGCCCCACGCCGCGAGATGCGGGGTGAGCGCGAGCACGATCGCCGGCGCATGGGACGTCGGCGTGGTCTGGAACGCCTGGGCGCCGATGAGCATGCCGATGTAGAGCAGGATCGGCGAGATCGCGACGACCGGGACGAGGGCGAGCAGCACCGCGATGATCCCGAACCAGGCGAAGACGATCACCATCAGCCCGGTGGCGGCCGAATATCCGATACGGCCGCCCATCGCCTTCCAACCGGGATGACCGATATAGACGGCGTTGATGTACGGGTTGCCCATCAGGCAGCCGATCAGGCTGACGATGCCGTCGGCGGTCAGGACGCGGGTGGTCGGATAGGCATCGCCTGCCGCTTCCGCGCTCTCGACATTGTCCATCGCTTCGACGAGGTCGTAGATGCCGAACGGAATCGCCGTCACCAGGATGACGCCGAGGTACTCGAAGCCCGAGAAGATCATGTCGAGTGGCGGGCAGCGGCACCGAGAAGCCGAAGCCTGCGACCGCCTTGCCGAGCCCGTCGAGGCTGAGGCCACCGTAATTGAGGCCGAACAGGTTCGAGCCCCACGCGATGATCATGCCGACGATGATGGCGACGAGACCGGCCGGAATCCCCTTGGGATATTTCACGCCGCCGAACCAGCTCACCATGATGATGGCGAAGCAGGTGAGGCCGATGACCGGCGTCATGAACATATCGAGCGCCGGCCGCATCGAGATGAAGGTTATGGAAACGCCGGCCAACGTGCCGAGCAGGGCGGCGCGCGGCGTGACCCTGCGGATATAGGGCGCGATGAAGCCGCCGATCATCAGGATGAAGCTCTGGAAGAACACCCAGACCAGGCCGGCCTGCCATCCCTTCACCGGGTCGCCGGTCTTGAGTGCGATCGGCAGCATGATCACGAAGGTGACGATGAACATATGCGGGACGCTGATGCCCGAGGGCAGGGCGCACACATCGCTGCGGCCGGTCGACTTGGCGAGACGATAGGCGAGCCACGCGTAATACATCGTGCTGAGAAACATCATCAGCCCGACCGCCGGGAGGATGCGTCCGAACACCAGCGCATCGGGCATTTTCAAAACGAAGCGCAGCAACGCCGTCAACGTCAGCATGTTGACGAGGATGTTGGTACCGAAACCGAAGAAGGCGTTCCAATCGCCCGGCGTCCAAATTGCGGGGCGATACGTCGTATCCGCCATTGCGTCCTCCTGTGACCACCTAGATCAGGGCTCGCCCTCCCGGGCGGGGTGCATGTTCAAGATGCCGCGTGAGGACACGGCATCGGCTTCCAAGTTTGAGTGCTGATGGATTGAGAGGGGAGGTTCCCGCAGGGCCGACGGACACAGTTACTCCGACGACCGCCGTACGCTCGCGCGTCCGGGCCGGTATTCCCGACACCGACAAAGTCTCCTTTTTGGCCCCGCTTATCGTCACGTCGGGCCAGCCATGCGGTCGGTTCGGGGGTTCGAACGATCGCGACAACGTGATGGAACAAGGTCTTCGCAAAGAGCGTGCCATCTCTCAGCGGCACCTCAACGGATGGCCGAAAGACCTTTTGCCGCGGAAAATGGCGTGCCGGCGCAATTCAGGGCTTTCGCCGCGAAGGCCTCCGCGACGAAAATGCGACGATGGCGATCAAATCGCGATCAGAGTGTGTTTGAATTCTGTGCACAACCGATGGGGGCAACCAATGCGGGTCTTGCCAGGCGCTACGCCGCCACCGCCATGGCGGACAACAGCGACTGCGAGGACGCCACCGATCCGAAAATGCCGCCCTGCGCCTTGATCATCGCCAATCCCATTTCATGGAATTGGGGGAAGTAGGAAGCGCAGCAGTCCGACAGCACGATGCAGCGATAGCCGCGGTCATTGGCTTCCCGCACGGTGGTATTGACGCACACCTCGGTGGTGACGCCGCACACCAGCAAGGTATCGATACCGCGATTGCGCAGCATGAGGTCGAGATCGGTCTGGTAGAACGCGCCCTTGCCGGGCTTGTCGATCACCGGTTCGTTGGCGGCGGGATAAAGCTCCGGAATGATGTCGTGACCGGTCTCGCCACGCACCAGGATGCGTCCCATCGGCCCGGGCGCGCCGATCCGTGTCGCCGGGTCGCCGCGTACGACTTTGTGCGGAGGCGCGTCGGTGAGGTCGGGCCGATGGCCTTCCCTGGTATGAATGACGAGCATGCCGAGGCCGCGTGCAGCCGCCAGCACCGCCTTGCAGGGGCCGACCGCGGCGGCGAGCTTGGACACGTCATTGCCCAGCGCCGCACCGAAGCCGCCAGGCTCGAGGAAATCGCGCTGCATATCGATGATGACGAGCGCGCTGCGGTCGAGTTGGATATCCAGCGCAGAAGGTTCGGCGAACAAGTGGATGCGCGACATGCGGCACTCCTGTGTGTGGAAGTCCGGAGCGTGATCCTTTCCGAGTCGAGGCGGATCACTCTCCAATCCGTTTGATTTTCCGCACGATCTCGTCCGAAAAGCCGGCAACTTCCCGGGATCATGCGCTCGCGATGTCCGGAGATTTCATCCCCACCTGTGGGCCCCGGTCGAGCGTTTCGCAAGCGTGGTTTCGCAAAAACCATGCCAGCCAATGATATCGCCCGGCGCCGCGCCGGCAAGGCGCAGGCGCGGTGTTCGGACGGCCCAGCGGTCGGACGGCCCAGTGGTCCGGCAGCCCTTGCCAGGGCTGCCGGAAAGCCGCATCTTCCGGCCGCAATCCGGGGGCCACCATCGATGCGGCCGTCGACGACGATCACCCGCAAGACGGCGACGAAAGGCAAGAGCGAAGGACAAGAGCGAAGGACAAGAGGAGGACATTCATGAGGTATTTGCTCGCGGCATCGCTCGTGGCGGGCGCATGCGCGGTCGGACACCCGCACCATCAGGAATGTGGGCTCGACCCGGGTTGAACTGGTCGAGTTCGAGCTGAAATAACGCGCCATCACTGCAGCCCGGCGCCGATGCGGTCTCATCCACGACGCCCAGGCCGGTCCTGCCGCCCTGGCCGTCGCCGGCTCCGCGTCGCGCCGCAGAGAGTTCCGCAATGACCCTGCACCAGCTTCAAATCTTCATGGCGGTGGCGCAATCCTCGACGCTGACGCGGGCGAGCAAGCAACTCGGTCTCGCCCAGCCCTCGCTCTCCCAGCAACTGGCGAAGCTCGAGGAAAGCGTCGGCACCAAGCTGTTCGACCGCAGCCACAATCGCATGGTCCTGACCGATGCCGGGCAGGTGCTGGTGCGCCATGCCCAGGCCGTGTTGAAGGAGATCGACGAGGCGGAGGCGAGCCTGCGCCAATTCGGCTCCGGCAAGCGCTCCATCATCCGCATTGCCGGCCTCAACTCGGTGGTCAAGGCGGTGCTGCCCGACGCGCTCAACCGCTGCGCGGCGGCGGGCTCCGAGATCGAGATCGACATTCACGAAGCGGCGCCCGCCGAGGTGCTGGAGATGCTCTACTCGCGGCAGGCCAATATCGGGCTGATCGCGGCGGACACGGTCGCCCAGTCCAGCGTCGGCTTCCGCCAGGTGCCGATTGTCGAGGACCCCTATGTGTTCGCGGTGCCGAGCTCGATCGGCCTCGGCCACGCGCGTGACCTCGAATGCGATGCCGGCCGATGCGCGCCGGATCCTCAATAGCTGCATCCAATTCCATTTCGGCACGCCGCACACGCTACGAATCCAGCAGTGGTATCAGCGCGTGCTGCCGTCCCACCGCACCGTTGCCCATTGCCGCACCTACGAGGTCGCGCTCGGACTGGTGCATGCCGGCTTCGGCGTCTGCCTGCTCCCGGCGCTGACGGCGTTCCTGGTGGAGGGCGCGCTCGACGGCATCGACTTCTTCGCGACCGACCACGGCACCAGGCGCACCGTCGCCATGGTGGCCGACCAGTACCTGCGGATCGCCCCCTTCAAGGGCTTCATCGAGGCGCTCCAGGCGGCCGGACGCAACATCGTGCTGCCGCCCATCCAGCCATGGCCGGAGCTGATCGCAGCCGCGTCCGAGCCGGCCTATACGGACTGACTGGTGGATCGATTCCATGAAACCAATCAGTAGGGTGGGCAAAGGCGCGTTCTTCGCGCCGTGCCCACGCGGATACGACGATGGTGGGCACGCTTCGCTTTGCCCACCCTACAAGTCCGATGGCATCGATATGATTCGAACTTCGGAAACGGTGTACGAGCTATCGGAAATGGCAATCGCCGCCATAGCCTGATTGCCGGCAGCCGGCACGGCAAAGCAGTGCTATAACTGCGGGCCTTCTGCCGCCGTGCCGGGGTTTCCCATGGACAGCACATCCGATCTCAAGGGCGCATCGCTCGTTCACGGCTATCAAAACGTGCTGCGCAGCCCTCCCGGGCCGGCGCGATGGGCCGACGACCTCACGCCGATCGCGGGATCGGACTGGAGCTACGATTTCGCGGCGCACCTGCTCGAGCGCGCCGGTTTCGGCGGCACTCCGGAGGAGGTTGCGCGCCTCGCGGCGATGACGCCGGAGCAGGCGGTCGCGTATCTCGTGGACTACAAGTCCGTCCCCAACGACCATATCGAGCCGTTCGATCCCTCCGGCGTGTGGGACCCGGGGCTGCGCAATTTCCCGCCCAGCCGGGTCGCGGCGACGCGGCGGGCGGAGCGCACCGGAGAGGCCTTGGGCGTGCAGGTCAAGCCCGAGGGCGAGCGCCGGCTGCAGCCGGTGGTCGATCGCTTCTTCTACTGGCTGCGCGCCACGCTGCTGGAAACGCGCCGCCTCGCCAATTGGTGGGCCGATCGCATGGTCGCGACCACGCATCCGCTCGAAGAGAAAATGACGCTATTCTGGCACGGCCATTTTGCCACCGGCGAGGAGAAGGTCCGCGACTACCGCAAGATGGAGCAGCAGCTTGCGCTCCTGCACCGCCAGGCGACGGGGAATTTCCGCGAATTGCTGATCGAGGTGGCGCGCGGACCCGCCATGCTCGTCTATCTCGATGCCGCCGAGAACGTGAAGGGCGCGCCCAACGAGAACTTCGCCCGCGAGGTGATGGAGCTCTTCACCATGGGCGTCGGCAATTATTCGGAAGCCGACATCCGCGAGGCCGCCCGCGCCTTCACCGGCTGGATCGACGACGACCTCGCCTTCAAGGTCGATCCGGCGAAGCACGACGATGCGCCCAAGACCTTCCTCGGCCGCTCCGGCAATTTCGACGGCGTCGATATCCTGCGCATTATCCTGGAGCAGAAGGTCACGGGCGAATACATCTCGGGAAAGCTCTACCGCTATTTCGTGCGCGAGGATGTTTCGCCGGCGATGCAGGCGAGACTCGGCGCCGTGCTGCGCGACAACGACTATGAGATCGCGCCGCTGCTGCGCACCATCTTCCTGTCGCGGGACTTCTACAGCGAGCCTTCGTTCGGGACCCGCATCAAAGGGCCGATCGAACTCGTCGTCTCGACCTATCGCAAGCTCGGTGCGCGGCGCCTCGCCGGCATTCCCGATCTTTATGTCGTCAGCCGCGAACTCGGGCAGATCCTGCTCAATCCGCCGACCGTCGCCGGCTGGGCCCAGGGCCGCGCCTGGATCACTCCGGGCCTGCTGCTGGCGCGCGGCAATTTCGCCCGCGACGTGCTGTTTCCCGACATCCTGAATTTCACCGACCCGAACTTCAATCCCGGCGGTGAGGTCAAGCGGGTCAACGACCGCATTCTCGCCGGCATGGACATCCGCGAGGCGACCATCGAGCGCGGCCCGGGCGAGGGCGGCGGCATGGAGGGCGGCGACATGACGATGGCGAACGTCATCGCCAGCGCCGAGGATTTCAACACGCGTTATGGCAGCCTGGTCGGCTTTCAAGAGGCGGTCCGCAAGATCAAGCCGATCCCGCGGGCGGCGGCGCAGTTCGACCTCTCGCTCGCCGTGGTCTCCTCCGGCGCGAAAACCGCGGCCGACGCGGTCGACCACCTGTCGATGCGATTGCTGCGGGTGCCGGTCGACGCCGAGGTGCGCACGGCGCTGATCGCATTCCTGGAAAAGCAGCTCGGCACCGGCGATCTCGACCGTGCCGCGAGCTATTCGGAACGGCCGCTGCGCCTGGTGACGCATTTGATCATGAGCACACCCGAATTCCAGCTCTGCTGACCCGGGGCAGGGGACGTCCCAGCGTCACGGCGGACATTCGACTTAGACATTCGGACTTGGACATTCGGACTTGGACATTCGACTTGGACATTCGACGCGGATATTGGAGGCGAACATGGCGATTTTCTCATCCATCGGGAGCTTGGCGCGGCGCGACCTGCTGCGCGCCGGTTTCGGCAGCGTCGTCCTCGGCGCCACCGGGCTGGGACGTTCGCCGTTCTTTTCGCAGGCCGCCGCGGCGCCGGCGCCGAAGCCGGGCCGCATCCTCGTCGTCGTCGAATTGTCCGGCGGCAATGACGGGCTCAACACGGTGGTGCCCTATGGCGACGACGCCTATTACAAGGCGCGGCCGAAGATCGGCATCCGCCCCGACAAGTTGCGCAAGCTCGACGATCATTTCGGCTTCCAGGACACCATGGCCGGCATGGAGCGCCTCTACAAGGACGGCCACCTCGCGATCGTGCACGGCGTCGGCTACGACCAGCCGTCATTCTCCCATTTCGCCTCCATGGCCTATTGGCAGACGGCGGCGCCGAACCGCGGCGAGCTTTACGGCTGGGTCGGCCGCATGGCCGATGCCATGGACCCTGAGGGCCACAACAATTACGTCGTCAACATCGACACCCAGCAGTCGCTCGCGGTGCGCTCGCGCGGCCACGTGCCGCTGGTGTTCGACGATCCCGCCAAGTTCGTGCGCTCCGGCTTTGCCGACGAGGCCTCGCCGCTCAAGCTCCTCGCGGCGCGCGGCCGCGGCGCCAACGAGGCGCAGGAGCTTCATGTATGGGGTGTCGCGCAGCGCGCTGCAGGCCGAGCAACTCGTGCGCGATGCCTGGGCGCAGTATCGCACCCCCATCGACTACGGCCTGGTGCGCTTCGGGCTGGAGCGGGTCGCCGCGCTGATCGCGGCCGATTTTCCGACCAAGATCTACTACGTCGCCTACCGCAACAACGCTTTCGATACCCATGTCTACCAAGGCGACGTCCACGCCCGGCTGTGGACCTACACCTCCGACCATATCGCCGCGTTCGTGAAGGACGTAGCGCGGCTCGGACGCGCCGACGACGTCGTCTTGATGGCGTTCAGCGAATTCGGCCGGCGCGTGCAGGAGAATACCAGCCAGGGCACCGACCATGGCACCGCCGGCCCCGCCTTCGTCATCGGTGCGCCGGTCAAGGGCGGCCAATACGGCAAGGTGCCGAGCCTCACCGAACTGCGCCAAGGCAACCTCGTCTACACCACGGATTACCGCCGCATCTATGCGACGGCCATCAACAGATGGATGGGCTACGAGGACCCCGCGAGCATCCTCAAGGGCGAGTTCGATCCGCTGCCGATCGTATGAGTGCGGCGTGTAGGCGCGTAGGGCGGGCTCGCTTTAGCCCGCCGCCCTACGGGAATGGCGGATTACGCTTCGCTAATCCGCCCTACGGGCTGCGGCAAGTTCGTTGCCGATACGCCTCGCCGTAAGCGTTGCAGTCACGTCCGCTCGAAGAAATGCGAGTAGGAGTAAGACAGAAAGCCGATCCCGATTGGGAGAGTGAGCAGATGGTAGGCGGAGAGAATTGTCGTGCTGACGGCCATGCGACCGGCGAGCACCTCGCTGGTAGGTATGCCCGGACCAAGAAATCCAAAACCAAGAAATCCAAATAAGACGATCTCCGCCGGCTGCACGCAGGCCGCGAGTGCCCCAAATCATCCGCCAGGTGTTTCCGCGGGTACGTTTCCACGTCTCTTTGAACGTCAAGTCCACATTTTCGACCGCGCGCGCCGGAAGCAACAAGCTCAGGCGCAGCACGAGGGCAAAGGCGATCAAAAATACCAGAAAAATCGCCGGGATCAGCACCAGGAACCTCGCGGAGTTCCACCTCCAACGACGGGAAGACAACAAAAGAGACATCGGCAGAGCGACCACCAGGCGAGGGAAGGAAAGCGATCAGACCGATCGCAAACCCCACCCCATCATAACGCCACAGGCTTTTGGTGGCGACATTGCTGCCGCTAAATCCAGGTTGTTCGCCTAGAATAATGCGCCGATGCCACGCGACTGCGATACTGACGCCGGCAAATGTGAAAACCAGGATATGCAATTTACAAGCGAATTGTCTCAATCGGTAGCATATGGGCGTCCGCCTTTCATGCCTGCCGCTAAGTCGGCATCCAAGAAAACCGCAGCCAGATCGCTGTGCCCACCAGCGGTGTAGCCACCGCCAGCCACAGCCAGGATATGCGCAACACATCCGGAAAATTTTGGAAATAGGTGGAATATGAGAGGCGGATCGTATCCCACAGCGGCAGCTTCGGGTTGGCCGCACGGTCGCGCCGGCTGCCAATCCTCGGCGGGGGCAAAGATGTTCTGGCCTTGAGTTCCGGGACATCCTCCGCCCTTTCCCAGCCCGGAAAGCCTTCGTGCCAAACGAGCACGTCTTTCCCGTCCGGGAAGTCCGCAAGTGTCCTCTTCAGCTCTTGAAGGCCAAAAGGTCCTATATGCCCTTGCGAGCCCAAATAGTACCAACCGTCCGCCACAAATCAGCTCCCGGATGCTGCCGATGACGCGTCGGCGGGGAATATGGGATGTACCACTAATATCTTCCTGGCGGCACGCCATCCCAACGGCTGCCTCGCTGGAACGAGCCCCCGGCGATTGCGTCATGGATAGGGATGACTATGGCGTACGAACGCTGCCGTTCAACTCCACGGCTCCATCGCGCTCTTGCGGATCAGCGCTGCGGCTTCCGGCGAGGCGATGAACTTCAGGAACGCCTTGGCGACCTCGGGTTCCTTCGCGACCGTGAGCACGCCGCCGGCGAATTTGACGGTTTCCTGCAACTCCTTCGGCAGCGGTCCGACGTAGTCGGCGCCTTCGACGGGAATGATGACGTTGATCTGCTGCAGCCCGACTTCGACGAGGCCTTTGGCGACGTCCTCGGCAACCGGGCGGCCGTCGATCAATCGGGTCCTTGCCTTCAATTGATCGGCGATGCCGAGTTTCGCCATCACGTTGGCGGCGATGGTGCCGCTGCCGCCGCCGGAATAGCCGATCGACTTGGCATTGAGCATCGCCGCCTTGAAGGCCTCGACCGTGCTGATGTCGGGCTTGGATGCGCCCGCCTTGACGGCGACGCCGACGCCGGCCTGGGCGAAATTGGTATGCGTGCCCGCCACCATCTTGCCCTGCTTGATCAGGTCGTCGACTTGCTGGGGCTGCACGGCGGCAATGTCCGCCGGCGCGCCGGAATTGATCTTCTCGTTCATGACAGGGGTCGGATCGAAGATGACGATGACCTTGTGCCCCGTCATCTTCTCGAAGACCGGCGCGAGATCGCGCACGCCCGACACCACTCCCATGCCCGCCCGCACGGTGATCTCAGCGGCCTGCGCCGGCCGCTCGCCGGGCAGGCCGAGCACCAGAACCGCGACGGCAGCGGCAAACGAAATTGTTCTCATGGCATTCTCCCATCCGGCTCCCGTGCGGGCTCCGATTCCGCCGGCGAGGTGCCGGCGGAATGGGGCTGACGGATTTACGTTATGACGCTCAGCGTGACATTCGACGCCGTTACATCGGCCTGTTCACCTCGTCCGGCGCGCCTTGCGGGACGGGATAGCGGTCGACGACGAACAGCATGGTGAGGCCGGTGAAGTGGCCGATGGAGCCGACGGTCTCGACGATGCCGCGCTCGCCGAAGCGATCCGCCATGGCCTTGAAGGCGGCGTCGCTCACCTGCCGGGTCGACAGCAAGCTGGGAGGTGAAATCGTACACCGTCGCCTCGTCGGCCGTCATGTTGGCGGGCCGTTCGCCGGCCGCCATGGCGGCGATGAAGGCGGGGCTCAGGCCGGCATCGAGCGCCTGCTGGCGGTGCGAATACCAGACATACTGGCCGCCCCAATAGCGCGCGGTGAGCATGTTCGCGATTTCCTTGAGCTTGCGCGGCATCGGCGACTTGAAGCGCAGATAATCGGCGAGCGGACGCGACAGCTCCGCATATTCCGGGCTGCGCAGGTAGATGTTGAAGGGGCCGGTGTCGGGTTTGCGGCCGCCGGCGATCTCCTTGTCAGCGAAGACCTTCTGCTCCGGGGTGAGTTCGGTATAGGCGAGCGGCTTGAAGCGGTTGCCGTGGGTGTTGAATTCCGGCGCCGCGGTCGCGACCACCGCGCCGACCAACCCCGCCCCGATCAGTGCGCCGACCGCGCCTGCAATCACGATTTTTCCGATCATGTGATTCCTCCCTGACGATTTGCCTGACAATTTGCCTGATAATTTGGCTGACTGTTTGCGCGATTGTTCGCCGGCTTATTTTCTGAAAGCTTATTCGAAGCCGGCGGTTCCCGCCAGAAGCTAAATCGGGCAACCGGTTGACCCCGGGCGTGGTCGGCATAGCATGCCGCCGCGACACGAAACCAAGAACGGTTGAAACAACCGAAACAGGGAGGCGACGATGTCGACGAGGCGGTATTGGAATTCGACGGCGCTCGGACTGGTGTCATTGCTGCTCGCCGGCGCGGCAGCGCTCGCGCAACAGCCCCAGGCCGCCGATCCGATCAAGAACCTGACGCCGGTCACCGACGCGATGCTGCGCAATCCGCCGGCGTCGGACTGGCTGATGTGGCGGCGCACCTATGACGGCTACGGCTACAGCCCGCTGGAGCAGGTCAACAAAGCCAACGTGAAAGATCTCCAGGTCGCGTGGAGCTGGTCGCTCACCAGCGGCGCCACCGAGACGACGCCGATCGTCCATGACGGCGTGCTCTATATCTTCAATTTCGGCAACAAGATCCAGGCGCTCAATGCCGCGACCGGCGACCTGATCTGGGAATACAAACGCGATCTCCCGGCCAAGCTGATCGCCGAAGCGCAGAACCTCTCCACCCGCAACATGGCGATCTATCAGGGCAATCTCATCGCCGCCACGTCGGACGCCCATATCGTCGCGCTCGACGCCAAGACCGGCAAGGTGGTCTGGGACCACGCCACCGCCGACTGGGCCAAGGGATGGCGCTATACCGGCGGTCCCTTCATCATCAACGGCAAGGTGATCCAGGGCATGACCGGCTGCGGCAATGCCGAGCCCGGCGGCTGTTTCATCACCGGTAACGACGCCAAGACCGGCGAGGAGCTGTGGCGGGTCAACACCATTGCCCACCCCGGCGATCCCAATTACGACACCTGGAACGGGCTGCCGATGGAGAGCCGCTTCGGTGCCTCGGCGTGGATTTCCGGCAGCTACGATCCCGACCAGAATCTCGTCTTCTACGGCACCGGCCAGCCCTATCCCTGGATCGCCGAGATGCGCGGCACGATGCCGGCAAAGCCGGGGGCGAAGCACAATGCGATGTACTCGGACTCGACGCTTGCCATCAATCCCGACACCGGACAGTTGAAGTGGTACCACCAGCATCTCGAAGACGACACCTGGGACCTCGACTACGTCTACGAGCGGCTCCTGGTCGACCTGCCCGTCAATGGCGAGACCCGCAAGGCGGTGGTGACCTCGGGCAAGCTCGGCATCCTCGAGGCGCTCGACCGCACCAACGGCCAGTGGCTGTGGCACAAGGAAACCGTGCCGCAGAACGTGGTCGCTTCGATCGATCCCAAGACCGGCGAGAAGACCATCAACCCGGCGGCGATCCCCCATATCGGCCAGACCACGGTGAACTGTCCGTCCGATCCCGGCGGCCGCGGCTGGCCGGCGACCGCCTACAACCCCAGGACCGGCATGCTGTTCATGCCGCTCAACGAGTATTGTGCAAACACCACGCCGACTCCGCTCGATCCCGGGGCAATCCTATACCGGCGGCGGCCGCGCCGTGTTCGCGCGTACATCGGTGCCCAACAGCGACGGCAATATCGGCCGGCGTCGACGCCATCAAGCTGGCGGATCGCTCGACCGGCTGGTCCTATCGCCAACGCGCGCCCCACACCAGCGCGGTGCTGCCGACGGCCGGCGGCCTGGTGTTCGTCGGCGACATCGATCGCAACTTCAAGGCGCTCGACGACGCCACCGGCAAGGTGTTGTGGCGCGTCCGCACCAACAACGTGATCAACTCGTTCCCGATCAGCTACAGCGTCAACGGCAAGCAATACGTCGCCGTCGCCGCCGGCAACGGATCGGGCCTGGTGCGGTCGCTGGGAACGCTGACGCCGGAGATCAGGAGCCCCGACGGCGGCTCCATGCTGTGGGTGTTCGCGCTGCCGGAGAAGTAGCCTTCTCCCTCCCCCGCAGGCGGGAGAGGGAGCAGAATTTTACAATTCCAGTGCTGTGATATCGCGCACGTTCTCGATGTCGAGCAGGATCTCGACCAGCGCATCCATGCCCGGCCGGTGCCGGGTCAGCCGGCGGAATTTCGCCACGATGTCGTCGAGGGACATCGGCGTCTCCGGACAGCCGCGGAACGATGCGATGGTGCCTGATATCCTGCGCCCGTCGCGCAATGCGATTGACAGTCCGGCACCCCAGCCGGCATCTCCCGGCACGATCTCGATGCGTGCCGCGAGATCGAGAATGCCGGGGTCATGGATGAGATCGTCGGCAAATGCCGTCGGATCGGCCGGATCGCGCCAGGCGGCGACGGCGAGCGAGAACGGCACGCTGTATTGACCGAGCATGAGGTCGGCCGGACGCCGCTCGCCGTGGTGCGACGCCACCTTCGCCGACGCGGCGACCTCGATCCCGGCGATGTCGCCGGGGGCGAGGCCGTGCGTCGCCATCAAGTCGCGCAGCAGCTCGATGGGAGCCTGCGCCGTGACGTGGCAGGCATAGGGCTTGATGCACAGACGGCTCGTCTCGAAGAAGGTCCCGAGCCCTGCGGTCAGCAGGGCCGGGTCTGCGCGCGAGCAGAAGCTTTGCAGCACGCCGAACTCGCCCTCCAGGATCGTGCGCGGCCCGTCATAACCGTGGGCCGCAAGGCTCGCAGCGAGGACGCCGCTCTCCGCCGCGCGCCCCAGATGAAGCCGCTTGACCATGCCGCCTTGCCCGCTCCTGGCGAACGCCAGCAGCCCGCCGGTGCACGATCCCGCGATGCCGAGCGCATAGGCAAGCTGCTCCGACGAAAGGCCGAGCAGGCAGCCGCTCGCGATCGCGGCGCCGAACGGCCCGACGATGCCCGGCGCGTGGAAGCCGTCGAGCTCCGGCGTGTGCAACGTCGCCGCGCCGATGCGAAAGCTGACCTCGCAGCCCGCGACGATCGCCGCGATCAGGTCGCGGCCGCTGCGCGACTGCGCCTGCGCCAAGGCAAAGGCCGGCAGCGCGACGGTGGCGCCGGGATGGGCGCCGGCGCCGGGCTTGCGCAGGCTGTCGAGCTCGAAGGCATGCGCGAAGGCACCGAGCGCCAGCGCCGCCTGGCGGGGATCGAGCCGCCGATCGAATCCCGGTGCCGAGCACACGCCGGACGCACCGGACGCAGCGATGACGGCGGCGATGGCGCGCGACCACGGGAAGCGGGCGCCGAAGATCGCGCAAGCGACCGCATCGATCAGGCACGCCTTGGCGAAGCCGACGATGTCCGCCGGCAGATGCTCGTAGCGCAGACCGGCTGCGTAGGCGGCCAGACGATCAGCCGCATGGGAGGCGGCGGCCATCGCGATTGCGCTGCTCATCGGGGATTTCCGGATGCGAAGGGCGTCATCAGAGCGGATCGGCGTCCGGCGTCAAGAGGGACCTTGGTCGGTCGGGAATATGCTCTAAGCTGCGCGCGCCTCGGATGCCCGGCGGAGCCGACATGCCTGCAAAAATCGATTCTCCACCGGCGATGTCAACCTGATGAACGTCACCGACCCCAGCGTCCCCTTCGCCCGGGTCGCCGACGAATTCCGCAGCGCGGACGTCGTGTTCAGCAATCTCGAATGCTGCCTCGTCATTCCGTCCGGGCACTCCGCGAGCAACGAAGGCTTCTTCGCCGACCCGCGCGCCGGCGAGGCACTGAGAAGAGCCGGCATCCACGCGGTCGGCATCGCCAACAACGTGCATTACGGCGAGGCCGACATCCTCTCCTCGATCGCGCGGCTCGACGAATACGGCGTTCTTCATGCCGGCGCCGGCGAAGACCTCGCCGCGGCGCGGGCGCCGGTGATCGTGGAGCGCGCCGGCATACGCTTCGGCTTCCTGCAGCGCAGCTCGGTGTATTGGCCGACCAATCACGAGGCGCGCAAGGATGCGCCGGGATCGCCGTCATTCGCGAGCCCACACCGCTTATCAGGTCCCGATGCACAAGACGCCGGCAGGAATGCCGCCGCCTGAACCGGCCCGGCGTCGCGCCGGAGATCATCGACCTGGCCGGACCCGGAATACCTGCAGAGCTTCCGCGACGAGATCGAAGCCTTGCGCGCCTGCGCCGACATCGTCGTGGCCTCTTGCCACTGGGGGCTGGGCAAGGAGGTCCTGAAATACATGACGGACATCGCCCATGCCGCGATCGATGCCGGTGCCGATGTGGTGATCGGTCATGGCCCACATTATTTCCTGCCGATGGAAATGTACCGAGGCCGCCCGATCTTCTACGGCCTGGGCAGCTTCTCCTTCCACACCGGCCATGGCGGCCGGCGGCACGGCGACTGGATCGGCATGATGGTGCGGGTGGAGGCCGATCGCAGCGGCATAGCGGCCGCGCGCTTTCAATTCGTCCGGCACAATGACGCGCAACGAAACCTATCTGTGCCGCCTTGCGGATGAAGCCGCGGAACTGGCCCATCTCACCGGCTACAGCAGCCAGTTCGGCGCCCGGCTGACGCCGGAGGGCGACCAGGTCCGCGTCGAGCTCGAGGGGTGATCCGAGGTTATTTGATCCGCGAGAGGCTGTCCGAGATCTGCATCGTCCGGCATTCCGCTGCGCTTCATGCGGCGACGCGCCGTGGTCAGGGCCGGCCCCATCGCACCTGCAGACAATCGTTAAATCATGGCATAATGCACGCGCCGCTTCCTGCAGCGGACGGCTCCGGACGGCGCGGCCGATCGTATCGGCCGCCGGTCCGGATGGAATTCGCGGAACCGACCATCGCCAATTCGACCTTGCCAATCAGCCGGTTGAGCGCTGATATGGCCCGTTAATTCCTCTCAATTGGCGCCCGAACCGGGGCCGTGTGGCTGCATGTCTGCAACTCAGGACGACAAGAATTGGTTCGTGTTGCTCAGGGGCAAGCGGTACGGCCCGTATACCTTTGCGGCACTGGCGCACGCGGCCGACCGGGGCGTCGTCGATCCGGAGGCCGGTGTGTGGTGCCTCGGCTGGGACCAATGGCGCATCGCACGCAATGTTCCCGGGCTGTTCAAGCCCGAACCGGAACCAGAGCCCGAGCCGGAACCCGACGACCTCGATGAGGATGTCGACGCATTCGAGGAAGAGGCTGACGGCCGCGAAGCCCGCGCGGAGCGGGAGGATCTCGTCGACGACGGCGGAGACCAGGCGGACGACCGCGACGAGGATGCTGCCGCGGAACACGAGCCCGCCAAATCTACCGAAAGCAAGTCCACCGAAAGCAAGTCTGCGGAAAACAAGTCCGCGCAAGGCAAAGCCGCGGAAATCAAGCCGTTGGTCGCGCTCGGGCGTCTGTCCGGGACCGATTTGCATGCCCACGGCCCAATCGCCAATGCGGCGGACGCCAAGCCGGACGAGGCGCCGTCCGTCGGTCTTTCGGCGGGCGCGCGGATGGCGATGTCCGAGGCATCGTCCGAGCCCGAACCTTCGCGCAATGGCGGCGGCGTGCGGCTCGCCGTCTTCTCGGTGCTTGCTTGCCTGGTGATCCTATTCGGCACCGCCTGGGCCGCGATTTCGCTGGGCATCATGCGGGTGGAATTCATGCCTGCGCAGCGCGAGGCCAAGCTGCCCGAGAAGGTGCCGGCCACCCCCGCCCCGGTGATGCCGCAAACCGCCGACGCCGCCGCGACCCCGCCGGCGCGCGGCTCCGCCGACAGCGTGCCCGACATCGTCGCGGACATGCCCGCCGTCGCGGCCCTCAAGCGCGCTGATCCCGACGCCTACGCCAAGTTCGTCAAGCGATTTGGCGCGACCTCCAAGGGGAAGCCTGGCGGACGACGAGTTGCTTACGCAGGCGCGCACCGCACTGCGCAAGAGCATGAAGCATCTGCTGGCGAAGGCATCCACCGAGTCGCTGTTGGAAATAACCGAGGTGAATCTCGCTTACATGCGGGCGCTGCAGCCGGTCAATCCCGGCAGTTGCGTCGCCCTGAGCGACGAAAGCAAGGGTGCCGCCCTGGAAAGCAATCTGGCGCGGGATTTTGCGCCGCTGTTCCAACGCGAGATGGCGGTGCTCGAACGCATCATCTCCAACCCCGGGAGCGCGGATGCCGCGCCCGAGCGAGTTGGAGGTGCGACCCTATCTGGAAACCGTGTTCGGCGAGCTCAAGAAGCAGCCGGTGCAGACCCAACTGCTGGGCCACGACAAGCTGACCGCCGCGGAATATGCGCCGTATTGCGATCTCGTCATCGCGTTCTACGAGGCGGTGCGCGCGCTGCCGTTCGCGGATGCGGTCAAATTGCTGCGCAACCTCTATGCCACGGCCGCCGCCGAGCCGGACACCGATAAACCATGACGCTCACGCAGGGTTGAAGAGAGATCGGCCCTCCCGTGCGGATCAAGTCCGCGCAGGAGGTATCGGCTGCGATGCCTACTCCCCGCGATGAAACGTGATGAAACCGTCGCGGTTCGGCATTTTCACGTTGGGCAGCGTCTGCGCATTGATGACGTCGGTATCGCCGATGACGCCGTTGAGATTGAGGATATAGGCGGCGACCGCATAGATCTCGTCAGGGCTGAGCGACTTCGACTCGTTATATGGCATCGCGCGGCGGACATAATCGAACAAGGTCGTGGCGTAAGGCCAGTAGCTCCCCACCGTCTTGATCGCGGGCTTGTCGCCCGGCAGCGAGCCCAGGCCGCCCACCAGCCGGTCGTTCGGCTGGCCGGCGCCCTTGGCGTTGTGGCAGGCCTGGCACTTGGTGGTGAACACCTCCTCGCCCTGCTTGGGGGTGCCGCTGCCCGGCGGCAGCCCGGCGCCGTCAGGGCCGACGCTGATGTCCCAGGCGGCGAGATCTTCCGCGGCGATCGGCTTGCCGAGGTTCGGCGATTGCGCAAACGCCGCCGAAGCAAATGCCGCCGAAGACAGCAGCACGCCGGCTGCCATGAGCTTGGGTATCGACACGAGCTTACGCATAGACATTCTTCACCTCGCCCTTGTCGGAGATGCCCCAGCTCGTGATCATATTGTTGTGGAAGTTGCCGCGGTCGCCGCGCAACGCGATGAGCTGCGCGCGGTTCGGCTGCACGTAGCCGGTCTCGTCGGTGGAGCGGCTCTGCAGCGTGACGGGCGCGCCGTCCCACCGCCATGGCATCCGGAACCGCGTCAGCGCCTTCGACAGCACCGGCCCCTGCAGGGCAGCCAGGCCCCAGCTCTTGCCGCCATCCGCCGACACTTCGACCTTGGCGATCTTGCCGTAGCCGGACCAGGCGAGGCCGGAGATTTCATAGAGGCCGGGTCCGCGCATGGTGAGGCCGGGCGAGGGATGGGTGATCACCGATTTCGCCTCGAGCGGGAACACGAATTGCAGCGATTTCCCGCTCGGCAAGGTGATCGTGTACTTGGAGGTCTCGTCCTTGGTCATGGTCGGCCCCTCCGTGAGCTTGATCCGGCGGAGCCATTTGACGTTCATGTTGCCTTCGAAGCCGGGCAGCAGCAGCCGCACCGGATAGCCGTTGGAGGGACGCACGCGCTCGCCGTTCTGGTAGAGCGCGATCATGGCGTCATCCATCGCCTTTTCGATCGGGAAGCTGCGGCTCATGCCGGCTGCATCGGCGCCTTCCGCGAGCGCCCATTTGGCGCCGGGTTCGACGCCGGCTTCCTCCAGCAGCACCGAGAGCTTCACCCCGGTCCATTCCGAGCACGACAGCAGGCCGTGGATCGCTTGGATATTGACCTGGGCCGGCTCCTTCTGGAACAGAGCGCCGCTGTTGCCGGCGCATTCCACGAATGCGATGCGCGACTCCAGCGGATAGCGCGTGAGATCGTCGAGGTTGAACACCAGCGGACGCTTCACCAGCCCATGGATGACGACGCGGTGGGCTTCGGGATTGATGTCGGGAATGCCGCTGTGAGAGCGCTCGTAGTGCAGGCCGCTCGGCGTGATCATGCCGTCGAGCTGCTGGTGCGGCGTGCGTGAGGATCCGGTTCCCGTCGTTCCCGGCGCCGAGGCCCAGGTGCGCGCGACCTTTTCCTCGAACTTCGACGGCTGCCCGTAGCCGTTGAAGCCCGCACCGGGGAGTTTCATCCACGGCTCGACCGGCAATGGCGCGGCGCTGACGCCCGACGGCGCGACGCTCGCGCCCACCGCCGCCGCGCTTGCCGCCAGGAACATGCGGCGGTGCAGCAGGCCGTTGCCCGCGACCTGCTCGTGATTTTCCGGCAAATCTTCCATGATGGCATCCTCCCAGACGTCTCGACGTTAAGTCATTCTAGCCTGTTTCGCATGGCAGGGAACATGGCAAATGCAAGCCTGCCCTGCTCGAACCGGCCGGGCTCGAAGTGAAAGCGGGCACATTTTTTACGAAGATGTCGTTCCATGACGAAGACGTCGTTCCCATGAAGGAGAGCGCCCCTTGGACCAGGCACGGCTTCATCGTTTCATTTCGGAGATGCCGAAGGCGGAGCTGCATCTTCACATCGAAGGGACGCTGGAACCCGAGATGATGCTGGCGCTCGCCAAGCGGAACGGCGTGGCGTTGCCTTATGCCGATGTCGACGCGATCAGGGACGCCTACCGTTTCAACTCGCTCCAGGACTTTCTCGATCTCTACTATGCCGGCATGTCCGTGCTGCGGACCCGGCAGGATTTCTTCGATCTCGCCTGCGCCTATCTGACGCGGATGGCGGCGCAGAACGTGAAGCATGTCGAGGTGTTCTTCGATCCCCAGGGCCATACCGGGCGCGGGGTCGCCTTCGACACCGTGCTGTCCGGGTTGACCGATGCGTTCGACCAGGCGCGGCGCGAGCACGGGATCACGTCAAAGCTGATCATGTGCTTTCTGCGGCACCTGTCCGAGGACCAGGCATTCGACACGCTCGGACACGCCTGCCGGTGCAAGGCGCATATTTTCGGCATCGGGCTCGATTCCTCGGAGAAGGGCAATCCGCCGTCGAAATTCGCGCGCGTCTACGCGCAAGCGCGCGAGGCGGGGTTCGTGCCGGTCGCCCATGCGGGCGAGGAGGGCCCGCCTGCCTATGTCTGGGAGGCGCTCGATCTCCTGCACGTCCGGCGCATCGATCACGGCAACCGCGCGCTCGAAGACCCGGCGCTGGTCGCCCGTATCGCGCGCGAGCAGATTCCCATGACGGTCTGCCCGTTATCGAACCAGCGCCTTCAGGTGTGCCCGGACCTGCGGCTGCATCCGCTGAAACGCATGTTGGAGGAGGGACTCCTGGTCACCGTAAACTCCGACGATCCCTCCTATTTCGGCGGCTATGTGAACGAAAATCTCATTGCGATCCAGGAGGCGCTCGCGCTGACCGAGGCGGAGATCGTGGCGCTCGCGCGCAACTCGTTCATCGCCTCCTTCATGACGGACGCGGAGAAGGCCGCGGCCTTGTCCGCCTTCGACGCGTTTCGCGCCAAGTGGTGAACTCCCTCTCCCGCTTGCGGGGGAGGGAGCGGAAGACGCGCGCCCCGGAGTGACGAAAGCGGCTTACGGCAGATAAACGGGATTCGGCCGTTCGTTCAGCTCGATGTAAGTGCCCCAGGGATCGGTGATGAACGCCAGCGCGGCGCCGGTCTGTTCATTCTTGGTGTAGGGACGATCGAGCTTGATGCCGGCCGCTTCGAGCTTCTTGATGAGGCCCGGCAGATCCTTCACGTCGAAGCCGATGTGGTCGAGCACCCGCCCCTTGGTGGGGGTGGCCGCCGGGTCGGTCTTGTTGAACCGCAACTGGACGCCGGGAATGTCATCGAACTGCGCATTGTTGCGGCTGCTCGGCTTTGCCCCGAAGAACTTGGCATACCACGCCTGGATCTCCGGGATCGCGGCTTCCGGCACGAAGAAGTGGACATGCTCGTTGCGGATCGGCTCGCTCTGGTTCTTGTTTTCCAGAATTTCGATTCTCAAGCCGTCCGGCGTCTCGACATAGGCCTGATCCAGCCGGTTGTTGTTGCCGGGCAGGACCGTTACGCCCGCGGCCTTCCACTTGGCGACGGATTCCGGGACGTTCTTGACGATGAACCCGACGTGGTTGACCACCGATCCGACCGAGCCCGCGGTCGGCGGCGCCGTTGCCCCGGGCGTATTCAGATTGACGACGACGCCGGGAAACCTCACGCTTTGAATGCGGTCATTGCTGGTGTCGACGCCGCCCATGCCGAGGAAGATCTTCTTGTTGGCTGCCACGTCACGCGAGTTGAGATGCCAGTGCCCCATGGTCACGCCTGCTTCGTTGGGCGCATATGGTTGTGCAAAGGCCGTCCCCGCCGTCAGGCTCGAGACGAGACACAGAGCTGAAATCGAAATCAATGTCCTCATCGCCGCTATCTCCCAGATGAACTCGCATTCGACCGTGCGATCGGGTGAATATTAGCACCCGGCCGGGATGCGTGTAAGTGCGCCGGCAACCGATTTATGATTTGTCAGCACGCAGGAATTGGCGGCTTGCAACGGCAAGCCGCCGACCGAAGCGGCCTCGTGCCGGGCTACGGATGCGCGGCTTGCTGCTGCTCGGCCACGAGCGCGTGGAACATGGCCTCCTCGACGTCCGCCTCGAGCGTGCAGCTCGCGGGGTCGATGAAGGGGTTCGGAGCGCCGTCTTTGAGCTTGGCGAATTTCTCCAGCATGTTGTACTGGGCGCCGTGATCGCCGAGCTGGACGTCGCAGGGGAGCGCCCGCACCAGCTTGAATGAGCGGTTGAACTCGTCGACCAGCGCCGGCGTCACCACCGCGGGCGGGCGCAGGCTGCATCCGAACATCACGTTGTAGGTCTTCCCGCCTTCCTGCGCCGTCGTGGTCCAGGTCGTGCAGCCGCGGGTGTGGCCCGGCGTCAGATGCGCCACCAGCGTGGTGCCGCCCAGCGTCACCGTGTCGCGCGTCATGCAGGACCTTGTCGACCGGGTGCTCCTTGCCGCCGGGCTTCAGGCTCCCGCAGCGCCGGCACGTCCTCGGCCATCGCCATCACCTGCGCACCGGTCATCTGCTTGACCAGGGCGTCGCCTTCCTGGTGGTCGCCATGGGCGTGGTTCCCGAGCAGGATCTTGGTATCGGAGAACTTGAACCCGAGTTGGGTGACCGACTTCTCGATCGTCGGAACATTGCGCTCATACGTGCTGTCGATGAGGATGTTTCCCGCGGGCGTCGCGATCAGGAAGGAACTCAGCGTCCTGGTCCCGACATAGTAGATGTTGCCGATGATCCGGTGGGGCGGGAACTGGGTGATCCGATCCTCCTCGGAGCCCATGTTGCGCGCCAATATCGACCGTGGCGTATAGGCCTGCCCCCTGACGGTGACGGACGGATGGTCGGCCGGCGGCTGACCCTGTGCGAGGCTCGTCTGCACCCCCGCACCGAGGATGACCGCGGCGAGAAGACCCGTGGATAACCTCAACCCCGACATTCCCGTCATCGCGTCCTCCATATCGTCGCCCCATGGGTGAACTGGATCAATTTTGCTTTGTCACTCTTGCAGCAACCAATCGCCAATGATCCCACGGAAAATTATTCTCGTCCACATGATCCAGTTCGTGCAAATCCATTGTGTCATCATCTGAAATTGCTGCAAAGCGGAGGCCCTGAAGTTGAATGATTTGTCCAGAAAAGGTTCGTCCCATCCATCGTGGCTCTTAGCAAGAACATGCCAATACGGAAATTTCGAACCGAAGCATTTGGGCGGCCAAACCGAAATTAGGCTAGCTTTAGCTGAGCCGCGTCCAGCCATAATGACGAATCCAAGCATGTCAGTCTGCCGAAACTCCTCCAGCAATTCGCTCGGCGCTCCAGCATATTCTACGTGGTCATCAACGCTGTCTGCATTTGCCAGAAGGTTCAACCACAGGGTGGCGTCGGGATTCGTCTCCAAGATCGTGTCCAACAACAGCTGAACGGCCGCAGCCACATATTGGCGGTCCGTGATCCCAATGTCGATCATGTACCCCTTCATGGGTTATCCCCATATAACGCTCTTTCATCCCCCGCGTGGCGCGGTGATGAGCTGGGTCTGGGTGACGATCGCCGCGAGCCGGCCGTCGCCGCGAATGATCCGGGTCTGCCACACCATCGTGGTGCGCCCGCGGTGCAACGGCGTGCATTCGGCGCGGATGGTGTCGCCGGCAGGCACGGCGGCGAAGAAGTTGGTCTTGCTCTCGATCGTGGTGGTGCCGGCGCCCGCGGGCATGTTGAGGAAGGTGGCAGTGCCGCCGAGATTGTCCGCGATCCCCATCACCGCGCCGCCATGCAAGCCGCCATTGCGGTTGGTCAGTTCCTCGCGCACCACCACTTGCGCCACCACCCTGTCGCGGGTGACCTCGATGAGTTCGAGCCCCATCAGCTTCGCGAATGGCGGTTGCTGTGCGGCGACCGCCTGGATGCGGCGCTCGGCGTCCGCGTGGTCTTCAGCAGTCATGGGGGTCCGTCCAGCAGCGAGAGGGCGAGCAAGAAAAGCGTGAGCGAGCAAATCGTGCGCGAGAAAACCGTGCGCAAGAAAGCCGTGCGACGACATGCAAGCGGCATGCAAAAGGCGCGGCCGCCGGCCGCGCCTTTGCGGGCAAGCCGCGGATGACCGTCAGCGCGGCTGCGGCACGATGCGGAGATAGGGTCGCGGCGCCTTCCAGCCCTGCGGATAGACCTTCTTGGCGTCGTCGTCGCTGACCGAGCCGGCGATGATGACGTCCTCGCCCTGCTTCCAGTTCGCGGGGGTCGCGACCTTGTGCTTGGCGGTCAATTGCAGGGAGTCGAGGACGCGCAGCACCTCGTCGAAATTGCGTCCCGTGGTCATGGGATAGACCAGGATCAGCTTGAGCTTCTTGTCCGGCCCGATGATGAAGACGTTGCGCACGGTCTGGTTGTCGGCCGCGGTTCGCTGGGCGGCGTCGCCGGATGCGGCTGCCGGCAGCATGCCCCAGGCCTTGGCGATCTTGAGGTCGGTGTCGCCGATCATCGGGTAGTTCGGCGCGAAGCCCTGGGTCTCCTTGATGTCGACCGCCCACTTGGTGTGGTTGGTCGACGGGATCGACCGACAGGCCGATCACCTTGACGTTGCGCTTGTCGAATTCGGGCTTGAGGCGCGCCATGGTGCCGAGTTCGGTGGTGCACACCGGGGTGAAATCCTTGGGGTGCGAAAACAGCACCACCCAGCACGTGCCGATCCAGTCATGGAAGTGGATGTGGCCCTCCGTGGTGTCCGCTTCGAAATCGGGAGCGGTGTCGCCAATTTGCAGTGTCATTGCGTATCCTCCACGCCTAGGAATTCCACGGCCGGACCGGCGGCCGGGCGGCTTTCATATAGAGGGTTCGGCCGGCTGGCGAAATATCCATCTAAGGATAAAAAAATCTTGCCATGGGCGAATGTGTGAACGGAGCCCATGCCCCGCGCGAGCATTGATTCATAACAATTTTTCGTCGTCAGCCGCGGCGGAATGCTGCAAGCCCTGCCGAAGCGAAGCTTCGTCCGATTGAACCTTTCCAACGCTGGGCCAGACCCATAGGGGTGGAGACCGTTAGCAAGCGGGTAAGGCATCACCGCTAAGCATGGCTCCTAACAGGGTGAGGGTCATGGACGATCATCAGTACGGCGTTCCCGCAGCTTCCCCGGATCGCGCCGCCGGCTCCGACGGGCATTTCAAGACCCTGGTGAGCGCGATCGAGCGCTCCGGGATAAATGCCTTCAATCCCCCGTTCGCACTCGCCGTGAGTGCGCCTTGGGCGGCGCGGTGCGACGACGCCGAGATCGATACCGAAATCCTGAGATGGATCGTTTCCCATGTTCCCAGCGCGAAGCGGTCGAAGCCTCACTGAGGCACCTTCATCACCGGCGCCGTCCGCGCCGGCGCACCCGATTGCCGCGCCGACCGCAAGGTCGCACAATTGACGCTTGCACAATTCACGTTCGATTATCTGGCCAGCTAAGGTCGCATTGACAATTGCCTGCCGAGACCGCAAAGCCCAATATGCCGGCATTTCGGGGTATTGGACCGCATGTTCAAGCGCATTTTGATCGCCAATCGCGGCGAGATCGCATGCCGCGTCATCAAGACTGCGCGGCGCATGGGGATCGAGAGCGTCGCGGTCTATTCCGACGCCGACAAGGATGCCCTTCATGTGGAGATGGCCGACAGCGCCGTTCACATCGGGCCGCCGCAAGCCGCCGAGAGCTACCTGGTCATCGACAAGATCGTCGCGGCGTGCCGCGCGAGCGGGGCCGAGGCGGTCCACCCCGGATACGGATTCCTGTCCGAGCGCGAGGCCTTCCCGGTCGCGCTGGCAAAGGCCGGGATCGTCTTCATCGGTCCCAATCCCAAGGCGATCGCCGCCATGGGCGACAAGATCGAAAGCAAGAAGGCGGCGGCCGCCGCCAACGTCTCCACCGTTCCCGGTCATCTCGGGGTGATCGAGGACGACATCCAGGCGGTCAGGATCGCCGACGAGATCGGCTATCCCGTCATGATCAAGGCCTCCGCCGGCGGCGGCGGCAAGGGCATGCGGATCGCCCATTCCCGCGGCGAAGTCGCGGAAGGCTTCGCGCGGGCGCGCTCGGAGGCGAAGTCCTCGTTCGGGGATGACCGCGTCTTCATCGAGAAGTTCATCGTCGATCCCCGCCACATCGAAATCCAGGTGCTCGGCGACAAGCACGGCAACGTCATCTACCTGGGCGAGCGGGAATGCTCGATCCAGCGCCGCAATCAGAAGGTGATCGAGGAATCGCCGAGCCCGCTGCTCGATCCCGCCACCCGCGAGCGGATGGGCCTGCAGTCGGTCGCGCTGGCCAAAGCGGTCGGATACGATTCCGCGGGCACGGTGGAGTTCGTGGCCGGGCAGGACAAGAGCTTCTATTTCCTCGAAATGAACACGCGGCTGCAGGTCGAGCATCCGGTGACCGAACTCGTCACCGGCATCGATCTCGTCGAGCAGATGATCCGTGTCGCCGCCGGCGAGCCGCTCGCCATCAAGCAGGGCGATGTCACGCTGACCGGATCGGCGGTGGAATCGCGCATCTATGCGGAAGATCCCTATCGCAATTTCCTGCCCTCGACCGGGCGCCTGGTGAAATATCGCCCGCCGGCCGAAGGCAGCGAGGGCGGCATCACCGTGCGCAACGACACCGGCGTTTACGAGGGCGGCGAGATCTCGATCTATTACGATCCCATGATCGCCAAGCTCGTGACCCATGCCGACACCCGCGCCAAGGCGATCGCCGCCCAGGCCCGCGCGCTCGACGCCTTCTATATCGACGGCATCCGGCACAACATCCCGTTCCTGTCGGCGCTGATGCAGCACAAGCGCTGGCAGGAGGGCCGGCTGTCCACCGGTTTCATCGCCGAGGAATTCCCCGACGGCTTTGCCGCGACCGCGCCGCAGGGAGAGGTCGCCCGGCGCATCGCCGCCGTCGCGGCCGCCATCGACCACGTGCTGGGCGAACGCAAGCGCCGGATTTCCGGGCAGATGGTCGGGCGGGCGGTGGTGCGGGAGCGCCAGCGCTCGGTGTGGCTCGGCGGCGAGGAGATCCGCCTTGCGGTCGCCCGCGAGTTCCGCGGCATCGGCGTACGCTTCGTCGGCGAGGCCGGCGTCGAGACCCCGCATATTCTGAGCGCCACGTGGAAGCCCGGCGATCCCGTGTGGCAGGGCACCATCGACGGCGAGCCGGCGGTGGTGCAGGTGCGCTACATCCCCAACGGCTTCCTGCTGGCTCACCGCGGCGTCGAGGTGAAGGCGTTCGTCTATACCGAGAGCGAATCGGCGGCGGCACGGCTCATGCCGATCAAGGTCGCCGCCGACACCAGCAAGAAGCTGCTATGCCCGATGCCGGGGCTCGTGGTTTCCATCGCGGTCGCGCCGGGCCAGGAGGTCAAGGCCGGCGAGACGCTCGCCGTCGTCGAAGCCATGAAGATGGAGAACGTGCTGCGCGCCGAGCGCGACGGCACCGTCAAAGCGGTGTTCGCGAAGAAGGGCGACAGCCTCGCGGTGGATGCAGTGATATTGGAGTTCGCGTAGGTCTGCCTCGATTTCAGGCCGTGCAGATAGCCGCGGATCGTCCCTCTATCGAACCGAATTGCTCCGGCTCGCCGGCGGCCTGGAGCTTGCGCCCGATTTCTTCATCAAGTCTTTTAAGAGCGGCTTGCGCGTACTCGTTTCCCTGGTCTGCGGCGAGCTTGTAGAGGCGCGCCGCCTCGCGGTCGTCCTTCGGCAGGCCGCCGCGGCCATCCCGGTACATGTTACCGAGATTGACTTGCCCGGATGCGTTTTCCTGAGCTGCGGCGAGCTTATACAGTCGCACCGCCTCGCGGTCGTCCTTCGGCAGGCCGCCGCGGCCATCCCGGTACATGTTACCGAAATTGACTTGCCCGGATGCGTTTCCCTGGTCCGCGGCGAGTTTGTAGCGGCGCGCTGCCTCGCGGTCGTCCTTTGGCAGGCCGCCGCGGCCGGTTTCGTAGAAGAACCCGAGATAGCTCTGTGCGTCTCCGTTTCCCTGGTCCGCGGCGAGCTTGTAGAGGCGCGCTGCCTCGCGGTCGTCCTTCGCCAGGCCGCCACGGCCGGTCGCATAGAAGAACCCGAGACTTGCCTGCGCGAACGCGTCTCCCTGGTCTGCGGCGAGCTTGTAGAGGCGCGCCGCCTCGCGGTCGTCCTTCGCCAGCCCGCCACGGCCGGTCGCGTAAAGGAACCCGAGAACGGCTTGTCCGCCTGCGTTTCCCTGGTCTGCGGCGAGCTTGTAGAGGCGCGCGGCCTCGCGGTCGTCCTTCGGCAGGCCGCCGCGGCCGGTCGCGTAGAAGCCCCCAAGTTTGACTTGCCCGGCTGCGTTTCCCTGGTCTGCGGCGAGCTTGTAGAGGCGCGCCGCCTTGCTGTCATCCTTCGCCAGTCCGCCACGGCCGGTCTCGTAGAAGAACCCCAGACTTGCCTGCGCGCCTGCGTTTCCCTGGTCTGCCGCGAGCTTGTAGAGGCGCGCCGCCTCGCTGTCGTCCTTCGCCAGCCCGCCGCCGCCGGTCGCATGGAGGAACCCGAGCCTTGCCTGCGCGCCTGCGTTTCCCTGGTCTGCGGCAAGCTTGTAGAGGCGCGCCGCCTCGCGGTCGTCCTTCGCCAGGCCGCCACGGCCGGCCTCGTAGAAGCCCCCGAGATAGGCTTGCGCGCCTGCGTGCCCCTGGTCTGCGGCGAGCTTGCAGAGGCTCGCCGCCTCGCGGTCGTCTCTCGCCAGCCCACCGCCGCCGGTCGCACAGAACAACCCGAGACCTGCCTGCGCGAACGCGTTTCCCTGGTCTGCGGCGAGCTTGTAGAGGCGCGCCGCCTCTCGGTCGTCTTTCGCCAGGCCGCCACGGCCGGTCACATAGAAGAACCCGAGATTGACTTGCCCGGTCGCGTTTCCTTGGTCTGCGGCGAGCTTGTAGAGGCGCACCGCCTCGCGGTCGTCCTTCGCCAGGCCGCCGCGGCCGTCCCTGTACAAGACCCCGAGATAGGCTTGCCCGGCTGCGTTTCCCTGGTCTGCGGCGAGCTTGTAGAGCCGCGCCGCCTCTTGGTCGTCCTTCGGCAGGCCGCCGCGACCCTGCTCATAGAAGAGCCCGAGATAGGCCTGTCCGCCTGCGTCTCCCTGGTCTGCGGCGAGCCTGTAGAGGCGCGCCGCCTCGCGGTCGTCCTTCGCCTGCCCGCCACGGCCCGTCGCATACAAGGTCCCGAGATAGGCTTGCCCGGCTGCGCTTCCCCGGTCTGCGGCGAGCTTGTAGAGCCGCGCCGCCTCTTGGTCGTCCTTCGGCAGGCCGCCGCGACCCTGCTCATAGAAGAGCCCGAGACCGATTTGCCCGCCTGTGTTTCCTTGGTCCGCGGCGAGCTTGTAAAGTCGTCCCGCCTCTTGGTCGTCCTTCAGCAGCCCGCCACGGCCGGTGGCATAGAAGGCCCCGAGATTGGATTGCCCATTTGCATTGCCCTGGTCTGCGGCGAGCTTGCAGAGGCGCGCCGCCTCGCGATCGTCCTTGGCCAGCCCGCCACGGCCGGACGCATACAAGACCCCGAGCCCGTTTTGCCCGTTTGCGTCTCCTTGTTCTGCGGCGAACTTGAAGTGCGCGTGCGCGGACTCGTAGTCCTTCGCCGCCAAGTAAGCGCGGCCAAGCTGAAATGCGACCCGCGGATCATTCGGCGCGGCCTTGGCAGCAGCGTCGCAGGCTGGAATTGCGATGTTGGGATCAATCTTTTCCAGTATGACGCCCGCCACACCCGTCGGCCGGCTCTGATCGAGGGGGGCTGCCGCCGCCCCATCGCAGATCGCAATAAGCGTTGCGGTGCTGTCTTGTGACCATAACGGACACGGATAACAAAGAAGAATCAGTGCGGTGAAAGCGGCTGCCGTCTGACGCATCGATGCCCGCCTAAGTTAGGACGCCATGGTGGTTGTCGCCGATCGCTTTGCCTAATCTTACTCCTTCACCAGGAACAGTCATGTTGAAGCTGTGGTGTTCCAGCCTCGCCCGCGGGAGCGCGCTCCGTACCAGTGGATGACTGATCAAGTTCGATCTCGGCAATCTCAAGAAACCGGACTGTCACGGCCGGTATTTGGCGACAATGTCGCCCAGGTCTTTGGCCGCAAGCTCACCGCGCCGGTAAGCCGCCAAGCGGTCGCTGGCCTCCCGCGCCCACATTTGATCGATAGCCGGATCGGCATGATCCAGGCTGTCGAGCACATCCTCGACCAAAGCGATCCGCTCCTGCGGCGGCAGAGCGCGCGCCTGCTCGATCAGCGTTTTGGCGTCGATGCTCATTTTCGTTCCTTGCCGTTCGACTGTTCGGCTACCCCGCGCCGGAGCGGCGGCCGCGGGGCTCTGGCTTGGCTTCGCCGCCGCCCTCGAGCCGCTTGTCGAGATAGGCCATCACCGCATTCATCAGCACGTCGATCTTGCCGTCGAAGAAGTGGTTGGCGGCCGGGACGATCTTCTGCTCGATGACGATGCCCTTCTGGGTCTTGAGCTTCTCGACCAGGCCGGTGACGTCCTTGTGCGGCACCACGGCGTCTTTTTCGCCGTGGATGATGAGGCCCGAGGACGGGCAGGGCGCCAGGAACGAGAAGTCGTAGAGATTGGCCGGCGGTGCGATCGAGATGAAGCCCTCGATCTCCGGCCGGCGCATCAGCAGTTGCATGCCGATCCAGGCGCCGAACGAGAAACCGGCGATCCAGCAGTTGCGGGCCTCCGGATTGATCGACTGCGCCCAGTCGAGCGCGGAAGCGGCGTCCGCCAGTTCCCCCTGGCCATGGTCGAACGATCCCTGGCTGCGCCCGACGCCGCGAAAATTGAACCGCAGCACGGAAAAGTTGCGATGCGCGAAGGCATAGTAGAGCTGATAGACGATCGGATGGTTCATCGTGCCGCCGAACTGCGGATGCGGGTGCAGGATGATCGCGATCGGCGCATTCCTGATCCGCGCCGGATGATAGCGGCCTTCTATCCGGCCGGCGGAACCGGTGAAGATGATCTCGGGCATGGTTTCGACCTCAATGGCGGCAATGGCGGCGCTTGCATGCCGGCGGATCGCGCCGGCGGATCGCTCCGACGGCTCTCCCGGTACGCTTGACGCCACTGGCGAGCGCGCGTAACTGTTTAAAACCATTCTATTTTATCGGACGACGCGGGGCCAAAGCAGCAAGGTGCGGGGGCGGTTGAGCTGGTGTGGCGGATATTCTCTTGCACGATCAGGAGGATAAAAAGCAAGACTTTCGTGCGTCCGGCGCCGGGAATGGGTACATATCAAAACATGAACATTTGGGACTGACGCGGTTATGATCGAGCGAACCTATCTCGACTGGAACGCCACCGCTCCGTTGCGTCCGGAGGCGCGGGCCGCCGTCATCATGGCGCTGGACGAGCTCGGCAATCCCTCCTCGGTCCACCGCGAAGGGCGCACCGTCCGTCGCCTGGTCGAACAGGCCCGCGAGCGGGTGGCCGCGCTGGTCGGAGCAGAACCCCGCAACGTCGTCTTCACCTCCGGCGCCACCGAAGCCAACATGCTGGCGCTGACATCGGCGTTTGAATCCGCCAAGGACAAGCCGCGCCGCTGCGAGCGCCTGGTGGTCTCGGCCATCGAGCACGCTTCGGTGCGCAGCGGCGGGCGCTTTCCTGCAGCCCAGGTTGACGAATTTGCGGCAACTGCCGACGGCGTGGTCGACCTTTCCGGCCTGGAGCGGCGGCTCACCGAGTTGAAATGGCAGGGCGCGCCGTCCCCGCTGGTGTCGGTGATGGCCGCCAACAACGAGACCGGGGTGGTGCAGCCGATCCGGGAAGCAGCGGCCATGGTGCATGCCGTCGGCGGACTTCTGCACGTGGACGCGGTTCAGGTCGCGGGACGCATTCCATTCGATATCAACGAGATGGACGTCGATCTTCTATCGATTTCTGCGCACAAGATGGGCGGCCCCATGGGTGTCGGCGCCCTGGTCAGGCGGGCTTACACGCCGAATATAATCGAACCCCACATCAAGGGTGGCGGCCAGGAGCGCGGCGGTCGCGCCGGCACTGAAAACGTGCCGGGGATCGTCGGGTTCGGCGTCGCGGCCGCGGTGGCCATGGAGACGCTGGCGTCCGATGCCGAGCGCATGCGGGCGCTGCGCGACCGGCTGGAGACCGGGCTAAAGCGGGGACCGACGGTAATCTTCGGCGAATTGGCTGAACGGCTGCCCAATACCAGCTTGTTCACGGTGCCCGGCCTCAAGGCGGAAATCGCCCTGATCAACCTCGACCTCGACGGCTTTGCCGTATCTTCGGGGTCGGCCTGCTCGTCGGGCAAGGTCACGGCCTCCCATGTGCTTACGGCGATGGGGATTGCGCCCGAACTGGTCTCCGGGGCGATCCGGGTGAGCATCGGGCCCACCACCAGCGAAAACGAGATCGCTTCGTTCGTGGAGGCTTGGATGAAGCTCGTTTCAAGCCTATCTAGGGATAAAGGCGGCCTTGCTGCTTGACCTCAATCCGATAAAGGTGATCTCCGGAACCGGATCGACCACACGATATCGCGCTACATCCAACCAGCGGACCTTGAATCCGCCGCGGAGGGAATGAAATGGCGGCCGTACAAGAGACCGTCGAGAAGGTTCGCCTGATCGACGTCGACCAGTACAAGTATGGATTTGAAACGCTGATCGAGTTCGGACAAGGCTCCCAAGGGCCTGTCCGAGGACACCGTCCGGTTCATCTCGAACAAAAAGAACGAGCCCGCCTGGATGCTGGAATGGCGTCTGGACGCCTACCGGCGCTGGCTCACCATGCGCGAGCCGGACTGGGCCCGGGTCGAATATCCCAGGATCGACTACCAGGACAGTTATTACTACTCCGCGCCCAAGCAGACCGTAGCGCCGAAGTCGCTGGACGAGATCGATCCCGAAATCCTGCGGACCTATGAGAAGCTCGGCATTCCGCTGCGCGAGCAGGAGATGCTGGCGGGCGTGGTGCGCGAAGACGGCAGCACAGCCGATCCGGCGCGCCGGGTCGCGGTCGATGCCGTGTTCGACTCCGTCTCGGTCGCGACCACCTTCAAGGAGGAACTCAAGAAGGCCGGCGTGATCTTCATGCCGATCTCGGAGGCGATCCGCGAGCATCCCGACCTCGTGAAGAGGTATCTCGGCTCGGTGGTGCCGGTGTCCGACAATTTCTTCGCCACCCTCAATTCGGCGGTGTTCTCCGACGGCTCCTTCGTCTACGTGCCGCCGGGGGTGCGCTGCCCGATGGAGCTGTCGACCTATTTCCGCATCAACGAGCGCAATTCCGGCCAGTTCGAGCGCACCCTCATCATCGCCGACAAGGGCTCCTATGTCAGCTACCTCGAAGGCTGCACCGCGCCGCGGCGCGACGAGAACCAGCTTCACGCGGCCGTGGTCGAGCTGGTCGCCTTCGACGATGCCGAGATCAAGTATTCGACGGTCCAGAACTGGTATCCCGGCGATGCCGAAGGCCGCGGCGGCATCTTCAACTTCGTGACCAAGCGCGGCGATTGCCGCGGGCGCAACTCCAAGATCTCGTGGACCCAGGTGGAGACCGGCTCAGCGATCACCTGGAAGTACCCGAGCTGCATCCTGCGCGGCGACAATTCCCGCGGCGAGTTCTATTCCATCGCGATTTCCAACGGCCGCCAACAGGTCAATTCCGGCACCAAGATGATCCATCTCGGCCGCAACACCACGAGCCGGATCATCTCCAAGGGCATCGCCGCCGGACGCTCCAACAACACCTATCGCGGGCTGGTCTCGGCCCACCGCCGCGCCGTCGGCGCCCGCAACTTCACCAATTGCGACTCGCTCCTGATCGGCGACAAGTGCGGCGCCCACACCGTCCCCTATATCGAGGCCAAGACCCCCACCGCCGTGTTCGAGCACGAGGCGACCACCTCCAAGATTTCCGATGAGACGCTGTTCTATTGCATGCAGCGCGGCCTCTCCCAGGAGGAGGCGGTGGCGCTGGTGGTGAACGGCTTCGTCCGCGACGTGCTGCAGCAGCTTCCGATGGAATTCGCCGTCGAGGCGCAGAAGCTGATCTCGATCAGCCTCGAAGGGTCGGTGGGTAGTGACCGGCCGCGCCCGCAAGGAGTCAGCGATGACGCGTTACTGGTTCAAGCCCAAGCGCTACGGCTACGGCGCCACTCCGGTGACGTGGGAGGGCTGGGCGTTCACGGGCCTCGTCGTGGCGGTCATCGTCGGCGCGGGCTGGCTGTTGCTGGGGACCGCCCGGACGCCTGACTGGACGATGCTCGCGGCCTGGTGGGCCGTCGTGGCGGTCGTCCTCGCCGCGTCGCTGGTGGTGTCGAAATCCAGGACCGAGGGGTCCTGGCACTGGCGGTGGGGACGTGACTCGTAGTTCGCGCCGATCGGCGCGAATTGAAGAATGCGATTTGCCGGACTTACGCGGCGCACGGCGCCGACGGGGTCAATGGCTGACCAAGGAAAACAAAAGTGAGTTTGCTCGAAATCAGGAATCTTCAGGTCAGGGTCGACAGCCGCGAGATCCTCAAGGGCCTCGACCTCACCGTGAACAAAGGCGAGGTCCACGCCATCATGGGCCCGAACGGCTCGGGCAAGTCGACGCTTGCCCATGTGCTGTCCGGAAAGCCCGGCTACGAGGTGACCGGCGGCTCCGTGACCTTCGAAGGCGCCGATCTCTTGGCGCTCACCCCGGACCAGCGCGCGGCGCGCGGCATTTTCCTCGCGTTCCAGTATCCGCTGGAAATTCCCGGCGTCGCCACCATGACCTTCCTGCGCACCGCGCTCAACGCCCAGCGCAAGACGCGCGGGGAGCCGGAGCTGTCGACGCCGGAATTCTTGAAGCGGGTACGCGAGGTGTCCGCCAAGCTCTCGATCAACCAGGACATGCTGCGGCGCCCGGTCAATGTCGGCTTTTCCGGCGGCGAGAAGAAGCGCAACGAGATCCTGCAGATGGCGCTGCTGGAGCCGGTGCTCGCGGTGCTCGACGAGACCGATTCCGGCCTCGACATCGATGCGCTCAAGGTGGTCGCCGAGGGCGTCAACCGGCTGCGCTCGCCGGACCGCGCGATGATCGTCATCACCCATTACCAGCGGCTCCTCGACTACATCGTGCCCGACATCGTGCACGTGCTGTCGAAGGGCCGCATCGTTCGTACCGGTGGCAAGGAACTCGCCCACGAGCTCGAAGCCAACGGCTATGCCCAGTACCAGGACGAGGCGGCGTGACGCCATGACGGCGGAAATCAAGCCGATCAAGACCGCGGCGGAATTGGGCCTTGCCGAGGCCTTCGCGGCCCTGCGCCCGCAGCTTGCCGGCAACTGCGGTCGCGGCGCGCCGCGAGGCGGCGTTCCGCCGCTTCGAAGCAGTGGGACTGCCGCACCGGCGCGTCGAGGACTGGAAGTACACCGATCTGCGCGCGCTGATGCGCGACGCCAAGCCGCTCGCCGCGCCGCCCGATGCGGCCGCGAAGGACCGGGCCCGCTCGGCCGGCGCGGTCCTGGCCGGGATCGATGCCCGCCGCATCGTGTTCGTCGGCGGCATGCTGGTGCCCGAGCTGTCCGATCTCGCGCCGGAGCCGGGCCTGAAGATTTCTTCGCTGGCCGCCGCGCTCGGCCGCGGTGACGCGGCGACGATCGCGCGTCTCGGCGTCGGCCCGGCCGAGGGCGATGTCGCCTATGCGCTCAACACCGCCTTCATGGGGGATGGCGCCGTCATCGAGGTCGAACCGGGCGTCCGTCCGGCACGGCCGGTGCACCTCGTCTTCGCCTACGGGTCGGAGCGCGCGGCGGCGGTGTTCACG
>CAVVCE010000088.1:0-27176 GCA_963746235.1 uncultured Alphaproteobacteria bacterium
TGTCAATTCAGCGCAAAGACGAACAGGTAGCTGGAGTGCTCGAGGTTGTCGTATTTCACCGGATGCAGGTGGCGTCCGCTCGCCTGAACCGCGAGATACTGCTTCGGTCCGATCGCGAACACGACCGGGGCGCCCTTGAGCGGCGTGCCGACATTGAAGCGCCACAGCTCCTGCAGGTTGTCGTCGTCATAGGCGACCACCCAGCCGTCCTGCAGCGCCGAGAACACCAGGCCCCCTGCGGTCGCGGTCACGCCCGAGCGGATTTCGATGTCGGTCACCTTCTTCGCCAGCACCTTCTGGGTGACCGCATCGTAAGCGGTGATCGCACCATAATAGAGGTCGCTGGTGTAGGTCCGCTTCTCGAATTCTTGCCGGTCGAGCCCGCCGTCGGGACCCTTGAACGCGGCCGCAGCGCCGTTGCCGCTGTAGCAGCCCTCGGCGCCGACCCCGTAGACGATTTGCTTCACGGGATTGTAGGCCGTGGGCTGGTGGGCGACACCGCCGTGCCAGGTCGGACAGGTGCGCTTCATCGGATCGCCACGCAATGCGCGCGCTTCCGGCACGTAGGTTTGGACATCGAGCTTCGGATCATATTCGATCGGCTTGCCGGTCTTGGGGTCGAGGCCCTTGGTCCAGTTGAGATCGTTGACGTACTGGCCGCCCCTGACGAAGCTGCCATTGGCGCGATCGAGCGTGTAGAAGAAGCCGTTGCGCCCGAAATGGCCCATCACCTTGCGGGGCTCGCCGTTGACGTTGATGTCGTAGAGCATCTGGATGCCGATCTCGTCATAGTCCCAGGAGTTGTTCGGCAGGTATTGGAAGTACCAGGCGAGCTTGCCGGTGTTGACGTCGATGGCGACGGCGGAATTCGTGTAGAGATTGTCGCCCGGGCGCGACTGCGGATCGTATTGCGGCACCGGGTTGCCCGTTCCCCAGATCGTGAGCTTGTTGGCGGGATCGTAAGAGCCGGTCTGCCACATGCCGCCGCCGCCGGTCTTCCAGGCGTTGTTCTTGTCCTTCCAGGTCTCGCTGCCGGGATCGCCCGGCTTGGGGATGGCATACCAGCGCCATAGCTCGTTGCCGGTCCTGGCGTCGAGCGCCGCGAGCCAGCCGCGGGTGCCGCCGTCGCCGGCGCCGTTGGCCACGATCACCTTGCCTTCGGCCGTGACCGGCGCCGAGTTCATCCTCTCCTTGGTGCCGAACTCATTCGCCTTGGCGACCTGCTTGTCCCACACGATCTCGCCGCTGTCGCGGTTGATCGCGATGACCCGCCCGTCGGGAAGGTTGTTGATGACGAGGTCTTCCCACAGCGCGATGCCGCGGGTGCGCGGGACATTGCCCTCGTGCTTGACGCCGGGATCGGCGATCCACACGAATTCGCCGTGATCGCCGCTGCGCACGTCGATCTTGTAGACCGTGCCCCAGCCGTCGCTGGTGTACATGAACCCGTTGTCGATCAGCGGATTGACTTCGTTCTCCGGGCCGTTCTGGCCGACATCCTGCATGCCGCGCAGCGCCATCGCCCACACCATGCGCAGGTTCTTGACGTTGTCGCGGTTGATCTGGGCGAGCTTGGAATAGCGGGTCGAGCCGTAGTCGCCATTCATCATCAGCCAGTTCTGCGGCTCGTTGGCCGAATTGATGAGACGGTCCTTGTTGACCGTCATCTTGTACTCGGCCGCAAACGCCGAGGCGCTCAAGGCGATGAGCGAAACGCCGATGAGGGCCGCTTGCGTGGTGGCGATATTTCCGACGCGATAACGTCCGATGTCGCGCATGGTGTCCTCCCTGATATTTTTGCCTGATATTTTTGCCTGATATTTTGTTGCCTCGCCCCCTTGGAAAGTCATTCCGGGGCGCGGGCCTCGGCCCACGAACCCGGAATCCAGAGGTATTGGTGTTCGCGTGGATTTCGGGTTCCGGCCTGCGGCCGGCCCCGGAATGACGGCTCGTCAGTTCAGCGCGAAGACGAACAGGTAGCTGGAGTGCTCGAGGTTGTCGTATTTCACCGGATGCAGGTGGCGTCCGCTCGCCTGCACCGCGAGATACTGCTTCGGTCCGATCGCATAGACCACCGGCGCGCCTTTGAGCGGCGTGCCGACATTGAAGCGCCACAGCTCCTGCAGCTTCTCGTCGTCATAGGCGACCACCCAGCCGTCCTGCAGCGCCGAGAACACCACGCCGCCTGCGGTGACGGTCGCGCCGGAACGGATTTCGATATCCGTCACCGTCTTCGCCAGCACCTTTTGGCTGACCGCATCGTAGGCGGTGATCGCGCCGTAATAGAGATCGCTGGTGTAGTTGCGCTTCTCGCTGCCCTTCGCATCGAGCCCGCCGTTCGGGCCCTTGAACTTGAACTCGGCGCCGTTCTGGCTGAAGCAGCCCTCGGTGCCGACCCCATAGGCGATCTGCTTGACCGGATTGTAGGCGGTCGGCTGATGGGCGACGCCGCCATGCCAGGTCGGGCACGCCCGCTTCATCGGATCGCCGCGCAGGGCACGGGCTTCCGGCACGTAGGTTTGGACATCGAGCTTCGGATCATATTCGATCGGCTTGCCGGTCTTGGGGTCGAGGCCCTTGGTCCAGGTGACGTCGTTGACGTATTGGCTGCCCTTGATGAAGCTGCCGTTGGCGCGATCGAGCGTGTAGAAGAAGCCGTTGCGCCCGAAATGGCCCACGACCTTGCGGGGTTCGCCGTTGATATTGATGTCGTAGAGCATCTGGATGCCGATCTCGTCATAGTCCCAGGAGTCGTTCGGCAGGTATTGGTAGTACCAGACCAGCTTACCGGTATTGACGTCGATGGCGACCACCGAGTCGGTATAGAGGTTGTCGCCCGGCCGCGACTGCGGATCGTACATCGGGACCGGATTGCCGGTGCCCCAGATCGTCAGCTTGTTGACGGGATCGTAAGAGCCGGTCTGCCACATGCCGCCGCCGCCGGTTTTCCAGGCGTTGTTCTTGTCCTTCCAGGTCTCGCTGCCGGGATCGCCCGGCTTGGGAACGACGTACCAGCGCCACAGCTCGTTGCCGGTCTTGGCGTCGAGCCCGGCGAGCCAGCCGCGGGTACCGGCATCGCCGGAGCCGTTGGCCACGATGATCTTGCCTTCCGCCGCGATCGGCGCCGAGCGGAAACGCTCCTTGCTGCCGAACTCATCGGGCTTGGCGACCTGCTTGTCCCACACGATCTCGCCGCTGTCGCGATTGATCGCGATCACGCGGCCATCCGGAAGATTGGCGATCACGAGGTCTTCCCACAACGCGATGCCGCGCGTCTGCGGGATGTTGCCCTCGTGCTTGACGCCGGGATCGGCGATCCACGCGAACTCGCCGTGATCGCCGCTGCGCACGTCGATCTTGTAGACCGTGCCCCAGCCGTCGCTGGTGTACATGAACCCGTTGTCGATCAGCGGATTGACTTCGTTCTCCGGGCCGTTCTGGCCGACATCCTGCATCCCGCGCAGCGCCATTGCCCACACCATGCGCAGGTTCTTGACGTTGTCGCGGTTGATCTGGCCGAGCTTGGAATAGCGGGTCGAGCCGTAATCGCCATTCATCATCAGCCAGTTCTGCGGCTCGTTGGCCGAATTGATGAGACGGTCCTTGTTGACCGTCATCTTGTACTCGGCCGCAAACGCCGAGGCGCTCAAGGCGATGAGCGACACGCCCAATAACGCCGCGCGCGACGTGTTGACGACACGACTGGTGCCAAGCTGCATTGGATTCCTCCCTGACATCGATTTTTCACGAACCTCCCGCGCGCCGTCGGTGCGACTGCAAGCGCCCGGGGAGCCTCGAACCGCAGACTACACGGCCGTCGCCCGCTCGGAAAGGGACGGTTTGGTCGTGCCCCGCGAGACGCGAAGGGCGACAAACCGCCGCTAAATCTTGATGTTGAGCTCCTTGGCGAGCCGGGCGTATCGCGCGGAATCCTCCTGGACGACCCGGGCGAATTGCTCCGCGCTGCCGCCGACCGGCTCGGTCGCGGTCTGCAAGAGGCTGTCGCGGGTGGCGGGATCGCCGACCGCCTTGTTCATCTCGGCATTGAGGCGGGCGATGACGGTGCCCGGCGTTCCGGACGGTACGAACGCACCGTACCAGGTCTCCAGCACGATGCCGTTCAGGCCGGCCTCCTCGAAGGTCGGCACGTCCGGCAGGCTCAACGCCCGCACTTTCGAGGATTGTGCCAGGAATCGCAGGGTTCCCGCCTTGTAATGGGAAATCAGGGCGGTCGGCCCCAGCACCCCGATGAGGATGTGCCCGGCGATGAAATCATTGACCGCCTGGCCGGCGCCCCGATAGGGCACGTGCTCGAGCTTGATGCCGGCCTCCTTGGCGAACCACTCGCCCAGGATATGCTGGTTCGAGCCGACGCCCGAGGTGGCGAAGCTCATGCCCGGTTGCGCCTTGACTGCGGCGATCAGCTCGGCGACCGATTTCACGTTGAACGACGAATGCACGGCCAGGACCAAAGTCTGCCGCGACAATTCGATCACCGGCACGAGGTCCTTCACGAATTCGGTGTTGACCCGCAGCACATGGGGTGCGCTGGCGACATTGTCGTTGGACACCAGGACGGAATAGCCGTCGGGCGCGCTCTTGGCCGCCGTCTCGATGCCGATCATCCCGCCGGCGCCGAGCTTGTTTTCGAGATAGACCTGCTGGCCGATGGTGCGCGACATGTATTCGCCGACGAGGCGGGCGACGAAATCCAGTCCGCCGCCGGGCGCAAGCGGCACGATGAACCGGATCGGCCGCGCCGGATAGGCCTGCGCCATCGCCACCCGGGACACGGCCGGCGTCGCGGCCGCGGCGGCCGCGCCCTGCATAAATCGGCGGCGGGCAAGGTCCATGGGGTTCCTCTGTGTTCGAGCCGGGCGATGACGGCAAGCATGGGGCGCCCTGAACAGGAAATGCTGTAGCCGATGCGCCCTGGCGTGTCACCGCCCGGCTGCCCGGGTGCGTCACTCGCCCCTGATGTTCGCCGCCTTGATGATCGGCCACCACTTCTCGATCTCGGCCTTTTGTAGGGTGCCGAGCGCCTCCGGGCTCTGCTGGGCGCGGTCCGGGATTTCCTGGCCGAGATCGGCGAAGCGCTGGCGCACCCCCGGGTCGGCGAGGGCGTCGGTGACGGCGGCGCTGAGCTGGCGATGATCTCCTTCGGCGTCCCCTTCGGCGCGAACAATCCGTACCATCCCATAATTTCGAGGCTGGGCAGCCCGCCCTCCGCCACGGTCGGGATGCCCGGCGCCACCGCGAGGCGTGCCCTGCCGGTGGCGGCGAAGGCCTTGATCGCGCCGGCCTGCACCTGCGGCAACGCGACCGCCGGCTGGACGATCAGGAGATCGATCTGCCCCGACACCAGGTCCTGCATCGCCGGCCCGGCGCCGCGATACGGAACGAAGGTGAAGTGGGTGCCGGTCTCCTTCTGGAAATAGGCGCCGGCGACATGGCCGCCCGCGGTCGGATTGCCCTGCGTCGCCTTGTCGGGATTGGCCTTCAGCCAGGCGATGAGCCCTGCGAGGTCGTCCGGCGGCAACGTCTTCCTGCCGATGATCATCAGCGGGTTTTTCGACAGCAGGCCGATCGGCTCGAAATCCTTGACGAGGTCGTATTGCAGCGGAAAGATCGCGCCGTTCACCACATGGGTGTCCCACTGGCCGATGTCGATGGTGTAGCCGTCGGGCGCGGCGCGCGCGACCCGGCCGACGCCGACGCTGCCCTGGGCGGCGCCGACATTCTCGATCACGATAGGCTGCCCGAGCGTGGCGCGCATCCGTTCGGCCATGATGCGTGCGATCACATCGGTCGATCCGCCCGGGGGAAACGGCACCACCAGCGTGATCGGCCGCGACGGATAGGCATTGGTCTGTGCCGCGACAGCGCCGATGCTCGCCAGGACGGCGAAACAGGCAACCAGCAGTTTTTTCATGTCAGGCGTCTCCTCCCACGCTCCCGTGCCGCGCTCCCGTGCTCTTGCGCGGGGCAACCCATTCAATCGGCATGAGCCCCGCTCGCCTTGATCGGTGCGGCCCACTTCTCGATCTCGCTCGGGACGAAGCGGACGAGATATTCGGGAGTCCGCCGTTGCGGCGCGACCACCGACACGCCGAGGCTATCGAAGCGCTCGCGCACCGCCGGGGTGTCCACCGCTTCGCTCGCAGCTTCGGCGAGACGACGCACGATGGCGCCGGGCGTGCCCTTCGGAAACGCAAGGGAGATCCACACGCTGCAATCGAGGTCCAGGCCCTGCTCCTTGGCGGTCGCAAGCTCGGCGAGCACCGGCTGGCGCTCCGCGGCGAGCATCGCGAGCGCCTTCACCGCGCCGGCCTTGATCTGAGGATAGGCCGTCGAAATCTGCTCGCACGAAAAGTCGATCCGCCCGGCGATCATGTCCTGCATGGCAGGCCCGGTGCCGCGATAGGGCACATGCGCGATGTGGGTTCCGATCATCGAGTCGAGAAGTATGGCGCAGACATGCGATCCGGAACCGGCACCGGCGGAGGCATATTGCATATGGTCCTGGTTGGCCCTCGCATAGGCGATGAATTCCGCAAGATCGGTGGCAGGGAGGTCCTTGCGGGTGATCAGGATTCGCGCGGATTCCGCAATCAGGGCGACCTGCTCGAAATCGGTTACCGCATTATAGAGCGGCTTCTTGTAGAGGGTCGGAATCTGGGCGAGCACCGAAAGGCCCGCGAGCAGCAGGGTATAGCCGTCGGGTGCAGCCTTCGCCACCCGGTTCGCTCCCGTCATGCCGCCGGCGCCGCCGACATTCTCGATGACGATCTGCTGATGCAGGAGTTCGCCCAGGCGCGCCGCCAGGATTCGCGCCTGAGAATCGTTCGGCCCGCCGGCGGCATAGGGCACCACCATGGTCACCGGCCGTACCGGCCAATCCTGCGCATGGGCAGAACAGCCGAACACGGCGAACGCCAAGGCGAGCGAAAAGGCGAACGCGGGTGTTCTCATCCGACCTGTCGCTCCTCGCACCGGCACCCCGGGCGCAACCCTCGTCATCCCGATGTCCGTCGCCGCACCATACAGGGTTGGTGACGGTGCCGGAAGTCCGCGCGGTCTGCCGGCCGGCTGCCTGCGCCGCGACAAAATCCGCGCTCAATTGACATGCCGGCTGTGCCGCCCATGATCTCCGGCATCCCGCGTGATCACAGGGAACAGGAATGAGCATCAGGACGGTGGCGGTTCTCGGCGCCGGACATGGCGGCTGCGCTGCGGCCGCCGATCTCGGCCGGCGTGGCTACGAAGTGCGCCTCCATGCACGCAGCGCCGAGCGCCTGGCGCCGTTGCGCCAGCGCGGCGGGATCGAAGTGCGCGGCGTGCAGCAGGGACTCGTGCCGGTCGCGCTGATGACGACCGATCTCGCCGACGCCGTGCGTGGCGCCGACCTGATCATGCTGGTGGTGCCGTCCGTCGCCCACGCGCCCTATGCGCGACGCCCTGGCTCCGCTCATCGACGGCAGCCAGCCGATCTTCCTCAACCCCGGGCATACCGGCGGCGGGCTGAATTTCCTTCACGAACTGCGCCGCGCCGGCTATCGCGGGCCGCTGCGGAGCTGCGAAACCGTGACGCTGACTTACATCACCCGCATGGAGGGCCCGGCGACCGTCAACATCTACAGCTACACGAGGCGGCTGCGCTTCGCCGCCCTGCCCGGCCGGCATGCGGCCGAGATGTTCGCGCTGGTGAAGCCGCTCTATCCCGACATCGTCGCAGCGACCAGCGTACTCGAAACCGGCCTCGGAAATCTCAATGCGGTCTTCCATCCGCCCGGCATGATCATGAATGCGGGCTGGCTCGAGCGCACCGGCTTTCTGTTCTACCGCGAGGGCTTCACGCCGGCGGTCGGCCGCGTCACTGCCGCGGTCGACGCGGAACGCATCGCCGTGGCGACAGCGCTCGGTATTCCCGCGATCCCGTTCCTCGACCTCTTCTACGATGCGGGGCTCACCACCCGCGCGGCGCGCGACAGCGGCGACATCGCGCGCGCCTGCGAGGAGAGCGAGTCCAACCGGACCATCAAGGCGCCACCGCGCCTCGATCACCGCTATATCCATGAGGATGTCGGGTACGGTCTCGTGCCGATGGCGGCGCTCGGCCGCCTCGCCGGGATTGCGACGCCGACCATGGATGCGCTGGTGCAACTCGCCTCCATCGCGCTCGGCATCGACTATGGGCGTGACGGCCTGACGCTGGAGCGGCTCGGCCTCGCCGGCAAATCGCCGGCCGAGCTTGCGAGGTTCGCGGAGCAGGGCGACGCGTGAGGCAAGGCTGCGCTTGAATAGCCGGGCGTTGCACCCCCTGCACCGTTTTCCCATGGCGCCGTCATCAAACTTACATCCGCCCCGGTGCCTAATCCCCCGTCGATTTCGACCAATTACGTGGAGCTTGGCTTGACGTCCGCATCCAAAGCTGCGGCCAGCCATCGCCTGAACCAGGCGGTGCGCCGCAATCGTGCGTTTTCGAGCGCAGGCCTGCTCGAAATCATGTTCACCTGGGCGTTCAAAGGCTTGGTCTACCCGCAAATCTGGGAGGACCCCGAGGTCGACCTGGAAGCGCTCGCGCTGACGCCGCAGTGCCATGTGGTGGCGATCGCCTCGGGTGGATGCAACGTCCTCTCCTATCTCATCGCCGATCCCGGACACATCACGGCGGTCGATCTCAGCCGCGCCCATGTGGCGCTCAACCGATTGAAGCTCACCGCCGCCCGCCGCCTGCCGTCTTGGCAGGCGTTCTACCGCTTCTTCGGCGAGGCCGATGAAGCCGCGAACGTCGCCGCCTATTGGCGCTTCCTGAAAGACCATCTCGACGACGAAACGCGCGCCTATTGGGAAGGGCGCGCCCTCTCCGGCTTCGGCCGGCGCCGCATTTCCATGTTCTCGCGCAATCTCTATCGCTACGGATTGCTCGGCTACACCATCGGCCTCGGCCATCTCGTGGCGCGCGCCCATGGCGTCGAGTTGAGAAAGTTCCTGCGGGCGCGCTCGCTCGAAGAGCAGCGGGCGTTCTTCGAGACCTCGCTGGCGCCGCTGTTCGACAAACCGTTCGTGCGCTGGGCCGCGGCGCGCCAATTGTCCCTTTACGGCCTCGGCATCCCGCCGGCGCAATACGCCGCGCTCGGGGCCGGCGCACCGCACATGGCGGCGGTGCTGCGCGACCGGGTCGAGAAGCTGTCCTGCGAGTTCAGCATCGACGACAATTATTTCGCCTGGCAGGCATTCGGACGTTCCTATTCCGACGGCGGTTCCGGCCCGCTGCCGCCTTATCTCGAGCGCGCGCATTTCGACACCATCCGCGATCGCGCAGATCGGGTCGAGGTGCTCAACCGCTCGTTCACCGAATACCTCAAGAGCCGCCCGGCCCAATCGCTCGACCGCTATGTGCTGCTCGACGCCCAGGATTGGATGTCGGACCTGCAATTGAACGACCTGTGGAGTGAGATCACCCGCACCGCACGACCCGGCGCGCGGGTCATCTTCCGCACCGCCGCCGAACCGAGCCTGCTGCCGGGACGCGTCGACGAGCCGGTGCTGGCGCAGTGGCGCTATGAAACCGAGGCTTCGCGCGACCTCACGCGACGCGACCGCTCCGCCATCTATGGCGGGTTTCACCTCTATGTCTTGCGGGGGTGACATGGCGATGGTCTCATCGACCGACCTGATGAACCGGACCTACCGGCATCAGCGTCACTTCTACGATTTCACCCGGAAATACTATCTGCTCGGCCGCGACCGGCTGATCGCGCAACTCGCCCCGCGCGAAGGCGACGCCGTGCTCGAGATCGGCTGCGGCACCGGACGCAATCTCGCCACCGCCGCAGCCCGTTATCCCGACGCGCGCTTCTACGGCGTCGATGTCTCCACGGAGATGCTGACATCGGCGATCACCAGGATCGCCCGTGCCGGCCTGGCGTCGCAAATCCGCGTCGCCCATGCCGACGCCACCCGCCTCGATCCCGTGCCTTTGTTCGGCGTCGCGCGCTTCGAGCGGATTTTCATTTCCTACAGCCTGTCGATGATTCCGGACTGGGAGGCCGTGATCAACGGCTCGATTTCAATCCTCGCCCCCGGCGGCGAACTCCATATCGTCGACTTCGGCGGCCAACAACGGTTGCCGGGCGTGTTCCGCTCGCTGCTGCGCCGCTGGCTGGCGGTGTTTCACGTGACCCCGCGCGACGAACTGGAGCAGGCCTTGCGCGGCCGCGCGCAAGCCGCCGGGGCGAGCCTTTCCTTCGAGCGGCCCTACCGCGACTATGCACAATATGCGGTGCTGCGGCTCCCGGCTTGAAGGCGGTCCGAGCGTAGTAGGGTGGGCAAAGCGAAGCGTGCCCACGTGCTGTGGCGAGGCCCGCGTGGGCACGGCGGAACAAACGTCTTGCCAACGCGCAGGAGTCTCGGCCGCCTTTGCTCACCCTACGGGGCTTGCTCAACGCCTCGAAGGCGAACGCTTGCCAGCCGGCATCAAGCGCGCGCGAAAATGATGCAGGACGGGCTGCCTGTTTCCACGATCCGGCCGGTCGGCGTCAGCTTGCCGGTGGTTTGGTCGACCCGGAAAGCAACGATGTTGTGGCTCTCCAGGTTGGCCGCGTAGAGCAGGCCGCCGGTCGGATCGAGGGTGAAGAAGCGCGGCGTGCGGCCTTGGGTCGGCTCCCAGCCGACCGGTGCCAGCCTCCCGGAGGCGGGATCGACATTGTAGGTCACGATGCTGTTGTGGCCGCGGTTCGACACGTAGACGAAATTTCCCCGACGGCGCGACTTGGATTTCGGCGGGGGAATTGTTGCCCATGTACGTTTCGGGCTGCGCCGGTATCACCTGAAACGCCTTCAGTTCGCCGCGCTCGGAATTCCAGGCAAAGGCGGTAACGGTGGAGTCCAGTTCGTCGCACACATAGGCCCAGGGTTTGGCCGGATGGAAGGCGAGATGGCGAGGCCCGGCACCGGTGCGGGTCCGTGCGAATCCCGGATCGTTGGCCGCCAGCTTGCCGGTCGCGGGTCCAGCCGATAGATGAGGACCCGGTCGGTGCCGCGGTCGGGTGCGACGAGAAAACGGCCGCTCGGATCGAACGAAACATAGTGCGGGTGCGGGCCGGCCTCGCGTTGATTGCGGTGCGGGCCGACTTCGCCCGTCGCCGGGACCATATCGCTGAAGGGCGAAAGCGACCCATCCGGATTGATCGGGAATACCGCCACCCCCGGGCCGTTGCCGATGACGATGTACCGGTTGCTCGGGTCCGGCGTCAGGTGAGTCGAGTTCATGCCGTTGGTCGGCTGCTTGTTCAGGAACCTGAGCCGGCCGCTCGCCTTGTCGATGGCGTAGGCACTGACTTCGGTTCCGTCGCCGTGAACCGAATAGAGGAATCTCTGCTGACGATCGAATGCGATGAACTGCGGGTTGGGCACGGTCTCCTGCGTCTGCAGCAGCGTCCACGCGCCGTCCGGATCGATCCGGTAGACGCTGATGCCTTTTCCGTTCGCCTTGCGACTCACCTCGCTGAAGCATCCGATATAGGCGAACAGAGGCGAGGTGCCTCCCTCCACCTCTGCCGCAGCGGCGCGCTCCGCCACAGGAATCAAACCGCCGGCGGCGAACGTCGCCATCCCGCCGGCCGCTCCCAATAGAAAATTTCTGCGAGCGCCGCCTTGCTGCGTCAATCCATTGGCAGAACTCCCGGCACGCCGGGCATCGATGACAGAGGCTGTTTCGGTTTCCAGTTTCGTTTCCGATTTCATGGCGTCATTTCTCCTTTGGCAAGCGTGGCGGGGCGCGGCGCGCGCCCGTCATCGGCCCGGTGCGACATTGCGGTAGACTTTGCCGCCTTTCATCACGAAAACGACCCGCTGGAGCGCGGTGATGTCGGTCACGGGATCGCCGTCGACGGCAATCAGATCCGCCTCCATGCCGGGCGCCAACGAACCGATCGTGCCCTGCAGGCCGAGAGCCTCGGCATTGAGCGACGTCACTGCCACGATGGCGTCCATTGCGGGCTGCCCGTCCACGTTGACGCGATGGACCACCTCGTTGGCATTGCGTCCGTGGGAGCCGGCCACGGCGTCCGTCCCCATGTTGATCTTCAGGTCCTTGTGCCGGATCGCCATCTTGAACATGGCGTCGTTGAGCGGAATGCCGTCTTCCATGAACTTGAATCCGGCCTCGTTGTAATTGCCGACGCCGAGAAAGCGGGCCTTGTTCTCGATGTAGTTCTGCAGCAGGAGACCGGTCTGCGGCTCGAAATACGTGCCGCGCGCGGCCATCAGGTCCGCTTCGGCGTCGGTGATCTGGGACCCGTGGGTGACTGTCGTACAGCCCGCGGTCGCGGCCGCGCGCACCGCGGAGGCCGCATGCGCATGCACCCAGACCCGCTTGCCCAGTGCCTTGGCTTCGCTGCAGGCGGCGAGGATCTGCTCGTCGCTGAGCGTCTGGCCGCCGCCGTCGCGGATGCTCTTCGAGGCGAAAATCTTGACGACGTCGGCGCCGTCGGCCACGGCCTTGCGAACATGCTGCCGGACCTGCTCGACCGTCAGGCTCGTGTCGGTGAGCGGGCTGACTGCGGTCAACAGCCGCGGCCCGGGAAGCCGCCCGCTGGCGATCGCCGCGCGCAGCGGCACGTCGCTCGGTGCGCCGATGCTCTGCACGGTGGTAAATCCCGCCATCAGCATGGCATAGGCGTTCTCGGCCCCGTACAACGCCTCCTCGGCCGGCGTCTCGCCCGGCGTCGATGCGCGGCCGTCCTTGCCGAAATGCGCGCCGATATGAACGTGCGTATCGATCATTCCGGGCAGCACGGTGAACCGCGAGAGGTCGTAGGTTGCACCCTGCGCCGTGCCGTCGCCGGCTTTGACGATCCGCGAGCCCTCCACTGCGATGACGCCATTGCGTTGCACGCCGCCCTTGCCGTCGATGACCGTTCCGGCGCGGATGGTGACGGGTTGCTGGGCGGACGCGAGCGAAGCCATGCACAGGAATGCACCGGCGAGCCAAGCGTTGGCTGCGAGTGTTGCTTTGGCCGCAAGAGTTGCTTTGGCGCAAAGAATTGCTTTGGCAAACCGCGTGCGCATCGGGCTTCCTCCGTATCGGCGAGTTCGCCCGGCAGAAGCGAGCGGATTTCCTCGCCGTCGGACGATAGAGGCTTCAACGATCGGCCGCAACGGCCGCTGCCCGGCCGGCAACAGCCCGCAACCGGCGAACGCCGGCTGTATTCGCAAGACGAATGACCGCAGCCGAAATTCTCCGGCTGCGGTCGGTCGCGGGACCAATCAGAATTCCGCGGTTCCAGAAGTCGCAATAGCGCTCGATATTGCCGGCGAGGTTCTGCTCGTAGCCGGCGAGCTTCTCGTACTTCGGCAATTTGATCTCGGCGAGCGCGCCGGCGTAGCACTTGCCCTCTTCGGTCGCCTTCTTCACCGCGGCGGAAAGATCGAGCATGTAATCGAGGTCGACCTTGACGTCGTCCTTGTTTCCGACCTGCCGGCCGCCGGCGCCGGGATGTCCGGGGATCAGGCGATCCCAATCCATCGCCAGGATCTTCTTCATGGAGTCTTCCTGGTCAGGCAGGTAGGTGTCCGCCATGACGCGGAACTGCGTCCCGGACAGAGGCAGGAAGTCGACGACGAAAATGATCTTTTCCTTCGGCAGGCGCATGATGAGCAAATCGTCGCCATGGTTCTTGCCGACATAGAGGAGTTCGAGCGTCGTGCCGCCGAGTTCCAGCTTGGTGCCGCTGTCGTCGACGACGAGATCGGGAATGACGATGTCCGGCGCGTTGCGCTGCTGCAGGATCGACTTGGTCCTCCGGTGGGCGACGAAGACGGCGCCGAGATCCTTGAACGGCTTGCCGCCCGCGATGTGGTCGTAATGGCTGTGGCTGTAAACGACATACTTGATCGGCGCCTGGGTGATCTTGCGGATCTCGGCGATGTAGGCCGCCGCTGCCGGCCGCCGCTCCCCGATCGGATCGGTGGCGATCACGCCGTCCGGCGTGACGATGAACATCGCCTGATGGCCCTGATACCGGAAAATGTAGACGCCGTCGGTGCCCTCGACCTTGGTGGTCGAGAACGGCGGCGGCGCCGCCGGGGCTTGCGCGAAGGCCGGCAGCGCCGCGGCGGTCAAGGCCCCCGCGAGCACTGCAGTGGTTAGACGTGACATGGATTTCTCCCTTGCTCATGAATTGAGCACCGCTTGTGCGGTGTTTTCTGGCCAGGCGAATGCCGGTCAACGGGACGGCGGACCGGCCTTCATCCCGCCGGAAAATCCTCTAGCACGCCGCGGTTCGGTGCGCTTGAAAATGTCCTGAGCCGAGGCATCTCGGAATCGTGCGCGTCCTACCGGTGCGCACCGATCGTCGCATGGCAGATGACGAGGAAACGCGCGTCGGGCCGGTCCTGGCGCAACAGCGCGATGCGGTCGACCGACACCGGGCGTGCGCCGCAAGCCGCGGCAAAGCGATCCCGGAGATAGGGCAGGACCTCGGCGTTGCGCTCCGGACCGAGCCGGCCGGTCAGCGTGAGGTGCAGGCGGAAGTCGTCGAACACGAAGGGATAGCCCCAGCGGTCGAGGTTGGCGACCTGTCGTTCGTTCAGGCCGGGCATGCGCCGGCCGAGATCATGTGCGTTCGATGGCGCGCGAAAACGATCGAAGGCGGTGACGCAGGCGGCCGCGAGCCGATCGATCGCCGCGTCCGCCGCGGTCGGGACGATTGCAATGAAGCCCTCCAGCGGCGCGACGATCGGCTCGATCATCGGAGCCGGTCCGATCGAGCGGCAAAGCGCGGGGAATGCGTCGATCAGCGCGGTTTCGTCGGCGCTCTCCGCCAAGTGAAACGGCGCCTTCAGCGTGGCATGGAAGCCGTAGCGGCGCGGCGCGCCGGTCAAGTCGCGCCAGGCGGCGGTTTCCATCGGCAACGGGTCGGGAAAATCGGCATCGTTTCCGGTGTAGCAGTCATAGCCGAGCACGGCCGCACCGAACCGGTAGAGCGCAGTGTCGGCGGCGGGAACGAAATAGATCGCGTATCTCGGATTCACCGGCGCCACTCCGGCAGCCACATCACGACAGCCGCGACGCGTCGGCCAGGTGAGCGATGCGCCAGGTGAGCGATGCGATGCGCAAGCCTGCCGGCGCGGCCGTTCGGTGCGCGCATCATCGGGGGAAACCGTCATGACGCCGTCATTGACGCCATCAGGGCAGTTGTCCATTAGATCGGACAAATTTTGCAAGGGATTTTGCAAGCCGTGACCGCAACGCCGAGCTCCCTCACCCTCGCCAATGCCCGCCTGGTGCTCGCCGACGAGGTGATCGAGGCCGGCTGGATCGTCGCCGAGAATGGCGTGATCTCCGACCTCGGCCGCGGCGCGGCGCCGGCCCGGGCCGAAGACATGGGCGGCGACCTCGTCATTCCCGGCCTCGTCGAACTGCACACCGACCACATCGAAGCCCATTACATGCCGCGGCCCAAGGTGCATTGGGACCCGGTATCGGCGGTGGTCTCCTATGATGCGCAGCTCGCGACCTGCGGCATCACCACCGTGCTCGACTCGCTGCGGGTGTGGCGCGAGGAGGGCGCCGAGGACGTGAGCGGCGAGGCCGCGCTGCTCGCCGCGGCGATCACCACCGCGCGCGATGCCGACATGCTGCGGATCACGCATTACCTGCATCTGCGCTGCGAGGTGCCGATGCCGCAGGTGGTCGCGGAGGCGAGCGCGTTGATCGGCCGCGACGATGTGCGCCTCGTCTCGCTGATGGATCACACGCCGGGCCAGCGCCAGTTCCGCGACGAGCAGAAATTGCGCGATTATTACCGCGGCAAGTCCGGCCGCCTCACCGATGCCGAACTCGACGTGATGTTCGAGAAGCGGCGCGAGGATGCGCGGCTCCACTGCCGCACCCAATTACGCGACGCTCGTCGCGATCGCCCGCGCGCACGGCATCCCGCTGGCGAGCCACGACGACACCACCGCGGACCATGTCGCCCAGTCGATCGGGGACCGCGTCGCCATCGCCGAGTTTCCCACCACGATCGAGGCGGCGCAGGCGCTGCATGCGGGCGGCGTGCGCGTGCTGATGGGCGCGCCCAATCTGGTGCGCGGCGGCTCGCATTCCGGCAACGTCGCGACCGCCGAGCTGGCGCGGGCGGGCGTGCTCGACGTGCTGTCGTCGGACTACGTGCCGGCGAGCCTGCTGATGGCGGCGCTTCACCTGCCGCACGCCGTGCCGGCAATCTCCTTGCCGGCGGCGGTGCGTACGGTCACCAAGACCGCGGCGGAGGCGGTCGGCCTCGGCGATCGCGGCGAAATCGCGCTCGGCAAGCGCGCCGACCTCGTCCGCATCCGGGTCGCCAACGGGGATCCCGGTCGTCCGCACGGTCTGGCGCGCCGGGCAGCGCGTCGCGTGATGGCGGCGGCGATCCGGCGCGGGTCTGATCGGTGCCGGGGCCGGCTGGTCGTCGTGGTCGGGCCGAGCGGCGCCGGCAAGGACACCCTCATCGCCCGTGCCCGCGTGCGGCTCGCCGGCGACCCGACGATCGTATTTCCCCTCCGCCTCGTCACCCGGACGGCCTCCGCGGCGGAAGACCACCAGATCATTTCGGAGCCGGGACTTCGCAGGCGACCGCGGAAGCAGGCGCCTTCGCCTTGTGGTGGGAGGCGCACGGATTGAAATACGCGCTCCCCGCCGGCATCGATGACGACATCCGCGCCGGACGGACCGTGGTGTGCAACGTGTCGCGCGGCATCGTCGGCCGGTTGCGCCGCCGTTATGCCTGCTCTGGGCGTCGTGCTCGTCACCGCGCCGACCGGACGTGCTGACGATGCGCCTTGCCGCCCGCGGCCGCGCCAGCGACGGCGATATCGCGCAACGCATCGGCCGCGCGGCGCCGGCGGACGCGGAGCTTTCGCCGGACCATGTGATCGAGAATGTCGGCGATCTCGAACGCGGCACGGCGAGCCTCGTCGCAGCGATCTCCGGGCGGCCCGAGGCGGCGGAGCAATGTGAGGCGCGATGGCAGAGCGCCACTGCGCCACTTCGGCATGTGGCCGGCGGAATACGCTGCGCTATTCCGCCCTACGGTCCGTGCCACAAAGGTTCGTGAGCGGTTAACGAGCTGAAAACTGCGGCTTGGGCACCACAAACCGCGCTATTCGACCTCCGCCGGGCCAGAAAAGCGCGGCGATGCCTCGATCTATGCTTGTAAATCGCGCTGGATTAAGCCATATACGCGTCGTTCGGACGATCGACCTGCAAGTTCGGTCCCAATGGCCGCGTGCACGATTCCTGCAGACGGTTTCGGCCATATCCGCTCAATCGATGGCAGCCCAGAACACGCGGGATGTCCTTATCACCGCGATTTGCGCCTCCGGTCGTGAACGGCTTGCGGCTGATTCGCCAATTGGAAAGTCACACATTGAACTCTTTTGATGGTTTCGGCCTCGCCGAACCGATTGCTCGCGCTCTTGTCCAAGAGAACTATGTCACCCCCACCCCGATCCAGGCACAGACCGTGCCGCTCGTCCTCGAAGGCCGCGATGTCATCGGCATCGCCCAGACCGGAACCGGCAAGACCGCCGCCTTCGCCCTGCCGATCCTGCATCGGCTCTCCAACAGCCGGACGCCGCTCGAACGCAAGACCTGCCGGGTCCTGGTTCTGAGCCCGACCCGGGAACTCTCCAGCCAGATCCTGGACAGCTTCAACACCTATGGCCGCCACCTCGACCTCAGCGCCACGCTCGCCATCGGCGGCGTGCCGATGGGCAAGCAGGTGCGCGCGCTGATGAACGGCGTCGACGTGCTGGTCGCCACTCCCGGCCGCCTGCTCGACCTCGTGAACAGCAATGCGCTGCGGCTCAACCGGGTCGAAGTGCTGGTGCTCGACGAAGCCGACCGGATGCTCGACATGGGCTTCATCCACGACATCCGCCAGCATCGTCGCCAAGATGCCGGCGCAGCGGCAGACGCTGCTGTTTTCCGCCACCATGCCCCAGGCGATCGCCGAATTGGCGGGGCAGATGCTGCGCAATCCCGCGAAGGTCGCCGTGACGCCGGTGGCTTCGACCGCGGAGCGGGTCAGCCAGCGCGTCGTCCATGTGGAACGCGCCAGCAAGGCCCTGATCCTCGCCGAGATCCTGCGCGACGAGGCGATGGAACGCGCGCATCGTCTTCACCCGCACCAAGCACGGCGCCGACAAACTCGTGCGCACGCTCGCCAAGGCGCGGATCACGGCGGAGGCGATCCACGGCAACAAGTCGCAGCCACAGCGCGAGCGCGTGCTCGCCGCCTTCCGCCAGGGCCAGATCGCGCATCCTGGTCGCCACCGACATCGCCGCCCGCGGCATCGATGTCGACGGGATTTCCCATGTGGTGAACTACGATCTGCCCAACGAGCCGGAGAGCTATGTCCACCGCATCGGCCGCACCGCCCGCGCCGGCGCGACCGGCGTCGCGATCTCGCTGTGCGACCATGACGAAGTGCCGTATCTGCGCTCGATCGAGAAGCTCATCCGCATGGGCCTGCCGGCGACCGACCGGCGCTCCAGCCCGGGGCGCGATCTCAATCCGCCGGCGGCGGCGCCGGAGCGGCGGCACGAAGCGCCCCGCCGCGACCGCCATCAGCGCGGCCGCCGCGGTGCACCGCAGCATTCCCACGCTGCGGGCAACCACGCCGCGACCGGCAAGGCCGGCCCATCCCAAACCCGCGCACGCCAAGCCTGCGCACTCCGGTCCCGCGCAGTCCAAACCCGCACACGCCAAGCCCGCTCACACAGCCGGCGCATGAAGGGTCTGCAAATTCGAAGCCGGCTCATGTAAAACATGAGCCCAAGGATCTGAGCGGCGTCGCTTTCCTGCATCGCGGGTCGGAGCCGCGCCGCAATTCGCAAAATCGTCCGCAGCGTTGACCGGAGCACAATGCATGACGAAAGAAGAGCTGATCGAATTCGAGGGTCTCGTCACCGAAATCCTGCCGGACACCCGCTATCGGGTCAAACTCGATACCGGGCACGAGATCATCGCCTACACGGCCGGCAAGATGAAGAAGAACCGCATCAAGACGCTGGCGGGAGACCGCGTCATCGTCGAAATGTCGCCCTACGATCTCGAAAAAGGCCGGATCATCTTTCGCCACAAGGACGAGCGGGCTTCGACCAGCCCGCGCCCCCCGGTGCGCCAGCAGTTCCGCCGACGCTGAGAGCGTTTGTCTGCGCGTGATCTCGTCCGAAGAGCCGCAGCTCTTCGGGATCATGCGCGGACCCCGAGCCGGCCGCCGGCCGAACGCGCCGCTCAGCGCCGCGGCGCGCCCGGCACCGCCCCGTGTTCGCGCACGCGCTCCAGCATCCGCTCGAAGCTCGCGGTCAGCTTTTCCTCGATATCGGGCCGGCGCTCCAGCCGGCTCAACAGCATCCCCGCCGCCTCGATGGTCGACAACCCGTCGCGGCGGGGCTCGCGCCGCAGCCTGCCATAGCGCGACGGCCGCCGCGGGCCGAGAACGACCCGCCGGCATTTGAGCATCCACGCATTGCGCCACCACAGCGCCTTGGCCTGGCTCCAGGTGCCGTCGAGCAGCACGATGCCCTCGATGTCCCGCATCAGGGCATCCTGGTCGCGTTCGAGTTCGCCCTTGCGATTGACGAAGACGATCTCGCGGTCGGGCGCGAGGCTCGCCGCCTTGACCGAGCCGAGATAAAGGACCGCCCAGCGGTGCGGATCGGCCGTGCGCCCGAGAATCTTGCCGAGGCTCGGCCACGACAGGCCGATCTTCATCACGGCGTCGCGGAAATGCAGCGACGTGAGCCGCGCGGTGCCGAGCACGCGGTCCTGCTCCTGCGGATGCTGGAGGATCAGCACCGACACCTTGTTCTCGATCGCAACGATGCCGTCGCACACGCACAGCGCCACCGGCTTGTGACATTGCGGGCAGTCCGCGGACGGGCCGGGCGCCTCGTTCACGATGCGGCTGCGTGGGCAACACCGCTACTTGACCTCGACCAGTTCGATCGCCTCGCGGCTCGGCCCCTCGATCATCGCAGCGCGGGTGTCGCCGATCTTATAGGGCTCCTCGAGGAATTTGACGCCCTCGCCCCTGAGCTTGGCGACCCAGGCATCGAGATCGGAGACGCTGAGCGCGATGTGATCGTAGAGCTGTCCGCGGCTGCTCGCGAGCGGCTTGTCGCCCGGGTTCGCATACCAGGCGAGCGCGACGTCGCCGAAGGTGACCGCGGCGGTGGGCACGCGGAACATGCCCTGCTGCTCCAGCGCCGGCCAGGAGCGATCCGGGCCGCGCGCCACCTTGCAATCGGCCTCGGTGCGCGCCGGACCGGCGACGCGGCTCGCCACCGCCGTGCCGCCGAGGTGCTTCTGGTACCAGAGCTGCGCGCAGAACGGATCGTCCTGGTACATGTGCACATGGTTGAATCGTTCGGCCGGCATGTCTCCCTGGTATTCGATGGTCGCGTTGTCGGGACCCTGCATATACGCAAACCCGGCCCCGCCCGCCGGCTTCACGTCCTTGGCCTTGGCGTCGGCGATCTGCGCCTTGGTGAGGCCGAGCACGCCGCCGGTGCCGGGCCAGGTGTCGCTGGACACGAAGACGAAGCCGCCTGCCTCGGTGGTGTAGAGCGGCAGCAGCTTGACCTTGGGACGGCCCTGGTAGGTGGCGAGGCTCTTGCGCACATCGGTGACATGCCATCCGAAATGCCACATCGCCGACTGCGGCTCGATGGTCGGAGGGGTCGCGACCTTGTTGAAGAGCACCAGAACATTGTTGGGGGATTTCAGCGCGGGAAAGCCGCCCCAGCTCGTCTTGGCGGTGCTCGGAAACTGCTCGGTATAAAAGGAGAGCGCCGCCTCCGGATCGGACGAGTTGAGATGGAAATGATGGAAACCGGGCGGCTGCATTGTCGTCTGTCCCATGGCCGGCCCATGCGCGCCCCACGAAAAAGCCATCGCGAGAACCGCGGCCGCCATCGCATGCGCTTGGTGTCTTTGGGCTCATTAGCACCCTCCCCGGGATTATCAAACCGACCATCCGCATATCCATAGCATAACCGGAACCAAGCCCCGATCCGGGCGACAATCGAGACCGCCGGGACGCCGCCCGGCCATAACGCCGCACGTGCTTACTTTGCCGCCGTCCGCGCCGGTATGTGCTGCTGGCGATGACACCGTTTTGGTTGTGCCGCGCAGCGAATGCGACGGCAGGGACCTAATTGGCACTAACTCCCGTTGGGTATCGAAATTTCCGCGCAAGCGACAGTAAAGTGAAAGCTTGCCCCTTGGCACCGATCACTTAATGGTGATAAACCTTCGCCGCCCTCGGGCAGCGGATTTGCAGCCGGTCCGTCAATCAAAAAACTCGAACAGCTGTGAGGGAGGCGGCATCGATGAGATGGCGCGTTGGTATGCTTCATTTCTGCGATGTACGGACCTCGAGCGCGCCCGCGAGCGCTCATCCCTCCACCTCCATGTTCGAGCGGCTCTTGACGAAACACCGCGAGCACGGGCAAAGCTCGGGCCACATGCGGGACCATCAGCCGCGGCATTCTTGTTTTTGGTGAGGGGAGTTACATGCATCTGATCCCGGCGTCTTGGTCCCATTTGCACATTCTCGTGAGTGTCTTCCCCTCCTGTGGGCTGATGTTCGTGCTCGGTTTCTACCTCGCCGGATACGTCACGAACAATGACGGGCTGAAGCGAACCTGCCTCGCCCTCTTCGGCGTCTTGGCGATATTGGCCGTGCCGACCTACATCAGCGGCGCCGGTTCGATGGCGGTGCTGTCCGCGAAACCGGACGTTTCCAAGGACGTGATGAACTACCACTACTATGTGGGGTTGCTGGGCCTCGCCAGCCTCGTGATTGTCGGTGCCGCCGCATGGTATGAGCTGTGGCGGTCTCAAAGCGTCAAGCACCTCTCCGACCAGACGCTGAATGTGATCCTGGTTCTCGCACTCGTCACGACGGCCCTGATGATCGTGGTGGACGAGCTCGGCTGGGAGATCAATCACTTCGAGCTCCATTTGCCGCCGAAGCCGGGCCCGTACATGGCACCCGGGACCACTCCGGAGACGTGGTCGCACGTGCATATGATCTTGAATTACTTCCCGACGGTCGGGTTTGTGTTTGCGCTCGTCTTCTACATCATCGCGCTCGTCATGGATAACGTCGTGATGAAGCGCGCCGGCCTCACCGTCTTCGTCATATGCGGCATATTGGGCGTCCCCACCTATGTCACCGGCGCCGCTTCGATGTGGGCGTTGACCGATCCGCCGATTCCCCAGATTTCCAAGGCACTGATCAATGAGCACCGCGACATGGCGTTGTTGACGCTGTTCGGCCTCGCGTTTACCGGCGCCGCCGCCTGGTTCGAGCTGTGGAAGTTCCGGCACGTCGGGCGCTTTTCCAACCGGCGGCTGTATCTGGTCCTGGCGTTCGCGCTCATCACGCTGGCCATTATGGCCGAAACCGGACACCGCGGCGGGCAGATCAATCACCCGGAAATCCGACTGCCGACCGACATCCTGCCGACCGACGATAAAGCCGGCTGGAGTCCCGCCATCGAACTGCTGATCAACAACGTGATCTGGTTCGTGCCGTGGCAGACCGTGCACTTCTTCGGGTTCTCGCTGATCTTCGGCACGGTGTTGTTGGTGGTGCTGCGGGTGCTGGGTTTCGCGAAATCCATCCCGTTCTCCGCCGTGCACCGGATACTCCCCTTGGGCGTGCTCGGGGTGCTGATGAATGTCTTCAGCGGAATGCTGATGTTGCTCGCCGACTCCTTCCGCTACCTCAACGAGAGCACTTTCGCGCCGAAGATTGCCTTCATCGCGGTCGGCGCGATAGCGGTCCTGTATTTCTCGCTGTCCGACCAGATTTGGACAGTCAAGGCGGGAGAGGATGCGCCGGCGAGTTCCAAGGCGGTCGCGGTCCTGGTGCTGGTGGCTTGGGTTGGGGTGATCCTCGGCGGCCGGCTATTGCCCTATGTGTAAATCGGAAGGATAGCCCTTATGTCATCTGCCAACTTGCAGATCCTCTTGATGGTCGTCGCACTCGTGGTCGTCGTCCTCGGCCTGGGGGCCGCTGGAATGTACTGGTTGAACAAGTCCGTGGACCAGAGTGACGCCTAGCCCCTGATCCGTAACGGTGGACACGATTATCGAAGGAGGATCGGACAGTGCTGGAATGGCTGACGAATACGCCGTATGCGGAGTGGGTCAGGGAATCGTGGGGTTGGCCGATCGCGCTGACCATCCACGCGTTCGGGACCGCGACGGTGGTGGGTTTCATATTCATCATCGGCCTGCGTCTGCTCGGGCTGTTCCGGACGATTTCCTACAGCTCGCTCAGTAGTTTCTTCCCCATCATCTGGATTGCCATCGCGTTTCAATTCGTCAGCGGCTTCACGCTGTGGATGTCGAAACCGGCGCAATATCTGTCCGCGGGCATGTTCGACGTAAAGTTCTCGCTGGTCATCGTCGGCGTCGTTGTCACGGCGTATTTCCAGGGCACCATAAAGCGAGAGGCGCCCGCGTGGGAAAAAGCGGGGGCCGTATCTTCGCGTGGCATCAAATTCGTCGCCGCTGCTGTCCTGGTCTGGACCGCGGTCAACATCGCCGGGCGCCTGACCGCATACCTGACATCATTGTACATTGCCTGACGCCGCGAACCGGTTCGCCCTCGCGGCGATTTCCGGAACTCTCAGCCGTACCCACATTGTCTACGCCGAGCGGTGTCACATCTGACACCGCTCTTCGGCCAAGCAACGGGGTGGGCATCACGGACCCGGCCCCGTTAGTCAATGGGGCCCCAGCGTCGCCTTTGCCTCTCAAGAGAATGAATTGAGACGGTGCGGCGCCGTTACCGGTGCCTGCCACCGCCGCCGCGACCGCCCCCTCCATGGCCGCCGCCGGGCCTGCCGCCGCCGTGGAAGCTCGGCCTCGGCGCTCCGCCCGCTGCGGCACCGGGCGGACGCCGCGGCGGCGCCGGCCGCGTGACCCCTGCCCCGCCACCACCGCCCGGCCGGACCCCCGGCCGAAGATTACCACCTGGCCGCCCCGCGCCCGGTTGACCGCCCGGCCGATGCCCCGGTCCCGGAGGCACCACGGGCCGATTTCCTGGCCCTGCGCCCGGCCGGTTCCCCGGTCCGGCGCCCGGGGGCAGCCCGGGCCGATTTCCCGGTCCAACGCCCGGCGGCACACCGGGCCGGTTTCCCGGGCCGGCACCCGGGAGCACTCCAGGCCGATTCCCCGGCCGATGTCCCGGTTCGGTGCCAGGTGCTCCCGGCCGGTTCCCCGGTCGAGCGCCCGGCACTCCGGGCCGATGCCCCGGCCCGCCCGGCAGCAGTCCCGGCAGGTTGGGCTGACCGATGCCGGGGCGACCGATGCCGGGCTGGCCGATCCCGGGACGTTGGCCGGAGCGCAGGCCGCCGGGCGGCCGCACGGGTCCCGGCTCCGGCGGAAGACCGCCGGGCCTGGTGGGCCGTCCAACCGGCCCGCCCGGGCGGCTCATTCCACCGCCGGGGCGGAAACCCGGATTGTTCGGGCGCCAGATTCCGTTGTTGGGGCCGCGCCAGGGACGATTGGGACTGATGCCGTTCCAGCGGTTGACGTTGACGTTCACGCCGCCATAGCGGCCGCCCCAGTTCGGGCGGGCCCAGCCCCAGAGACCCGCCGCGATCGCCACGCCGGTGCCGAACACCAACCCGGCGACCAGCGCGCTGCCATACGGATAGCCATAGCCGGGAGATGGCGCGAAATACACCGGCGGCTGGTCGGCATAGGGCCACGCGCCGTAGACCTGGGACGGATCGTAGCTCGGCACATAGACCATGTCGGGCTGGGCCGGCTCGATGATGATCTCCTGCTGGCGCGGATCGGGCGCACCGGGCGGCGGCGGCTCGGTCCGCACGATCTGCTGCGGCGTGGACTGCAGATTACCGGCGGCCTCGGCGTTGGCGCGCAGGCGCTGGATCGCATCGAACACCTCTGCCTGCTGCACTTGCATGGCGTAGCCGAGCTGCTGGGTCCATTCGAGCTGCCGGTTGAGGGTCTCCAGCACCTGCGGAAACGGAACGAGCGACTTGACCGATGGATCCCAGGGCTGCGTCTTGAGCGCATCCTCCAGCGCCCTGCCTTTGAGATCCTTGTTCGACCCCTGCTCCAGCCACCGGCTCGCGGCCACGATCTCCAAGGGATTTGTCGTCGCCATCAGAAGCTGGGTGAGCAGCGCATCGGGATAAAGCGCGATCGGGGCGAGCAGGGCTTCGAGCTGGGCAGCGCCGAATTTCTCCACCTGGCCCTGATCCGCTGCGGCCACGGGTGCCGGCGAGGGGGCCGGCGCGGGCTGCGCCCCGAGTGGCGCGGGCATCGTGCCCAACACCAGCGCCGCGCTCGTCACATAGCTCAGGAACCGACGAAACATGCCGCCCTCCGTCCAGACCGGGAGGTTGCTTTAACTACACGGCGTTGCGCTCTGTCCAGGGTCCAGCCGCCGCTCATGCGGTTTCGCGCTGCAGCAAAACAGGCCTGCACCGCCGCCGGGCCTTGGGCTTGACATCGGCGGCGTTCTCGGCGAGCAAGCGATAGTGTTCCGGCTGCGCTCCGAACTGTTTTGAGAGAATTGATAGCGGACGACCAACCTCATCAAGCCTAACGAGGACAACATGGATATGCCGCGACGTCTCGGGGCCGAGTTCTTCGGCACCTTCTGGCTGACATTCGCCGGTTGCGGCAGCGCCGTGCTCGCCGCTGGCTTTCCATCGCTGGGCATCGGATTTCTCGGCGTCAGCTTCGCCTTCGGACTGACCGTGCTGACCATGGCCTACGCGGTCGGCCACGTCTCCGGCGGGCATTTCAATTGCGCCGTCACCATCGGCCTCTGGGCCGGAGGCCGCTTCAAGGCCACCGACGTTCTCCCCTACATCCTCGCCCAGGTGGCCGGCGCCATCGTCGCGGCAGCGGTTCTCTACGCGATCGCCTCCGGCAAGCCGGACTGGGTTCCCGGTGGGTTCGCGTCCAACGGCTATGGCGATCTCAGCCCCGGCAAATATGGCTTGGCATCGTGCTTCCTGATCGAAGTGATCGCCACTTTCTTCTTCCTGTACGTCATCATCGGCACTAGGCCGCGGTCCCGATTGGCTTGGTTTCGCCGACGGACGTGAAGCCGATCAGATGGCCGTGGCTGTCGTAGACTTCGGCAGAGACCTGGTCCCGTGCCGAACTAACGTCGGCCCGTGCGCCTTCGCTCGGAGCCGATAAGTTGGGTGCCGGTAAGGGTCAACGCTCGGCGGGCCGGAATTCGAGCCCGAGGCGAAAGCCGAGCCCATGGCAAAAGCGCCAAGCGCCAGCGCGGTCGCGCCGGCCAGAACAGTCTTATGAAACTTATTCATTGTTTTTTTCTCCAGGGTTCAAAACGGCCACGGCGATGTCGCCGCAACGACAATGAGACTTCGTGGCATCCCCGGTCTCATTCCCTCGAAGCTGCGGACTATTCGAACTGCAAAGTCACTTTAGCGCTGTGAGGGGGTCTTTTCGATCAGGAATTTTTCTCAATCGCCGCTTCGACCGCGGGGAGCGCCTGCACGACGATGAGCTTGAGGCGCGCTTGGCCAGGCGGCCGCAGAGCGCGTAGAGGGGAAATCAGCCAATCGCACATGCTGTCCCCTTGTTTCCGCCGCGTGAAAGCGTTGGCGATCGCCGGTCGCGTTGGCAGGTTTGGTCGGTCGACGCTGCGTTGGCCACAGCGCGTTTTCGTGCCGTGAGATCTCGCAGAAGCAATAGAAAGTTTGGCCTATCGGAAACGCCATGCTCATCGGTCTTTTGACTGGTGACGATTTGATCGTCGCCCTGACCGAACTTTCTCCACGCCGCCTGCGCGCTCCTTGGCGCGATAGGTTTCAACTACACGGCTGTGGCTCAGACCGACGCGATCACTCGGAAGCGGATCGAAGGGGGTCAACGCTTGATCCGATTTACTCTCTGAAAGGCCTTACAAGAATATTAACGCTCTCATGCTGAGGCTCGCAGCAGACATTCGCGATGGCGCTTGCGCTCTCACGAAGGGCATGCCGCCGCTTGTCGAAGCCGAGTTTGGTTCGGCATGTTCTCCCTCCTCCGCTCCCAACAACTCGCTCAAAGCGCAACGGCCAAGCCCGGACGTCCTATGTTCGCAGTCCCCTA